>DHQB01000013.1 GCA_002410065.1 Bacteroidales bacterium UBA5349 | reverse complement strand
AGAGAATGCTACAGTTGTTGTTACTGACATTACAGGTCGCATAATTCTTATTAAAGAGATTCGCAACAATGGTGAGATTGATTTATCTGCTCAACCAAACGGAATCTATATATTTAAAGTAGGAAGCCGCAACCTAAAAGTTGTAAAACAATAATTTAGCCTGAATTTAAATGGTTCACATATCCAAAGCGAACCGTTTTAACCCTTTTAAAAAAGCCCCAATTGGGGCTTTTTTTATGTATAACAACGGTTAAAGTAAATTAAACCACAATGGTTTAATCATAAAAGAAATTATTTCCTATCTTGCGCACTACCTATTATCACTTTTTTATATACCTAAACCTAACGTTTAATTCATGAAAAGAATTCTAGTATCTTTAGCTCTGCTTGCCTATATAACATCGGCAAGTTTTGCTCAGGATTATTTTATTCCTTTTGGCAATAAAAAATCCGAAGCAGTAGTACTTCAAAACAACATTTCTAATGTAAACATGCTCTTTTCCCTTCAGGGGATTTATGGTAAAGAGGTCCTTAACACAAAGGGACAAAACTTTACCGAACTTTATTTCGGAAAGGGCTACTCAAGCGGAGACCTTGGTGCACCCAAACTTCCCGCTTTCAAAAAACTTATTCAAATTCCGCATGGAGCCACCGTTAAGCTAAATGTGGTTGGTTACACTGAGCAAGAGTTTACTCTTTCAGAGTATGGAATAGTGAATAAAGTTTATCCTGTACAACCTTCCTTAAGGAAAGATCAGGACATTGAGAAAGAGCCTTTCTTTTTCAATGAAAAAATTTATTCTAATTCACAGTATCAGAATCAACCAATAGCAAATATTGAGGTTCTTGGTACAATGAGGGGTGTAAGAATAGCTAGGGTAGAAGTTTATCCTGTAAATTATAACCCTGTTAGCGGCTCCATTAAAGCCTATAACGATATAGAGGTTGAAATTTCTTTCGAGGGTGCAAATAAAGCCTTAGATCAAGAAATTTTAGCAAAAACCCGTTCTCCTTACTTTGAGCCGATATACTCTATATTGGCAAATTCGAACAGCAAGAATTCTTTTGATACTCATCCCGATTTAGTTGAGTATCCTGTTCGCATGCTCATCGTTAGCCATAGGATGTTCGAGGCAACCCTCGCTCCTTTTGTGGAATGGAAAACAAAAAAAGGTTTTTCTGTTGAAGTTGCCTATACCGATATTATTGGTACAACATCCAACGCAATAAAAACATACATTCACGGGAAATACAATAATTCCACTCCAGTCAATCCAGCACCCTCTTTTATTGTGCTTGTAGGCGATGTGGCGCAAGTTCCTTCTTCGGCAACCGGTTCCTCTTCAGGTAAGCAAACCGACCTATACTATGCAAGTGTTGACGGAGATTATTTCCCCGAAATGTACTACGGTAGACTTTCTGCCCAAACTACAACACAACTTGAGAACATAATTAACAAGATACTCTACCATGAGCAGTACCAATTTGCTGATCCTACTTACTTAAACAATGCAACATTTATTGCTGGTGTTGATGGAAACTGGAACCCAAAGGTAGGTCAACCAGCTATTAAGTACGCAACTGCAAACTACTATAATAGTGCCCATGACTTTAATACTGTTTGGGGCTATGGAATTACTAGCGATCCTAACAACCCCAATAACAATACGGGGTATACAGGGTGCTATGATAACGCACGAATATCGGTTAGTCTGATTAACTATACTGCTCACTGTAATGAAACGCTTTGGGGAGATCCGCAGTTAACTATTTCTAATGTTAACGCAATGACCAACACCAATAAGTATCCATTGGCCGTTGGCAACTGCTGTCTCGCTGCTGATTTTGGTACAAGCGAATGTATTGGTGAGGCTTGGATACGTGGTGCAAATAAGGGTGCAGTTACCTACATTGGTTCTTCTCCTTCTTCATATTGGTTCGAAGATTTTTACTGGGCGGTAGGTGCTTTTCCACTACAGGGGAATAATGATGGATATGTTCCCACCTTCGCGGAGACCACTTTGGGTGCCTACGATGCTCCTTTTGCCTCAGATTATATTACTACAGGCGGACTTATCTTTGTTGGAAACCTGGCAGTAACTGAGGTCGATATTCAAAACTATCCTTCGCATTCATCCCCTTTATATTACTGGCAAGCATATAACGTTTTGGGCGACCCATCGTTAGTGCCTTTCCTTACCGAGGGCCAAGCGAATACCGTTTCGCATATGGCCATTGTGCCAATCGGGCTAGACACCTATACCGTAAACGCTTTGCCGGGTTCCTATGTAGCCATAAGCAAAGGCGGTGTACTGCATGGTGCTGCTTTGGTTGATGCTAGTGGAGAAGTTGAAGTTAGCATTGAACCGATTGTTGATGGAGGCAATGTTGATATCGTGGTAACACGTCCTCAAACGATTCCATACATAGTTCAGGTTCCTGCTACTGCACTCGAGGGTCCTTATATTGTTCTAGATACCTATGTGGTAAATGATGCAGCTGGAAATAATAACCAAGCAGTTGATTTTGGCGAAGCGTTCACGCTTCATGTTACTCTTAAAAACGTTGGGGCTGATCCTGGAGTAGCAATTAATGCAACACTATCAGGCACCGATGAGTACTTTACAATTACCGATGGCGACGCAGTTAGCTTTGGCAATATTGCCAATGGAGAAACAGGAAATACAGCTACTGCTAATAATGCTTTTGCATTAACCGTTGCGAACAATGTTCCCGATCAATATCAGGCATCATTTGTTATTCAAATTACTGATGGAACAGATACATGGCAATCAAATTTAAAGATTAAGGCCAATGCCCCCTTCCTCAAATACGGAACCCTCAGC
>DHQB01000011.1 GCA_002410065.1 Bacteroidales bacterium UBA5349 | reverse complement strand
CGGGGTGTGGTGGTGCCACCAGGAATCGAACCGGGGACACAAGGATTTTCAGTCCTTTGCTCTACCAACTGAGCTATGGCACCAGCGTTTTGCGGCGCAAATATAAGGCAACTTTTGTTAACTACAAATACCTTTCTCCGTTTTGTTCTAGTTTTATACAGATATTTGTTGATTATCAGGTTTGTTATGCATTTAAGACAATAGTATTTATATTCAGTCTAGATAATTAAGTCTTTTTTCTATCTTTCAATGATGCCTAAAGTGGGTTTTAGATTGGTTACCTGCATATTCAATTGCTGGTTTTTCATTCCATTTGATTACGTTTGCAAATTAAAATATTTATATGGTTTTCGAAACATATACACTAAATAATGGCATAAGGATAGTGCATGGACGCAATGCATCACCAGTAGCTTATTGTAGCATAATGGTTAATGCAGGCACTCGTGACGAATTAGACAGAGAGCACGGTATAGCCCATTTTATTGAGCACGTTATATTTAAGGGCACTAAGCGCAGAAAGGCCTACCACATTACAAGTAGGCTCGAGGATGTTGGGGGCGAACTCAATGCCTATACCACAAAAGAGGAGACGGTTGTGCATGCAACGTTCCTTAAAGAAGATTTTCATAGAGCGGTAGAGCTACTTTACGATATTTTTTTTAGATCTACCTTCCCCGAAAAGGAGTTGCTAAAGGAAAAGGATGTAATTCTGGATGAGATCAATTCCTATAAGGATTCACCCTCTGAGTTAATTTTCGATGATTTTGAAGAATTACTATATCCTAATCATCCTTTCGGACGAAATATATTGGGCACAAAAAGCCACATAAAGCATTTCACCAAGGAAGATATCGAGGGATTTATTAAAAGGAATTACAATACCGATCAAATTATTTTTTGTTCAATTGGAGATATCCCTTTTAAACGAGTTGTTCGTTTGGCTCAACGCTATTTTGGTTTGGTAAATCCTAATTTGAGAACGCAGGCCAGAATGCCTATAAATTTTTCAACACCTCAGCATAAAGAGGTAAAAAAGAACACATATCAAAGACACTGCATCATAGGTTCGCGTTCATATGATTTGAATGATGAGAATAGAATAGGAATGTTCTTGCTAACGAATATTTTGGGTGGACCCGGTCAGAACTCTAGGCTAAATTTAGCCCTACGAGAACGAAATGGTTTGGCCTATAATGTGGAAGCTTCTTTTTCTCCGTACTCCGATACAGGTGTTTTCTCTGTATATTTTGGAACTGATAAGGCTAACTTTGAGCGCGCATTAGCACTTGTTTATGCCGAAATGAAGTGCTTACGCGAAAAACCTCTTGGTGTTCAACAGTTGGTAAAAGCTAAGAAACAGCTTATAGGCCAGTTGGCAATAGCCTCAGATAATAGCGAGTCGCTAATGCTTAATGCTGCCCGAACTTCAATGTTTTTTAATTCCATAGACTCACTCTCTGAGGTTAATGAAAAAATTGAGTCAATTACTTCTGATTATCTGTTGCAAATTGCTAACGATATGTTTGACCCAAATAATCTATCAACCCTTATCTATAAATAGATGGAAGCGAGCACGTTTGGAACTAACGATCTTGAAGAGTATTTGCTAAGGCACTCCTCCGCTGAAGATAGTTTGCTTTACGAGTTAAGAAGGCATACGCATTTAACCAACCTCCATCCGCGTATGCTTTGTGGTCCAACGCAAGGTAAACTGCTCGAGTTGATCTGCTTTATGTTTAAACCCAGCAGAGTCCTCGAAATAGGCACATATACCGGATACTCAGCAATTTGTATGGCAAAAGGTCTTAACCTTGGTGCAGAATTACACACTATCGAAATTAACGACGAGGTTTGCGATACGGCAAAGGAATTCTTTACCAAAGCTAAACTCGATAAAGTAATTACGCTTCACCAAGGAGATGCTCTTGATATTATTCCAAAAATTGAGGGCGATTTTGATTTGGTTCTCATTGACGGCGATAAACGACAATATCCCCAATACCTGAAAGTTATTTTGCCAAGGGTTAGGGTAGGGGGAATTATTCTTGCCGATAACGTTCTGTGGGGAGGGAAGGTTTTATTGAAACAACCCGACGATAGTTTTACAAAAGGGGTTGTCGATTTCAATAAGATGGTTGCTGAAAACGATAAATTGGACAAGGTCCTGTTGCCTTTGCGTGATGGTTTATCAATTATCCGTAAACAATTCGAGTAACATAATAAACTAGCTGAACCATTTTGCTTAACATCTGTTGATGTATTGTTAAACATTACATTATGGCAACCTATAGCATAAAAGAACTATCGCTACTTTCGGGTATTAAAGCTCACACCATTAGGATTTGGGAGAAAAGGTATAATATGTTTTCTCCAGATAGAACCGATACGAATATCCGTAGATACTCCGACGATGATTTAAGACTTTCGTTAAATATTGTTCTTTTGCAGAATATGGGATTCAAAATTAGCCGCATTGCAAAATTGAACTCTGACGAAATTTCTGATATGGTGAGCAAAGGGAGCCATTATGCTTCTCCCACACCAGTTCCAGAGTCGCTCTTTATGCACGCATTAAATCTAGATCAAGAACAATTTAGCTTAATAATTCAGAATACTATTGCTGAAAAAGGCATTGAATGGACTTTCGAGAATATGATTGTCCCTTTTCAAAAGCGGATTGGATTACTCTGGCAGGCTGGAACAATCTCACCAGCGCAAGAGCATTTCTCGTCCAATATTCTTCGCAATGTTTTAATTGCTTCTTCGTTGCAACTTAAACCGTTAAAGCAAAGGAGCGAAAACATCCTTTTCTTTTTGCCCGAGGGAGAACTACATGAACTTGGATTGTTGTACTTTAACTATATTGCACGAAAAGAGGGTTTTCAGACTGTTTATCTTGGACAAAACGTACCAACAAATGATGTGCTAGAGGTTGCAGAAAAGCAAAATGTAACGCATCTCTTTACCTCGATTACCCTTGCTATGTTCAACGATACTCTGAGTGACCTATTTAAACATTTATCCAATAAGCTCAATGGCATTCCAATTCTTGCTACTGGTCATTTAATTCAGGCTAGCAATATGAAAATGCCATCAAATGTTTATAAAATAGCTAACGCTCAACAATTTAGGAATAGTTTAGGTTTAAAATAATCATTCCTGTGTGAGTTACTAGAATTAATCCCTTTCCGAGCATTTTAAACTATATAGGCCATCCTATTAGGCCGTAACTATGATGGTTTTATCCTATTCAGTCAATTTAAAAACTGATAATTCAAATAAACCTACTTTAACCATCCCCTTTTTTTATTATTTAGAATCAATTTAGAAAGAAACCTCACAACCTTTTGTTGCTTAGAAGCTAAGGGCCAATTATTATTTAGAATGTAGGCTTAAATGTAGGGTATTTCAATATTCTGAATTTGGTTTTGTTTAATCCTGTTGTATATTTGTATCAACGTTTATTTAGACCAGATAAAAACAACATTTAAACTTTACAATTATGTCAACAGCAGAATTCACCACAGCATTAGTTGAGCTCGAACCAAATTTGGAAAGATTTGCATACAGCCTAACCGCTAATCCAGACGACGCTCGCGACCTTCTTCAGGAAACTTTTCTTAAGGCTTTAACTTACAAAGATAAGTTTCAGGAGAATACCAACATAAAAGCATGGACTTTTACCATTATGAAAAATACTTTTATTAACAATTATCGCAAGGCGGTTAAGCAAAGAACCACATTTGATTCAAGCGATAATCAGTATTTAATTAATGGAAGAGCTTTTGAAGAAGGACCAGAGTCAAACTATTCACACAATGAGATTAGCCAAAAGGTAAGTGAACTTGATGATGATTTTAGAATTCCGTTCCAGATGCATACCTCAGGTTACAAGTATAAAGAGATTGCAGAGCAGCTTAACTTAAAGATTGGTACGGTTAAAAGTAGAATATTTTTCTCAAGGCAAAAGTTGATGAACGCGTTGCCAGATTACCAATAGTAATTTAGGATCTATAAGTTTTAGCAACAGTTAACGAATATGAGTTAATTCAAAAGGGCAGTTTTACTGACCTTTTTTGCTATAAAAAAAACCCGATTTCTCGAGGCTTAATCTAGTACCCGGAGCCGGAATCGAATCTACCTGTCGCCTGCCTGCCGGTCAGGCAGGGTAGATAGGCCGGCACAGCCGCAATCAACAATATTTCTAATGTACTCTCTTCCAATTCCAGATTTTAAGAATTTCTCCCGATCTCGAGCAATAGGTCGTGAGGGATGTTTTTCAAGTAAGAGAAGCGTGAAAGGCCTGTAGGGTTTTGTTGTTCAATTGTACCCTAGGTTGTGCTGAGCAATTCTTCTTTCGGGGTTATTAGTTATCCCAATATAGTTGTATTTTCTATTAAGGCTTGAAATGACGTATACGTAGTACATGCAATTTGCTATAAAAAAAGCCTCGATTTCTCGAGGCTTAATTTAGTACCCGGAGCCGGAATCGAACCGGCACAGCCGCAATGGCCACAGGATTTTAAGTCCTGCGTGTCTACCTATTCCACCATCCGGGCCCAAAATGAAAAGAAAAGTGTTAATAGTAAAAAAGCGGAGAGTATCCGCTTGTTACGTTGAGCGGAAAACGAGACTCGAACTCGCGACCCCGACCTTGGCAAGGTCGTGCTCTACCAACTGAGCTATTTCCGCAAAATTTCAAAACCTTAAGCAATTAACATTTCCCAATTGCGAATGCAAAAGTATTGTATTTATACAAATCTCCCAAATATTAAGCGATCTTTTTTAGTTCATTTGGATAATTATTCCACTTTCTTTTAGTTTACAGGAACTTAAAGCGCAATATTTCCATGTTTTCGTGGGGGTTGCTGGTGAATTTTGCTTTTTGTTAGCTCGAGGGCATGAATAAGTTTAGAACGAGTTTGTTTCGGCATAATTATTTCATCAATATAGCCTAGTTCTGCTGCTTTGTATGGTGTTGCAAAGGTTCCTCTATATTCATTTATCAAACGTTGCTTCTCGTCCTCATTGTTTATGCTATTCCTGTGTATAATGCTTACAGCCCCTTCTGGACCCATAACAGCAATTTCTGCAGTGGGGTAGGCATAGTTAATATCTGCTCCAACCTGCTTACTCGACATTACACAGTATGCTCCACCGTATGCTTTTCTGGTAATTACAGTAAGTTTCGGAACTGTAGCTTCGGCATATGCATATAATAATTTCGAGCCGTGCTTTATAATCCCTCCTGTTTCCTGTGCTATTCCAGGTAAAAATCCTGGTACATCTACAAAGGTTATTAACGGTATATTGAAAGCATCACAAAATCTAATAAATCTAGCGGATTTTACAGATGAATTAATATCGAGTGCGCCTGCAAGGTGTGCTGGCTGATTTGCAACAATACCCACTGTTTGCCCTGCCATGCGGGCAAATCCAATAACTATGTTTTTGGCAAAATGCGATTGAACTTCTAAAAAGTTGGCATCGTCAATTATATTGATAATTAAATCTTTGATATCGTAGGGCTTATTCGGATCGGCTGGGACTATCGTTTGAATTTTTTCATCCTCTCTATTTGGATCATCGTTGGTTTGTCCTTTTGTTGTTCCTTCCATATTGTTTGGGGGAAGGAAACTCATCAACTCTCTAACTAGCATTAATGCCTGCTCATCGTTATCGGCCAAGAAGTGTGCAACGCCACTTCTTGAGTTATGAGTAATGGCACCTCCCAGATCTTCTTTCGATACATCTTCATGGGTTACTGCTTTAATCACATCGGGACCAGTAACAAACATGTAGCTGGTGTCTTTTACCATAATAATAAAATCGTTAAGGGCAGGGGAGTAAACGGCTCCACCGGCACACGGTCCCATAACGCAGGTTATTTGTGGTACTACGCCAGAGCTTCGTACATTATTGTAAAAAATTTCTGCGTACCCTGCAAGACTCTCAACGCCTTCTTGAATTCGGGCACCACCCGAGTCATTTAGCCCTATAATTGGAGCACCAGTTTTTAGAGCCATGTTCTGTAATTTGATAATTTTGTCCGCATTTGCGCGACTTAAAGTACCGCCAAAAACTGTAAAATCGTAGGCGTATACATACACTATTTTACCATCAATTTTGCCATAACCTGTTATTACACCGTCACCGGCAATTCTTTGCTTATCCATGCCAAACTCTGAGGATCGATGAACAACTAGTTGGTCAATCTCATTAAAAGTGTTTGGATCTAGTAATTCCACAATTCTTGTACGAGCTGTTTTTTTTCCAGCGCTTAATTGCTTTTCAATTTTTTCTTTGCTTACCCCTTCAATAGCAATCTTTTGCTTTTGTTCGAATTGTTGGAATATTTCTTCTAGTGAATTCATTTGCTATTCGTTTTACGTTAAAAATTACCTATCCATTAACCAGAGTAGGTATTGTATTGAAATATAAATGACGAATTTTAGAGACGTGTTATTCGATCTCAATAAGGGGTTGGTTGTCCGTTACAGAGTCGCCTTGGTTTACTAGAATATTCTTAACTACTCCATCGATTGGTGACTGGTAGTCATTCTCCATTTTCATGGCAGAAATAACAATAAGGGTTTCGCCCATAGCAACTTTTTGCCCTGTTTTTACTGGTATTCTGACCACTTTGCCAGGCATTGGTGCTGTAATTATTCTTTCAGTTGAGTTAACATTCCCGCTGTTTCTGCTTTTTTGGTATCTGCTTTGCGCATCAATAATCTCTATTTCATGCGATGAACTGTAGGTGTTTACAAAGTAGTTCTTAGGGCCACTGTCTGGAATTAACTCAATATTGTAGGAATTACCTTCATGTAAAATGGAGTACACTCCCTCTTCAACCATAACAACATCAACATTGTAGGTTATATTATCCACCTCAATTGTAGCTTTAGTACCTTCAATTTTTAAAAGTTTAACGTTAGCATCTCTGTCGCCAATCCGAATATCTACTGCCATAGTTTAAATTCTTTGAAGTGCTTTCATTAACCCATAATCTTTCCACTTATACTTCTCGTTACTATCGGTAACAGTATAATCACCCATTGCAGCCTTTTCAAACTTTGAGGTATAATCAAAATAGGCTGCTATAATTGCCATGTCAGCACTAATGGAGTTGTCGTCGTCGCAAGGAGTAAAGAGTTCATCCTTATGCTTTTCAATAAAATGGGTGTCGTACTCTCCATTTTTAAAATCAGGGTTACGCATAATGCGCTCAAGGAATTTTGTGGAAGTTTTGATTCCAGTAATTTTATATTCGTAAAGTGCTCTACGCATCCTATTAATCGCTTCTTCCCGATTTCTTCCCCAAACAATTACCTTGCTAATCAATGGGTCGTAATGCATTGAGATTTCATATCCTACATAAACATACCCATCCGTTCTAATGCCAAGCCCACTGGGCTCGCTAATGTGCTTTATGATTCCTGGGCTAGGCATGAAATTATTATTTGGGTCTTCAGCCGAAATACGACACTCAATTGCGTGCCCATGTTGTTGTAAATCTTTTTGCTTAAAAGACAATTGATTACCAGAAGCAATTCTTATTTGCTCTTTAACAATGTCAATTCCTGTAGTTCTTTCGGTAATGGGATGTTCAACCTGTAAACGGGTGTTCATCTCTAAAAAGTAGAAGTTCTGGTTCATATCCACTAAAAACTCGATTGTTCCTGCTCCCACATAGTTTACTGCTTTTGCAGCAGTTATGGCTGCATTTCCCATTTCGGTTCGAAGTTCAGAGGTTAAGAATGGTGAAGGCGTTTCCTCAACAACTTTTTGATGCCTCCTCTGAACCGAACAATCTCGTTCAAAAAGATGTACGGTATTTCCATGCGAATCAGCTAGGATTTGAAATTCAATATGATGGGGTGACTCAATATACTTTTCAATATATACGGTATCATTTCCAAACGATGACAATGCTTCGGATTGTGCATTTTTTATGGAACGTAATAGGTCATCCTGATTTCTGACTAGTCTCATCCCTTTGCCACCTCCGCCTGCGGACGCTTTTACCATAATAGGTAGACCGATTTCCTCAACAATTCTTTTTGCCGATTCGGAATCCGTAATCTTTTCCTGAGTACCTGGAACTACTGGTACTCCTGCATTTATCATTGTCTGCCTTGCAGTTATCTTATCGCCCATTTGAGTTATGGCACTTACTGATGGGCCAATGAATATAATTCCTGCGTCCTGGCATTTTTTTGCGAATTCAGCATTTTCAGAAAGGAAGCCATACCCCGGATGTATAGCGTCAACTTTCGAATTCAGTGCAACTTGAATTATCTTGTCGGCATCTAGGTAACTTTCGCGCGAGGGCGATGGCCCAATATGATATGCTTCACTTGCATACCTAACGTGCATTGCCTTGCGATCTGCATCGGAGTATACGGCTACCGTTTTTATTCCCATTTCACGGCACGTTCGTATTATTCTAACGGCAATTTCACCTCTGTTTGCAATCAATAATTTCTTTATCATGTTTGTACTGACTTTTAATTCACAAATAAATTAAACTATCGTTTTAAAAAAATGACGGTACAAATATAGCATAAAACATGCTGTAAAGCATTTGTGATTAAAATTAATATGCTAAATAACATTATTATAAAAATATTTATCTGATGTATAATTGCATTTACTGATAATCAAATAGGTAAACAGTTCAGCAATGTCTTTGTTCCATTATACCCATTTTTGCTTGTCAATAATGGCCAAAAGAGTTATCTTTATAGGCTAACAATAAAGGCTAAGACTATGGGAGCTTTTCATGCTTATGATATTAGGGGCATCTACAACAAAGATTTTAACAAGGACGATGCCTACAAAATTGGTTATTTTTTAGTAGGCCAGTTGGGAGCCGACAAAGTACTTGTTGGACGCGATGTAAGGGTATCGTCTGATGAAATTTTTGAGTACTTATCAAAAGGTATTACCGATGCAGGTGCTGATGTTTATGATGTTGGTCTTGCTACTACTCCCATGGTTTACTACTCAACTGCAAAATATGGGTTTACAGCTTCAGTGCAAATAACTGCTTCGCACAATTCCAAAGAATACAATGGGATGAAGGTATCGCGGGAGAATGCTTTACCTGTAGGGTACGATACTGGCCTTAAGGAGATAGAGGATAAGTTGAAAAAAAGTGTGCCAATTGTTAAATCGAGCAAACCTGGTGAAATTAAGCAAATGCATGTGCGCGACGAGTACATAAAATTTTTAAGGCAATACCTGCAGGATTATAGCCACATGCGCATTGGCATTGATTGCTCAAACGGAATGGCTGCACTTTTAATAAAAGATTTACTGGGTAATGCTCCCATATATATATATGATGAACTGGATGGCACATTCCCTAACCATGAAGCCAACCCATTGGTTCCTGAAAACGTGGCTGATCTTAAGAATTTGGTAAAAAAGGAAAAATGCGATATTGGAATTATTTTCGATGGCGATGCAGATAGGGTTATGTTTGTTGATGAGAATGGTAGGTTTATATCTCCCGATTTGATGATTGCGTTATTGGGACACTATTTTCTTGAGGAGAGAGGGGAGAAGGGGCTTGTACTTCAGGATATTCGCACATCTAAGGCTGTGGGAGAATACTTAAAGCCTATGGGTGGAGAGATGCGCACTTGGCGCGTTGGTCGTGCTTTTGCCGCCTACAGACTCAGGGAGATAAAAGGAATTTATGGTGGCGAACTGGCTGGACATTATTATTTTAAAGATTTTTACTATTCCGATTCAGGCCTTATGGCATGTTTGCTTATTCTTAATGTGATTTCAAAGTTTAAAAAACAGGGCATTACTCTTTCTCAGATGATTTCAAAGATTGAAACCTATGCCAATTCCGGTGAGATTAACTTTAAAATTGAGCGAAAGAAAGAGGCTATGGATGCTGTACGCAATTATTTTATAGCTCAAGAGAAGCCAACCGAATCGTTTGATTTTGATGGTTACAGGGTTGAATTCCCAGATTGGTGGTTCAATATTCGCCCCTCTAATACAGAGCCTTATCTCAGGTTTATTGCCGAGGCTAAAAGCCCTGAATTGCTTAAGAGAAAGGTTGATAAGGTAAAGGAAATTATTGCCAGTTTAACTTAACCCATTACTTATTTGCCTCAGATAATAGGTCTTTATATGCTTTGCTACTGCTTAACTTACCAAGCAAACTGCTATCGCTAGTAATACCGTTTACAATTGATCTGCTGATTGCTTTATTGGGGATACTCAATAAAACATGGACAATGTATATTTCGCCTTCTTGGGTTTGATGCTTGTCAATTTGTTCAACCCCTTTAAGGTTAGCTGTTACACTTTTACGGATAACTTCCACCTTTTTTTCTACAGCATTCCCATTCTCAACTGAAGAGATTATTCTTGTTGTTTTTGAGGTTACAACAGAACCTACACTTTCTGCAAGCATCTTATTGGCATCAAGTACCGCTTTTCGGTAGGCAACATCGGCACTAGCCGATGTGCCTTTGCCTACGGCAAAAATTTTACTGTTCGATTTAGGAGTTTTTTGTGCCCATTTGGGTGCGTTTGATTTGCTACTATCATTTTGACTACTTGAAATCAATGGAATGATAAGTATAAGTATGAAGAAGAAATGCTTTTTCATGGCTATTCATTTTCTACTACTTTATGCATATTTCGTGCCATAGCAAGGGCAGCATAAAAAAAGTACAGCGAACAATTACTGCTGCTGTACTCTTAATTTTTTAAAGGAGTAACTATTTTGGGGAGATAGCCTCAACTACTTTAGCTTCAAGTTCATTGCTCAATTCAGGGTTGTCTAGTAATAGAGCCCTAACCGCTTCGCGTCCTTGCCCTAGTTTAGTTTCCCCATAGCTGTACCACGATCCGCTCTTTTTAATCACATTGTGTTCAACTCCAAGGTCAATGATCTCGCCAGTAAGTGATATTCCCTCACCAAATATGAGATCGAATTCGGCCTTACGGAAAGGAGGGGCAACTTTATTTTTTACAATCTTAACCCTAACTCTATTTCCGGTCGATTCGTCACCATCCTTAAGTTGTGCAATTCGTCTAATATCAACCCTAACAGATGAATAGAATTTGAGTGCATTCCCTCCTGTTGTTGTTTCAGGATTGCCAAACATCACCCCAATTTTTTCGCGTAGCTGATTGATAAAAACGCAGCAAGTATTTGTTCGTGAAATGTTGGCTGTAAGTTTTCTCAAGGCTTGGGACATAAGTCTTGCCTGTAACCCAAGTTTATTTTCGCCCATTTCGCCTTCAATCTCGGCCTTTGGGGTTAAAGCGGCTACAGAGTCGATAACCACAATATCTATTGCTCCGGAACGAATTAGATGGTCAGCAATTTCAAGAGCCTGCTCGCCATTATCGGGTTGAGAGATAAGGAGTGTTTCAACATCAACGCCAAGTTTTTCAGCGTAAGAGCGGTCGAAAGCGTGCTCTGCATCAATTATGGCAGCAATGCCACCACTTTTTTGCGCTTCGGCAATTGCATGTATTGCAAGGGTTGTTTTACCCGAGGATTCAGGTCCAAAAATTTCGATTACCCTTCCGCGAGGATATCCACCAACGCCAAGTGCCAGATTTAGCGATATGGATCCACTAGAGATTGTTGGTACATCAACTACGGTTTTGTCACCCATCATCATAATGGTGCCTTTGCCGAAATCCTTATCAATTTTATCCATTGTAAGTTGAAGTGCTTTCATCTTCTCCTTATTCACCTCTTTCATCTTATCGGTTTTCTCTTTCTCCATATTTTTACTCATAATTTGTGTTGCGTTGCTTTATACTATTTGCTTTGTGTGCTCTTTTGTTTTTACCTTTTCAATAACCTCCTCAATATTCCCTTTCTCATCAATTATAAAGGTAGTTCTATTGATTCCATCGTAGGTTTTGCCCATGAATTTTTTGGGTCCCCATACGCCGTATTGCTTAATAATTTGCTTGTCGGTATCGGCAATTAGAGGGAATGGAAGGTTATACTTTTCGATAAACTTTTGGTGCGATTGCTGCGTATCGGCACTTATGCCTATTACCTTATAGCCTTTGCTTAGGAGCATATCATAGTTATCGCGCAAATCGCATGCTTGGGCTGTGCATCCGGGTGTGTTATCCTTAGGGTAAAAGTAAAGTACAGTTTTAACGCCTTTTAGGTTTTCAAGACTGATATTATTGCCATTTTGGTCTTCGCCAAAAAACTGTGGAGCCTTATCCCCTTTCTTTAAATGTGTCATTTTGTGAGCCTTTAGGTTTGTAAAGTTAGTAAAGTTTGATTAGATATTCTCATGGATAATCAATTGTTTGCTTATCTACTTATCAACAACATTTCTTTAGTTTTGATTAAAAGGAGGTTGAGAAAATAGGATAGTTAGCCCCTTTTTTTAGCACAATAAATGCACTACTTTTGTGAGTTGTTTAGTTGAGAAGTTATTGCTAGCTGAGAGAAGGATTTCCATTTGCTCTAAATTTATCGTATAGAATATTTGTGATTTATGTTTGACTATTTATTGGATGAAAGTGGTGATTTCTTTGCTATATCGCTTCAGGAGCATAAGCACTTGGGTTCAGTTTTGGTAGCCCACGTAGTAAGGATAATAAGCAGGGAAGGTGGCATTTTTAGTATTGTTGACAACATCTTCCCTGAAAACCTTAGCAAATGGAATGATAAACTCCCACAATGCGCAGGGGCGTTAGTAAAACTTATCGATGAAACAAGCGACAGCAATTTGTATCGAGTTTTGGGGAAACGCAATAAATCTATTGCCCATTTTTTTGAAGCGATTAGTACTGATCAAATATTTGGCGACTATGTAATATCCTATGTGAACCGGCGAGTGGCAAAATGCTTCGATATAATTGTAGAGGAGAATATCCCCGTTTTTTTAAGGGATAAGAAGTTTAATAATCTTTATCTTGAACAGAGCCTTGAGTATAGTAAGCAAGTTGCCAAACCAATTTTTCGTTTTTCGGTAAATGAAAACGAAACTCAGTATTCTTTACAGGCTGTTTGTAATGGTTGCAAACTCTCATTAAAAAACCCTAATGCATCTATAATTAGCTATCTGCCCTGCGTGATTCGATTAGATAAGCGAGTTTTACGGTTCAACGATATCGACGCTAAAAAGCTTATGCCATTTTTTAGTAAAGAGTATATTACTATTCCCAAATCAGCTGAGAGGAAGTATTTTGAAACTTTTGTTCTAAAAGCAATTCGCAATAGTAATAGTATTGTTGAGGCCAATGGATTTGAGATTATTACCAAAGAGCGAGAGAAAAGGGCAGTGCTAATGCTTGAACCAATGCTGAATGGAACCCTTTCGCTTTTACTCAACTTCAAATATGATTCAAAAAACTACCTAGGAAATTCAGCTGCACAGAATGAAGTTATATTAAGCGTTAACGGTGGATACAGTTTCTCTTGTCTTACAAGGGATATTGAATGGGAGAGTGAGGTTAAGCAACTCTTAATCCAAATTGGATTAAAGAACACTAATGGTGCCGAATTTATACCAGCATCAGTACAAACAGAACTTGATGTTATTGAGTGGTTAAATAGAAATGCCGATTTGCTCTCTGAAAATAATATTCTTGTTGAGCAAAGGGTGCATGGTGCAAACTATTATGTTGAGCATTTTAACCTCGATTTAAAGGCAAGGTATAATAACGATTGGTTTGATGTTTACGGCATGATAACACTTCGGGACTATCATTTTCCGTTTATTCTTCTCCGCAAAAATATTTTAAAAGGTATTAGGGAGTATATTCTTCCAAATGGTGAAATCTTTGTAATCCCAGAGGAGTGGTTTGCTAAGTACAAGCCCCTTTTGGTTATTGCCAAGAGCGATGGGGACAAGTTAAGTGTTTTACAACCTTCGTTTGAGTATATTAATCAGGCTGGAGTTGAGAGCGTACATGCAAAGGAATTAAAGGAAAAGTTTGAAGCGTATAAAACATATACCCAATATACTATTCCCATTGGCTTGAACGCTAAGCTAAGGGATTACCAAAAGGTCGGTTTAATTTGGCTCCAGATGCTTAACGAACTTGGCATGGGCGGTTGCTTGGCCGACGATATGGGCCTTGGTAAAACAGTTCAAACCCTTGCCGTCTTGCTTTATGATAAGGAAAACAATAGCAATACTCAGATTAGCCCTACTGGAGAGGTAACACAAATGGGGAAGACTTCCTTGTTGGTTGTTCCAACTTCGCTACTCTTCAACTGGCAACGTGAGATTAATAAGTTTGCCCCCAGTCTTTCAGTTTATCAATTTGTAGGCTCAAGCCGCACAAAACAATTAGAATGGTTAACCAGCCACGACATTGTTATTACAACCTATGGTGTGCTGCGCAACGAGATTGAACTCTTAAAAGGTATTCATTTCAACTATGTAGTGTTTGATGAGAGTCAAGCCATTAAAAATCCGATGAGTAAAGGTTACCGTTCATCGATGCTGTTAAAAGCCAAGCACTTTTTAAGTCTAAGCGGCACTCCTATTGAAAACTCTCTATCGGATTTATGGGCGCAGCTCAACTTCTTAAACAGAGGAATGCTAGGCAGTTTTAAGACTTTTCGGGATGAGTACATTAACCCGATTGAACATGACAACGATGAAGTTGTCCGTCAAAAGTTAAAGGTACTGGTAAAACCATTTATACTCCGTAGGAGCAAGAAGGATGTTGCCCCAGAATTGCCCCAACTTTCGGAGCAGGTTGTATACTGTAATCTTGCTGATGAGCAAAAAGCAATTTATGAAAAGGAGAAATCGGAGATCCGTAATCATATTATCGACAATATTGAGAGCAATGGGTATGGACACTCGGCAATATCCATATTTAGGGGGCTTACCAGGCTCAGGCAAATAGCCAACCACCCGGATATGATTGATGAATATGCAAATTACTCATCGGGTAAGTTTGATGAGGTATGTAGAACCATACAAACATTAGCGGATGAGAACCATAAGGTGCTTATATTTTCTTCGTTTGTAAAGCATCTAAGAATTATTGAAGATTTTGTTAAGCAAATTGGTGTGGGTTATCAGATGCTAATTGGTTCAACTCGAAATAGGAATCAGGTAGTAGATGATTTTCAGAATAGCCAATCGTCTCAGATCTTTCTTATTTCCATTAAAGCGGGAGGAGTAGGGCTTAATCTAACGGCTGCCGATTACATTCTAATACTCGATCCATGGTGGAACCCAGCGGTTGAAAATCAGGCTATAGCCCGGGCTCATCGTTTGGGACAAGATAAAAATGTTTTTGTTTATCGTTTTATTTCGGTTGATACGGTTGAAGAGAAGATAAAAAAGTTACAGGAGAGCAAACAATTATTGTCTGATGAGTTTATGAACAGCGCAAACCCACTTAGTATTATAGGTCAGGATAAGATACTTGAGTTACTTTCGTAAAGTAAAAATAAAAGTCGGCTCCGAGTTTATCGAAGCCGACTTTTTTTGAACTAATTTAATGCAATTACAGATTGCTTCTCCCGACATAAAACGTCGGTATCGCAATGACGTATTTTACTTAATGCCTTTTAGCACTCTGTCCCAACGGATATTTGCTGGAAATCGTTTGTCTTTATCGAGCGAAAGCCAAACAAACGACGCTTTACCTACCACATGATCCTCGGGAACAAAGCCCCAAAACCTTGAGTCGGCTGAGTTATGCCTGTTATCGCCCATCATAAAGTAGTAATCCATTTTAAAAGTATAGGATGAAACTGCTTCGTTGTTGATTAGGATTGTGCTATCGCTAACAGACAAACTATTCTCCTCGTACACATCAATTATCCTTTCGTATAACGGAAGGTTATCGAGGGTTAGCTCAATTGTTTCTCCCTTTTTAGGAATCCAAAGCGGGCCAAAGTTATCCTCAGTCCATGCAAACTTGGTTGAGTGAGGGAAAATGGCATTGGTCATCATTGCCGAATTGGTGTTCTCGTACTTAAGGACAGAGTGAATATTGTTAAACTGTCTTATCTTATCGTATGCATCTGTGGTGAGTGGCATTTCGTAAATTCCACCAGCAGGGTTAAAAAACCTGTCGGCTTTTGCTATGTTTAGGTTATCGAGCAATTTTGAGTTAATGGGAGTACCATTGGTTCTAATGATGTAGGTATACTGCAATTCTTCAACTAACTCCTGTTTTTCACCATTTATGTAAAGTTGTCCGTGTTTAACCACAAGCGTGTCGCCAGCTATTGCAACGCATCGTTTAATGTAGTTTTCCCTTTTGTCAACTGGTCGAGCAATTACATCGTACTCGCGCCAAACCCTTTCGCGCCCAATCTCCTTAACTACAGAGTAGTAACTTCTGTTCGATTGGAACTGCACAATTACCGTATCCCCTTCGGGATAGTTGAACACAACCACATCGTTGCGCTTAATATCTCCAAAACCAGCCAAACGTTTGTAAGGTTTTTTTATCCATTCAACATACGATTTTGTATCCTTTGTAAAGGGAAGCGTATGGTGAGCAAAAGGGAATGAGATTGGAGTATTCGGTAGTTTTGGCCCGAAGCTAACCTTGCTAACAAATAGGTAATCACCCACAAGCATCGATTTTTCCATTGAGGAAGTAGGGATGGTGTATGCCTCAATAAAAAACATCCGGATGAGTGTTGCAGCAATAACGGCAAATATTATGGCATCAACCCACTCAACCATTGCGCTACGTTTTTTCTGCCCTCGTTTTTTCCATGGGGTCCAGTTTACCTTGCGGGTTATGTGGTAATCGATAAAGATGGGCAGACCTAGAAGTAACCAGTAGTTGCCAATCCAGATAACCCAAAGAATGAATATAGAGGTTGAAATTGCAAACAGAAAGTATCTGTTCTTAAGGAATGCTTTAATTTTTTCCATCATTGGTTATTGGTTGATTTTTGAAAGCTCAACAATTTTGGTGGTAAGTTTAGCACTTTTTGGCGAATTATCACCCATTGAGTAAGCTATCCATTGTTAAAAAACCTTTTTTGTCGAGGCTAAACTCCGCTGCAAGCATTGCGCCAAGGGCAAATCCCCTTCGGTTTTTAGCTTTATGGGTAAGGATAATCTGATCTTGTTCCGAATCGAAAAAAACGGAATGGGTACCTGGAACATTACCCTCTCTAATGGCTTTTATGGGAATTCTGTCATCGTAAAACTCAGGCAGAAGCGACCAGTCATTGTATCTATTTAACTCTTTCGATAAAATTTGTGCAATGGTTATTGCTGTTCCGCTTGGGGCGTCCTTCTTCTGGGTATGATGAATTTCCTCAATGCTAACATCATACTCACAGTGTTTATTGGCAAGGCTTGCCAGCAACTGATTTATTTTGAAGAATAGATTTACCCCAATACTGTAGTTTGATGCGTAAAAAAGGGCTGTGTTATACTGTTCTGCAATTCGTTTTGCCTCTTCTAACCTGTTTAACCAACCTGTTGTACCGCAAACAGTTGGAACTCCTGCTTTAAGACAAGTTTCAATATTTTTAAATGCTGTTTCGGGTGTTGTGAATTCAATTGCAACATCAACCTTTTTAAGTAAAATCGGGTTTAGTTCATGGGTATTATTCTTGTCGATAGCAAGAACAACCTTATGCCCTCTTTCGATGGCAATGGCCTCAATTTCGTGCCCCATTTTGCCATAGCCAATAATTGCAATGTTCATTTCAAGGTTTTTGTTTATTCCGTAAAAGTACAAAGATATTGATTCCTTGGCAAGGAGTTTTTCTCGTGATATACTAACATTTTAGTTTAGGAAGAAGTGTGTTAGTGATTATCCCAGGTTTATGCTCCCATCAAATATATGACTAACAGGCCCTTCTGACCAAACATTATGGTATTGACTGTCGGAAATTTTATCGAAACTAACCTTTAGAATACCTCCAAGTGCTATTATAGAATAGGTGTTATGCTTTTCTTTGAACCAATGATTAGCCGCAATGGCAGTAGCTATGGCTCCAGAACCACTTGCAAGAGTTTCTGCTTTAACCCTATGCTCATAGGTTCTTACCTTAATCCCATCGGGGTATATTGAGCAAAACTTACATCAACCGCACCATACTGAGTTTGGTATAAATCGCTGATAACCTTGCCCTGATAGTTTACGTCAATGTAGTCTGTTTCAACCACAAACTGAACATAATGGAATGAACCTGTATTAATAATGTAATAATCATCGGAATTAATTATTTCATCAACCTGCTTCATTTTTAATCGTACGGTGTTTTCATCAAGCACTATTGCCTCATGGTTGCCATCAATGCTACTAAAACTTGCTTTATTTTCAACAATTCCAAGTAGTTCTGCAAACTTTACAATACATCTGCCTCCATTCCCGTATATTTTACTCTCGTTGCCATCAGAGTTGTAGTTACGCAAGCTAAAGTCAGATGAGGAGTCTTTCTCAAGCAGCAATATACCATCGGCTCCAATACCAAGTTGCCTATGGCAGAGTTGGACAATCTGCTGTGAGGTTAGATTTAATTTTGTCGTACGATTATCAATAATGATAAACTCCTTTCCTGTACCATTGTATTTTGAGAAAGGGATAACCATTTTTTCTTGTTTAAATAAGAGTCAATACTGTTTGGCTAAGCTCGGTCGCTTTGTTTATTCTCAAGTTCAGACTGACAGTCACCCCGAGCTAAGTCGAAGGGGAGTCTAAGGGTTGGATCACATCCATGCTTCGACTTCGCTCAGCATGATGGCAACTTAATCAACACTGGAATATGATTATTGGTTTTAACACCTAATTACCCTCTTCACCTGCCTTCGGCAGGCAGGCTTCCAACTCTTCACTTCCAACTCTTCACTTCCAACTTTTCACTTTTCACTTTCAACTCTTCACTATCTACTCAACACCATAACCCCAACCCTTCTATTCTGTGAACGACCTTCCTCGGTTTCTTCGTTAGTTAAAGGATTTGTGTTACCCATACTCTTAAGTTCAAAGTTGCTAAAACCATTCTCAACCAGATATTTACCTACCGTATTTGCACGTTCAAGGGCAATACCAGGCTGCTTAAGTGCCTCTAGGTTATCGCAGTGACCTTGAAGTTCAAGGCGAACGGTTGGGTTATCCTTAAGCTGACGGATAAGACGATTCAGCTCGGCAACGGATTCAGGAGCTAGGAACGAACTATTTATTCCGAAGCGTATGTTAAGATCTATGCTCGATCCAACGGTTACTGGTTTTAGCAGAACATCTCTACTAATGTTCATAAAGGTGGTTATTTGCTCAAGTACTAGATTTTCTGATAGGTACCAGTAGTCATCCGCAATCACTTCAAGCAAATAGTTATCGCCTGCAATAAAACTCAATGTGTATTCACCACTGGTTGCACTTGAGTTGGCCGAAGTAGAAACAGCATTGGTACGGGTATTAACTAAATTAACCTTGGCTCTAACGGGTTGCTGAGTATTTGCATCCTTTATTGTTCCTGAAATTGTTGTACGACGGACCTGCTGTATGCCTGATCTGAGGTCAGAATCGGTAGCTGCAAAATTAATACGGCGCACCTTTTCGTCAAACACAAAGTTCACCTCAAACTGTTTGTATCCATTAAACTGAACAACAAAGTTGTTCTGCCTCAAATCGAAGTTTTCGTAGAATATATTGTTGATATTTACTATATATTCATCGGTAATGGGTGCAAACAGGGTAAATTCTCCATTTCCATTTGTTAGGGTTGAGAAAGATCGTCCATGGCTATCGGTGGCTGTTAATCGGACATTGGACAGGTCAATTTTTCCTAAACCGGATAAACGGCTGCGGTTAAGGACAATTTTACCAAACACCTTATTCTTTTCAACGAAAGGGAAGAATTCAGTAGTATTTTGCTTAAGATTGATGGTTAGTTCTTCTGTTGATTTAGTGAAAGTTCCAACTTCTTTTCCTATGGGGGTAAACTGAACTTTATAAATACCATTAGGAATGTCAGTAAATTCTACCTTACCAAGATAATTGCTCATTAGTTCAATATTACCAACATCGCCAGGTATGTCTTCTTCATTAAGGGTTCTTTCTTTAATTAGTGTTACAATTACATCTCTAATTCCAGGTTCATTAGGTTCCTGTTTATAGTTCCCATTGATATCTTTAAAAAGGATAATACTTAAGTTGTGGTAGCTTACTCTTGGGTGAGCAAAATTAAGTTCTTTTCGTATACCAGCTTCAAGGTATAAACTCTGGTATGCCTCAACACCGCTACTTGTAGTTCTGTTGGAAATTGTATAGTATGCATTCGCAAATGAACTCCAGTATCGCGGCATATACCAGGTAAAGAGTAGTGATGTATTTATGTATGAATTTTTAAGGATCATGTCATTACTAAAGGAGACACGGGCATCCAAATGCATGACATCTTTGTACAAAAAAGCATTGTATGAGGGCATTAATCTTAGTGTACGGGTAGTACGCCCAATGAAGAAATAGTTGAATTGGGAATAAATATTTCTTGGGCCAGATTCATACGAGGCAACAAAGTACCATTTTCTTGCTCTAAAGTTTATATCAAGATAGTATATAAAGTAGTTCTTTAACCCGTCGTAAACACCCATGTTATTTCCATAAATTTTTGGGAAATCTTGTATACTAACATTCCCAATGGTAATTCTTGGCGATAAGCTTGTATATGGATCATCAAATCTAAAACGAGAACCCATAAGCAAACCTGCGGTTTGTGAAATAAAATCGTTTGCCAGTGGGTTGTCACTAACTATTTGATTTTTTTGATACCGTTCGTAGCTTGGTCCGTAGTATAGATTTAGTTTTGGGGTTATGTCCCAACTGTGAAGTAATCTGGTATTAAGGTTATTATTGCGATTTTCGTACAGTAAAAAATCATTACGGGTAACAGGTTTGACATTATTATTTATAATGGCGAAAAAATTAATTCTATTCGTTGTGTTGATTTCGTAGTAGGAATTAAGAGTTCCCATTAATCTTCCCTTGTAATTGCCATAGTAAAATGGGGTAGCATAGCGTAATCGGAAAGAATTTCTGAGTTTATTAATATTTGAACTATACCTTAGCTCCGAACTGTATTCAAAATGACTATTCTGTCCATCAATATTTTGTTTAAGGGGGTTTGCTGCTAAAAGTAAGCTTACTGAGTGTTTCCCAATCTTAAACTTTGGCTCAATTGTGGCAATGATGGATTCTATTTCTCTTTGCCGATTGTTGTTGTATAGTAACCCTAAGTTGTATGATGATTTAGCAAAACGATATCCAGTAAAAAAACCAAAGTTATCTGCATCATTTCTTGTATTTTTATTTGCAATGGTATTTGCATAAAAATTTGTACCTCTATAACCCAAAGTAACACCTCGTCCGTAAAGAGAAGTTTCCTGATTCTTATAGGAATCGCCAACCTCAAAATTCCATTTTTTATAATTGAACCCAATAAACATATGGTTATACTTATAGAAGTCTTCAGATCTTTTGGACGAAAGATTTCTATACTGATAGTATAAGTTGTTGTTGTTTTTTAATAGTGTTTTACCTTGAAGATATAGCACATAGTTAGGCTCTCTTCCCTCACTCATAAGCCCTTGGGCTGTGAATTCAATAATAGCAATTTTATCGGTTGGAGGGATATAGTTGAGGTAGTTGCTGTTTAAAGATCGGAACCATACTGACTGCGAAAATTTTTTTGATGGAGTCTCGGCGCGAAAAAGCAGCCTATACGAATCCTTTCCCTCAATAAAATTGGTTTTGAGCCTAACGTAAAAAAATAGTGTAGTATCAGTGTATGGAGGAACCGTAATGTCAGATGAAAAATCTTCTAAAAATGCATCACCCAAACCAATTCCTTTATCCAGGTTAAGATGGATATTAACAAGTTCTTCTTTATTACCATTGTTTGAGATATCCACAGAGAAGTTCGAAAGCCCTGTTCTTTGATCAAAATAGTTTGATCCAATTGGTACTGAGACCCTTAGGTCTTCTCTCGACTTTATTTTAACAAAACAGTACTCATTCTTAATCGTACTCCCGCGTGAGTCGGTAATCGATGCAATTACGGAATACCCAATATCTCCCTTTACCTTTCCGTGAGTAGATACTCTTAAAGGAATGATTATTGAGTCGTTTGGATTTATAAAAATTTCTTTTTGCTCTTCCCCCAAAACTTTCCATCCTTGAGGAACGCTAATGTTGAGAGTAAAGGACTCGGATTTAAGTCCGTTATTTTTAATTGTAATAACGTTGAAAAATGATTTGTTTGATTCTGTTTCAACGCTTTCTTTAAGGAAGGATAGATCGATGTTAGTTGTTTCAGTGTTGTATAGGAAGTATTGACTATAGCCCTTAAGCGGAAGTATAATCGAAAGGTAAAGGATGATGATCGATATATATTTTTTAAAGGGCATCATCAATTTTATTCTGTAGTGCTATATATCATCTGAAATCAACTGGAACCTTAAATCAACAAAATAAAACCCAGGTTCATTTGCAAGGAGTTTATTTGTTAATTTGGTTCCCAAATCATAGCTAATTGTAACAATTAGGTCAACATTACTAATTTGGGTATCTGATAGTAATTCAATGTAGTTATTGTTAAGGGCCACCATTTGAGGAGTTGCTGTTCCAGTGTACGAGCCGCTTATCACATCAATACTAATAGCTCTAATTTCTAAGGTATTTAAATCCATGTCACTGGATCCACTATCAGAGATAATGCCAAGTGTTTCTGCTTTCACATTGAGTGCCCAACCTAATGTGGTTACCGGTGCTGGATCGTCAAACCTTAGTCTTATCCTCGACCATCCCTCTAATGTTATACCTTCATCCCATTTTTTTAGTGAGTTAACGTAAAAATTAACACTACTCCCCCCAATAATTGTTATGCTTCCTGATGGATCTTGGGCATTAATAATTGAGGTAATAGCAAGTAATGGTAATATAAGAAGGTACTTAAGGATTCTCATAATTTGGGCAAACTTAATAAGTGAGTCAAGTTTTTTTGGCTCACTTATTAATTTAAACCCTATGTATAGATTAGGGGATTAGTTTGTAAGTTCAATAAAAATATTAGCAACATAGTGGTCAGCGGCAATGTTACCTTGACTTAACAGTGTACCCTCGCTATTAAGTGTTGTGCCAATTCTCCACCAAATTTCAAAGCGGTTAGCTGTACCATCACCCGCTAAGCCACCATCGCCATCAGTTGTGTTGTCAATAATAGCAGTAGATGTACTAGCCATTTGAGCCCATACGCTAGCGTATGTGTTAGGAACTGCTGCAGTACCTGTCCAATCAAGTTGATACTCTAAGTTCTCAATGGCAAGAGTATTAGCAGCATTATCGGTAGGTAAAAAGTTTGCAGCTTCAGAATACATGTTAACGGAGAAGTTTCTTGAGGATGCAACGCTAACAGTTGTTCTGTAAATTGGTGCAGTTTCTCCAGAAAAACCTGTATTGTAATCATTGATTGAGGTAAATACAAATTTAATATTACCGCCAGATTCAACGTTTAACCTTGAAACTGCATTTAGGGTAACAGAAACTGGGATAATAGCCGATTCATTAACCGCTTGTCCAAAGCCCATTTGGGCAAATAGCAGCACTGCTGCTCCAAGTACTAATTTTTTCATTTCTCTATTTGTTTGGTTAGTAATTTAGTTGCAATTATTGCATAACTTAAAATTCTTAGAGTAAAATTAGCTGAAAAATTAAGTATTACAATAGGATTGAACTTTTTTTTGGCAATTTTAGCCCTATTATTGAGGAATTAACGAAAAAGCTGGTCGAATGTTCAATACATATAGATGTATGCAATGAGCAAGGGATAAGGTTTTGGGTTTGGGTTATGCTCTACTATGGAGTTAGGCTTCAAGTTTGCAACCCATAACTAAAACGTCATCAACCTGCGGATACTCCTGTCTTTTCCATTCGTTAAAAGTAATTTTCAGTATCTCACGCTGTTCGCATGCCGGAAGTTCATGAATATGGTGCAGTAATTCTGTAAAGTTTTTTATCATAAACTTCCTGCCATCATTACCTCCAAACTGATCGATAAATCCATCGGAGAACATGTATATCCATGTTGTAGAATCAACGGTTATTTTGTGTGTTGTAAACTCTTGGTCGAAGTTGTTGCCCCCACCAATCGATTCTTTATCGCCTCTAATCCTGTTTATCTCACCATTTGATATGTAAACTAGGGGGTTTTTTGCCCCAGAGAATTCAATGGTTTTGGTTTTGGGATCCCACAGGCAAAGTGCCATGTCCATACCGTCGCGATTGTCGGTTTCGTCCTGCCTTAATGCTTTACGAATACCCCTATTCAACTCTTGTAGAATACGGCCGGGTTTATGCACACCCTTCTCAATAATTTCATCAAGAAGATTATAACCAATCATCGAAAGGAAAGCACCGGGTACACCGTGCCCCGTACAGTCGATGGCAGAAATAGCAAACTTATCGGTTTTTATATTGAATTTACCATTCTCGCTGGGTATGGGTTTAAACCAATAGTAGTCGCCACTAACCACATCGCGAGGTTTAAAGTAGATGAATGATTCGGTAAAGTACTGTTCAAGGTTTTTCTGAGAAGGTAAAAGTGCTTTTTGAATACCCTGTGCATAGTTAATACTTTTGCTAATATTCTCGTTTTGTTTCTGGATCTGGTCACTCTGTTTCTGAATTTTCTCATTCTGATGGCTGAGCTGTGTATTTGCTTTCTGTTTATCGCGATATCCCTTATAGATAAAAAGGGAAAGCAGTAAGAGAAGAAAAAGCCCCGCAGCGCCAGAGTAGATGACGGTCAGTTGGGCTTGTGCGCGTGCATCAGATTCTCTTTGCGCTAACTCCTGATTTTCCCTAACCTTTTCTAAAAGTTCAATTTCCTGTGCTCTTTGCAGCGAAATTTGTTCGGCTTGTTTTAGCGAATCCTGCTTTGATTGAACAACAAATCCCAAAGAGTCGCGGGTTGTTTGTGCCCTTAGTTTTTGCAGTTCCATCTTCAATGCCTGCTCAATTCTTTCAGCTTCTCCGCGCACAACCTTAGTTTCAGTTTTTGTTAACTCTCCTTCATACTCTCCTTTAGCTTGTTCCAATGCTAAAAGTTTCTCTATTTCCATTCGCATCTTGTTCATCTCTTGTGCCTTGGTAATATTACCAGTTCTGTCGTAGTTATAGCCAAGAAGGCTTAAACAGGTAAAGGTTAGCCTTGAGTTTCCAAGTGATCGCGATAATTCTAATGCTTCTGCAAGCAATGGGATTGCTTTATCGTGTTGTCTTAGGGCTCCGTGTATGTACGCAACATCAATTAAACCAGCAGCAATCTCCGATTTGTCGTTCAATTTCCGGCGAGCATCTAAACTTTTATAGAAATTTTCCAGGGCTAAGTCAAATCGCTCCAGGTCAGTATATATAAGTCCTATGTTGCTATATATTGCTTTAATATCGTTGTAGTTACCTACCTTTTCATTTAGGGGAACTGATTCGAGGAAGTAGGTTACAGCTTCTCGTAAGCCGCCATTTTCCCAATAAGTAAAAGCTACCCTGTTTATGTAAAAAATAGATTGCTCCAGATTGTTAGCTTGTTTGTAGCGATTAACCAGTTCTAAATATCGATCAACATCATCCTGCTTTTCTTTAGGTAGTAGTGTAATCTGTTGGCCAAATGCAAAAATTGAGGTAAAAACGACAAGCAGAAAACAAAAGAGGTAGGATTTTATTTTAGTATGTTGCACAATCATCTGTTTTAGTATGTTGTATAACTCAAAATTAGTCAAAAAATCTATTTTTGGTTATTTTTTTGATAAAACTTCGAATTTAACATTCCAGTGAATTAAACAAAAGGGTTAATCAACTATTTACAATGGGCATACTTTAGTAAAGCCTATAGAATATAATGAAAATTGAACAACAAACGATTGTGTTAGCAATCAATTATTAGTTTTTTGCACTATATTTGCCATTCACAACAACAACTTTTAAAATCCATGCTCTATGAGAAGCAACTTTATATATCTTTTTTCGCTAACAGCGCTTATCCTTTTTAGTTCGATAACCTTTGCTCAGGATTTTGAGGTAGCCCCTGTTAGGCTCGATTTTAATGCTGAACCTGGTGATAATCAAACAAAGGTTGTAAATGTAAAAAATCACAGCAACAAGAAAGTTTCTTTCATCGTATCAATTTCTGATTTTTTACCAGGGAGCGATGGTAAAAGGCAAATAATGCCCCCGAATACAACTCGCCGTTCTGCTGCCAACTGGTTAAACATAAATCCCAGTTTTTTTGAGTTAAATCCTGGCGAGCAGTTGCCTGTTCAGGTAACCATGCTTGTGCCCGGTGATGAGTATGGAGCTGTGTGGTCGATGCTTTACGTGCAGCCAATACGAGAACAAACCTCGTGGGATGCTGATAAAGCGCTTGGTGCTGGAGTAATGGTTAGTGGAAGGATTGGTGTTACAGTTTACCAATCACCTAGTAGCAATAAAAACCATTCTTTAAAAGTAACCAATTTAATAGAGGTAACTACTGTTAATGATACAATTAGACAATTTTCTGCAACCATTGATAATCTTGGTGATAAGGTAACTACTTGTAAGGTTCATCTAATAGCATCGGATATTAACACCTCCGAAGAGAAACAATTCCCCTCGCTAGAGGTTGAAACATATCCAAAGATGACGCGCAACGTTACCATTGAACTTCCCAAAGGAGAACTTGCTCCAGGCAAATACGCCCTTGCGGTTATTGTTGACTACGGGGCCCGATTTGCATTGGAGGGAGCCCAAATTGTTATTGATATAGAATAGCCTATACTAGGCTGCTGTAAAAACAACATGCTTCTGATTAAATTATACACATCAATAGTACTGTTATTGATATCCCTCTTGGGTTATGGGCAAGTTGTTGTTTTTGAGGAGCGCTACTATTCAGACGGGACTATCCAGGAAAAATTTCAGGCATACACTGAGAATGGTGACACCATAAAGCGTGGACCATACTATTTTTATTATCCCGAGGGAACCATTATGCAGGAAGGTTATTATATTGATAACATGCCTGATAGCCTGTGGACAAACTATTACAGAAATGGGTTTAGGCAGAGTATGTATAGGTATTCAAAAGGGAAAAAAAGTGGGCAATTCAAAATTTGGAAAGACGATGGTTCACTATTCCAATCGGGAACCTATAGGAATGGTTTGCTAAAAGATAAGTTAGTAACCTATCACCCAAACGGAAATATTGATTCGGAAAGTAATTACGCTAATGGTAAGCTAAATGGGCTTTCAAAGGTATACTCGCCAGAGGGGCTTGTATTACTAATTGCCAGTTATAAAAGCGATACCTTAAATGGTCCATGGGAATCTTACCATGACAATGGAAGCATAAACTATAAAGGGTTTAAGCTTGACAACGAGTATAATGATAGCCTTTACACTTACTATAAAAACGGTAATCTTCAGAGAGTTACTTATTATGCAAAAGGCATTATTAAGGGTAAGGTAATTGGGTACTATGAGAATGGTGTAGTAATGAATATTTCGCACTATGATAATGGGCAGCTGAGTGGACAATATGAGGAGTTTTATCCCAATGGAGAGCTTGCCGAAGAGGGGAAGTTTACTGATAATGCAAGAGAAGGGGAGTGGATTAGCTATTATTCCGATGGAAATTTATATAGCAGAGGAAATTTTGAGCAAGGAAAATTTTCGGGAATATGGAGTTTTTTCCACTCTAATGGTAACCTAAAGCAACATGGAGCCTATAGGGGTGGTAAATCGGTTGGAGCATGGACTTTTTTTGCTGAGGAAGGTTATTTGAATCTTGTTGGTAGTTATGTAAATGGAAAAGCCGAAGGTTTTTGGACCACCTTTTACCCTAATGGCAGCATTGCTGCTCGCATTTATTTTAGGCAAGGGGTACAGCAGGGGCCTGCATGGATTTATCAACCTGATGGAACTATTGAGCGAAGGCATCAGTTGGAGGTCCTCCCACCAGTAATTGGCAAATAGATAATAAGATACAAAAAAAGGGAACCAATTGGTTCCCTTTTTTTGTGATTAAATTAAATGTCAATTTTGGCGTATTTAGCATGTTTCTCAATAAATTCGCGCCTTGGGGGTACTTCTTCGCCCATTAGCATTGAGAAAATCCTGTCGGCCTCTGCAGCACTCGAAATAGTAACCTGACGTAGTAGCCTCGATTCAGGGTTCATGGTTGTTTCCCACAGCTGTTCGGCATTCATCTCTCCCAAACCTTTGTAGCGTTGAATATGTACAGATCCCTCTCTTCCTTTACCTAGCTCTTCAACAGCTTGGATACGTTGGTCTTCAGTCCAGCAGTATCGTTCCTCTTTACCCTTTTTAATAAGGTAAAGTGGGGGTGTTGCAATGTAAAGATATCCCTCGTTAATTAGGTCGTTCATGTATCTGAAGAAGAAGGTCATAATTAGTGTTGCAATGTGGCTACCGTCCACATCGGCATCCGTCATGATAATGATTTTATGGTATCGGATCTTTTCGAGATTAAGGGCTTTACTATCCTCTGCGGTACCTATGGAAACACCAAAGGCTGTAAACATATTCTTTATCTCTTCGTTCTCGAAAATTCTATGCAGCATGGCCTTTTCAACGTTCAATATCTTACCACGTAGTGGTAAAATTGCCTGAAATCTCCTATCGCGCCCTTGCTTGGCCGTTCCGCCTGCCGAGTCGCCCTCAACAAGGAAAATTTCAGTTTGGGCTGGGTCTCTCTCTGAGCAATCGGATAGTTTTCCGGGTAAGCCCGAACCGGAAAGAACTGTTTTTCGTTGAACCAATTCGCGAGCTTTACGAGCGGCATGTCGAGCCTGAGCTGCAAGGATAACCTTTTGTACTATTGTGCGGGCATCCTTTGGGTTTTCTTCAAGGTAGTTGGCCAGAGCCTCGCTAACCGCCTGATCTACAGCAAGACTAACTTCGGAGTTTCCAAGTTTAGTTTTAGTTTGTCCTTCGAACTGAGGCTCCTGAACTTTAACAGAAATAATTGCGGTTAATCCCTCGCGGAAATCATCACCACTAATATCAAACTTTAGCTTGGAGAGCATTCCCGATTCATCTGCATACTTCTTTAGGGTACGGGTAAGTCCTCTTCGAAAGCCTGTTAGGTGAGTACCTCCTTCAATTGTGTTGATATTATTTACGTAGGAGTGTATATTCTCGGAGAATGAGGTGTTATACTGCATTGCAACCTCAACGGGCATTTGGTTCTTGTTTGAATCAATATAGATGGTGTTATCTATAAGCGATTCTCGGTTAGAGTCAAGATACTCAACGAACTCTTTTAATCCTTCCTCTGAATGAAACTCCTCAGAGCGATATGTGTTGCCATTACCATTTTCTTCGAACTCACGCTTGTCGGTAACGGAAAGATAAATCCCTTTGTTTAGGAAGGATAGTTCTCGAAGTCGCGACGAGAGAATTTCGAAGTTGTATTCGATTGTTTGGTTAAAGATAGTATCGTCGGGTTTGAATGTTATAATTGTTCCTGTTTTATCGGTGCTGCCAATTTCCTTTACAGGCTCAAGAGCCGCTCCTTTACTGTACTCCTGCATCCATATTTTACCATCGCGATGAATTTCGGCCACGAGTTTTGTTGAAAGCGCATTAACGCATGATACCCCCACACCATGCAATCCACCTGATACTTTGTATGATCCTTTGTCAAATTTTCCACCAGCGTGCAGAACCGTCATTACAACCTCAAGGGCTGATTTTTTCTCCTTTTCGTGATAGTCAACCGGGATTCCTCTTCCATCGTCAACTACGGTGATTGAATTGTCTTCGTTTATGGTTACATCTATTCTGCTACAGTAACCGGCAAGAGCCTCATCAATTGAGTTATCGATTACTTCGTAAACTAGGTGATGCAAGCCTCTTACGCCTGTATCGCCAATGTACATTGCAGGTCGTTTTCTTACTGCTTGTAAGCCCTCAAGCACCTGAATACTATCCGCTGAGTAATGCTCGCCTTCAACGGCAGGGTTGTTTATCAACTTCTCGTTATCCAAATTCTCCATTTTGCTACTTTCTATAATATTTTAAACAGCAAATTTATTATGTTGCTGAATATCAATAATTTAACGTAAGTTCAGTTTAACTTTCAAAAGTAGCAAATTTTAATGAATTTTCCATAGTATTTTTGATTTATTTTCGCATTAATCTAATAATATATCATGTTGATAATCAAAAAATTAACGACAAAAAGTTAGGCTGTATTTTTAAAAGCTACAATAGGTAATCTTTCTCCTAATAAAGGCCACAAAAACCCCTTTAGACCAATCCATGAAAAATGAATTTGCCCTCAACCAATTATTATGATTGAAGTAGGGTTAGAATAAAACTTTGACTTAAAGTGCGTAAGTAACCCCTAGCATTACCTGAAACCTTTGTGCAGGGTAAAGATACCATACATGGTAACGGTTTGCAGTTAGATTATTGATATCAATAAAAGCTGATGCTCTTTTGTTGTATCGATACTCAATCCCAAGGTTAATATCAAAAACACCATCAATTTGAGTGCTTGAGAGGTTTTGGAGTTTTATGTCTCGTTTACCTTCGTAGTATATGCTCGATTTCAAAACAATCTTGTTTTGTAGGCTATACCAAATTGTGGTTTTTGCTACAAAATTAGGCATATGCCATGGCTTATCTTCTTCTTGCATATTATATGCAGTATATTGAGCCAGAGCAAAAACTTTGATATTTGTTGTAGGGGCAAAGGTTAGCTCTCCCAGAAAGTCCTTTTTTCTGATATTATCGTAAACAACATCGAATGTATTGTTAAAATAACCTTCAGGCTGTTTAAGGTTGTTTACAAAAAAGTGGGCACTATCAACCAGCGAGAAACTTGCTGAAATGTTATAGGCTAGCCTTGGACTCATGTTCCCCTTTACTCCACCTTTCATAATAAACTTGTGGCTGGCATTCCAAACATTTTGACCTGGTGTTGCCCATGGGTTCTCATTTAAAATTTTTGCATAGTGATTATCCTCTAAATAGCCGCTAAACTCAAAGTAGGGGATAACGTAGTTGCTTATAATATCGTACGATAGATGTGCTATAGGGAAGAAATGTGATTGCGTGCCCTTTTCGTTTGTATCGAATGTAGCCCTTACGCCAGCTTTAGCCCTCCACTGCTTTGCAAATAGGCCTACCCAAGGTGAGAATGTGAATATGCTACTATTGCTTGGTGATAAGTTCTCGCTGTTGATATGATGGGTGAATTCTACTGTACCACCAATTTTTTCAACCCGAAAATACTTGTCGATATTGCCACCAAGGTAAAAACTGTTTTGTTGTGTGCTAAATTTATCAGAAAAATGATCGAACCTTGTACTTACAGCATAGTTTATATGGGTTGAGTCGCTATACGTTGAGTTATAGCTTAATCCAAGGTTAAAGTTTCTCTGTGCTTGGCTTTCTGGAGATTCGGGTATTGGTGGGGCAATTGCTAAGGTGTCATATCCATATAGGCTGTAGCCAAAGTGATTGTATGCAATGCTCCCGTTAAGCGCTGATTCTTTAAAGATGCGTTTACCGTATGCAGAAAGATTTGTTCTGTAGTAGTTAGCATCTACTTTATGGTTGTTATCTAACTTAATATTGCCAAAGGATGATCTGTGCTTAAGCCATACTCCGTAGGAGTAATCCTCCGATCTTTCGTTGGAGTAGTAAAGCTCGGCCAAAGGCGATGCATAGTTCCCTAGGCCAACTTTAGCATATCCACGGCTAATTCTCGTTAGGGGTTCGGCAACCATGCGTGCTGCGGGAATAGGATTGACCTCGAAATTTATTAAAACTGGGCGCATGGTTAAATTGTACATAAATGAGGGCGAAATCCTAATTGTATCCTCTAACCGAGGTAACTCATTTATTTTAAATGCGTCAGATATTGTTGGCTCGTAGGGCCTAACTACTTGAACCTCCTTCGTTAACTTGTTGTCCTGAGCTGTTATTTTGTTTGCGCAAAATACTATCAGGGCAAGAGATGCTATGGGTATGATGATTGATTTGTTCATATTTCTGGACTTGCTTTTTCAGTGTACTGTAATTAGTTCCATTGAATGTTGATGGTATCATTGGCATTTGCTCCATGTTGTTTTTCCTTTTCAGCCTTAACTAAATTGGTTAGTTTATTAGAAGCTGTGTCAATTATACCGTCGTTTGTAGTGCCATACCCATCAATTACACTCTGTAGGGTTGCTTTGGCTTGAAAAAAGTCGTCTTTTGCAATGTAAACATCAGCTAACAGGATAAAACTAGTGGCTAGCCAGTACTGGTGAGGAGTATTCTTTTCTGCAAAATTAAATATCTCCTTTTCGGCTTTATCAAATTCACCCCTGTCGAAGTATATTTTTGCCATGCGATATTTAGCCTCAGCACCTTGTTTGGTTTTTAGGTTGGTTGATACCATTGCAAATTCATTAAAAGCGTCGGAAAGGCGATCGAGTTCAACCAGAGCCTTAGCTTTGCTGAACCTAGCCTCAATTTCAATTTCGTTGGGGAGTTTTTCGGTAATAAGAACTTTTGCTGAAGTTTCAACCACCTGTTGATGGTTGTTCAACTTTTGGGCCGATCGCATCATTCCAAGCCGGGCATCGAGTAAACTTGATCTTAAGTCGGCTAGGGATTCAAGCATGCTATACATCTCGTAAGCCTCTGCATACTTGCTTTGCTGCATGTATATTGATGCTGCTGCTAGGAGTGTTTGCTCGGTAAAAGGGTTCTTGGGTTTCTGAACCACTTGGTTGAATGCGGTTAGGGCATTGTCAAATTGATTGGTTTTGTAGTAGCAATCGCCCATGTAGTAGTTCGCATTCAGTATGAAGTTGCCTTTGGGAAACTCCTCAATATACTGTGAAAGGTTTTGCAAAGCTTTTTGGCAGTTGCCGCTCATATAAATTCGCTCTGCTGCAATGTACGAAAGCGAATCCTTTTCGGCCATGCTAACATTGCCCAAACTTCCAAGTCTTGATGCGTATGTGAAGTAGTCGTTAACGTTTCCATTATCAACATAGATATTTCTTATACCAATTAAAGCATTTTTAGATTCTGGCGATCCGGGAAACTCTTCAACAACTCTTTTGTAGTAACTCATTGCGTTTTCGGAATCGTTCTTGTTGTAAGCAGCAATGCCTAACTGAACCAGTGCTTTAACAAAGTAGGAACTACCGGGGTAATCCTCTTTTATTCTATCGTAGTAGAGAATTGCGCTGTTTGCTTCACCCATTGAAAGATAGGTCTCGGCAAGTTCAAACAGAGCGTCGTCCATAAAATCTGATTCTTGGTGGTTTTCAACCAAGCTAAGCAACGATTCTACCTTTTTCTGGGGTCTTTCAACCAATCCAAAGGCAATTCCTCTTTGAAGGATTGCATAATCAACGTCAATGGTGTTGACTTTAATTGCATTTTCGTAGTAATCAAGGGCAACCCAGTACCTTCTGAGGATAAAGTACGAGTCAGCAATGCGGTTGTAAGCATCGCCTAAATATGCTGTATTGTTGTTAAGGTTTTGTGTTGCATACTTTCTGAACCATACAATGGCATCATCGTAGTTTTTTAGCTTAAAATACGTGTAGCCTAAGTTGTAGTGAGCCATTTTGTATTCAGATTGATCGAATGAACCGGACGTGAGCAGGAATTGGTTATAGTCGTTTGCTGCTTGTTCAAAGTTTTCAATACGATAGTATGATTCACCTCTCCAGTAGAGCGCAAGTGCCGATAGCGATTTGTTGTATTCAGGATATTTTAACGATAGGGTAAACTTCTCAATAGCTTCGGTAAAGTTCAGGTTCTGAAAAAGTTCAATACCTCTATAAAATGCAACTCTTTGATAGGCCTGCCTGATAGAGGCATCTTTGTTTGTTATTTTATCAAGTGAGATAAGTGCTTCCCTGTAGTTCTTGGTGCTGGTATATGCTAAGACTAAGTAGCTGTGCGCCTCATCGATTCGCTGACTTTTTGGAAAAAGTTCGATGTATGAGTGGAACGCATCAATGGCTTCGTTGAAAGGATTGTAAAGCGTTTCGAATGTTATTTTGGCAAAGTTAAAAAGAGCATCCTCTTTAATTTCCATATCAAAGTTATACTTTGAGGCCATGGAGAAAGCCTGACGGGCTTTTGCTTTATCATCATTTTTAAGGTAGCAATCGGCCAAATGGTAATATGCATTCTGGCTAAGGGTATCGTCTTCGGTTGCAACACGTTCAAGAAACTTAACGGCTTCGGATTGTTTACCGTTTCGGTAGTAAATAAAGCCCACTAGGTAGTTATCCTCACGGGTTAGCGAGGTTGCTTTCTCAACAAACTGTTCAATAAAAGGAACTGCTTCATCATATCTTCTGAGCCGGTATAGCGATTCGCCAATTAACCGAGCTATTTCAGGAGCACGTTTTGGCGTTGCATTTTCGAGGATTGGCGGAGCATAGTCAACTACTTTACTGTACTCTCTTTGCATGTAGTAAATTTGAGTGATGTAGTAGGGAACAAGCGGGGCAAAGGTTTCGTCGTTGCCCAACTTTTGGAAACCCTTAAGGGCTGTGGCCAAGTTTTTTTGAGTATAGGCAATATGCGAGTAGTAGTATGTTGCGGGCGATGAGTATTTGTTCTTGGTGTCTTTTACCTCAAAAAATGCTCTGCTTGCCTCGTCCAATTCATTCAGCATAAAATGGCTGTATCCCATTTTGAAGAGTAGTTCTGCTTTTTGCTCAAAATCCAATCCGTTTTTATTGGTTTGTTTAAACCAATAGATTGCATCATTAAACTTATGCTCGCGATAGCGGAGCTTTGCCAACTCAAAGAAAGCAAGGTTTACCTTTTGATTATCAGGATAGTTGTTTATAAAGGAGCGAATTAGATATTCTGCATCCTGATTAAAAAGTTCTATTGCGCAAAGGGCATAGTAAAATTCGGCTTCGCCCTTAAGGTGAAGTTCGTTGGATTGTGAAACCTGAACAAATTCTTGAAAATGCTTCTGTGCAGAAACAAAGTTTCCTTTTTCAAAAAGTTCAACCCCCTTGTCGAAAATCTTGTGGGGGTGAGTTTGTTGTTTGGTTTCTTGTGCGTTAAGGCTAAAGGTAAAAAAAACCAGAGAGCACATTGTTGCAAAACGAACCAGTGGTGAAAGCATATTATACGGCTTAAATTTCGTGTAAAAATACAAATTAATGAGCTAATACTGACCTTAATCCTGCTTATTATATTAACACTCAAATGTTGATAACTCTAGCGTATTCCTTCTTGGTTAAGGTAAAAACTAATTATGATGATTAAATAACGTTTGTACTATTGAACCATTATGCAGTAAAATGGTTAATTTCTATATTTACCCATATCTTAATATACTTTAACAATGGAGAAGAATTTTATAACGCTGGTGGATAGGAATGATGAGATAGTTGGATTTGATGAAAAGCATGATGTTCATCGCAAGGGATTGTTGCATAGGGCCTTTTCGATATTTGTTGTAAACTCAGAGGGTGAAGTTGTTATTCACAGAAGGGCACTGGATAAGTACCACTCCCCAGGGTTGTGGACTAATACCTGTTGTAGCCATCTACCCAAAGGGATGAACATGGAGCAGGCGGTTCATCAACGCCTAATTGAAGAGATGGGGTTTGACACTGACCTGATTTTTGTTACAAACTTTCATTACACAATTGAGTTCGATAATGGGTTGATTGAGAACGAGATTGATCACATCTACGTTGGTTTATATAATCAAAATCCAATACCTAATCCAACTGAGGTTGCTGATTTTGCTTGGGTTCCGTTAGATGATTTGAGGAAAAATGTTTTAGCAAACCCGAACGATTACACCTATTGGCTAAAGCATATCATTTACAACCACTTTGAGGTGGTTAAGCAAGCAGTTGATAAGTTGATACCTAAGTTTACCTTACCTTACAATTAACTTCTCGGTATATATTTTTGTTGCAGTTCTAACTTCGACAATGTATACGCCTGCAGGCCATTTGCTTGTACTAAAGTTAGTCTTTCCTATTGATTCTTTTTTAAGCATCAACCGTCCTAGTTGGTTGAAAATTTTGATAGTCATATTTTGGTTGTTTTCAACCTCAATATTTACATTGTGCGATGCGGGATTAGGATAAACCTTAAGCTTGGGTAAACTATTGGGGGCAATGTTTGATGCGGGTTTTTCGCCATAAACCTTAAAATCATCAATGTACATTCCTTGCTTTGTTACTGATTTGTCGCTTTCGAAACGGAACCGGAAAATAACGTATGGTTTATTTAAGTAATTAGATAGGTCATATCCCTTTTGTAGCCAAGATGTTTGATTTCCTGTGAACTCTTCAAGTTCAGTCCATGTTTTACCATCGGAGGATGCTTCAAACCATATAAAATCCCAATTCGTTTCTATTTCGTATTTGGTGTAAAACGATAAGTTGGCCGAGGTATATCCTTCGAGGTTAAAGTAGCTTAGCGTTGCAGTACTTTTTAGGCTATTTGCGTATGTGCCATTTGGGCTTTCAGTAAATGAATGGTTTCCAGAATAATATTGATCGGTTGCTATGCCCCAACCATTCACTGATTTCCAGTAGTTAACACCTCTTTCAAAATCAGTAAAAAAAGGTAGTTCAATTGGTGTTGTAGGAGTTACTGTAGCTACGTTTGATAGGTCAGATTCCTCTTGGGTATCGCTGTAAATTGCCGTTATGTAATAAACGTATTCTGTTCCATTGCTAACGTCGTTGTCAGTATAGGTGTTTTCCACTGTGGATGCTATAATAGCATCATCGCGATAAACATTATAATTATCTATACCAACCATTTCGTCCCAGTTTAGCACTACTGAGCCATTTTGTGGAATTGCAACTAGATTTTGTGGGGGAAAAATTCTGTTTGCCAGCGTAACGGCTGCTGCAAGCGAAGCTTTGGTATAAACAACAGCTTGCTCTTCGTTATTGTAGCTTAGTCCAATTATGTCATTTGCAGTGTGTATGTATGGGCTGTATGCATCAATGTTTTCGAAAGGGTAAATTCCCATAAAACCATTGTTATTGAATGAGGTATGGTCGCTATCGCCTCCGCTAAGAGTACCTGTTTCTACCACAAAGGCAGGAAGATAGGTTGCGCAGATTGTTGTGTAGAAATTGGCTAGGTCCTGAGCCGATTGTGGATAAATTAGAGTAGTTTTCATCGTGTTGCCTACATGTAAGTAGCCAATCATATCTAAATTAAAGTACCCAAGTATGTTCATTCCCTGATTTGCGCATCGTTGGGCAAATGCAGCGCTACCGTAAAGGCCATACTCTTCTCCGGAGAATGCGCAGAAAATTATGCTCCTGTCCAACTCCTGTTCACTTAAAATTCGGGCAATCTCGAGTACAGCAGCAGTTCCCGATGCGTTATCGTCGGCACCGGGTGCATTGCTGCTATTTCGATTTATTGAATCATAATGCCCCCCAATTACAACGTACTGATCGGGGTACTTAGTTCCGGTTAGTGTAGCTATTACGTTATCGCTTGCTGGGCCACCGGGCATTGTAAAGTCCATAGTCTCAACCACAAGACCTAGGTTGGTAAACTCTTGGCTTATCCATTGTTGCGCCACAACGCTTTGTGAAGTATATGCATCGCGAGTACCGTAGTCTTGCAGATGCTGAACTGTTGAGGTGATATTTACACCGGAAACCTGAGCAAGCAAGGTTTCTATATATGGTTCGGGGATTGCGTCCCTTTTGCTTTGGGTTATGGAATAGGAGGAAAGCCTTGCCTCATTGTTATTGATTCGAACCATTCCATCGTTTTTGGCTGGGGTTAGCTGTCCGTGGATAGATTCGTTAATTTTAACGATAAGAAAATTTGAATTCTTGTAAAGCAAAGTACTCAATTTGCTTATTGTGGCGAGATAGGAGTCTTTGTCAATATTTTTATCAGTGTAAACTATATAGTAGCTAATATCCTTTTCCCAAGGTGAACTGTCAAGTACCACCATATTGTTTTTTAGTGGAGCAAAACACGTGGCAATAAAAAACTCATTGCTATAGTGGTGAACCTTTATCTTTGGGTTTACAAAAAGACTACTCAAGCTTTGCTCTTGATTTTTGGGTATTAAAACCAGACTTTGTGAAAAAATCGAGATTGATATAAAAAGAGTAAACAGTAAAAGGAATGTCTTTTTCATGGGAAGTAATATTTGATGCAACAGTTATATGCGTCAAATTTAACTTTTTATCCGCAATTTAAATCAATGATTGTCCCTAGAATTAGTTTAGATTACTGAATCGTAATTTTTCTTAGCCGAAGGCTATTGCTAACAACCGATACTGAGCTTAAGGCCATGGCCATGCCTGCAATCATTGGGTCGAACTGGAAACCAATAATTGGGTAAAGTATTCCGGTAGCTAAGGGGATGCCGATAATGTTGTAGATAAATGCCCAGAAAAGATTTTGCTTAACCGTGTGCATGGTAAGCTTTGAGAGTTTGATTGCAGAAGGTATCTGGTTCAGATCGGAGGACATAAGCGTAATTTTTGCAACATCCATGGCAATATCGGAACCTTTGCCCATGGCAATGCTTATATCGGCCTGTGCCAGCGCATGCGAGTCGTTAATTCCATCACCAACCATACCTACTATTTGACCGTCTTTTTGAAGTTGCTCAATACGCTTTGCTTTATCAGCGGGGAGCATTGAGGCCGAATAGTTCTTAATTCCAACTTTGTTTGCCACAATACGTGCCGAACCCTCATTGTCGCCAGTTAGCATAATGGGCTCAATGCCCATGGCCAAAAGTGAATCAATGGCTTTTTTTGAACCCTCCTTTACCTTGTCGGTAATGGCAAATGCGGCAATTAATTGACTACTGTCGGCAAAAAGGATACATGTTTTACCCTCGGTTTTCCAACCATCGATTTGAACTCTAGTACTATCGGTTATAGCTATATTTGCTTGTCTGATGAGTTCTTCATTACCTACATAGAAATCCTTACTGTTGATTGTTGCTTTAACGCCAAGCCCCGCAATTGCCTCAAAATTCATGATCTTAACTAGTTCAGAATTTGTGTTAGCGAGATGTGTGGTTATTGCTTGGGCTAATGGATGCTCAGATTGATTTTCAACTGCAATAAGTATGCTTTGATACTCATCCCTAACTCCAATTTCTGGATTCCAATACTCATCTGTAACCGATGGCTTACCTTCGGTAATCGTTCCTGTTTTGTCAAGTATTAAAGTGTTTAGCCTATGGGCAATCTCCAAACTTTGAGCATCTTTAATTAGGATGTTATTTTCGGCACCTTTTCCAACGCCCACCATTATAGCTGTTGGCGTAGCAAGTCCAAGGGCACAGGGGCAAGCAACAGCAAGTACAGTAACTAGTGCTAAAATACCATGCACAGCACCTTGCTCTCCACCCAGAACAAACCACACAGCAAAGCTGATAAGGGCAATTCCCATAACAATAGGAACAAAGATTCCTGCAACTTTATCGGCCAACTTTTGAACTGGGGCTTTGGAGCCTTGTGCTTCCTCTACCATTTGCACTATTCTGCTGAGTACAGTTTCGGAGCCTACCTGTTGGGCACTTACTTTCATCGAGCCCTTTTGGTTTGAGGTCCCAGCATATACTTTGCTCCCTAAAATCTTCTCGGTAGGCAAAGGTTCACCAGTAATTGTACTTTCGTCAACAAACGATGAACCTTCAACAACCTCGCCATCGACAGGAATTCTGCCGCCAGGTTTTACTAGTACAATTTGGCCTTTGATAAGCTCCGAGATTTTTACCTCTACTAGTTTATCGCCATCAACAACGATTACAGTATTGGGTTGCAAACCCATAAGCTTGCGGATTGAGGAAGATGTCTTTCCTTTAGCCCTTTCCTCAAGCCATTTACCAAGCAAAATAAAAGTAATAATTACCGATGCCGACTCAAAGTACACATGGGGCTCAAGCCCTCGACTTAGCCAAAATTCAGGGTAAAATGTATTAAAAAGGCTAAAGAAATAAGCAATGCTTGTACTGAGCGCAACCAGAGTATCCATGTTGGCCTTAAAATGGGTAAACTGTTTGTAGGCATTAATAAAAAAACTACGACCAAACCAGAATATTATAGGTGTTGAAAGAATTAACGACAGGATTGGCGTGTATTGCCATTTCATAAAAAACATACCCAAAATAAATACGGGTAGGGTAAGTATGGCTGCCCATATCATTCGCTTTAGCATTACTGCCGACTCGTGATCCCGAATTTTGTCAGTCTCCTCAGACTTACCCTCATTTTCAATAAGCAAATCGTAGCCAATCGATCGGATTACCTGTTGAAGTTGTTGAGGTTTAATTTGCAGCGGATTAAATACAATCCATGCGGTTTGATTTGCAAGGTTTACTCCTACATCTGCCACACCCTCTTGGCTCTTAAGCATGCTTTCTACACTGGCAGAGCATCCTGCGCAGGACATTCCTGTAACTGGATAGATATGTTTTTCTGTTTTCAAGGCAAGTATCTTTTAGATTAAAAACACCTCAGTTTTGAAATTGTTTACAAAAAAAACTCCGCTTGTTTATTATCCAAGCGGAGCTGTTTGGTTTAACAAATAGTTTAACTATTCTGGATGATATCCTACCGACTGGCAAAGGACAACATGCTTGTGAGCGGGGAGATTCATAACTTTTTTTAATTCCTCTTTTTCAACAGCCCCTCTTATAACAGCAGCCAAGTTTTCAGATGCACAGAAAAGGTAAACATTTTGCGCAATAAAAGCCGCGTCGGCAGCGGAATACCAGTGCTTAGTAGTTTCGTCCCTATCGCCCATGCGGGTAAAATCGGCAACATATATCAGGTTAACAGGTGCATCTTTCACAAATGGTTGGCGACCGGTAGCCTCGCGGATATCGTCTTTCATATATAGCTCGAGCTGGTTTTCGAGTGCATTATAGATGTAAACTCCTTTTAAAAGGCTGACGTAAACATCAATTTCTTGCCAGTTTACTGCGCTAGGAGCAGTTTTTAGCCCATCTTCTGGACGATTTATGCCATTTGCAGCCCAAAGCAAATTCGAAAGGGTTTGCAAATCGAGCTCTTTTGAGGAGAACTCTCTCGATGTACCCCTTTTCATTAAGGCTTCCATTAAAGGCATTCCGCCACTTGTTTGTGGCTGTGGGAGTTTAATCACTTTTTCTTGGCTGCATCCGGTTAAGTGAAAAATAAAGGTAAATAGCATAACTTGTGGGATTAATCGTTTCATATAGTTAGTGTTTTTTTGATGTTAGCATTCCAATTTACTTCTTAATTTTGCAAATATAAACGATTATTATCAAAAATATGGTTTTACTGGTTGCCCGTCGAGTCCATATTCAAGGGATGTTTTCATATATTCTGAAAGGTATTAAATGGTTTGCCATTCTATTGATATCAGCCTATGCTTTGTCCAGTAATTTGTTTTGTCAGCAAAGTTTAAGGAGGTTTAGTGAGGATGTTTTAGAAAACCCAATTGATAATGCCCAATGGTTCGATACAAATATTGAAATTGATTCAGTTCCTATTTATAAATTTATAGAATCAGGTCGCAGTATTATTTTTGACTTTGGATATGCAAATGCTACGTTTCAGAACGATACGCAAGCATTTATCGATGTTATGGCCTTTAGGCAGCCCGTAATGGTTGATGTTATTTTTACTGGATATCCCATTAAAAAGGATGACTGGATTACAAACTATTACACGTTGTTGGCCAATAGGGTAGCTTCGTTAGTAGAGTTCGATAATCGTATGAATGACAGAGAGATAGAGTGGCGATTGATTATTCAGACCAGCTGTACAACTGACAAGGATGCCAAATTAATGTTTCATGGGGCTGTAGTATCAACCAAAAACATGGTGCCCAATAGGCTTGCTGCGCTATATGCGAAAAGGGTTATTTTTGATTTTTTACCTTACTATAATGTTGATACAAATTGCTCAAAAGTGTCAATTGCTGATGAAGTTCCTGCAAATTTAGCAGAAATTGAATCAATTCTATATCCTAAAAGTATATATGATAGAGGTATGAGAACCTACTTGCCTAAGGGCAAAAATAGGGGGAAAGAACCTAACTGTCCCAAATTTAGAACTAGGATGCAAAAGCCCAGACGAAGTATCTGGAGTAGGATTTTCCGATAAGCTTATATTTTGTTGAACTCAGCAACGTCAATTTTTATATTCTTATGCTCTGAGTATTGTTGAATGCGCTCCTTTATCTCTACAACTTTTTTATAGGGTAGCCAGCCTAGTTCCACTTTTTTGCCTTTCCCCGATTTTTTGAAAAAAGTAATGTAAGTTGGTCCAATTCTAACTTTATTAACCACTGCCCACATAATGGAAGTAGGTGTTTTCATAAAAAAGCCAAATTGATACTCTATGGCAAAGTCATCGGCACTAAAGTAAATTTTTGCTCTATAACCAACATAGGCAAAGTAGATGAATAGTAGGGCATAAATACCAAAAGGTAAGAATATCCATTCTTTTGAAGAATGTTTATGGGAGAGTAAAATAAACGAAATAATTGAAACAATAACAAGAACCAGAGCCAGACTAATGAGAAAGCGTTTATATCTGCCGCTGGTTTCGGCCATTTGGTTAAGATTAATTTTAAAGGGTTCCATGGGCATTGCTTTATGATTAATGCATTACCAAAGATAATTATTTTCTTATACAGCGCATTGTTGATGCAATTTTTTTAAAATAAAAAAGCCTTGAGTGGTTCAAGGCTTAATTATTAGAATTGATTTGCGTTTTACCAAGCAAAAAGAGGGAAGTCAGACATCAACTTGTTAACCTTGCCACGAACTGTGGCTATAACAGATTCATTATCGATGTTTGAGATAACCTCATCAATTAGGTCAACAATTATTAGCATGTGCTCTTCTTTAAGTCCTCTGGTGGTAGTGGCTGGTGTTCCAACCCTAATGCCAGAAGTTTGGAAAGGTGAGCGGGAATCAAATGGTACCATGTTCTTATTGATAGTGATATCTGCAAGAACAAGCGTATTCTCAACTTTTTTGCCCGTAATATCAGGGAACTTAGTCCTAAGGTCTATTAGCATAGAGTGGTTGTCGGTTCCGCCCGATACCACTTTGTACCCTTTTTTAATAAATGCCTCGGCCATGGCATTGGCATTCTTTTTAACCTGAGTTTGATACTGCTTATACTCTGGTTGTAATGCTTCGGCAAAAGAAACAGCTTTTGATGCAATTACGTGCTGTAGCGGGCCGCCTTGAATACCGGGAAATACGCTGCTGTTAAGCAACTGCGACATCATCCTGGTTACACCTTTTGGTGTTTTTAAACCCCATGGGTTTTCAAAATCCTTACCCACTAGTATTATGCCACCGCGAGGTCCTCTAAGGGTTTTATGGGTTGTTGAGGTAACAATGTGAGCGTGTTTCACTGGATTATCGAGCAAACCTGCGGCAATAAGGCCAGCGGGGTGTGCCATGTCTATCATAAGGAGTGCCCCAACCTTATCGGCAATTGCGCGCATGCGCTTGTAGTCCCATTCCCTTGAGTAAGCAGATGCACCACCAACAATAAGTTTAGGTTTATGCTCAAGGGCAAGTTTCTCCATTTGATCGTAATCAACCGTTTCAGTATCTTTTCTAACCTCATACGAAACTGCGTTGTACAAAATACCAGACACATTAACCGGAGAGCCGTGCGAAAGGTGTCCACCATGTGATAGGTCTAATCCTAAAAAAGTATCGCCAGGCTGCATAACGGCCATAAAAACGGCCATATTAGCCTGTGCACCTGAGTGAGGCTGAACGTTTGCATATTCTGCACCAAAGAGTTCCTTGAGCCTATCAATTGCAAGTTGTTCGGTTTGGTCAACAATTTCGCAACCCCCATAGTAACGTGCGCCAGGGTAACCCTCGGCGTACTTGTTGGTTAGTACCGAGCCCATGGCCTCAAGTACTTGAGTGCTCACAAAGTTTTCAGAGGCAATTAACTCAATGCCATGCATCTGTCGTTCTCTTTCCTTCTCAATAAGGTCGAATATTTGTTTATCTCTTTGCATAATATGTATTTTTTTGTAAAAATAGGTTTTTTACTGATGCCATAAAAATATTGTGCAGCATACTTCTTCAATCTATATATTATCAATAAGTTTTAATTTAGCAATTTCAGTTGATATGTCATCTTTGACCAAATCGGAGGGTTTAGCGCTAAACGCGCACTCATTTCGGATGTTATTCTATGGTTTGTTTCTGGTGGCTTATATTATTGAATTTTAAGTTTCATTGATTTTGAAAGTTTTGGTTTTTATGCTTTTTGCCTCCTTCATGATGCTGTAACATAACATGGTATTATAATAGCATTATTAATAAGATTGGCACTTCTATGTCCGTAGTTTTGTTGTAATATCATTTATCTTTTTGAGTCGTCATAGTGTGTTTAATTCCATGTGTTTCATCTTTAGATATTGGTATTGAAAAATGTAAGTGATCATAATCTGTTCGTCAAATCATATGTTTGGTTTTATCATAATCTATGTATTGTTAATCACAATTACGGGTATATCACTGCAACCAACTTAAATGTGTGCGTATAAGACCATATAAGAAGATATTTATATATTTATGTTTGTATTTTAAACCCAATATAATAGGAAGATGAATAACTACGAGAAATTACAAGAAATTGTTGAGGGGCACTGGTTTGCAAGTGCACTAAAGGCTAATGAACTGGAACAGATGTTTCAAAAATCCACTGTGGTAGACTACAGAAAACGGGAAACGGTAATTAAAAGAGGAGAGTTTGCAAATCATTTAGTTTTTTTAATCGAAGGTTATGTTAAAGTTGAGATCGACGAAGGGAAAAAGAACTTTATTTTTGACATTGTTCAGGGGAAGAGTTTTGTAGGTATCCCAGTTGTACTTTCGTTCGAAAAGTACCAGTTCTCAATTGTTACCCTTACCGATGCCCGTGTGCTTTTTGTTCCGATCGATGCTTTTAAGGATGCGCTTAAATCTAACAGTAAATTTGCCCTGTCGGTTATTGAGCATGGTAACCAAAACTTTGTGCTGCCTTTGCTCGAAAAACTAAAAAGTGCGTCGAGAAATAATATTAGAGGGCGCTTAGCTAAACTACTACTCTCTTTAGCCAATGAAACTCATAAGTCAAATAAATTCAATTTGCTTATTAGTCGCTCTGAGATGGCTCAAATGATTGGATTCTCGAGAGAGAATGTAATACGTATGCTCAGTGAATTTCATGCCGAGGGCATAATTAAGATTAGTGGCAAATCGCTAAACGTGATAAGTATAGAGAAACTAGAGGATATATCGGACCACAATTAGCATTATTCGTCAGAGAACTGAACCAATACATTGCGATAAGCCGAGAAGATTTTAGATTTTGAGACGAATCCGACGTAATTTCCATTATCAACAACTGGCAAGTTCCATGCGCCAGTTGTTTCAAATTTTTCCATGACTTTATCCATAGGATCGTCAATAAAAATTTGGTCGGGAGGCATCGACATCAAGTCCTTAACTAAAACCTTCTCGTATTTATCCGTTTCAAACATTAGCTCACGCACATCGTCTAACAGAACAACCCCTAGGAGTAAACCATCGTCGTTAACAACTGGGAAAATATTTCGACGCGATTGACTGATGGCACTTACAAGTCTGCCTAGGGTATCGTTAGGGTTAATTATCTCTAAATCTTTTTCAACCACCTTTCCTAGGTTTAGCAGTGTTAGCACTGCTTTGTCCTTGTGGTGCGTAATTAGGTCGCCTTGTGCAGCAAGGCGTTTGGTGTAAATTGTGTGGGGCTCAAAGTACATAATTGTTAGGTAGGCAATGGTTGAGGTAATCATTAGTGGTATAAAAAGCCCATAGCCTCCTGTTATTTCAGCAATGAGGAAAATAGCTGTAAGGGGTGCGTGCATAACACCAGCCATCATACCGGCCATTCCAACTAATGTAAAATTACTTTCGTTTAGGCCTGAGCCAACGGTAGTATTAAGCAATTTCGATAAAAAGTAGCCCGCAACCCCGCCCATAAATAGAGTGGGAGCAAAAATTCCTCCAATACCCCCAGCGCCAGTTGTTGCGGCCATTGCATATACTTTAAAAACAAGAATTAGACCCAGCGACAATAGTATTATCCAAACGTTATCACGAAATTGATATAGTAAACTGTTGTCCAGAATGGAGAAATCCTCACCGTTAATTAATGCTTGTAGAGTATTAAAACCCTCGCCGTAAAGTGGGGGAAAAAGAAATATGAGAACACCTAGCACTAAACCACCAATAGCAATTCTTTTATAAGGACTCTTAATGCTTGAGAATTTGCTCTCAACTCGCATGGTGGTTCGGGTGAAATAGAGGGATATTAACCCACAAAAGACACCTAGGAGAATAAAAAAATGAATTTTCCCTAAATTAAAAGGCTCAATCATTTCAAAGGCTAAGGCAACATCTCTGCCTATAAGGAAATACGATACGGTAGTGGCCGTGACTGCAGCAATTAAAAGAGGTACAATCGATGCCATGGTTAGGTCGAGCATAAGAACCTCCAGCGTAAATACTAAACCTGCAATTGGCGCTTTAAAAATTGATGCAATGGCTGCTGCTGCACCACAGCCTAACAGTAGGGTGATGGTTTTATAATTTAACTTAAACATTTGCCCAATACTCGAACCTATTGCAGCCCCTGTGAGTACAATGGGAGCCTCGGCACCAACAGAACCTCCAAAGCCAATGGTTATTGAACTTGATATGATTGAGGTATATGTGTTATGCCGCTTAATCTTGCTTCCCTTACGTGATATTGCGTATAGAATTCGTGATATACCATGGCCAATGTTATCTTTAACAAAAAACTTAATATAAAGCACGGTAAGGATTATACCTATACTTGGCAGTGCGAGGTACAAAAAGCCAAGCGTTCCCTGTTCCATAATCCTTTGGAGTATTTCGCGGGTAAAGTGGATAGTACTTTTAAGTATTACCGATGCCAAACCGCTTAGTATACCTATAACGAAGCTAAGAAGCAGAATTAATCTTTTTTGACCAAGACGCTGTAACGAGGTTAGGATTAATAAAAAAAACTTTTGGACGCTGGATTTCATTTTCTGCTAATCAAGTTGAACGACAAATTTAACAATCCTTACATAATATGTGAAAAACTTTTAGTTTTGTTTTCAACATAAAGCATTGAATTCAAATGGCAAAATATTTTCCAAGGGTTCTTAGGCACATTTTTCTTTTTAATTTACTGTTTTCTATGGGCTTAACCTCTGTAAAAGCACAAGCAGTTTCAAACGATAATTTATCCCATGCTTTTTCTGTTGGCGAGGAGATTACCTATATTTTAAGTTATACTTGGCTTTTTATTTGGACTGATGTGGGAGAGGTACGCTTTAAGGTACAATCCGATACACAGCACAATCCCAACTTATTACATCTTCATGTTTTTGGTACTTCGTATCCGTTTTACGATTGGTTTTTTAAGGTTCGCGATGTTTATGAGTCGTGGGTTGAACCATCAACACTAATCCCACTCCGTTTTAATCGCAATATTAACGAGGGGGGCTATGCAAAAGAAAATGAATACGATTTTAACTGGAAAAGTAATGAGGTAAATGCTCGAATTAGACGAAGGGGAGGTGATAGTAAATTCTACACCATACCGGTTGAACCAGAAACAGTTGATTTGGTAACAGCCATATATATAACCCGTAACCTAGATTTTTCTAAAGCAACTCCTATGACCAGCTACCCGGTTAGCATAATACTCGACAGGGAAATTTATAATGTGAAATATATCTATTTAGCAAAGGAAACGATAAGAGTAAAAGGTATAGGAGAGTTTAAAACACTTAAATTTAGGGTAGAATTAGTTGCCGGTGATGTTTTCAAAGAGGGGCAATATCTTTACGTTTGGGTTAGCGATGACGCCAATAAAATACCCATTTACATTGAATCGCCCATTAAGGTAGGGAGCGTTAAAGCCCGTTTGAGTGGGTGGAAAGGCTTAAGTTCCCCGTTAAATTCAAAGATTAATTAGGATAATATTAAGGAGGAGTATTTTTTAAAGAGATATTAATGATCTTTTAAATTCTCCTCCTTATAAGTGATGGTAAACAGTTTAAAATAATGCGTAGCTGAGCCCAAACGAGAAATTAATTGAAAGTTTGTTTGCATTAACATATCCAAAGGCAAAGCCTGTAGAAGGCGGATAAATTAAATTAAAATCATCTGAACTTTCGATATTATAGTTTACCGATGTGTCTAATGATAACCTAAGTTGAGGCGAAAAGTAGTAGTAGCCATTAAGAACAGCGCCAATAAATACTCTTTCAAACTCAACTTTATCATTAATATTACTTCCAACTAGTATGAAATTTCTATCACTATCAATTTTCTCCCAACCCCCGTTTACTCCAAAGTCAAAATAGGTTCTTGTGTTTGGGTAGTAGCCCCATAGAGCCTTAAGATTTACCTCAAGATTATCTTGTCCTTTTTCAATTTCAGGATCATCATAAGTTAGGTTACTAACCGACCTTAAATATCTAGTAGAAGCAGTAAGTGTTTGCTGCCATTTATGGTTAATTGGTTTTTCGTAAGTTGCATATGCCCAAGCGCCATAAAGTAGTTGAGATTGGTTGTACGTCGATTCAACTTCATCTGTAATGTTCAATTGATAATCCTCAGACTCCCAGTGTGTTGCCGTGGTAAATAGTTGATGCTTAACAGAAGGGCCAAATGAAATCCGATAGCCAGCATTTCTGCTAGGGTTGTTGGAGTATAGCCAATTATCGTAAATAGTTGTGAAATAAGTTGCATCTGTTTGATTAATTAATCCCATCGATACAAGGAGTGAGTCAATTGCTTTAACTTCTGAAATTAACTTATGGCGACTATCAAAAAAACGTTGCCTATTCTTTTTTGAAATCAGTTCAGCTAAAAGATAAATTTCCTGATGTGTTGGTTCTTTTTCAAGTCTGTTCTCCTTTTTTAAATCCTTTAGGATGAAAAGTGCCATTTGAGCATCGTTTACTGGCTCAATCCGGCCGTAACCAGGTCCAACATCTATAGATGAGGAAAGGTTTATAGTGTTTCCCTTATTTAAAGATTCGTATTGCTTTTCTCCAGAAGGGTACTCTTGAATATATTTATGCATACTGTTATTGAGAGAAAGACTTATTGAAGGGCTGAGTTCAATAAATACAGCCTCATTGAAGTAAATCCTGTTATTTGTATATCCAGTAATACCATAGGCTAATTGATTCCTCTTTTCAATTTCTTTGAAATCATCATTTTCATTACTTGTATTTTTATTAAAAGGATATAATGCTACGGATGTGCTAACGTAATATGAAGATTGTTGCCTAGGTGAATTTACCTGAAGATTGTATGAGCCACCAAGGTTTACCTGTGAGGAAAATTTAGATTTATTGAAAAAATAGTCTGAAGAATCTTTCCAATTCTCAATTTGGTTTCCATTATACCCTCCAAAATTTAGCGTTAGACTTTCATACTTAGTATAAGGAAGTTTATAATGCGAATTAAGGGTTGAAAC
>DHQB01000002.1 GCA_002410065.1 Bacteroidales bacterium UBA5349 | reverse complement strand
GTAAACTTATATCAGGACAAGTCAGAGTCAATGTTGACTCCACAAAGATGGGGGCGAAACTGAGCGAAAGTCTTACACAATTACACTTAAGTATTACACATATCACAGATTCTCAAGATTTCCTTGTCGCTTTTGTTTTAGCTGTCTATAGAAAGAAGGAGTGAGTCCAGTAATTTTTTTGAACTGATTGGAAAGGTGTGCAACGCTACTATATTGAAGTCTGTATGATATTTCGGTTAGGTTTAGCTCATCGTAGAGCAGCAGCTCTTTTACCTTTTCTATTCTATGTATAATGATGAACTGTTGAAGGGTAATCCCTTTTACCTCGGAGAAAATATTTGATAGGTAGGTATAATCATATCCAAGTTTCTCACTTATGTAGTCGGAGTAATTCACTTTTGGTAGTTCATCGGAGTAATGGATCATTTCAACAACAACATTCTTTATTTTTTCTATTAGTATGCTTCGTTGATCGTCTAGCAATTCTAGCCCCGATTTAAGTAAATTTAATTTCAGTTGCTTTCGTTGCTCATCAGTAATATCTTCGAGAATCTCAATTACGCCCAAATCCACTACAACATAACGTATTCTCAACTTCTTAAGTTCATCTTTAACCTTAAGAATACACCTAAGGCTAACCATATACTTTACGTAAAGCTTAATTTTTACGTTGGGAACAACTATCATAAATAGAGTTTGGTTAAGTTGGTGTTATAGATATTATTAATAGAGATTTTTGTATAAAAACTTGTTACAAGATACTGTAAATTAAATTAATAGTCATCTTGTTTCTATAATTTGCAAACGTTTGCTTTTACTGTAGTTAGATCTTCAAAGAATAAAGGGTACGACTTCCCCACACATTCTGCTTCCTCAATTATTACATCGCCATCTGCCGCTAGCGCAGCAACAGCACAGGCCATTGCAATGCGATGATCGCCATGCGAGGTTATTGTCCCGCCTTTCACCTGACCACCAAAAATTCTCATCAATTCGCCTTCAATTTCAATTTTAATGCCCAACTTCTTAAATTCTTGCTGAAGAGTTTTGGCTCTGTCGCTCTCTTTTGCATACAGCCGGCTTAAGCCTAGTATACGGCTTTCGCCAATGCAATGCGCTGCAAGCGCAACTAGGGGGGGGAATAGGTCGGGGCAATGGGTAGCATCAAAATGAAATGCCTTTAGCTCGTGCTTACTTGCTTCAATAAAATTTTCCTGAATAGATATCTTTGCACCAGCCCACATCAGAGTTTCAATTATGGCTCTATCCGCTTGTTTCGACATTGGGTTTAGGTTTTCAACCTTAATGCTGCCCGCAATGGCTCCGGCCACAAGCAAAAATGCTGCACCGCTCCAATCGCCCTCTACAGTATAGATTGTTGGAGTATATGATTGATTCCCTTTAATTTGAAACTCTTTGTAATTGATATTATTCACTTTAACCCCAAAGGCTTTCATCGTTTCGAGGGTAAGTTCAATATAGGGTGTGCTTTGCAGATTATCAACCAGAATTGTTGTGTCGGCCTTTGCCAATGGCGCAGCCATAAGCATTCCTGTAATTACTTGCGAACTAAGTGAACCGTCAACCCTTGCAATGCCTCCTTTTATTGGTCCCTTAACCGTAATGGGGATAAACCCATTTTGGGTTTTACATTGGGCTCCCATTTCCTTAATAGATTGCTCCACAATTTCCATTGGCCTGTTGATCAATGTGCCTATTCCCGTTAGTGTTACGGGTTGTTCGAGGGTTGCAGCAATGCATGAAAACATCCGAATGCCTAAACCCGACTCACCGCAATTAAGGGATTGCTCAGGAGTTTTAAGCCCACCTTTAATAATCAGTTTATCTTTACCCCCTTTTATATCTGCACCTAATGCTTTGCAAACGCCAATTGCTGAAATCACATCATCAGAATTACCCGAACAGAGAACTTGCGACTCGCCATTTGCCATACTTGCAATAGCAATAGCCCTTTGAGCAACGCTTTTGGATGCAGGTGCTTTAACGCAACCGTTAATAGGTGAAGGCTTTACGAGTCTCTTCATCTGTAATTTCATTTATTGTGGCGGAGTTCATATCGCTTGATGAGATGATTAAATCGGCTTGCATTTGACACATTTCTGCTGTGGTAGAATCGGGGTAATTCAAAATCTTTAAATCCAATTTATTGAGTTTATGTGCAAGTGCATTTTCCATAACCTCAAGTGGAGGGTTGTCACCAATAAACAGGCGGAATGATTCAATGGCCTGATGCAAAAGCCAGCGTTCACCCGATATTACTTTTGCTCCTTTTGCTTGAGCAATCTGATAAACTATTGAGGGTTTGTACGATGCGTCGAATAGGTATTTGAACTTAACGGAGTCCGTAAAGCAGGGAATGGCCTCGGGAACAATTGTTGAGACTACCACATCAAAATTAAATGATGAATCATACTCCTGCCAATTCATAAGGGTACACCCAAAATCATCTGCTATTGATTTGGCTTTGGAGATGGTTCTGTTGCAGGAAAATACTTTTGCTCCTTGTTTCATAAGTCCATACACAGCAGCACGAGCAGCACCGCCACCGCCAAGTACAAGACAGTTGGAGTTAAGTAAATTAATACCAGCCTCCTTTAGCGATTGGGTAACTCCGTAATGGTCAGTATTGTAGCCAATTAACCTTCCGTCGCAATTCACAATTGTATTTATAGCGCCAATTTTTTCAGCATCAAGTGATACAATATCAACAAGATCAAGAACATCCCTTTTAAATGGTGCAGAAATATTAGCGCCAGATATCGGCATAGTTCTTATGATATCAATTAAATTGGCTGCCGATTGAGGGCGAATGCGCGTGTAAAATGCATTTATACCAAATGACCTAAAAACAGAATTAAACAGTTGAGGGCTTTTGCTGTGGAGTATTGGGTTGCCAAAAACGGCGAACAGTTTACTTGTTTCCATTTCTTTAACTATGAGTTGTCTGAGATTGCTCGAATTTATAGGAATTTAGGAACATTTCAACTTCGCTAATCGATATTTGTCCTGGAGCAGTTTCTTTACCTTGAATTGATGCGTATGTGAACGGAGCACCGAGTATTGGTGCTGCCAATCGGGTTATCTTCCCCATATTGCCCATGCAAAATGCCACAAGATTTAAATGGTTTTCGTAAAGCCCCATGACCCTTGCACAATCGCTATGTGAATTTGCCTTACAGGCAATTTTAACCAAATCTGCACCCATTTGAAATAGCTTATCAATTAGGGTATTGAGTTCTTTTAAACTGGGAGTTTTAGCGAAATTATGATAGGATAAAATTATTTTGCACCCTTTGGCATGGGCCTTAATAATTAGATTATTCCTGAGTAGTTCTGGCGTTTCTATGTCGAGATCAATATATTTGCACCCGCTCTCAATGGCAATATTAAGAGTAGTTTCAATTGTTTCCGTATCATTATTATCCGTTCTGTAAGTTGCAATAAGGTTGTTGTGCTTTAAGAAAATAGATTTTAACTGCTCTTTATTAAGTTGAAGTAAATCAATACGAACCTCAGCCAAAGCAGATTGTTTAAGCAGTTCAGGTATCGTTTCGTAATCGGTGTGACCAATGCTAAGGCAAATGTCGTTTCTCATTTTTTGATATTGATTGGAATATTGATTTATATAAATATCTAACAGAACTCCCTTTATCAATGAGGGACTATTTTATCCAATTTCTATAAATTCTTTAATTTTATCCAAAGCAATTCTCTCTACCTTTACATTTCCAATGCCTTTCATAAATATAAAGTCAATGGCATCTCCATTCTTTTTCTTGTCCTTACTAAGTGCCTCAAAAATTCTTCTTGGGTTAACCTTTATACATATAGGTAGTTCTAGTTCCCTTAGTATATTTAATAACCGCATATAATCCCTTTTCTCGAGAAGTCCTTTTTTTATCGAAAATCTAGCAGAAAATTCCATTCCAACGCTAACGCTTTTCCCGTGCGACATGCCTGTTTCTCTCTCAACGGCATGACCCCAAGTGTGCCCCAAGTTCAACTTCTTTCGCTCGCCTTTTTCTCGCTCATCAGCTTGTACTATTGATGCTTTTATTTTAGCTGAGTGTATTACTAATTTTTCGAGTAGAATGGGATTGTAAACTTTCAGGGCATCAATATTCTCTTCAATAAATTTGAACATTTCAGAATCGGCAATGAGCGTATGCTTAACTATTTCGGCAAAGCCATTGAGATATTCTTCATGTGGGAGCGTTTTCAACAGCTGAATATCGCAGATTACAAATTTTGGTTGATTAAATGTGCCTACAATATTTTTGTAACCCGAAATATTTACCCCGTTTTTGCCTCCCACGCTGGCATCAACTTGGGCAAGGAGGGAGGTGGCAACAAACCCAAAATCTACTCCACGCATAAATGTAGATGCAACAAAACCTGCTAAGTCGCAAACAACACCTCCACCAATTCCCAGAATAAATGACTTGCGGTCGGCGCCCATTTCAAGCAACCAATAGTAAAGTTCGCCCGCTACTTCAAGACTTTTTGAGACCTCTCCGGGCTCAACGCAATAGGTAGGTAAATCAGGGAATTTATCACCATGATAGGCTTTCACATTTTCATCTGTAATGATAAATACTTTTGTTTTGGGCAAATAACTCCCAATATTCTCAAGTAATTCACCAATAATTACTTGAGATTCTCCTGAAAGCCCCGTTACTTTAATGATCTCCATTTTTTTGCGCTCAATGATTGTCTAAAATTAGATTCTTTTTTTCATTTTACCACAGATTGTATAATTTGCTGGTGCTGAAATATGAAGGATTCTTTATGATTCTTTTAAAGAGTTTACGAACCAATGATTGTTTAACCTTTTTGATGGATTAATTAACCACTTTTAAGATAATGCTTTTCTCGCAGAATGCTTGAACCTCAAACTTCTTCACTTCTTAATGTTCATAAATTATTACTACAATCACATTAAATAGGGTTGCTCAAGGTTTTAATTTCTCAGGGTCTCCAACTAGCTCTAAACCAGCATTTATTGCTGAGCCATCGTATAGGGTTTTTCCGTTCTTATCTTTAAGAATTACCCTAATTACCGCATCAATACTTTCGTGAATTGTACGCGACATATCTCCTGAAACGGGAGCGAGTAGCTCACCTCGCTTGCCCTTTAGCCCTATGAATTCAATTGTAAAATCTTTCGCTTCAATTGTAATCTCAATGTTGTCGTCATTCCAGTTAAGTTTTATAACTTTTGCTCCAGTATAGGTTCCAAATTTGTATATATTCCCATTAGCGTATAAAAATCCCAGAAATCCTGTAAATGATTTTCCAAGCCATGGAATATTGGCCACCGAAAGCATGAATGAGGTGTTGGATTCATCATTAAAAGTGTTGCTCTGTGTCCAAATCCATGCCGAGGGCATGCTTTTTCCCCAGTCCTTTTCGATGTATCCTTTGCCACCATCAAAAGATATCACTTCATTATCAATAAAAAACTTTCCCTCTAAATCGTGGTTGAGACTCACAACTCCATGAAAGCATTCCATGAAGGGAACAAACCTATACCATCCCATAATTCCTAGTGAAAAGAGTTTCACTGGATATTCAATTCTATTGGATATTATTGCTTTGCCTATGATAGGGTTATCGCCCTTGCCTAGTTCTACATAAAAACTATCGGCACTAAAAAAGTTTGGACCCACCCAAACTGCAAAGCGTTTGCTAGAGTAGTAAAACTCCTCAATGGCGAATCGATGGTATTGTGTTTCTCCTGTTTTTCCATCTATTACTTGTACAAAGGAATGCGGATCAGCCCCTAAGGAAATGCCAGGAATAAAAGCGTACCGATGGTTGCCACTGGCTGATACCACTTTGAAGTACCAACCCTCAAAATAGTTCTTCGTTTTTTTAAAGCCCTGAAAATACTCGGGGTTCCATAACTGTTTAGATCCATAGAAAACTCCCGGATTGTCACCTATCCGACAGAAACGCTCATCCTGAGCACAGTTAGTTTTGGGGAAGAACAAACCCAAAAAAAGAATAATGATTGCCGTTAGGATTGACTTCATAAAATAAAATTAGCATTGTTTATTTAAGTTACTTAACAGCAAAAAGGCATCAAATTCAATTCCCCAGAACTTCTATCGTAGTTTAATGGGCCGAGGGAAATGAGATATACTCATCTGAGATAAGTGTTTTGGCGTTGAGAATAAACCTAAAAAAGTAATGAAAGACAGGTTAGCCCTCCGTCCATTTTTCTGAACTCAGACATTTCTACCTCAATAATATTGTATCCTAACTTAACTATTTGGCTCTTTGAATTTGGGAACCCTTTAGGAATTAGCAAGTTGTCATTCACTTTAAGGCAGTTGGCTGAGTATTCTTCACCTGCTTCAATCTTTATTACATTTTTGCCTTGTGCAATTCCTGCAACTGTATCAACAGCAATAAAATTGCCCTCGCTCAGGTAGGCAATCCCAGTTTTAAGGTGAAGTATATCCTTTATTGGAACGTGTGTTGCGGTGTATCCATATTTTGATAGGAATTGGGCAAGTTGATTTGCACCCTCAATATTCGTTCGTTTAGTAATTCCGATGTAGAAAGTATTTTCAACTCGCATAATATCGCCGCCCTCAAGGTTTCCAGGAGCTATTATTCTCTCAACTTTTTTAAATTTCGAAATAGTTTGAAGTATGCTTTCTTCCTCACCAAGCCTTGCTGGATCGCTTGGTCGTGTAATAATGGCTACCTCTTTTGTAACTATGGCTGTATCCTCAACAAAGCAACCATCGGGGTAATGCTCATCTGCCTCAAGTACAATAACATCTACACCGCTTTTTCCTAGCGCCTCACAATATGCAGCGTGTTGTTCAAGAGCCAATTCAAATGATGGTTTTCCTAGATTTGAGATAGAAATTCCATTTGCGAAGTTTTTTCCAGGCTTTCTTACTATAGCTTTTGTATATCTATTCATTGTGTTACTTCTTTTTGATAGCCTTAATTGCTTCACTTGGGTTCTCTGCTTTGAATACTGCATTGCCAGCCACAAGCACGTTGGCTCCTGCCTGGTAGAGCTTGGCAGCATTGTTGGGGCCAACCCCGCCATCAACTTCAATTAAAGTGCTGCATCCAGCTTTTTTAATCATTTCCTTAAGGCGTGTAATTTTGGAGATGCTATTCTCAATAAAACTTTGCCCTCCAAACCCAGGGTTTACGCTCATAATCAGAACCAAATCAAGTTCGGGTAGAATATCGCTAAGGAGCTCTACAGGAGTGTGAGGATTTAACGAAACTCCAACTTTCATGCCCAACCTCTTTATCTCAGCAACTGTTCTGTGCAGATGTTGGCAGGCCTCCCAGTGAACAGTTAGGATATTTGCCCCAGCATCCCTAAATCGTTCGAGGTAACGGTCGGGATCTATTATCATCAGATGGACATCAAGTGGCTTTTTGGCCAGTTTGGCAACATGCTCAACTACAGGGAATCCGTAGGACATATTAGGAACAAACACTCCATCCATTATGTCAAGGTGAAACCAATCGGCCTCACTCTGGTTAACCATTTCAATATCTCGGCCAAGATTATTAAAATCTGCCGAAAGGAGCGAAGGGGCAACATATCGAATCATAAGCAATTTGTTTTATGCAAATGTAGCCAATTTATTTTGTATTGATGTAAGGTACATTGGGTTCACAGAACCAAATTCAATGTATTGCTAGCATTTGTCTCATGATTAACTTTTACTAAATTTGTGAGTCAATTATCAAAATTTTAAGAATATGGAAGAGAAGGTTGTGGTAACATATCAGTTTTTAGAGAATTTTGAACTTTGGCTACAAGGCCTAGGGTTAAGTGTTGATCTTGCTCAGTTTGTTAAGGTAACAACATCGGTTATAGCCATTATCCTAATCGCCATTCTGGCTAACTTTATTGCTAAAAAGATAATAGTAGTAGCATTAACCGCTATCACCAAGCGTACAAAAAGTACCTGGGATGATTTTTTGGTACATCGAAAGGTCTTCCATAAACTATCGCACTTGGCACCTGCACTGGTTATTCAGTTTACTATAGGAATTGCATTATACGATTATAATCCCTCCCTTTCTCATCTTATCGAAAAGTTTACCTATGCATATATTGCTGCAGCATGGGTTTTAGTATTAAGCTCGCTTCTTGATGCGTTGCATGACATCTATTTAACAACTGAGGCATCTAAAATGCGACCAATTAAGGGATATATACAATTAGTAAAAATTGTAGTCTATGTATTAGGAGGAATTGTTATTGTCTCAATTTTAATCAACAAAAACCCGATGAACCTACTTGTTGGAATGGGCGCGTCGGCCGCTATTCTGATGCTGGTTTTTAAGGATACAATTCTGGGGTTGGTTGCATCTGTTCAGGTATCGGCAAACAATATGGTTAAGCCAGGCGATTGGATTGAGATGCCCAGTCGTGGTGCCGATGGAGTTGTGCTTGAAATAACGCTGAATACTGTTAAGGTTCAAAACTGGGATAGGACAATAAGCACTTTCCCAACCTATGCCTTGGTATCGGAGAGTATAACCAACTGGAAAGGAATGGAGGAGTCGAATGGACGAAGGATAAAACGTTCGATACATATTGATATGAGCAGTGTGAAGTTTTGTTCCCCTGAGCTGTTGGAGAAGTTAAAGCGGGTTCATCTGATTAAAGATTACATTGAACAACGCTCCAAGGAAATTGAGGAGTTTAACAAGAAGATGGGGTTTGATACTAGCATGCCAATTAACGGAAGGCGATTGACTAATCTTGGAATTTTTAGAAAATATTTAGAGTCCTATCTAAAGGAGAATCCTAGTATCAGCTCCGAAGCAACCCAGATGGTTAGACAACTCCAACCCACTGAAAGAGGAATTCCCGTTGAGATATACTGTTTTTCCGCAGAAAAAGCGTGGGTGATTTATGAGGGAGTGCAAGCCGATCTTTTTGATCATGTGCTTGCCAGTGTTACACAGTTTGAACTAAGAATATTCCAAAATCCATCGGGTGTCGATTTTCAAAAACTTATCCCAAATACTTAGGCATTAACATGATATAACCTAGCATGAAAAAAAACCACAGCTCAGTTTTTATATCCTTAATTATTCTATTTATAGCCCTTTGCGCTAAAACGGTTTCATCGCAGCCAAAGGATTACTATATGCTAAAGGCTTTGCCAATACCCGTTCATACACAAGCAAAGCAGATGTTTACCTCCATTGGTTACGACGGAGGAATTGATATTAACTTATCATACTCATTGCCTCGTGATATCTTTATCTTTGCTACAGGCAATATAAACCCTTTCTCGTCTTCACGTAAAGAGGATGTTGGTGCGAGGTATAAAATTTTTAAGAATGATTATGCAGCAACTATAGGGCTGGGGGGATTCAAATACAGCAAGTATAATTTTTTTAATGCTTTTGAGTATAGCGGGGGCATTGGATTGTCGAAAATAGATAGCTATTGGAGGTATGTTCCCGATGCGTTGGAGGTTGCGGACATGTTTACCGATGCTCTATACCAAACCGCTTTTGTGCAGGTAAACGGAACAAAAGTGTTTAGTAAAATCCATTTAGGTGCCGCAACTCGCATTGCTGTTAATCGATATGGAACGCTAAAGTATTTTACGCGTTCGCAGGCAAATATAACCAGCAATTCTAACAGTTTTGCAACAATAGTTCTTGAGCCAGCTTTAAGCTTCTCATACCTAATTTCCACGTTTAGGGGTAATTTTCAACTGGGGGTATCTGTTCCGGTTTATACACAAGGTGCAACAATGGTTAGTACTAGCTTTCCAAGCGAAGTAGAATCGTATGGCGAGTTTTATTTCTTTTGGCGTATTGCAATTCAACGCTTAAAAAACAAGAACTAGCAATGGGCTGCATTCTATTCTCTCTGTAAGTTAATAATAAAATTCTTAACGCTATGAGTAAGAAATTAGCACTAGCCCTATCGAGTGGAGGAGCAAGAGGTTTGGTTCATATTGGTGTTATTGATGAACTTGAGCAAAGAGGTTTCGATATTGTTTCACTATCGGGAAGTTCCATGGGGGCATTGGTGGGGTCTATGTATGCCGCAGGCACCCTAAACGATTTTAAGGATTGGATAACAACGCTAACCCGAATGGAAGTTCTTCGCCTTGTCGATTTTACTCTTGCATCAAAAGGATTTATTAAGGGCGAGCGTATTTTTGACGAGATGCAGAAGAGGGGTTTTATCCCTGATATTAATATTGAGGATTTGCCAAAACCAATGGTAATCCTAGCCACCGATATTATCAATAATAAGGAGATTGTTTTTAAAAAAGGAAGTTTAGTTAAGGCCATTCGTGCATCCATTTCAATTCCTAATGTATTTACTCCCATTGAAATAGCGAATGGATTATTGGTGGATGGGGGAGTTTTAAATCCCTTGCCCATCAGTCATCTTATAACCAAAGGGTGCGATTTGATAGGTGCTGTTGATACAAATGCCTTAATACCCTATAAAAAACCAACACACGAAGTAGTTCATGTTGGTGAAACCGATGAGGAAAAATCGCTATTTGATCAGCTAAAGGAGAAGTGGTATGAGTTTTTTGAGGGTGACGAGAAGAAAAAACTTAAGGAAAGTCATAAGTTGGGGTATTTCGATTTGCTATACAGAGTGCTTCAGGTGATGATGAGTAATATGACCCAAAAAGCTCTTGAGGAAACTCCACCCAATTTTCTGGTGCAAACCTCAAAGGATGCCTGTGGAGTTTATGAGTTTTATAGGGCTAAAGAGCTGATTGCCTATGGGCAAAAAGCTTGTGCTGAAGCCTTAGATAAGGCAAAACTATAAATCTTTTTGGCGAATTACCTCATACATCATTAGCCCAGCAGCAACTGAAACATTTAGCGAATCAACCTTCCCGAGTATGGGGATTGATACCTGTTCATCGGTAACGCCTAGTATGCTATCAGAGATACCCTTATCCTCCGATCCCATAACTATTGCTATTGGTGGCTTTAGGTTTGATTTGGTGTAATTGTTTTTCCCTTTCTCGGTTGCGGCAATAACCCGAATACCCGAGAGCTTTAGGAATGAAACAGCCGATTTTAGGCTACCCACTCTACATATTGGCATATGAAGCAGTGCTCCTGCCGAGGTTTTTACTGCATCGGAGCTAATACGAGCCGAACCCTTAATGGGAAAAACAACTGCATGTGCTCCTGCGCACTCTGCTGTACGCACAATGGCTCCAAAGTTACGAACATCGGTAACGCTATCCACTACAACGATAAATGGGGATTCTCCCTTTTCCCATATGCGGGCAACTACCTCTTCTAAAGGCTGAAAATCAATTGGTGATAGCATTGCAATAACACCCTGATGGTTTTTATTACCATATTTCAGGAATTTTTCTGCGGGTACAAGCTGTGGCAGAATCCCGTTAATCCGGAGTAAATCCCCCAACTCTTGCACTAGCTCACCGCTTAAGCCCTTCTTCATTATTATCTTGTCAATCTCTTTGCCCGAATGTATGGCTTCCATAACGGCTCTTATGCCGTAAATAGTGTCGGTTGCGTTATCCTTCATTTGTGTGTTTTGTTATATAGCGGTTGAATTATGCTGTAAAGTTAACGATTGTTTACGTTGCTATGCAAACAATATATATTGATAAAAAACGGATTCAGTTAAATCTTTAATAGCCCTACTTCTCGTTTTCTAATACTTCCATTTCGTAGGAGAGTTGTTCCCACTTATGCATGGTGTTATTTAACTTTACTTTTAGTCCTTCGTACTCTTTAAAAAAATCATCGTTTATAGAAATGTTACTTCCGTCAGGATTGCTTAGGATGGCATCTTTTTCGGCAATTTGGGCTTCAATATGCTCTATCTCTATCTCCGCCTTTTCAATCTGTGAAGCAACCTTTCTTTTTATTTTATCCTGCTCCTTTTTATCAAGCCATTGCTTTTTGCCTTCGGAGATATCGTTACTACTATTCTCAATTTTTGACTCAGCCTTTTTTACCTCAAGTTCCTTAAGGTTTTCTAGTTTTCTTCTCTCTAAAAACTCGTATATGCCCCCTATATGCTCCTTAACCCTACCGTCGCGGAACTCAAATACTTTCGATACCAATCCGCTTAAAAAGTCCCTGTTGTGCGAAACAACAATAACAGTCCCCTTAAAATTAGATAATGCATTTTTAAGGATATCTTTCGAGCGCATATCCAGATGGTTGGTGGGCTCATCTAGTACAAGCACGTTGTAGGGCTGAAGCATTAACTTTACCATGGCTAGTCTATTTCGCTCACCCCCAGAAAGAACGGATATCTTTTTGTCAACATCCTCACCCCTAAACAGAAAAGCACCAAGTATATCCCGAATTTTTGTTCTGATATCGCCAATCGCAACCCTGTCAATGGTTTCTAGAACGGTATGGTTGGGATTCATTAGCTCATCCTGATTTTGGGCAAAATAACCAATGCTCACGTTGTGACCAATTTTAAGTTCCCCCTCATAATCTAGGTCGCCAATAATAATGCGGCTTAGGGTTGTTTTCCCTTCTCCATTTCTACCAACAAAAGCCACTTTTTCGCCTCTAACAATATCGAAGTTGGCATTGCTAAAAACGGTATTATTGCCATAGCGCTTTGCAACACCGCTTACTTTTACTGAAAGGTCGCCAGAGCGAGGAGCTTCGGGAAAACGGATATTGAGGGTAGAGTTATCCTCTTCTTCAACCTCAATTATCTCCATTTTATCGAGTTGCTTTAGCCGCGATTGGGCCTGATTTGCCTTGGTTGCTTTATACCTAAACCGCTCAATAAAGTCCTTTGTATCTTCTATTTGTTTTTGCTGATTTTTGTAGGCAGCCAACCGCTGTTCTCTTCGCTCTTGGCATAGTTCAACATATTTGGTGTACGATACTCTATAATCGTGAACCTTCCCTAGCGAAATTTCGATGGTGCGTTCGGTAACATTATCCAAAAATGCCCTATCGTGCGATACAAGAATTAAAGAGCCACTAAAAGCCTTTAAATAATCTTCTAACCATTGGATAGACTCAATGTCTAAGTGGTTTGTGGGCTCATCGAGCAAAAGGATATTCGGTTCGCTAAGCAGAATTTTGGCCAGTTCAATGCGCATACGCCATCCACCGCTAAATTCTGTTGTTGGTCTAGTAAAATCAGTTCGTTTAAAACCTAATCCCAGAAGCGTTATCTCGCATTTTGCTTCAAGCGTATCGCCACCCAGAATACCATAACGCTCACTTTTTTCCGTTAGTTCGTTAATTAGTTTTGCATAGGAATCACTCTGATAATCAGTCCTATTTTCAATTTCCTTTGTGATGCGCTCAATATCTTTATGAAGAGTTATAGCTTCGTCAAAAGCAAGCATTGTTTCGTTAATAACTGTTCGCGAGTTGGCAACATCCATTTGTTGAGGCAGGTAACCAATACTAATATCTTTGGGAATGTTAACACTTCCGCTAGTAGGAGCCATTTGGCCAACAATGAGCCTTAGTAAGGTGGTTTTTCCTGCACCGTTTTTACCAACAAGACCAACCCGCTCTTTGGTACTTACCAAAAAACTGATCTCTTTAAAAAGGTCAAAACCTCCAAATGAAACTGTTAACTGATTTATTGAAACCATTATATTTACTTTTGCACGGCAAAAGTATGAAATATAGCTTAATCCACAAGTAGGGTAATCGTTAGTAGTTAACGGTTTTCAGTAGTCACCTCAAAAGTTATACGTTTAATCATTAATTGATATATTAATCCTCATTTCGTTTTAATAACCCCGTCTTTTTCCTAATTTTGAACTTTACTTTGTTCTTTGTAAGCATAACATGATGTTTAATCAATCACTTTATAAACTTTTTAATCCATAGAAACTCCCATTAGCCGTTAAAACATGTTAACTAAAGTTTGGGTGTTTCATATGATCAATAAATCAACTAAAATTTTCTCTCATGAAAACAGCAATAATAACAGGTGCCACATCAGGTATTGGCAAAGCCACAGCAGTTAAACTTGCACAGAATGGGTTTAACGTAATAATAACAGGACGTAGACAGGATAAACTAGACTCACTGAGGCATGAAATTGAATCACAGTTCAACCAAAAGGTATTGCCTCTTTGCTTTGATGTAAGGAAAATGTGCGAAGTTGAGAGTGCACTTGGAAAATTGCCCAAAGAGTGGAGTAAAATTGATGTTTTGATCAACAATGCAGGACTTGCAGTGGGGTCAAACCACATTCAGGACGGAGTAGTTGACGATTGGGAGAGAATGATAGATACTAATATTAAGGGTTTGCTTTACGTTACAAAAATAGTATCAAAACAAATGATTGCCCAAGGGGGCGGGCATATTGTTAATATTGGTTCTACTGCAGGAACTCAAGTTTACGAAAACGGAAATGTTTATTGTGCCTCCAAACATGCTGTTCATGCTCTTTCTCAGAGCATGCGTATCGACATGGTAAAGCACGGTATTAAGGTAACAGAGGTTAGGCCTGGACTGGCCGAAACAGAATTTTCCTTAGTTCGTTTTAAGGGTGACTCTGAGAGTGCAAAAAAACCATACATGGGGTTGATACCCCTTTCGGGCGACGATATTGCAGATGTTGTACTTTTTGCCATTACGCGCCCACCGCATGTTAATCTGAATGATATTGAGGTAACCCCAACGGCTCAAGCAAACTCTTTCTATATTTTCAGAAAGTAAAATCCTAAAATTCTTATGAACCACAACCACAAAGAGTTGCTTAGCTATACCACAGAGTTATTTATGGCTATGGGCTGTAATAAGCAACATGCTCAAGTAGTTGCCGATGTTTTAATTGCCGCCGAGTTAAGGGGCATCCCATCGCATGGTTTAATGCGTGTTAAGGATTATTACCAAATGGTAGCAGCAGGTCGCATTAACGTTAAGCCAGAGATTAGCATTGTTCACCAAACGCCATCAACAGCAACAATAGATGGAGGCAATGCACTGGGACCAATAGCAGCCAAAGAATCGATGATGCTGGCAATTGAAAAGGCTAAGGTAGCTGGCAGTGGCTGGGTGGCAACACGCAATAGCAACCATTTTGGCATTGCAGGGTTCTACTCTATGATGGCTCTTGAAGAGGATATGATTGGTATTGCGCTTACCAATGCAAACCCGCTGGTAGCACCCACCAATAGCACAGACCGTTTGTTGGGAACAAATCCCATTGCAGTTGCAATACCTGCCGATAAGCAGCCACCTTTGGTTGCCGACTTTGCAACCACTCCTGTTGCTAGGGGTAAACTAGCAATAAAAGCAAAACAAGGACTTGAAGTGTCCCTTGGTTTGGTTCAAGATAAAGAGGGGAATCCCTCAACCGATCCATCGGCTATTGAAAAGGGCGGGGCAATTTTAACCCTTGGTGGCGATATTGAGCACGGTGGGCATAAGGGGTATTGCTTAACTTCGTTAGTTGATATTTTCTCTTCGGTTTTATCTGGCGCCAATTTTGGCCCCTTTGTTCCCCCGCAGGTGGCCTATCTTCCGTTACTTCAGCAATCGGTTGGCAAGGGCTTAGGGCATTTCTTTGGTGCTTTCAGAATTGATGCATTCCGCCCAGCCGAGGATTTTAAAAAATCAATGGACCAATGGATTGAAACATTTAGGGGAGCTAAACCAAGCAATCCAAAAACGAAAGTACTAGTACCTGGAGATATTGAGAGGATGAGTTACTATAAAAACATTGCAAACGGGATTGCAATTCTGCCTCATATAATTAGCGATTTAAATAGTGTTGCGCTGAAACTTAATGTTCCCTTACTGAAATAACCTTTTTTTAAACAATAAAGGATTAAGAACGTTTGGCTAATAGTGGCTACCAATAAGATGATTCATATCAATATAAATGCTATTTAATTTCTTATACATTTTTGCAACAACTATTCATTTCTGGAGTATATTTACACCATAATATTCAATCAAACTTTTAGTTGTTGTTTGGTTGAAGTTTTATTTTTTTTAATACCATTTTAACCTAAAGATTATGAAAGCGAAAAGGATTTTTTTAGCGTTGGCAATTCTGTTTGTTGCTAGTATATTAGTTAGTTCATGCCATAATAATGTTCCTTGTCCGGTTTACGCCGACAACGACAATGCTGAAGAAATTGTTCAACCAGTTTAGGATTTGATTTTTTTTATTTATCTTGGCATGGTAAAAAATCATTTATCATGAAGTTGAAGAGAAGATTTATAGTATTGGCTGTTATGTTATTTTCAGTAGCAGCAGTTTTTGGGTCATGTTCGCGCAAGGCTTGTCCTGCTTATGCTAGCATCCAAGTTAATCAAATCCAGAATAACGGATAGATTTTTCTTTTCGTACCCCTGCTTTCTTAAAACTCATTATTAAAGATGAGATTTTGAGAAGGTTTTTTTTTGACTATACTTCAAACAATTTAAGATATTGGGGAAAATTGCGAATGTTTAGGGTTTCCTTTAAAGTCGCTAGATATAACGTGTAATATATTGTATCAAATAGTAATTCAACCTAAAAGGGATATTCGGCTGCTTAAATCTCATTTTTTGCATGATACATGTCCCTTTCAGTTCCTTCACCTCCGCTATGTTCCCTTTATTAATCACTCATTCGATTTCAATTCCCTTCCCCTTATCTTATCAATTGATATACATAAAAGGTTATCCCATTGATTAACATAGTTATATAAAAAATATAATTTAAGTCTAATAGCCCAATTCTCTCTCCCTTTATCGAAAGGCTTCTTATTCTATTCTTCTGAAACTACACCGGAAATCCATCAAATTTTTGGCAGAGAGGTGCCTATTTCGTATTTTGGTCGCATAAATTTTAAATGTAAATAAATGGATTATACTCAGAAGCAGCTTAGCGATGCCTCAATAATTGCACTTAGAGATTGCATGGGGCTTAAAAGCAATGAAACTCTGTTGGTTATAACTGATGAGATTAAGCGTGATATTGGAATTGCTCTTCACGAAGCAGGGAAAGGCATTGCAAAAGAATCGATGCTTATTGAAATAAAATCAGGCGAAATTAACGGACAAGAACCCCCTGAGGCTGTTGCCGAAATGATGAGAAAGGTTGATGTGGTAGTTTGCCCTACAGCAAAATCGCTAACCCATACCGATGCGCGAAGAAATGCTGTGAAAGAGGGAGTAAGGGTTGGCACAATGCCTGGTATCACAGTGGATGCCATGGCCCGCTGCCTGAGCGCTGATTACGATAGGATAATCTCTCTTACCGACTTTATTGCCGATAAAATGGAGGGGATTAGTACCATTCGAGTGGTTACTAAAAAAGGAACCGATGTTACCATGCCCGTTAAGGATAGGATGATTCTTCGGAGCAAGGGTGTACTTAGGGAAAAGGGTGAAAGTGGAAACTTGCCCTCTGGCGAGGTTTATCTTGCTCCTTGGGAAGATAAAACGAACGGGAGGGTAGTGGTGGATGGTTCCATGGCGGGCATTGGCATGATTAAACAACCTATTGTTATTGATATTGTAAATGGGTATGCCGAGAGTATTACAGGTGGCCCACAGGCCGATGAGCTAGCCAATATGCTTGATAAAGTAGGACGAGATGCCCGAGCCGTTGCCGAATTTGGTATTGGTACAAACTATAAAGCTAAACTCACCGGTCTTATTCTGGAGGATGAAAAGGTGTTTGGCACAATCCACATTGCCTTTGGCAACAATATTACCATGGGTGGAAAAATTTCAGTAAGTAGTCATCTCGATGGCTTGGTTACTGAACCCGATGTTTACTTTGATGATAAGCTTATTATGCAAAAGGGTAAACTGCTTGGTTTTGAGGTTTAGTAAAAATAAAACCCGCACTTATGCTGCTTAAAGATGCATTAAAGGATAAAATCTTGATATTGGCTTCAAAATCGCCTCGCAGGCAACAGTTGCTGGCCGAGTTAGGCTTACCCTTTGAGGTTCGATCCAATGGAGAGGTTGATGAAAATTTTCCTGCTAATTTGCCCTTTGAGCAAATTCCAGAGTACCTCGCCATTAAAAAGTCCGAACCATACAGAGAATTTTTAGGAACAAACGAAATTCTGATAACCTCAGATACAATTGTTTGGATAAATAACAAAGTTTTAGGTAAGCCTGCTGATAGGCTTGAAGCAGTTGAGATGCTGAAGCAACTATCGGGTAATAAGCACTTTGTGGTTACGGGTGTAGCGTTGGTTTATGGGGATAAGGTTCATACATTTTCAGCAATTACGGAGGTGTTTTTTAGGCATTTGGGCATGGATGAAATTGAGTACTATGTTGATGCCTTTAAACCTTACGATAAAGCGGGGGCCTATGGAATTCAAGAGTGGATTGGCTATGCTGCAGTTGAGCGTATTGAGGGATCGTATTTCAATGTAATGGGTTTGCCTGTTCAGAAATTGTACTCCGAATTACTCGCTTTTTTAAAGGAATAAATAGTTATTCTAGTTCAATGAACTAAACCCTATTTGTAAATCAGAGTCAACTCATGTATCAACAGCAAATATATTTTTAGCTCGACCAAAAGTTTAAAATATTCTGAGCAATAGTAAAACATATAAGTAATCAATAACTAATAAATATTTTAAGGATGAAACATCCATAACAATAGCCTCAATATATTCGAGAATTACTATTCCATGAATGTTCCTTTTACACCTTTTAAAAACAAAACAATAGACATATGAAACGATTCTTGCTTTCTACACTTGCTGCCATTCTTATTCTTCCGCTAGGAGTTATTGCCGATCAAGGCATGTGGCTTCCCATGCTTATTGGGAAGTATAACATTGAAGAGATGCAGAAGAAAGGCTTTAAACTAACTGCCGAAGATGTTTACAGCATAAATCAACCAAGCATTAAAGATGCCATTGTAATATTTGGCAGAGGTTGTACAGGCGAACTGATCTCACCTGAAGGATTACTTATTACAAACCACCATTGTGGTTTCGGTGTTATCCAGAGCCAATCATCGGTTGAGCACGATTACCTTAAGTATGGTTTTTGGGCTATGACACGCCAAGAGGAACTTTCTAACCCAGGCCTCACGGTTAGTTTTCTTGTTCGGATGGACGATGTAACCGAAAGGGTTCTGTCGGCTATCCCCGAGGGTGTTGAAGAGTCGGTTCGCGATTCCATTGTAAAAAGTGTTTCTAACCTTATTATTAAAGAGTCAACCGCTGATAATCACTACACTGCAAGGGTAACACCAATGTTCTATGGTAACCAGTATTTTTTATTTATCTATGAGGAGTTTTTAGACGTTAGGTTGGTTGGTGCCCCACCATCAGATATAGGTAAGTTTGGTGGCGACACCGATAACTGGATGTGGCCTCGCCATACTGGCGATTTTTCACTTTTCCGCATTTATGCCGACAAGGATAATAAACCTGCAGCCTACTCGCCCGATAACGTTCCTTATACTCCCAAGCGTTATTTACCAATATCGCTAAAAGGGGTTAATCCTGGCGATTTTACAATGGTATATGGTTATCCAGGCACTACGCAGCAGTATATTACCTCGCAAGCGGTAACGCAAGTGGTTGAGGATATAAATCCGCTCAATATATCGCTTCGCGATGCAAGGCTAAGGGTTATGGATAAGTATATGCTACAAAGTGATACTGTTCGGATTAAGTATGCAAGCAAGCAAGCCGGAGTTGCCAATGCTTGGAAAAAATGGATTGGAGAACGAAATGGGTTAATTAGGCTTAATGCCATAGAAAAGAAACAGGATCTTGAGAAAAAATTTAGCGAGTGGGTTAATGAATCTCCTGCTCGAAAGCAAGAGTATGGCCACCTTCTTAATCGGTTTGATGAGTTATATGCTGTGCGAAGGCCTCTATTGCTTGCTGCTAGCCTAGACCGAGAAGCTTTTTATGCAGTTGAACTAATGCAACTGGTTAGGCAGTTCAACAGATTGCTTTATAATGCTGATAATGCCGAGGTAATTGAAGAACAGTCCAACAAACTCATAAATTATACCAGAAGTTTTTATAAAGATTACCATAAGCCAATTGATGTTGAGGTTTTCACCATAATGATGAGTAGGTTAAGCGATATTCTGCCATCTGCATTAACGCCATTGGCTTTAGTGGAGCTAAAGCCTAAGAGTAGCGATGATTGGTATGCCATTGCACAAGAAGTATACTCTCAATCGATTTTTGCCGATAGCACAACCCTAATTTCAATACTTACTGATAGCCAAGGCAGTGGAATTAACTTGCTAAAGAACGACATACTGTATAAGCTTAATTATCAGTTTGATAGTATTTATGGCGCCAGCGTATACCCAAACTTAACTGCAGTAAATAATGAGTTGGATTTACTGTACAGAGCATATGTTAAAGGATTAATGCAGATGAATCCCAATGATATTTACTACCCCGATGCAAACTTTACGCTAAGGGTTACCTATGGAAAGGTTGAGGGGTATTTTCCAGAAGATGGCAAAGAGTATGTCCACCTAACAACCTTAGATGGAATTGCCGATAAATCAAGGATGGGTATAGACGACTATACTGTTCCCCAGCGTTTGCTCGATCTTTATAACGCAAAGGATTATGGCAGATGGGCAGTAAACGGAACAGTACCCGTAGGGTTTTTAGCATCGAATCATACCTCAGGAGGCAATTCAGGTAGCCCAGTTATTAATGGCGATGGACATTTGGTTGGACTTAACTTCGATAGGGTTTGGGAAGGCACCATGAGCGATATTATGTTCGATCCGGAAATGTGCAGAAATGTTAGCATTGATATTCGCTATGCTCTTTTTGTTATTGATAAGTATGCATCTGCAGGACATTTGCTGAAGGAAATGACTCTTATAGAGTAGTTGTATTGTAGTATACCAGTTTTTTAATTGGGCAGCCAAACTATTGGCTGCCTTTTTTTATGCTCAAGAATAGTATTTGCAGTATTATTGAATCATTCTAAATTAAGTGCTTTATACCCCTTTTTACTACTAAACATGATATTTGTCATGTATGGCTTGTGGTAAGCATCTTACATTTAACAATGACAATCAAAAGGTTACAAATAAACATGTTGTTAATAAAGTAACACTGTTAATAAAATAACAATAATTCTAACCATCAAAACTAGAGAAGCATGCCTGAAATTAAAGAACTAGTTAAGAGCCTTGCCGATAAGTATGGTAGGAGCAGGGAGAGTTTGATTCCCATTCTACAGGGAGTGGTTGCCAATCATCGATTTGTTTCAGACGAGACAATGACTGAAATTGCCAGGGAGTTGGATATGTCAGCTGCCCAGGTTTATGGCACTGCCACTTTTTATTCTTTCCTCGATACTGTCCCAAGAGGAAAATACGTAATCCGAGTTTGTAGAACGATTACGTGTGCGATGAAAGGTAAAAATCTTATTCTGCAAGAACTTGAAGACCTTTTGAAAATTAAAGTGGGTGAAACTACTCAGAACAGAAAGTTTTCGCTTTTAGAGACAAATTGCCTTGGTTGGTGCCATAAGGGGCCAGCAATGCTAGTTAACGATGAGGTTTATACTGAGGTAACACCTGAGAAGATTCGTGAAATAATTAATGAGTACACTAAAAAGTAACCCATAAACGAAGAGAATGCTATGTCAAATACTAAACTAAAGCGCGTTGACCTAATATTTGAAAAGGATTGCAGCGCAAAAGAGATTCTTCAGAAAGCATGGGCCATGACTAAGGAACAGATCATTAATGAACTACTTGAATCAGGCCTAAAAGGAAGAGGTGGGGCAGGTTTTCCCACAGCCCTAAAATGGAAATTTACTGGTGAACAACCCGAAACCGAAAGATATATTATTTGTAATGCCGATGAGGGCGAACCTGGAACCTTTAAGGATAGGGAGATCCTTTTTAAAGTACCCGAAAAGGTTTTTGGTGGAATGACAGTTTGTGCAAGGGTTATTGAGGCAAAGGAGGGTTTTATATATCTAAGGGGCGAGTATAAGTTTTTACTACCTGAACTGGAGCAAAAGCTTAATGCTTTCCATAAAGTACTCGATGAGCTAAAAATCCCATTTCGTATTAAGGTTATTATGGGGAGTGGCGCATACATTTGTGGCGAGGAGAGTGCTCTGTTTGAGAGTATGGAAGGGAAACGCGGTGAGCCTCGCAACAAACCTCCTTATCCAACAATTTCTGGTTTTAGGAGCAAACCTACCGTAATAAATAACGTGGAGACCTTGGTTTATGCCTTTATGATAGGCAAGCATGGTGCTCAAAAGTTTAAGGATTTGGGTACTGCCGACTCTCGGGGTTCAAAAGTATTCTCAGTTTCTGGCGATACTCCTATCCCTGGTATCTATGAACTTGAGCTGGGTATGACCGTTGAACAGTTTGTAGAGGAATTTGGCGATGGTGATACCAAAGCAGTTCAGGTTGGAGGAGCATCGGGTTTTTGCGTACCCCGCAAAAAGTTTAAGGCTACAATTATCGGCTTTGAGGGGGTACCCACCGGTGGTTCAATGATGATTTTTAACAGTTCGCGTTCAATGTATAACGTACTTAAAAACTACATTGAGTTCTTTGAAGAAGAGTCGTGCGGACAGTGTACCCCTTGCAGGGTTGGTTGCCAGCAGCTTAAATTGGGTATTGAGGCAGTTAAAAAGGGTGAGAAGCATGCCGCATACCTCGATCAACTCATGAAACTAACCCAAACTATGAAAATTACTGCAAAGTGCGGGTTGGGCCAGAGCGTTGCTAATTCCTTCTCATCCATAGTGGAGAACTTTAGGGAAGAGATGATTTACTAGGTGTTGAACCAGAAAAAGAAGAAAAATGGCTAAAAAGATAAAACTAAAAATAGATGGTATGCTCATTACGGTTGATGAGGGCACAACCATTCTAAAAGCTGCCAAGCAGCTTAGTATTCACATACCAACCCTTTGCTTTCACGATGATTTGTGCGTTGCAGGTAACTGTAGAGTCTGCGTTGTTGAGATGAAGGGCGCTAAAACGCTCCATGCATCATGTGCAATGCCAGTTGCTGAAGGGATGGAAATTGAAACCAACTCCCTAAAGGTTCGCACGGCACGTAGGCATATTATTGAACTGCTACTCTCTGAGCATAATGCAAAGTGCACAACCTGTTACAAAAACGGGAATTGTGAGCTGCAGAATCTTGCTGCGGAGTATAAAATTGGGGAAGAGACCTTTATTGATCTTGTGCCCCATAAAAACTATACCATTGATGCCTATTCACCTTCAATAATCAAGGATGATAGCAAGTGTATCCGCTGTCAGCGTTGTGTTCGAACCTGTGAGGAGTTGCAGCATGTTAGCGCTCTTGGTGTAGCATACAAAGGCGATAAGATGAAAATATCAACCTTCTTTGAGCACCCAATGCTTGAGGTTGTTTGCACAAACTGTGGTCAGTGTGTAATCCGTTGCCCTACCGGAGCATTGGTTGAACGCAACTATATTGATGAGGTTTGGGATGCTATTTACAATGAGAAGAAACATGTTGTAGTTCAAACTGCACCCGCTGTAAGGGTTGCCCTTGGCGAAGACCTTGATATGCCTACTGGATCGCTTGTTACGGGTAAGATGGTATCGGCACTTCGTCGGTTGGGGTTTAACTCGGTACTTGATACCGATTTTACTGCCGACCTAACGATTATTGAGGAAGGGCACGAACTATTATCACGCCTTAAGCGAGCTTTGGTTGATAAGGATCCAACCGTTAAACTTCCAATGACTACAAGTTGCTCTCCTGGTTGGATTAAGTTTATTGAGCATACCTATCCCGAGTATCTCGAAAATGTATCGACCTGTAAATCGCCACAGCAAATGTTTGGGGCATTGGCAAAAACATACTATGCTCAGAAGCGTGGAATCGATCCAGCAAATATTATTTCGGTTTCAATAATGCCCTGCACTGCTAAAAAGTTTGAAGCCGATAGGCCTGAAATGACATCGAGTGGGTATAAGGATGTTGATTTTGTGCTAACCACTCGCGAGTTGGCAGTTATGATTAAGCAGGCTGGTTTGGATTTTGAACACCTTGAGGAGAGCAAATACGATAGTATTATGGGCGAATCAACCGGTGCAGCCGTAATTTTTGGTGCTACAGGTGGAGTTATGGAGGCGGCACTCCGTACCGCATATGAGGTGGTTACCGGACGTGAAGTTCCGTTTAACGGGCTTAACATTACACCTGTTAGGGGTATGGATGGCGTTAAAGAGGCTGCTATTAAAATTGAAAAGGTTAAGCCCGAGTGGAGTTTCCTTGAGGGTGCAGAGCTAAAGACAGTTGTTGCTCATGGTTTAACCAATGCAAAAAAGGTTATGGATGCCGTTCGTGATGGTAAAGCCAATTATCACTTTATCGAAATTATGGCATGCCCAGGTGGATGCCTTGGTGGTGGAGGTCAACCCATACCCACCAATGCCGAGATTAGGGCAAAACGTGCCGAAGCAATTTATGCCGAGGATGCTGGCAAGCCAATTCGTAAGTCGCATGAGAACCCCGAAATTGTGAAGATTTACCAAGATTTTTTAAAGGAGCCCCTTGGTCATAAATCACACGAATTGCTACATACTCACTATAAGAAGCGTGAAAGGTATTAAATAAAGTATAAACGGAGAAAGAGGGGTGTTTTCACCCCTTTTTTTTATATTTACCATTTAGTTACCTGCAAGCTTACTGAACGATAAAGACAAAAAAAAATAACTAGGATTTAGAATGAAAGCAAATAAAAATAATAGAATTTTTGTAAAACAGTGGTTAGAATTAAAACCATATGATAATCAAGTAATAACAGATATATATTACATTAAAATAGCAAATGAAATAAGGAATACGATTTCAAATCGAGAATCTATAGTATTATCAAAGTATTTAAACGAGGAAGAAGTTAATATTCTCGCGTGTTTTCTAGCATCCTATTTCGAAGATATTATTTCCGAAACCAATATATGGAATACTTTTACAAACTACCATTATAAACTTTACAATAAAAAGTTGCCGTTTTTCAATATTTCTGAATATTATGAAAACGAAATTAACGAACCGGATGTGTCGTTTTTAATTTGGTATTTCCTTAACACAATTCAAGAAGATAAATTTATAAGCCCGTTTAATGATTTTATTCAAAATACCGCTTCGAAAGTAATGTCAATTCTTGAAAAAGAGTACGAATACGCACCAGAAAACCTACATCTTAAATCATTCTACGAATTAGTTGTAAATGAATCTGATTATTATAAAGTTAGGAATCTGATTAATACAATTCTTTTTAAAACTTATTTATTTTTTCCCGACACATATCAAAAATTAAAACATCAAGAAAAGGAGCTAACTGACAAAAAAGATTTAAACCTATTAATGTATTTGAGAGAAAATAGAGATAATTTTATTCATAAAACTCACACTCGTCTTTTAGCTCTAAAAGGTAATGAATGGGCAGCAGAACTTTTATGGGAAAAACATCCAATTACTTCTGATTTACTTAACATATCACAAAGAATTAAAGGATACTTCTTTTATAAAGGTCAAGATGATAGCGTTATCCGTATTGAACATATTGCTTCTGGAAAATCTTTTGAATTAACAAAAAAATCTTTTGACCACTATTCATCACTTAAAGAAATTGATACAATCATATATTTAGGAATTGTTCAATGGCAAAATGAATGGTGGTTTTCAGGTATCAGTGCTCAAATGCCTTTTAATCCAGATTTTGTAATAGACGAAAAAAATTCGTTAGAAAGCAGAATGGAAACTAACTTCCTCGACCATAAGGAAAAAGAAACAGAAGATATGCTAAAAGCGCAAATGGACAGTTTCTTAAAACTAAATAATGGTAGTCAAATTGCATTTATGAAATCTGAAAATTTAAATGATTTCGTAAAACAAACTGTTGAGCATTTTAACGAATCTCTAAATCTTACAGAAAAAGAAAAACAGGATGCTAAAAAGAGAGCTAGAAAAGACGGTTTTTTTGGTGCTGAAAACAAAGAAGAAATAGCAGGAACTAATGAGTTTGAATCGTGCCTCTATTTTTTTAATCCTAAAACTGGCGGGGAAATTGCTTTAGGAATTAATAGTGCATTTCCACTAGAGAATAATCCTTTTTATAATACAGAAGAAAGCGAGAACGATGTATTGCACTTATTTATGGCTGAAAATTTATCGGCTGAATTAGCAATGTTTTGCATTAACAAGTGCAAAGATAAAGTGCCATTTCTCAAAGAAGGTATTGGAAAACAATATATGGAAGACATTGACTTTTTATTGCGTTTTTGGAAAAAAGAATTTTACCATTCAAGACCTTCAATAACCTTTTATGGACAAATAAAAGCCAGCAGGTAACACAGGGCACATAAAATGCAGATTGGTAGGGCATAGGAAACTTACTCACTTTTTTGTAGCTTCGTATCGTGGGGAACAGCATACGTTCTAATCATCTGCACTTTACGTACCCCATCCGTTAGCAATTCTTTATATAAAAACAGGAATAACCCAACAATATATCATTATGGAAATAAAACAGGATTTAAAACTTGCGGTAATTATTGATGCCGATAATGTGCCATCTGCAAATGTGAAGGGGATGATGGAGGAAATTGCAAAGTATGGTGTTCCTACTTTTAAAAGGATATATGGAGACTGGACAAAACCCAATTTAGGTAGTTGGAAAAGCGTACTCTTAGAGAATGCTATTTCGCCAGTTCAGCAGTTTGGTTATACAACTGGTAAAAACTCAACGGATTCGGCCATGATAATAGATGCAATGGACATTCTATACACCGGTAAAGTAGATGGTTTTTGCATTGTATCGAGCGATAGTGATTTTACTAAACTTGCAACAAGGCTTAGGGAATCGGGGATGAAAGTATTTGGATTTGGTGAGAGAAAAACGCCCAAACCATTTATTGTTGCATGTGATAAGTTTATCTATCTCGAAATTTTAAAGAGTTCTGTAGTATCCGATTCAGCTAAAAATCAGACCCAAATCAGTACTCAAAAAACTGAGCAAGAAAATGTGCAAAAAATTGACAAAAAGATTATTAACCTAATATCTGAAACAGTTGATGATATTGCTGATGAGGATGGATGGGCTTTTTTAGGAGATGTGGGGAATTTGCTGATTAAGAAAAGGCCAGATTTTGACCCCCGAAATTACGGGTTTACAAAGCTCACGCCATTGATTAAATCATTAAAGAGTAATTTTGATATTGACGAAAGGGTAACAGAGAGAGCATCGATAAAACTTGTTTATATAAAGTCGAAAAAGTAAAAAAACACTTTGGCACAACTATGCTTTTTGTAAAGTGCTTAGGTTGAAATTAATCTAGTATATGTGGGATAAAGGGTTCAATTTCTCACTTTTTTGTTATATTTACTAGATATTTAAGTGCAATATTTAGCTAAATTATTTTGCAATGCAAAAACAAACTATTCTAATTGCCCTAGCTCTTGTGCTTGCTCTAAGTAGTTGCTCGCGCAGTTACTATATTCCGAATGTTCAGAATGTGCCACTGTTTATTGAAAAGGATGAGTTTCATGCTACAATAGCTAGTGGCGGGGGTAGTGATATTTCCGTAATAGAAGTTCAAGCAGCCTACTCTATAACAAATATTTTGGCTTTGATGACAAGTTTCATGTCAGGACAAGGGGGCGATAGGTCGAGCAATAATTGGGGTAAAGGAAATTACCTTGAGGGTGCAGTTGGTTATTATAGGCCTTATAACGGAATTTTAGTTGCTGGAGTATTTGCTGGATATGGTGCAAGCAATCAGCACCATCAGTTTGGCGCAAATTATAGCGATGGTACAGCCGATTTATCATTTGCGAAATATTTCCTTCAACCCTCCTTCGGATTAACCTATAGAGCATTTGATATTGCTCTATCTACTCGTATCAGCAGGCTGTCATTTTATAATATTGATACTAATTTATCAATAGGTAGTGTGGCAATGGAAGATTTAGACGCAATTGCTCACAATAAGGTTTCCTACCTATTTGAACCAGCGCTCACCATTCGCGGAGGCTGGAAATATATAAAAGTGCAAATGCAACTTTCATCTTCAAAAAACTTATCTCATTCAGATTTACAATTTGAGGATATCAATGCTAGTCTTGGGTTATACTTTGTAATTGCTAAGAGGTATAGTAGGGTTGCACCGAATAATTAAATGGCTTTTAGTAGTAGTTTGTTGCGCAGCACTGATAACTCCAAATTCTGCTGAGGGTTTGATCATATTAATAAAAGGAATAAATTACCCTAATAATATAATTTAAAGAGTATGAAAATAGGTGTAATCGGAACTGGAGGGGTTGGAGGGTACTTTGGTGCTAATTTAGTGAGAGCTGGATTTGATGTGACATTTTTAGCACGAGGAGAGCATCTGAAGGCCATACAGAACAAGGGTTTAAAAGTAAAGAGTATTCTGGGCGATTTTGAGGTTAAAAACTTAAAAGCAACGGATAAAATAACCGATATTAAACACCCCGATTTATTATTAATTGGCCTAAAAGCATGGCAAGTAAAGGATATTCGCGATGAATTAAAGAGTATTATGCACGCAGATAGCTTGATTTTGCCACTTCAAAACGGAGTTTTAGCGGCTGAAGAGCTTTCTGAAAAAATTGAAAAGAAAAACGTTTTAGGAGGGTTGTGCCGCATAATTAGCAAAATAGAATCACCCGGCGTGATTAATCATTTTGGAGTTACGCCAACCATTGTGTTTGGAGAACTTAATAAGCATAGAACTGAGCGGATAATTGAAGTTCAAAAAGTTTTTGAAAAAGCGGGAATTGATTCTGTTATATCAGATGATATTGATGCTGATCTTTGGAAAAAGTTTATATCTATTTGTGTAAGCGGTTTATTGGCTGTTACCAAAACAACTTATGGAGAATTAAGAGAATTGAAGGAAACGAGAGAGTTAATGATAGATGTAATCACTGAGGTTTATTTGTTATCTCAAAAAATTGGGGTAAGAATAGGATCAGATTTTGTAAAAAAAACAGTCTCATTCATCGATACATATCCCTATGATTCAACATCTTCTTTAACAAGGGATGTTTGGGAAGGCAAGCCATCGGAAATTGATTACCAGAATGGAACTGTAGTTCGGTTAGGAGAAAAATATGGAATTGATACACCGATTAATAGTTTTATTTATAATAGTATTTTACCCAGTGAACTAAAAGCAAGAGGAGTTGATTTAAAAACCTACAGAGGATAATGCATGATATTGCCTTTGGCAAATTCGTTCTATTGTCATTGATTAATTTTTTGAAATTCCTGCTGTCTGCTGTTATTTACACTTTCCGACCGTAGAAATTCAGATTGAATGATAGCAAATTGGCTCAATATAATCTGCTAAACCCTCAAAAAAATTGAGCGTAATTTTAATCAACCAAATGAAGAAAATAAGCGTACTATTATTACTCCTGGTTTTAACATTCAATTCGTTTGCGCAGATTGTCAAAAATGATACACTGCAGCAGAGTAATAATACACAGTTTAAATATCAGGCATTAATAATACCTACAGCACTAGTTGGATATGGAATAGTGGGGATTGAAAGTCGGGCCCTAAAAAATATAAATTCCGATATAAATGAGCGTTTGCAAAAGCAAACCCACAAAAAAATTACTATTGATGATTATTCTCAATATGCACCATTTGTAAGTGTTTATGCATTAAATGCTATCGGAGTAAAAGGAAAAAATAACTTTAAGGATAGGACTATTATTTTAGGTACAGCCTATTTAATTATGGGTGGTACTGTAAACATTATAAAAGCTACTGTAAACGTCAAAAGGCCTGATGGGTCTACCAATAATTCTTTTCCCTCTGGGCACACGGCAACAGCATTTATGGGAGCAGAGCTTTTATACCAAGAGTATAAAGATGTTTCTGTTTGGTATGGAATTTCTGGCTATTTAGTGGCTTCAGGAACTGGATTCTTTAGAATGTATAATAACAGGCATTGGTTAACTGATGTAGCTGCAGGAGCAGGGATTGGAATTTTGAGTACAAAAGTTGCTTATTGGATTCATCCTTTTATAAAGAGAACAATTTTTAAAGACAAAGGGAATATGTGTGGCGTTGTTATGCCATTCTACAATGGCAAAGAATATGGCTTGGGATTATCAATGATGTTTTGAAATGAAAGAACTATGCACAACAATTGGGATAATGCAATTTTCTTTATTTTATCGCTTTGTTTTCACTAATAAATCCCTAAGTTTTTGAATTGAACTAGTTAACCCACCAAATTATTAAGCTATGGATAAAGAACTTTTAAAATCGAAGATTAAAATAAATGTTTATCATATAACATCTGCTAGTAACGTAGCGTTACATAAACACCTGAAATATGATGAGATATTCTACTGCATTAAAGGAAAAGGTTTTGGTGTATTGGAAAATGGAGAAGAAGAACTAATCGTAGGTGATGCTTTTATTGTAAAGGAGAGCATAATGCACACTTTACGTTCCGATTCAGAAATGTGGGTTACCTCCTTTTTAATACCAGTTACGGATTAGATTGTGAAGATTGCCAATAAAATTATAAAATCCAACATGACAATCAATTGCCCACTTTGTAGTGGTACTGGCTTTTTGTTCTATGGTAAAGGTATCCGAAAGTACTATCGGTGTATAAATTGCTATAGCATATTCATGGATCCCTCAAATTTTTTGGATTACGATCATGAGCGGGAAAGGTACCTACTGCATAATAATGATATAAACGATGCCAGATATCAAAACTTTGTGAAACCAATTATTGATGCTGTAACCCTAGATTTTACCACGGATAAGGTAGGGCTCGATTTTGGTGCAGGAACCGGTCCCGTTACTTCTATGATTCTTAAAGACAAAGGATATAACATTTCAGAGTACGATCTTTTTTTCATAATCACCTAGAGCTTTTAACTAAAAACTACGATTTTATAGTATGCTGCGAGGTGATTGAGCATTTTTACAAACCACAAAAGGAGTTTAATCAACTTAAAAACATGCTAAACCGGGGGGGCGAGCTTATCTGCATGACCGATATATACACCGATGATGTAAACTTTGATAAATGGTACTACAAGAACGACCCTACCCACGTAATCTTTTACAATGCATTATCGATTGAATATATTGCTAAAACATTTGATTTTAGCAACTTTGAGCGGAACGATAGGTTGGTAATATTTACAAAATGATTTGGTTTTTCTCAGATTCTTCTTTAAAAAGTAATGAAGAATTAGCTGAAACTCTTCTCAAAAACAATCTTAATCAGTTCATTTGGCACATGGTGAGCAATGCCCTTGTTCACAAATCCTTTCTCCTCAAGTAACTTGCATAACAACTGGTCGTCAACAGGAATAGTCCCTCTTAGCAATTTACAACCATTTTTGCGTGATTGTTCTTCAGCAAAATCGATCAACAATTTTGCTAGACCTCTCCCCTGAAAATGTGGAAATATGGCTAACCTATCCAGTAACCATGAACCAACAGCTTCAGGATCTGGTTTTACGGTCATGGTGCCAACAGGCCCTTTATTGTTCATAAGGATAAAGACAAATCCTTGCTCAATATCTTTTCGTATTTGTTCATAATCAGCATGGGTGTTATGCCAGCACTTTACCCCTTTATCTTTTAGCTGCTGGGCGCACTCTCTAATAATGTAGAGTATCTCAAGTAGCTGCGATTCCTTTGCTTTGAATATTTCCATTGGGTTTGTTGGTTGAATTGCTTAGGGTCGATTTACTTCCTTGGCTATTGATTATGTTCTAAATATACAATTTTTCCATTAACAAATGTTTGTTCAACCTTTATGTTTGGAATCTGATCCTCTGGGGCGGTCATAACATCCTGTTTAAGCACAACAAAATCTGCTGTCTTTCCAACTTCTAGGCTTCCTTTTTGCTCCTCTTCAAAAGCTGCTTTTGCAGCCCAAATAGTCATAGCCCTAATTGCTTGTTCGCGGGAAAGGGCGTTCTCCATTTGGAATCCAGTGGGAGGGTAACCGTCCAAATTTTTTCGGGCAACGCCTGCATAAAAGCCGTACAGCGGATTGATATGCTCAATGGGGAAATCGCTACCATTAGGAAGCCACCCATTTTGCTTTAGCAAATCGTTGTAGATGTAGGCTGTTTTTATCCTATCGCCAATTCTATCAACAGCCCAAAGCATATCGGATGTTGCATGTGTTGTTTGTACCGATGGAATAATAGCCAACTCTCCAAAACGATTAAGATCGTTGGGATGAACAGTTTGCGCATGCTCTATACGCCAGCGTAAATCGTTGCCAGGGGTCAGAAATTGTTCATAAGCATCGAGCATAAGCCTTACAGCGGCATCACCAATGCAGTGGGTTGCTACTTGGTAACCCGATTCGTATGCTTTTTGGCAAACCATTGTGAGGTACTCTTTTGTTTCGAGTTGTAAACCAGAGGTATTTGGAGCATCACTATAGGGTTCAAGCAATAGTGCACCTCGAGAGCCCAAAGCACCATCGGCAAAAAGTTTAACGGTTCTAACGCTTAAGCTAGGGGTTGTGTAAACACCGTTACTTAAAAAATACTCAAAATTTTCATCCTCAGGGCTAAGCATTACATTAATTTTCACCTGCAGTTTGTTCTCTTTCTGCATTCTATCCATAATCAGCACATCTTCCTTGTTTAAACCAGCATCGCTTACCGATGTTAGTCCTACTGCAAAGCAGTTCTGCTGAGCCATCATCAGGGCTTTCTCCTTCTCTTCGGCTGTGTAAGCAGGAACTACATCACGCACAAGGTTTATGGCATTATCTATAAGTACACCGGTTGGCTTACCGTTTACCTTAATAATTTCACCTCCTACCACCGTTGTGTCGGGATTAAAACCTGCTAATTGCAATGCTTTTGTATTGGCAATGGCTGCGTGTCCATCTATTCGGGTAAGCAGTACAGGGTTTTCAGGGAAAAATTTGTCGAGTAAATCCTTGGTTGGGAACTCTTTAACTTCCCAATCATTCTGATTCCATCCTCGGCCTATAACCCATTGTGTTGGATATTTTGCATGATGCTCCTTAAGCCTGTTTACAACCTCATCCCATGATGAGGAATTGGCCAACCATGCGTTTCCAAGACCTAAGCCATACCCTAAAAAGTGACAGTGTGGATCTATAAATCCGGGATAAACAGGTTTTCCTTCAAGGTTGATTATTTCAGCTGCTGAGAACTTTGCCTCAATTTCAGCGTCAGAGCCAAGCCCAAGAATTTTGCCGTTGCGTATGGCCATGCTTTGGTATATAGTAAATTGGCTATCGACACTGTAAATGGTTGCATTTTTTACGATGATATCCGCATTGTTCTTTGGATTACACGACATGGCAAAAAGGGGGATTAGGATAAGAATTATATAATGCTTCATACTATTTAAAGTTGAGTTGTTTTTTTGTTGCCTCAATGCAAAGATACTTTTTTGATGGTTAATTAATTCAAGATTGTATTTTTTGTTCTACCCCTTTTACTTCCTCTGTATAATAAAAATATGCAAAGTGCTTGTTGTGCATGGGGCTATAAAGGTTTTGTTGTTGCTGACAACTAGTTTTATCCTATTGTAAACATTGGTAATTACTAATTGTCTTTTGAACTTTTTTCCAAACAATCTGCTTTCGTATTTCTGTTTTAATTGTAAAGAATGGTAATAACCCGATTGGCGAAAAATAAAGAGTTTGAGTTTAACAAAACAGCAGTTTGAATGTTACTATTTTTCAATAGAGTGTTTAATTTAATAGAGAAAGCTATGATATCAACAATTAAAGTAAGTTCGATAATGGGTTCTGGTTTCAGAACCGAGATCCAATGTTCTCATCCATTTGTAATTGACCAACCAAAAGCTTCAGGCGGAACCGATGAAGGTCCAAACCCTCTTGAGGTTTTTTTGGCATCACTACCAGGGTGTATTTCTGCTTTGGCACGAATTATTGCAATGCAACGCAAAATTGACCTACGAGGTATAGAGGTTGATGTGGAAGGTGATATTGATAAGGGTTTCCTAATGGGGCAAACTACAGAGGGAAGAGCTGGTTTTACCGAGATTCGTACATGCGTTAGGATTGATGCTAATATGACCGAAGAGGAAAAGAAATCATTCCTTCATGAAATTGACTCTCGTTGCCCAATTTCAGATAATATGGCTAACAAGTCTGTGATTGAATTTAAGGTTTGTGAACTTAAGTAATCATAACCTAACTTTTTTAAACTTATTAAAAAGGGAAATCCAAAAGGGCTTTCCCTTTTTTTATCAAGTTAGAATCCCTCTTTTGGTAATATTCACTAAATCATAGTTCGAAACTCTTACCTAAACGTCATTAATTGTAACTTTGTGGGTTAAAAATTTAAAAATCATTGGAAACTCAACACGATAACATAAAACTACTTGCCGATGCACCCATAAGAAAGGTGCTTTGGAAGTTTTTTTTACCTGCATTCACTGGTGTGGTGGCAAATTCGCTTTACAATATTGTCGACCGCATTTTTGTGGGACAAGGCGTTGGAGCCTTAGCCTTAACCGGGCTTAGCGTGGTTTTTCCCATTATGGTGATTATGATGGCCTTTGGGATGCTTATTGGCATTGGGGGAGGGGTGCGTATATCAATCCATTTGGGTAAAAAAGAGTACGATTTAGCCGAGCGGGTACTTGGCAATGCTTTTATTCTACTTATAATTGTATCAATTGTAATGTCGGGAGTAGGATTTTTGATTAAAGACCCGATGCTAAGGATGTTTGGGGCTGGCCCTGATACCATTGATTATGCCAACCAGTACTTAAATATTATTTTACTGGGTGTCCCTTTCAATATGATAGGTTTTTCTTTAAATAATTTGATTCGCTCTGAGGGGAATGCTAAAATTGCCATGCACTCAATGCTTATTAGTGCTGGAATAAACATTGCGCTCGACCCAATTTTTATTTTTGCCCTAGGCATGGGAGTTAAAGGGGCAGCCATTGCAACCATTATTTCACAGTTTATTCTTTGCATATGGGTATTACGTCATTTTAGGTCTGCAAATTCCGTTGTAAAGCTAAAAGCCAAATATTTCCCAATTAAGTGGGGTGTTGTCTTATCAATAATCACAATTGGGTTTTCACCGTTCTCAATGCAATTTGCAGCAAGTTTTGTGCATGGATTATTCAACGTACAGTTAATTAAGCATGGTGGCGATTTGGCCGTGGGCGCAATGGGCATTATAAATAGCATAGCCATGCTTGTTGTAATGACCATAATTGCCATTAATATGGCATCGCAGCCAATATATGGGTTTAACTACGGAGCGGGTAATTTTGTACGGGTAAAACAGACCCTATTCCTTAGCTTAAAGGCTGCCGTTATAATTTCCATTGGCGGATTTCTGATGATGGAACTATTTCCAGGCTTTTTTATAAAGATTTTTAACTCTTCGGATGCTGAACTTCTTAGCATTGGCAAGAGAGGGGTGCGTATTTATATGATGGCATTGCCAATAGTCGGGTTTCAGATAATTGCCGGAAATTTCTTTCAATCAACAGGTAAGGCTGCAATATCGGCTTTAATATCTTTGCTTCGGCAGGTAATTGTTTTAATCCCAATTCTGCTGATTTTACCAACTTTTTGGGGAATAACTGGCGTTTGGGTCTCGGCACCAATTTCCGATGTTATTGCAGGCATAATTTCGTTTTCTTTTCTTTATAGAGAGATTAAACGACTTAATAGAGCTATTGCTCAGGGGAGTGTATCTAGTTAGAAATAATCTATTTGACAGTTACCAAAAAGTAGGAAATTACAACAATTGAGCATTACTCCAGTTCGATTTAGTGAAAATCACCAGTTTTTTGTTTTCCTAACAAGTATTTCCATTTGTAAAGAAATTTGGTGCTGTTGCATCCTAAAGATGCAAATAATTACTACACTGAATATCAGTACAATACAGTAAATTCTAAAATATTGTTAACTTTCTCTGTTATGTTTACATGCATTTTTTCGTTGTTAAGATAGAATGGATACAATAGATTTTAAACATAAGGTTTTTTCATTATCAGTGCGTTTATTTCCTATGGTTGCTCGCATACTTGGGAACAATGCAAATGCTGAAGATGCTATTCAAGAGATAATGATTAAGCTCTGGGAGAAGCGTAAACAAGTTGGGCAGCATCCAAATATTCCAGGCCTTGTTTTTCTGACAGCTCGCAATTATTGTATTGATTTATTGAAAAAGAAAAAGTTGGAAATAGATGACTCTGCTTTGCAGTTTATGATGTCAGAATCGGATAACGGACATGAATCTTTGGAATGGAAAGAGTTAAGTGCTATTGTCAAAAAAATTCTCAGAAAATTACCTGAACAACAACGAGAAATTTTAATAATGCGAGACATAGACGGCTATGAATACACTGAAATAGCCGCTGCTACACAACTTAAAGTAGAGCATATTAGAGTTTTATTATCACGTGCAAGAAAACAGGTATGCATGGAATTAGAAAAAACATATTGCTATGAATGAGAAGGGAATTGAAAAACTGACTAAAGAATACGAGGCAGGAGCCAGTACTTTAAACGAAGAGCAATTCTTGTTTGATAATGCTGAAAATTCGCATTCAATAAGTGAAGTATGGTCAACTTTCGTGAAACGTAATAGAATAGAGGCACCTGAGGGTTTCAATGATAAATTATGGAATTCTTTTCAAAGAAGGACCGTTAGAAAGCACAGGTTTAAAATTAGTGTCATTTCAGTTGCAGCATCAATTATACTAATAATTGCTCTCTCTATTGGCAACTTTGGGCAAAAAGAACTTAGTTATAAAGAGAAAGAAGCTTTGCTAAACGAGGCCCTAGATATGTTTGCTGAGCCTGAGCAAGAAATAGCTCAAGAACGCATACTTTATGAAGATGAAACAATAATTATTTATGCAAGTTTGGAATAGCTGATTACACCTTATCTATTAAACAACTAAAAATTGAAATCATGAAAAATTTATCATTAACAGTTTGTGTAATTTTATTAGCTGTGTCGACAATTATGGCACAAGAAGCTGAAGAAAAAAAAGATGTAAATATGAAGTCTGAAAAGGTTCAACTTGTTGTAAAATCAGAGAAACCAGACATTTATGTTGACGGGAAAAAGTTTGATTTTGACGTGAACTTGTTAGATTCAGGTAAAATTGAATCTTTTACTTTTATTAAAGATAAAGAGGCAACAAAAAAGTATAACTCACCTAATGGAGTTCTTCTCATCACAACAAAAAAGGGAACAGAGACAGCTAATTCCAAAATTAAAATAAATGCTACTGATCCCATTGTGGGTGGAGAAAATTCTCCTATGATAATCATAGACGATAAGGTGTCTACTGACAAAGAAGCTCTTGAGGAAATATCTCCTGACGATATTCATTCAATAAATATTTTTAAGGGGAAGGCAGCTATGGAATTATACAACGTTCCAAGTGTAATCGTTGTTGTAACTAAGAAGGGGAAAAAATAATACAGTTTTTCGGGTAATAAGCTGATTAAATAATTGATGTTTGTCTGTAATTATTTAGGAAGAAGAGAATAAAGAAGAACGCCCTTAAGTAGGTTGGCAAGAAAACAAGTAATTAAATTTGATATAATTTGAAGGGCTATTTATTTAAAATACCTTTATCCATTGCATTTAGATTTCCATGTTTTGCAGAATGTTATTTAAAATGAAAATACTCATTATTGAAGATAATCTGTTTTTGCTTGAAGCAATACTCTCAGCATTACTTGAAGAGAAATTCTTATGTGAAACAGCTGTTGATTTCTCTACTGCACACGAAAAAGTATCTATGTATGAATATGATATAGTGGTAGTTGATATAAATTTACCAGGGGGATCTGGACTTGAAATCATAAGAGACTTGAAAAAAATTAACTCAAAAACGGGTGTAATAGTAGTTTCGGCTCGAGATTCTTTAACCAATAAAGTAGAAGGATTGGAGTTAGGTGCTGATGATTATATAACAAAGCCCTTTGATATGGCAGAGTTGATAGCTCGTATAAAAGCATTAATACGCAGACGTAACTTTTCAGGTAATAATAACATCTCCAAAGGCGACATTCTTATTAAAACTGACAATAGGGAAGTATTTGTAAAAAACGCACAAATTGAACTAACTAAGAGTGAGTACGATATTCTTCTATTCTTCCTTTCAAATCCAAAAAGGGTTATTACGAAAGAAAGCCTCGCAGAACATATTTGGGGAGATAATATGGATTTAGTTGATTCTTTTGATTTTATCTATTCGCATATTAAAAATCTTCGAAAGAAAATTACTGCCCAAAATGTTTCTGACCCTATTAAAGTGATTTATGGCATAGGTTATAAACTTGATATATCCTGAGAAATGAGGTTAATTAAGCGAACTTATCTGGAAACTTTTTTGTGGCTTATCCCGGTTTTAGTGATTGGTAGTATATTTTCTTTCTTTATGATTAAGTATATTATTTATGAAGAAACCGATGAATATCTTACTTATGAGATGGAAAGACTCGTGGAATATCATTCAGAATATAATGACCTACCAGATTTCCACAAGGCAGCAGGTATTATTGAGGATTTAAGATTAGATGAACCCGCATTCAAAGACACATTAATTCTTGAGTTACGCGATAATGAAATGATTCCGCACCGCGAGCTGTATTTTTCAATTAATCATGAAGGTAAAGATTTTACTATTGTTTTACGTCAGTTACTGCCTGGTAACGACGATATTATGGAAGGTGCTTTACTAATGATGTTAGGGTTGTTTTTGCTAATCACCTTGTTTCTTTTTTTGATGGTAAGTTTCATATCAGGAAAACTTTGGTCTCCATTCTATAAAACACTTAAAACACTTACGAAATATAGAATAACAGAACCAGTTCCTGTCTTTTTAAATTCGAAGATTGATGAATTTAACTCTCTTAACCGCACCCTAGAAGAGTTGCTGAAGAAGATTGCTTACGATTACCAACGAACAAAAGAGTTTAATGAAAATGCATCGCATGAGTTACAAACTCATCTGGCAATTATTAGGCTTAATACCGAAAAACTCTTAAATGCAAACCAAGACGAACTCTACAACTCTGATTATATACAACCAATTATTAATGCAACAGCAAAACTTTCTATTGTTCAAAAATCATTATTACTCCTTAGTAAGATTGGAAACCTTGAATACAATAACAATACAAACTTGAATCTTTCTGAAGTAATAAGCCAATCACTTCATCTTTTTCAGGAAGCTATTACCATTCGGAGTCTCACGGTTAATAAATCGGTTGAGGGTTGCGTTTTATTTATGGATGCAGGTTTGGCCGAAATAATGATTAATAATTTACTTAAAAATGCTGTTAAGCACAATGTTCAGGATGGTTATATTTCAATATATCTTAATCAAAATTCTTTAATAGTTGAAAACTCAGGTACGCCTTTTCAAGATAATCCTAAAATACTTTTCGAGCGTTTTACAATTGGAACTTCTGGGAATCTTGGGCTAGGTCTTGCTATTGTAAAACAAATATGTGAGGTGTACAACTATACAATTTCATATGATGTGGATGGTAATGTGCACAAAATTCAAATTTCTTTTCCTCTAAAGTAATTCTCCAAAATTTCTCCAGAATCACAGTTTACCTTTGTCTCATAATTATCTTATTAGGTAATTGAGGGAGCATCCTGAAAATCCGTAAAAGAGTAGGGTTACTTGTTATTACAGGAATTATGAAAAAAATATTTTTATTAGCCTTCATGCCACTATTGTTACTCAGTTGCGAAAAGGAAGAGATTTTATCATCAACCGAAGTCCCTTCCGAAATTTCTAATTACATCGGAACTCACTTCCCAGACAATCCCATTATTCAGACTGTAAAGGATATTGATGGATTTGAACTTACTTATGATATTACATTGGAAGGTAATTATTATCTGGAGTTTAACAGGAAAAAAGAAGTTATCGATATTGAAGGATTGTCAAAGCTACCTGATAGCGTAATCCCATCAAAACTTCTAGAGTATGTTTCAACAAATTATGCTGATAACTTTATAATTGGTTGGGAACTAGACGAACGAAATCAGCAAATAAAACTTGACAATGGGCTGGAGCTCGAATTTAACATGAATGGTAATTTTTTTAGAATCGATAATTAAAACGACTATGAGACAAATAACTTTGATTAAAATATCGACGTTGCTTTTTATTCTAATTTCTATTAGCAACTTGTCATATGGGCAGTTTCAGGGCCCTGGAGTACTAGATAAGACATATTCAGTAAAAGAAATTATTGACAATGCTTCACGGCTCGACCGCTCAGATGCACTAGTAAAAGTGCAGGGGTATATTGTAAAGCAAATAAATGCTGACACCTACGAGTTCAAGGATAAAACAGGAACAATAAAGATTGAAATTGACAAAAAGCGATTGCCTAGTAATCCTTTTGATGATAAAACAGAACTTATATTAATTGGAGAAGTTGATAATGATATATTTGCACCTGTTGAAATTGAAGTTAAAGAAGTTCATTTTGTTGTCCATGTCAATAAGGTTGTCAAATAGGTTTACCAAATGAAAGTTTAAATGGGTAGTGTTGGTTCTGTTCCTATTTCAATTTTAAATGTTTTTAAGATTGAATGAAATAGTTTAGGTGCTATTAAATCAGCACTATAAAAATAAAACCTTGCTTGATAATTCAAGCAAGGCTTTATTAACTATTATATAATGAGGCTGTTATGAGGTTTTCTCAATGTCCCATACAAAGGCTTTTACCCCAATCTCTTTGTTACGCAAATCAAGTTTACGTACAGTTTGTAGGAGAATATCAACCTTTTCTTCTGGAATTATGGTGATAATAGCGGAGTTCATTTCGGGCCAGGTATGTGTTCCACGGCGAGGTTCGCCTGTATTACCTCCTTGTCCCTGAACTTGCTCAAAAAAGGTGAAGCCTCTAATTTCCAGTTTATAGAGCATGTACTCAACGCGCTCGGTATTGGCCTGATTAAATACTATAAATACTGATTTCATATCTCTATTTATTTTTTTTCAAAGTAACTGATGAAACATCCATGGAGTAGTCATTCTCTTGTGTGATTAAACTGTTGTCAAGGATGTTCCATGTTGAGTTAATATTTTGCTATTTGTTATCGTTTTCGCTATCACCATTGGTTGCGAGTTGCATAAAAACAAACTCCTTACGGTATTTCTCTTCCTTGTTTCGCTCTCCGTGGCGCGACATAATACCGTAGAGTATAGGAACAACAATTAACGTAACAAAAGTTGAAACCAATAATCCGCCCATTACAACAATACCCATTGGACGCCACATCTCGGAACCCTCACCTTGACTAAGTGCCATTGGAAGCATACCTAGAATTGTTGTAAATGCAGTCATTAGTACTGGTCGCAAACGCGATTTGCCAGCAAGAGCAATTGCCTCGTAAAGCGGGTGCCCCCGGTCGCGCATTAGGTTAATGTAGTCAACTAGTACAATACCGTTTTTAACTACAATCCCAACTAGCATTATGGCACCTAGTCCACCAATCATATCAAAAGTAGTTCCTGTAATAAGGAGAGAAAGAATTACTCCCGTAATGGCGAATGGAACAGACATCATTATGATAAATGGTTTTGTAAATGATTCGAACTGCGAAGCCATTACAATGTAAACCAACATTACGATTAGTAGCATCAGCATTCCCATATCGGCAAAAGTTTCCTGTTGTTCTTGATAGTCTCCAGCAATTCTAACAGTTGCACCCTGCGGAATATCAACATCCTTGATTGCATCTTCAATTGCCACAGCCAGTTCGCCAAGCGATGTTTTGTATGGAGTAACCTCAACAGATACTATACGCTGCCTGCTTTTACGCGTTATGTCTGGTAGCGACCAGTACTCTTCAACAGAAGCAATTTCGCGGAGTTTTATTTTACCACCCATAGGGGTTGGGATTGATAAGTCCTCAATAGTTGTAATGGAATTACGATTTTTTTCTTCCATTCTAACAACAATATCATACTCGTCTCCATCCTCTTTTAAATATCCAGCAGGCATGCCAGAAACCCTATTTCGAACGTATGTAGCAGCAGTTGCGGCGTTTAGCCCATGCAAAGCAAGTTTTTCTTTGTCGAATACAACTTTAAGTTCGGCACGTTCTTCCTTTCGGCTAATGGTAATGTCACGGGCACTTGCCACGTTGTCCTTAATGGTTAGCCTAATATTTTCAGCTAGAACGTTGGTCATGTCAAAATCGTAACCATAAATTTCCACTTCAACCTTGTTTGACCCCATTCCTCCTCCTGAAACCTTGGCTTGGTAGTCAATAATTTCGGGGTATTCGTCCATTTCTTTTCGGAGAACTTCGGCAATTTCGAATATAGAGCGTTCGCGTTCTGTTTTATTAGAACAAATAACGCTCATACTTATGGTGTTATTTGTTGTTGAGGTAAATAGAGCAGATACACTAGCCTCGTCGCTTGAACCTGCGGTAGTTGATACCATGCGAATTTCTGGAGCAAGCACCATAAAACGTTTTTCAAGTTCACGAGCAGTTTCAAGTGTTTCCTCAATACGCGTTCCGCGATTTAACTCAACACTAATGTTAAGGCGACCATTGTCGGTTTGTTGCATAAAGTCGGTTCCTATCCATCCTAATCCTAAGGGTAATAGTGACACAACAAAAATGGCAGCTGCTGTTATTAAGGTAACCGTTTTGTGGTTTAAGCAATATCTAAGCGCTTGGGCATACCAGGTATCCATGTTGTCCATAAACCTTATGGCGGATTTTTGGTACCAGCTTACCTTTTCTTCAACTTTGATTATTTTGCCGTTCTCGTCAACCTTAACTTTTCTAGATTTTAGTAGTTGAGATGCTAACATTGGGGTTAACGATATGGCAACAATGGTTGATGTAACAACCACAATGGTAACAATCCATCCAAGTTCTTTAAATAGTGTTCCAGCCATTCCCGAAAGCATTGTGAGCGGAACAAAAACAGCCACAATTACTAGGGTGGTGGCAATAACGGAAACCCAAACCTCATTGGTTGCGTATTTTGCTGCCTCGCGCGAACTCGAGCCTCGCTCAATGTGCCGTGTAATATTTTCGAGTACCACAATGGCATCGTCAACCACCATACCAATGGCAACTGTGAGTGAACTGAGCGATATAATGTTGAGTGAACTACCTACAAAGGCCAGGTAAACAAACGAAACAATAAGTGCAATGGGAATAGTAATGGCAATAATTAGCGTAGCGCGCCATTTACCTAGGAAGAATAGTACGACCAAGACTACAAAAATGAGCGCATACATTATTGACTCTTGAAGGCTGTTGATAGAGTCCTTAATATCAAGTGAAGAGTCGTAAATAACTTTAATGTCAATGTCGGCTGGGAGTGTTTTTTTTACTTTCTCCATCTCTTTTCTCACATCCGCACAAATTTGTACTGTATTGGCACCCGATTGTTTTGATATTATAATTTTAACACCGTCCTGTCCGTTAACCTTTTCGTCAAGCGATAAGTCCTTAATTGTATCTTTTACCGTAGCAATATCACGTATATAAACTGCTTTGCCATCAGGTGAAGTTGTTACAACCAAATTCTCAATCTCTGAACTTTCAATAAATTCAGTTCTAACCTGAAGTTGATACTGTTCTTTCTTCATTTTCACAGTACCCGACGAAAGGTTTAGATTATTGGTGCTTACGGCGGTTCCAATAACTTCAAGAGGAAGGTTGTAGGCATCGAGTTTTTCCTGATTTAAATCAATATAGATATAGCGCTCAGGAGCGCCAGAAGTGGATATGTTACCAATCCCATTAACCATGTTAAGTCGAGGAATAACACTTTCTTCCAATATTTTATCAAGTCCAGCATAGCTCTCATTTGCCGTTACGGCAAATTGAATAATGGGCATTGCGCTGAGGTTAAACTTAAAGATAAAAGGATTTGATGCTCCTTTGGGTAACTGATCCCTAATCATATCCAGATGTGAGCGCACATCATTTATTACTTCATCGAGATTGGTTCCCCATTCAAGCTCTAGAAAAACCATGGACATATTGTCTTTAGATGACGAACCCAACTCTTTTAATCCCTCAACAGCATTTAGTCTGTTTTCGAGTAGGCGAGTTATGTTTGTCTCTATCTCGTTGGCGCTTGCCCCGGGGTAGGCGGTCATAACGGATATGAAAGGAATTTCTAGTTCGGGGAATAGGTCAATAGGTAGTTTCAAAAATGAAAATATACCTATTATTACTACACCCATAAAAATTAATAGGGTAGTAACGGGTTTAGCTATAGCTGTTTTGTAAATACTCATTTTCTGATATTTAAACTATTTCTTATCATTTCGCATTTGGAATAATGTAGATTTCCCTTGCAAATTGTTTTACTTAATAATATCGAGTTTGACACCATCAACAAGTTTTGCTTGTCCAACAGTTACAATTTCGTCACCCTCTTTTATGCCGTTGGCCTTTATTTCAATCAAATCGTCGAAACGTTGGCCCAAAGTTACATCAACACGTTTGGCTACGCCATTGTCATTTAAAAACACGTATCGGTTGTTTGCACCTATCAGCTTTAAAACTGCTTGATAAGGAGCAATAAAGGCTTCAAATTCGCCTAACTCAAGGGTTGTGCGCATAAACATACCCGGTCTGAGTAATTCCTTAGCATTTGGAATTTTTAGCTTAGCCTGAAAAGTATGCGTAGAAGCATCAATTGTTGGGTAAATAGTTTCAATCGTTGCATCAAATGCTTGGTTTGGATAAATATCGGAGTGTAGTTTTATCTTCATACCCTTTTTAACCAATGGAAAATATGATTCTGGAATGTTTACAAGAGCTTTTAACACATCTATTTGTGTAAGAATAAGGATCGGTGGATTCCCTGCATATAGTTCACCATCTTCATAGTTTTTTGCCACTATAACTCCGGGTATGCGTGCCTTATAAAATGTATTCTCCATTAGAAAACCTAAATTCTGTTTGGTTTGATCGTATGCCAATTTTGTTTGATCGTAGGTTTGTTCTGGTATTGATCCCGATTCGTAAAGCATTTTTACACGATTGAACTCAACCTCAAGGTTGGCAAAAGCTAACTTTGTATTGTTTAGTTGGGTTTGATCCATTCGAACCAACATGTCGCCTTCTTTTATAGTCGACCCTACTTCTTGGTAAATATGCTCAATTATGCCTGTTACAGCGGGAGCAATGTTCATTGTTTCGTACCCTTGTAATGTGGTTGACAGTTCAATGTGACGAGCAATAGTTGTTTTGTTAAGCGTGGTAACTTTAACTTTTTCAACTTTTTCAACTTCAGCCTGTTGCTCAGTTTTATTTCCGCAACTTAAAACGACGAGGGCCATGCTGCCAACAATAAATGCTCTAAATAGTTTATTCATCTTTTTGCTTTATTAACTAGTATATTATTGATTATCGGTATTAAGTAATTTCTCTAAGGCTATTTGAGCAGTAACAACCTCCATTAATGCCTGAACATAACTATTCTGAGCATTAATTAGGTTTGAACCAGTTGTTGTAACTTCGAGGCTCGAAGCCATTCCTTGCTCATATTTTTTCGAAATATTTTCGAGTATGCGCTGATTTACCTCAATATTCTTTTTTTGGGTTTCATAACTCTCAAAAGCAGAAGTTAGGTTATATTGGAGTTGGCTATGCTGAATTGCTAGTGCTTCTTTAGTGTCGGCTAGTGTGTTTACCTGTACTTCGTGTGCAAGTTTTGCTTCGCGTACCTTGGAATATCTAGCTCCACTTGAGAAGATTGGGATTGCAATGGCTGCACCAATCAGGTTGGGAGGGGTCATGTTAAAACCTTCATCCTTGCCAAAGTATGATTTTTTAGTGTATTGATAAAATGCGCTTATGGTTGGTCCGTAACTCCATGCATTTAAGGCAATCTGCTTTTTCGATAAATCAGCCGATTGCTTTACCAGTTGGTAGTTAAAGTTGTTATCGAGAATAAAATCAGCCTTTAGAAGTTGAAGAGCACCTTCAATGTTAAGGAGATCTTCAATGGTTTGTGTTAGCATAATTTCCGAATTTACACCAATTCCCATTTGTAACCGAAGCGAGTTGTACAGCATTTCGAGGGAGCGCTTGGTTGAGTTAATTGTAGTTTCCATAGTGGCTATTTGCACCAATAACTGATCGGCATCGGTTTGGTCGGCAACTCCTACTTTTACAGAATTCTCTGTAAACTCGTGTAGTTTTTTAATATTGTCTAAACTTTTTCCGAGTAGGGTAACTGTTTCGTTCATAATGAGAACGGAGTAATACAGCGATTTGACCTGATTTACAATGTCCTGCTCAGTTTTCTGTAAATTAATTTCGGCCATTTTTGTGGCAATTGCACCTAATTGTGTTCCAACAAGTTGTGCCCCGCTGAGCGCGATTGCTACCTGTGCCGTTAGATTTCCAGAGGGGTTCATTGGAATTGGCATGCCACTAAAATTTATTTCGTACCCCATGAAATTTGAATAATCGAGGTTCACATGGGCTTGTGGTAACATAGAGGCAAGTGTTTGCCAACGGCTAGCTTCAGCCTTTTGTATTTCAAGCGAGGCGTTTTTTAAAGTTCTATTGTGCTCTATGGCCTGTTTTTGTGCATCTTTAAGTGTAAGTTCGAAACTTTGCTGACCAGAAACCTGACCAACCATAAAGAATACTAAAGAAAAGATTAAAATTTTGTGCTTCATGTGTTGTAAGTTATTTTCATCTAAAACAATGTTTTTGCAATTCAAATAAACCTCCGATGTTGTGATTATGTTTAAAGAAAACTCTAAACATCTACAAAGTTTTTGTTCTTGTTTGAAAAAGCATCTAAATGCTCAAGACCTTTTTCGGTGCATATACCCTTTAGGTATGGGAAAAAAATAGAATCCCATACCTTTGAGTGAGAAATACAATCCTGATTGTCGGTTTTAAAAAAATGGTTCATGGTAATATGAATGAAAGTATTTACTATGTCAATATCAATAGACTTTACAAAGGTGCCTTCGTTTACTCCTCGCTTAAGAATTAGGTAGGATATTTCTCCATTACCAATTTTTTCATTCCTTTTAATCGACTCAAACATTTCTGAGTAGTATTTCTTTAAATCTTCGAAAAAAACAGGGTTAACTTTAGCAATGGCATCACGATTGTATTTACCGAATTGGAAAAGAGACTCAATAACATTATCGGAGCTATTTACAATCTTAATTAGTTCATTCTTATGTGCACTAACGTCTTTTGTTAAAAAGTTGTGTATTAGGTCTTCTTTATCCTTAAAGTTTTCGTAAATAGTTCTCTTCGAAATACCAAGCGATTGTGCAATCGAGTCCATGGTTATTACCCTAATCCCTTCTTTAATAAAAAGATTTCCTGCCCCTTTTAATATTTTTTCTCTTGTTTCCATTACGATATAATCTCTATAAATAAACTTGCAAAGGTAGAAAACTTTCATCACTTTAAAAGTTTTCATTGTTAAAAAACTGTAATTTCAGCTTACTGCATTTAGTTGTGATGAATTAAGTTGAAGGCCAATCAGCTAATTGAGAGTTATATTATTTAGTGTTGTTTCCATATATTCTGGTATTTGGCAAAGGGAGCATGCAATAATTCTTAACTTTGTTGGTTATTAGCATAGATTATTTTCATCGAATTTTGGTAATAAAAAGTATTAATGAAAAGAGCATTAATCCCTATATTTATTGTGATTGCTGGTGTTTGGCTTGCCTCGTGCCAAAAGGATCCAATCTCAACTAATCCATCCTTTAAACTATCCTTTAGCACCGATACGGTGCTTTTCGATACGGTATTTACAACTATTGGCTCGGCAACACGGAGCTTTAAGGTTTTTAATCGCAATGGCAGCGATATCAATATTTCATCGGTAAAACTTGTGGGCGGAAATTCTTCGGCATATCGCATAAATGTTGATGGCCAGTCAACACCCCTTGCTCGTGATATTTTGCTAAGGGGTAAGGATAGCCTGTTTGTGTTTGTTGAGGTTACGGTTGACCCAACCAATGATGATGCTCCCTTACTAATTGCAGATTCCATAGTATTTGAGACCAATGGCAATATTCAGGATGTGAAACTCATAAGCTGGGGTCAGGATGTGCATCTTTTTAATACAGATACCCTATTTGCATCAACCACCTTTACTGCAGATAAGCCATACCTGATTTATAATTATTTATGGGTATACCCTGGCGTTGAGTTAACTATTGAACCGGGTGCAAGATTGCATTTTCATAATCAGGCATGGCTCTATGTTGATGGTAAAATTACGGTAAATGGTCATCCTGAAAATCCCGTGATTTTTGAAGGTGACAGGTTGGAAGCCTTTTACAGAGATAAGCCTGGACAATGGGGGGGGATTTGGCTCACACCATCTAGTCATAGTAATACAATTAATTGGGCTGTTATTGCAAATGCTATTGCGGGCATCAATATATATCCCTACGCTAATACTGAATTTCAGACACTTACCATAGATAACTCAGTAATAAAAAACATGAGTTATGTGGCAATTGATGCCCGAGGAGCAAGCATTGAGTCGGGTAATTGCCTTTTTTCCAACGCTAAAGAGATATGCTTATCATTGGCTGGCGGAAGCTATAGTTTTTCTCATTGTACAATTGCAAACTATTGGGGGCAATACGTTAGCAGAACTGGGCCCGCAGTTTTACTTGCAAATTATTATCTATACCAAACAGAATCAGGAGATATTGAAATAGCAGAATATGGGTTGGAAAAGGCTTCATTTACTAATTCTATAATTTATGGCTCTAGATCTAACGAAGTTGAGTTGGTCGATTCATACCCTGGCCAGCAGATTAACGCACCGTTTATTTATCATTTCGAAAACTCTTTGATACGGCTTGAAAATATACCTGAAAATATAAGCTTCGTAAATGTTTTTAATGATAACCCTCTATTTATCGATCCTTACAAACAGAAATTTAAACTCGAATCAAAAAGTCCTGCCATTGATGCTGGCTTAATGGAATTTGCGTTGATGTACCCCTTTGATTTGAATAATGTTAGTCGCATTTCCGATAGTGGCCCGGATATGGGTGCATACGAGTGGGTAGAGGAAGAGGAGTAAGCTGGTCAATCACAAAATTCTTAATATATTTGACGTGTGCAAATAAGATTTGTTTGTGCCCTATACCACTAATTAATACTATTCATAATGAATTTATTAAAAGCCTCTAATCGTATGGTAATTCCCTTTACCATCCTTTTAATATCATTAAATCTACTTTCTGACGGATTACTTGCACAGGACAGGTATAGATTAATGTTCTATAACGTAGAGAATTTGTTCGATCCGTTTAATGATAGCCTCAAGAATGATGATGAATTTACTGCTGAAGGCTCGCGCTATTGGACTTGGCGCAAGATGACCGATAAGGTTAACAATATATATAAGGTTATTACTGCCGTTGGCGAGTGGGAACCACCCACAATGGTCGGCTTTTGCGAAATTGAGAATAGGTTTGTGATTGAGAGGATAACAAAGCATACTCCACTTTCTAAATTTGACTATCAAATTGTACATCGCGAATCACCAGATGCTAGGGGCATAGATGTTGCATTAATTTACCGACCCGATCAGTTTACCGTTGAGGAGGAGCATTTCTTTAGGGTTTCATTTCCCGATAACCCCGATCGCGCAACGCGCGATATACTCTATGCACGTGGTATTATCGGCGGTCTCGATACACTTCATGTTTTTGTAAATCACTGGCCATCAAAGTATGGCGGAGCATTGGTTAGCGAACCGGGCCGAATTGCAGCAGGAAAGTTGGTAAGGCAAAAGGTCGATTCCATAAAGTTGTTTCACCCCGATGCCCGCATAATCATCATGGGCGATTTTAACGATACCCCCGATAGTCGGCCCCTCATTGAAGGCTTGGGTGCTTCGCTTCCAGAAAAACCTTTTACAGCTGATGGATTATATAATTTGCACTTACCATATGTGGCTAAGGGTGAAGGAACACTAAAGTATCAAGGGGCATGGGAAGTTATCGATATGATGATTGTTACAAAAGGGTTGCTCAATGCTAAGCATGGAGTTTATACAACACCCGACGGAGGTAAAATATTCAGTGCAGATTTTTTGCTTGAGAAGGATGAACGGTTTGTTGGTGTAATCCCATTCCGAACCTATATAGGATTTAGGTACCATGGTGGTTTTAGCGATCACCTTCCAATATACATCGATCTTATTCCTAATAGATAGTTACAAATGGAAAATGCAGGCATAATAGTTTTTGTAGGGCTTATTGTATTTATATCGCACCTTTTTACAGGAATATTTGAGCGTAAGCGAATTCCTGATGTGTTACTACTTATGATAGTAGGTTTGCTTTTAGGTCCAATTTTTGGTTTAATCACTCCTGAGGATTTTGGGGTTGCAGGCCCCATGTTTACCACCATTACACTCGTAATTATCCTATTTGAGGGGGGCTTAGCATTGCGTTTTGAAACGTTGAAAAATGCCATTAAAGGAACCTCGGCCCTTACAGCAACCAACTTTTTTGTTACTACTATTATTGTTGGGCTAATCTCATGGCTTCTTTTCGGATTGCACCCTGTAGCCGGGTTTATGCTCGGAACTATTCTTGGTGGCACATCTTCGGCGGTGGTGATCCCCATGGTTCAGCAGTTGAGAATGAATGAGGATTCAAGAACCATACTAGTACTAGAGTCGGCCATAAGTGATGTGCTTTGCATAATATTTGCGCTGGCCCTGCTAGAAACATTTCAGGTTGAAGAGGTTAAAATTGGGCTAATTGTTGGAAAAATAATATCATCGTTTACGCTTGCAGCGCTAATGGGATGGCTAGGCGCTCTGGTTTGGTCAGTACTCCTAACCCGGGTTAGAACAATACGGAACACCATTTTTACAACCCCAGCCTTTGTATTTATAATTTTTGGTATTGCCGAAATGTTCGGTTACAGTGGTGCAATATCTGCTTTGGCTTTTGGAATAACACTTGCAAACCTTGAGGTTTTCAATGTTAGTTTGTTAAAAAAGTTTATTACTGCTGAGCCCATAAACTTAAACGAAACCGAAAAAGTTTTTTTCTCCGAGATAGTCTTTCTTCTTAAAACCTTCTTCTTCATTTACATCGGGCTTTCAATTCAACTTCAGAATCTATGGGCCTTAGTTTTAGGACTTTTGGTCACAATCATTCTCTTTATTTCTAGGGTACCTATTGTGAAGTTTTCGTTACGTAGCCCTTTTGCCACCTCCGATTTAACCATGATAAGCATAATGGTTCCCAAGGGACTTGCCGCAGCAGTTTTAGCTTCGTTGCCATTGCAGCAAGGCATTGAGGGGGGTGAGTTTATTCGCGATATTACGTACGCCGTAATTCTAATTAGCATCATTTTTACAAGTGTTCTTATCCCTTTGATTGAACGGTCGGCAACTGTGCGTGCAGTTTATGGTCTTTTTCTTCGGAAAGGCTTTTTGTTTTGGAGACGTAAAAAGTAACCCTTACATCCTATATTCCACTTCAGTAATTGAATATAGATCTTATTCGCTATTCAAAAAGAGTTAAAAGCTATAAACCTTTTCAGTGTATCGTTGTCTTATACTAGCATAATAAAATATTAACATTATTAAATACTTAAATGACAAAGCAAAACTTACTTCTTGCAACAACTTTGTTTGTATTGCTTTTATCTGCATGTGGAGATAAAGAGAAGAGTGGAACCACTAACCAACGCTCACGTGCTGGTTTGGCGGTTGATGCCTATGTAGTTACCCTTCAGCCTTTAACACAAGGGCTATCTTTGTCGGGGACCCTTTTACCCGGCGAGGAGGTTGAGCTAAGGGCTGAAACAACAGGGAAACTGGTTGAATTCCATCTGGTTGAGGGACGTGCTGTTAACAAAGGTCAATTGCTTGCTCGCGTTAACGATAGTGAAATTAGGGCTAAGCTTGAGAAACTAAAATCGGATTTACAGCTAGTTGAGGAAGACCTATTGCGTAAGCAAAGGCTAAAGGAGATTAATGCCCTAAGCCAGCAAGATTTGGATGTTGCCTTAAATAAAGTTGACGGCATTAAGGCCGATATTAAACTATCTGAAGCGCAAATACAAAAAGCCGAGATTCGTGCTCCATTTGATGGTCGCATTGGTTTACGCAATGTGAGTCCTGGTAGTTTTATAGGTGCAAATACTGTTCTGGCAACACTTATACAGATTAATCCTTTAAGGCTTGAGTTTTCGGTACCCGAGCGCTATGCCTATGGCGTAAAGGAGGGTAAAGAGGTTACTTTTACATTAGGCAATTACCCAACGGAATACAACGCAAAAATATATGCAACCGAGTCGGTTATCGATCTGCAAACACGTGCACTTAAGGTTCGTGCACTATGCTCAAATGCAAAGGGTGATATAATTCCAGGATCATTTGCAAGAGTATCGTTTAACCTTAGTGATAATCCTAAAACTTTGCTGATTTCACCAAACGCACTCGTTCCAGTTTTAGGTGGACAGAATGTTGTGCTAGCACGCAACGGTAAGGCAACCTTTGTTACGGTCGAAACAGGATTACGCACTTCAACTGCGGTGGAGATTGTATCGGGCATAAGTCCTGGCGATACTATACTTCTATCTGGACTGCTACAGGTAAGAGAGGGAACACCCGTTTCAACTAGAATTGTTGAAAGTTGGTAAACCTACAAGCCCGAATCCATTGCCTTTACATTCTTAAACACTCAACTTATAGTAGATGAATTTATCAACAGTTAGCATAAACAGGCCAGTACTTACCATCGTGTTTTCAATCGTTATCTTGCTTTTTGGGATGGTTGGCTACACCTATTTGGGGGTTAGGGAATACCCCAGTGTCGATCCGCCTATTGTTTCAGTTAGCACATCTTATGTTGGTGCTAATGCCGACGTAATTGAGGCACAAATAACAGAGCCCCTCGAGGCGGCAATTAATGGTATTTCGGGTATCAAATCAATTACATCAAGCAGTTCCGACGGCAATAGTTCAATATCGGTTGAGTTTCAATTGGGAGTTGATATGGAGGCTGCTGCCAATGATGTAAGGGATAAAGTATCGCGAGCCGTCAGAAGGCTTCCGCCCGATATTGACGCACCTGTTGTTAGCAAGGCTGATGCTGATGCTGAAACCATTATTGTATTAACTGTACAAAGTGATAAAAGAGACCTACTAGATTTATCAAACTTTGGGATTAATGTTATTAAGGAGAGGCTTCAAACAGTTTCGGGTATTAGCGAAGTAACTATTTGGGGTGAAAAACGATATGCAATGCGATTGCGTCTCGACCCCAATAAATTAGCAGGTTACAAACTTACCCCTTCGGATATTCGACTAGCACTTTCGCGCGAAAATATTGAACTACCCACGGGTACTATAGAAGGTTATTATACTGAATTATCAATACGAACTTTAGGGAGACTTGAAACTGAGGACGATTTCAATAATTTGATTATTAAGGAGGTTGAGGGTGTTCCCGTAAAGTTGAAGGACGTAGGAAGGGCCGAAATTGCAGCGGAGAACGAGCGTTCACTGCTACGAGGAAATTTTGGAACTCCTCAAATTGGAGTGGCACTTACTTCTCAGCCCGGTGTTAATTATATCGAAATTGCCGATAATGTTTACCAAAGGCTTGAGCAAATGAAACGCGAAATGCCTGATGATATTTCCATTAACATAGCAATGGATATAACCACCTCTATACGGAATGCAGTTAAAGAGGTTCGGGATACCATACTAATCGCCTTTATCCTTGTGGTTATTGTAATTTTCGTCTTTCTCCGAAGGTGGCGTATTACGCTTATCCCAATGCTTACAATCCCAATCTCTCTCATAGGGTCGTTTTTTGTGATGTACATTATGGACTTCTCAATAAACGTTTTATCCCTTTTGGGGATTGTACTTGCTACAGGCCTTGTGGTTGACGATGCCATTGTTATGGTTGAGAATATCTACTCAAAGGTTGAGAAGGGGATGGATCCCTTTAAAGCTGGATATACAGGAACCAAAGAGATATTCTTTGCAATTATATCCACCACAATAACATTGGTGTCCGTCTTCTTGCCCATAGTTTTTTTACAGGGTATAACGGGTAGGCTGTTCAGAGAGTTTGGAATAGTGCTCTCGGGAGCAGTAATCATTTCAACGTTTGTTGCGCTAACCCTTACCCCAATGATGAGCGTTCGTATTCTTGGCGCACCAAAGAAGGAGGGGCGATTTGCTGCTGCTGTTGGAGGCTTTTTCGATCGGCTTTCCAGCGGTTATGAGCGTTCACTCACAGCATTTGTTGCCAAAAGATGGATTACTATCCCTGTTATGATTGGGTCATTGGCTATAATTCTTGGGTTGGGAAGTTTGATACCCTCTGAACTTGCCCCCATGGAAGATAAGGGTCGACTAAGAATATCGTCCACTGCTCCAGAGGGCACCTCGTTTGAGATGATGGATGAGTACGTTAGTAACATTGTTAGTTTTATTGATACCATGCCCGAGCGCAAAGGAATAATTGCTGTAGCCTCAAGGGGTTCGGGCTTTGTTAATATGATTCTTACAGAGCCTAATGAAAGGGAGAAATCGCAACAACAGCTAGCCGACGAAATTCAGGCATTCCTTAATACTCAAACCCTTGCTCGTTCTTTCGTTACACAAGATCAGACCATTAGGGCTGGCCGCGGTGGTGGATTGCCCGTGCAGTTTGTAGTTCAGGCACCAACCTTTGATCAGCTTAAAGAGGTTGTTCCAATATTCTTACGCAGAGCACAGGATGATCCACGTTTTCAGGTGGTTGATGTAAATTTAAAGTTTAATAAGCCCGAGTTACATGTTGCGATTGATCGCGAAAAAGCCAGAACATCGGGCGTTACGGCTAGAGACATAGCGGAAGCTTTACAGCTATATTTTTCAGGCCAGCGCTATGGCTTTTTTATCTTTAACGGAAAGCAATATCAAGTAATTGGGCAGGCCGAGCGCCAGTATCGTGATGATCCATCGGATATTACCAGTATTCAGGTGCGTAATGATAAGGGTAACTTGGTTGAGTTGGGAAATCTTATCACTATTACTGAGGAGAGTACATCCCCGCAACGTTATAGATATAATAGGTATGTGTCGGCCACATTTAGGGCTTCACCTGCAACAGGTGTTACTTTAGGGCAAGGTATTGAGGCAATGCGCGAGATATCGGAGGAGACTCTTGACGAAGATTTTGCTACTACACTAACCGGTATTTCGGAACAGTTTGAGGAGAGTTCGGGTAGTTTGTACTTTGCATTCGCTTTTGCACTTATTATAGTATATCTTGTGCTTGCAGCACAATTCGAGAGTTTTAGAGATCCACTTATCATCATGTTTACCGTACCTCTTGCTTTAGCGGGCGCAATTCTCTCGTTATACATCATGGGGCAAACAATGAATATCTTCAGTCAAATTGGTATTATTGTGCTAATAGGGATTGTAACCAAAAACGGTATTTTGATAGTAGAGTTTGCCAATCAGAAAAAACTTAAGGGATACGATAAAACTAAAGCCGTAATTGAGGCCGCGGGTCAAAGGCTACGTCCTATTCTGATGACAAGTCTTGCCACAATTTTTGGAGCACTTCCAATAGCTATTGCCTTTGGTACAGCTTCAACAAGCCGAATCCCAATGGGTATAACCATTATTGGGGGGTTACTTTTTTCGTTGGGCTTAACGCTCTATGTAATTCCCGCAATCTATAGCTATATTTCTAGTAAACAACCAAACATTCTCCACAATGAAGAGGAGTAGCATTAAATTTATTTTTGCATTCGTTCTGTTGCCCATTTTGGCTAACTCGCAGGATATTTTAACCCTTGAGGAGGCTATTCGGATAGGTCTTGAGAATAGTTTCTCAATCAGAATTGCTAGGAATGAGGTTGATATTGCACGAAACAACAATACGATTGGAAATGCAGGGTACTTACCTCTTCTAGATTTAAATGCAAACCAGAACAATAATTTTCAGGATCGATACTTTGAATTCGATGGGGATGATTCAAACTCTGATAAGGGGTATCGTACCCATACAATAGCGTCTAGTGCTCAATTGGGGTGGACTCTTTTTGATGGATTTGCCATGTTTATCCGCAAGGAAAAATTAGATATTTATGCACAGCAAAGCGATTTGCAGCTAAGAATATCCGTTGAGAATGCCATTGCCAAAATAGTTTACACCTATTATAGCATTGCTTTTAATGAGAATCTTTACAAATCGTATAAGGATCAAATGGGATTATCGCGCGAAAGATTAGCTATTGCACGCGAAAAATCAAATATTGGTGTTGGTTACGAACTTCAGGAACTTCAGTCGGAGGTTGACTACAGAGCCGATAGTGCCCGATATATGCAGCAATCAAACTATTTGATAAACATAAAGGCTGAGTTAAACAGAGTTCTGGCACGCCAACCTAACGTTAGTTTTAAAGTTAATACAACCATTCCCGTACCCAAAGCAGAACTTTCAACGGATATATTTTTAAAGGTACAAGAGCAAAATCCAAACGTACTATATGCACGTTTACAGGCCAAGGTCAGTGAGTTAGAGATTGATGAAGCCAAAGCTTCTCGCTATCCAACGCTAAACCTTGCCGGGGCATACAACTTTTCTCGGACAGGAACGCCAAACGGACAAACGCAGCTTAGCCAAATTCACGGACCATCGGTTGGGATTGGTGCTTCGGTTACCCTGTTTAATGGCCACAATATCAACAGAAGGATAAAGAATGCAGCCATTATTGCCGAAAATAGAAAGATAAGCCAGGAAGAGTTGGAGCTTAACCTACAGAGTAGGGCTTTTCAATTAGTAAACGATCTTAATCAATCTATCGAGTTAGTTCTGGTTGAGGTGGAGTCGGTAAAACTTGCCCAGCGAAATGCTGAGGCAGCATGGGAAAAGTACCAGCTTGGAGCTATATCGGATATTGAACTTCGCGAGAGTCAGAATAAATTTCTCGATGCACAAACTCGCTTAATATCAGCCCAAATGACTTCTCAGGCTGCCGCCATAGAAATAAAAACGCTTACGGGTGATTTGAGCAGTTTTATTGAATAAGCTCGATAAAAAGTAGCCTTGGTGTTCTTGATTTTTAGTTTTTTTTTAGAATAAAAACCATTCATTATGCAGCCAATACTTAAACAGAAGACGATACTTGTGGCTGGCGCTAGCCAAGGATTAGGCTTTTCTATTGCTCAGGCATCGGCTTTAGAGGGGGCCAATGTGTTTATTGGAAGCAGAAACGCAGAGAAACTTAAATACTCCTCCATGCTTATTGCCAAAGAGAGCGGAGCAAATGTTGGTTACGGTGTGCTAGATGTTACTCAACCAAAATCAATTAAAGATTGGGTTCAGGCTGCTCTTAATCAATTTGGAAGTATTGATGGATTAGTTGTAAATGCTGGTGGGCCTCCTGCAGGCATGTTCGATAATCTTTCTGATGATGATTGGCAAGCAGCATTTGAGCTAAACTTAATGGGCGCTGTAAGGCTAATACGCGAGGTGCTACCTACAATGCGTAAAGCATCTAAGGGGAGTATCGTTACCATTACATCCGTATCGGTAAAAGAGCCAATTGATATGCTATTGTTATCAAATGTTTTTCGATCTGGAGTAACTAGTTTAGGCAAAAGTCTTTCGCGTAATTTGGCTTCGTATAACATTCGCATTAATAACATTCTGCCTGGTAGGCTCGATACTGAAAGGGTAATGCACCTCGACAGCATAATTGCTGAGAATAAAGGGATTAGCATGAGTGAGGTGAGATCCTCGTTTCAAGAGCAAATACCGCTTTCGCGTTACGGAAAACCTGAGGAACTAGGCAACCTCGCCGCATTTTTACTCTCCGACAAAGCATCGTTTATTACCGGTACCACAATTCCCGTTGATGGAGGTATGCTCAAATCACCGTGGTGATTGAGCATACGATGATCTATCTATCTGTCCAGAAGGTTGTTTTTTAGTGCGTTCGGGTCATTCGCTCGGGCACAACAATAATAAAATCCGCTAGGTTTTTATTTTCGTCGCTTAGCTCATTGGCATTAGTTTGAAGAACCGTTGCAATAGTCTTTTGTGTTGCCTTTGGTTTATAACGATTAAGATACCAAACTATACCCTCAAAATTGTTCGAGTGATAGGTTCCGTGAAAATGGATAAAGAGTTTACCTTTCTCAAGTTTTTTTGCAATATTCCATGCCATGGTTGCATCCTTAATTGCCTGTGCTTTAGGGAAGTTTTCGTTTTTAGTACCCATTTTTCCGGGCATACCCATCATGCTTAGCATGGACTTGTATCCAGGTAGTTCTGGGTTGTAATCAACGGGCAAGGGGGCAATGTACTCTTTACCATTTGGAGTAAGGCTATCGAGAATCTCAAAACCACCCGATGCCACTATTGAAGCGTATCGCCTTGGAATATTTGTGGCAACAAACAGGATGTTATTATCCTTAGCAAATTCAACTAGTGGCTTGTAATCGGTTTTGTAGTTTGGCCATAGGCGGGCTTCACTCTCAAATCGGCTTTGTGATATTCTGCCATTAAGGTATTCATCTAGAATAAGTTGATTATCGGTTTCAAACATTTCTGCACCCAAAACTAATGCTTTTCCTTTGTCGCTAAGTTTATGGCAAAGTTCAATTTGCAACCAGTGGGCTATTGGGTTATCGTGTAGTTCGCCAAATAGTGTAATATCACTCAATGCTAGTTCATCAGCCATTGCAGCAAAAGAAATTGGTTCGCCATTACTTCTGAAAATTGTGTAAGCATGAGGCTCTTGAGCTGATGTTTGTAAAAAAATTAAACAAACGATCAATAAAAATGTTATTCTTTTCATAATTTAGGGGTCTTTTTTATTGCTGTAAATTTAATAAACACAGTTTGATTTTTTGAGTTTTTACGCACTATTGTAAGGTTTAACTTTAAAAATATTACCCATGGAAGTAACCCGTACTTTTGATTTGCTCGAAAAAGGAAAAATAGTATATGCCAATAACCCTCCATTGGGTTGTAAGCTAAATGGTACTTGGAAAGAATATTCCATTACAGATTACATCAGTTTTGCAGATAGTTTAAGTTATGCTTTCCTTTTACTCGATTTGCGTAAGGGCGAAAAGATAGCGACCATTACTAATAACAGACCAGAGTGGAATTTTGTTGACATGGGCTCAAGTCAGGCAGGTCTTGTGCATGTTCCCATTTACCCAACAATTAGCGACGAGGAATACGTGCACATCCTTAGTCATTCGCAGTCTCGTCTGGTCTTTGTTTCGGATAAGCAGCTATACGAGAAGATTAAACCCATTGCCGATAAAATTTCAACCATTATTTCGGTTTACTCCTTTAATGATATTGAGGGAGTACCAAATTGGCTAGAGCTAGTTGAGAAAGGGAAGGCCGCTGCTGCTCAAATGCAACCTCAATTAGAGATCATAAAACCTACAATACACCCCGATGATTTAGTCTCAATTATCTACACGTCAGGTACAACAGGACTTTCTAAAGGAGTTATGCTATCACATAAAAACTTTTTATCGAATGTTCGAGCAGTTGAGAATTGTTTTCCTCTGGATAGCACCGATAAGTCGTTGAGTTTTCTGCCACTTAGCCATGTTTACGAACGTATGGTTGGGTATTTGTACCAGTATAAAGGAGTTTCAATATACTATGCTGAGAGCATGGGAACCATTGGTGATAACCTTAAGGAGGTTAAGCCAACTGTATTTGTTGCTGTTCCAAGGGTTATTGAAAAAACTTACGATAAAATTTTAGCCAAGGGCAAAGATCTAAAAGGGATAAAAAAGCAACTATTCTTTTGGGCCGTTAATCTGGGTTATCGATATAAAGAGAAAGAGAATGGTATTTTTTATAACTTTCATCTAAAGATAGCCCGTAAGCTGATTTTTAGCAAGTGGCTGCTCGCACTGGGTGGAAATATAAAGTATATCATTAGCGGAGGAGCAGCTCTTCAGCCTCGCCTGGCAAGGGTGTTTTTTGCCGCTGGTGCTCCAATATACGAAGGGTATGGCCTAACTGAAACATCGCCAGTAATTGCCGTAAATTTTCCAATGGAGCAAGGTAATGTGATGTTCGGATCGGTTGGTCCAGTAGTTGGTAACATTAAAGTAAAGTTTGCCGATGACGGTGAAATATTAATGAAGGGGGAAAGCCTAATGCAGGGCTACTATCGTTCTCCAGAGCAAACGGCCGAGGCAATAGATGCTGAAGGCTGGTTTCACACAGGCGATATAGGGCTGCTTAAACAGGATAAGTTTCTTGTAATAACCGACAGAAAGAAGGAGATGTTTAAGCTGTCCAACGGCAAGTATGTTGCACCACAGGTTATTGAGAATAGGCTTAAGGAATCTTTCTTTATTGAGCAGGCAATGATTTTGGGGGAGAATGAGAAATTTGTAAGCGCACTTATTTCACCCAACTTCAGCTTTCTTCATGATTGGTGCTCGCGCCATAAAGTCCATTATGAGGATAATCAAGAACTAAATTTGATTCCAGAGGTTATAGCACGTTATCAGAGAGAGATAAATCAAATAAACAAACTGTTGGGCAGCCATGAACAGATTAAACGAATACGATTGGTTTCTGAGCAGTGGACAGCACAAACGGGCGAACTATCACCTACACTAAAACTTCGTAGAAGGGTAATATACGAAAGGTATGACTCACTTCTGAAAGAGATTTATGGGAATGCAAAGGAGACAGAGGTTAGAGGAGTTAGTTTACCAGAAACCGAGTAACTTGCCATATTATAGCATTAAAAAGGGTTGCAAATAATTGCAACCCTTTTTGTTTTTCACAATTACTGAAAAATATTATTTTTTGTTTACCGTTCCAGTTAGTCTTAATAACATTGTTGATTGCTTGGGATCGTTAGTAATAACAGTAATTGTTTTACTTTGTCGGCCACTATACCCATTTGTTCTAAACGATGCCGATATAGCACTCTTTTCACCTGGTTTTATAATCGTCATACTTGGTGCAACTGTTGTGCAGCCACAACTTGCACTAATCTTTCTGATAATTAAATCGCTTTTTCCGGTGTTGGTAAACTCAAAATCGTGTTTAACCAAAGTGCCTTCATCTATGGAACCAAATTCCATTTGGGTTTGTGCAAATGAGACTTGAGCAGCGGTTGCTAACTCTTTTTCGCTTAGCTTCGAAAAGTCCTCTTCAATATTTCCGCTAATGCTAATTAGGTTGCCCTGTGTTTGCTTCTCGTTTACAAGCACAGAAATTCTGCTGATCACAAAACCCCAATCATCAACACTGCTTGCATCGAAGGTAACATCAATGGTACCCGCTTCATTAGGTTTAAGTGTTTTAGGTTTTGTGGTAATGCTAATGTGACTAGGAACCCTTTCGAACGATACTGTAACTGGTTCTTCACCAAAGTTGTAAATATCAAGGGAACTGGATACTTTATCCTTGTTGGATACTTTACCAACTGATAGGTGTGAGTTACTCATACCAAGATCACCAATTCTTCTTCGATAAATCTCATCAGGAGTTTTTGGTTTTGGTTCAACCTGCCCACGAAGGGTAAGCACTGTTCCCGTGGGGGCTGCATTGGTGTACACTGTAATGCTTTGATTAAATGTGCCTGGCCGACCCTTTGGGTTGTATGTTGCTTTAATAGTTGTATTTGCTCCGGGGGCTAGTGGCTCTTTGGGCCAATCCGATGCTGTACATCCGCAAGATGAGGAGACATTCGAAATGATTAGTGGAGAATTTCCAGTATTCCTAATCTCGAAATTGTACGAAACAGGCCCAGCCTCTTCCTTAATCATTCCAAAATTATGTGTGTTCTTATCTACTTGTATTTGTGGCCCGGCTTGTTGTCCGATAACAGATAATGCCATAAAAAGGAAAAGTGATGCGAATATCGTTTTCATAATGCAATGTATTTTTTAGAAATGACTTTGTTTTTAAGTTGCTCAAAAATAATAAGTTTTTATCATTCATTGTTCTTTATGAGCGAATTAATCCTTTCAAAACCTATACCATTACATTGTGTTGCCTTTTTTATGGCTATATTTGTTGTTCAATTTTTTAAAATATATGAGTTTACCCGAAGTAATCACTTTATTGCTAATAGGACTAGTTGCTGGTTTTACAGGAGCAGCATTTGGGCTAGGAGGCGGAATTATTATTGTGCCTGCTTTAGTTATCTTTATGGGCTTTACTCAGCATCAGGCGCAGGGTACAAGTTTGGGCGTTTTGGTTTTTCCCGTTGCTCTACTCGGAGCTTATAACTACTACAAATCAGGCTTTATCAATATGAAGTTTATATTTATACTTGCTATCGCTTTTGTTGTGGGCAGCTATTTGGGCTCACTGTTTTCGATAAGTTTACCTGAAAAAATACTAAAAAAACTTTTTGGAATCTTTATCCTTTTAGTTTCGCTTAAAATTATTTTTGAAAAATAAGTATATAATTCCCACTGTAAAGTTACAATTCCCTAATGTACTAGAGTATGCCATTATTCTTTATATGTAACTAACAATTAGTTAATTAGACTTTTTTTTAAACGATTTTTCGCATATTGATATTTATACTGGTTATAAATATCGTAAAAAGCACTTTTAAATTTTTCATTTGAATTTTAGATAGTACTTTTGCAGTGTGTTAATGAATCAAGTTTAACTTTAAAAAAACAAAACAATGGCATATTTAATTTCTGATGATTGCACAGCTTGCGGTAGCTGCATTGACGAGTGCCCAGTAGAGGCTATTTCTGAAGGTGATATCTATAAGATTGATCCAGATGCTTGCACCGATTGCGGTTCTTGTGCTGATGTTTGCCCCGTTGAGGCTATTCACCCAGCATAATCATTAAGCAATTCACAAAAAAAGCCCAGAGCACTGCTCTGGGCTTTTTTTATCAGTTACACTTAACGCACAAAGTGTGGCATTTCAGCAGGTAGTTCTATCGATATCTCTGTCATTCCCGCTATTTTTCCTTCTGCATACCAAGGTGTTTGGTATATAATCTTTTTTACTCCGTTCTTTTCAATGGTGTATGCGTTGGATTCATTATTTGCCATAAGTTGCTTTAGTTTTTCGGCCGACGATTGCTTGTGGCAGTTGAATAGGTTCTGGCCAATTAAATTTTCACCACCCCATTTACTAAAGGTTTTTTGTGCCTTTTCGTTCATGTAAAGTATTTGCCCTTCTAAGTCGCATACTGTAATTGCACAGTTTAGCCCTTGGGCCCAGTTTGGAGTTGTTGTCATAATTTTATTGGTATACATTAATAAACTTTGTACATGTTATCAGATAGTTAGAGCCAAGTAACAATTATTTTAATTAGGATATTTTAGGCTTATCAACTTTCTCTTAAATTGTATTCCCTATAAGTATCCAGCAATTCAATGGTCGATGGATTAGCAGTGCTAAAATTTAAATTTAGTACTTGCGCAAGTTTCGTTGCTTCAGTACAAATTGGCATTCGTTTATAGTAATGCTCATTTGCATAGTTTAAATACTTCAGTAGTTTAAATGCATCAAACCACAAAAAAAACCTTTTCTTAAAAGTTTCAGCATGAGCAGTATTGCTATTAATCTCCTGAATGGCTTGCAGAAAGCCATTCATTTCAAGATAATCTCTTAGGGGCTTGGGCTGCTGATTGTGCAATTCGACAATAGTATTTTTGCTAGCACTAAAAAGTACACTGGGTGCCGTTTCTAAAAATGGCTTAAGGCCTAAAAACGAATCAAAATTGTAGGTTTGAAATTGTTGCTGTGCCTCGTTTATATACTTTGATATTGCTCTTCCCGTGCCAAATGGAACTCTATCGGATGGGCGGGGGGAAGGGAAGATTATAGCAGAATTGAGTTCCTCAAAATTTCCGTGGGGTATTATCTTTTGTAAGAAATAAAAATCTTCCCCAGCCTTATTCTTACTCATTCCACCTACCTTAATATAGGTGTTAGCACTACAGGCCATGCTCGAACCCACGGTTTGAAACGAAAAGGGATGGTTTATGTATCTTCCGGCATCAACGTAGTACCTTAAGTGTAGTTCGTATTGTGCAATGGCTTGGTAAATTTCAGGCAAGAAACTATCACCTTTAGTTGGGTGCTCATAACGAATAGAACACGCTGCAGTTTCTGGTTTCTCTATCCAAAGTTGCTCAAGTTCACAAAGATAATTTTCGGAACAACTCGAGTCGGCATCAAAACAGGCTATAATCTTATAATCACACTCAGATTTTAACAAACGCCAGGCTGCTTCGTCCATACCAGTTCTTCGGGCTAACCCTACACCTGCATGTTTTTTTATGAGATTAAATGCGGGAATTGCTAAAAATCGGAAGTTATTATTATTGATGTTTCTGTCTGCGGCTTCAACTTCTTTAATACACTCCATTGCATTGGCTACAATCTCAGCTGGAGCACCTTCTGGATAGTTTACAACAACTATCACCTCAACAGAACAGATAGGTTTTTTGCAGTTTGCAAGAGCATTAAGTGCAACCTCTAGCTCTGTTTCGTTATAGGAAGGCAGTACAATGCATAGCCCAAGGTTTTTGTCAGGACTAAGGTTAATGCTAGGTGTAAAGTTGTTGCGCGTAAAATACTTAGTGTACATTGTAATAAAAAAGCCCCTAAAACCAGGGGCTATTTTGGTGTGTTTTTATGCAAATTATTTTTTGGGGGCTTTGCTTTCCTGATATTCCTTATTTAGCCCAGCAATCACCTCTTTAGTAATGTCAATTGAAGGGTGACCATAGAGTAATGGACCTCCAAATGAACCGCTAAGGATTACTTCATAACCCCTATCCTGATTGAACTTTTTTGTAAAATCGGTAATGCTATACTGAATTTTCCTGAGCATAACCTGCTCTTCTTCTGCAAACCTCATTCTAAGCTCATCACGATAAGCGTATAGTTCTTGCTCTTTTGCAGCAAGGTCTTGCTGCATTTGCTGAGCAACTGAACGGGTAACTAAACCTTTCTGAACTTTGTCTTGAGAGGCAATCATCTCTTTTTCAAAGGCTCGACTTCTATTTGTCATATCTACCTCCATGTTGCGTCCTTTTGACTCCAATTCTTTTTGTATGTCGAAGTACATATCGTACTTGCTAATTATCGAATCCATATTAACCCAAGCTATTGCTTGTTCGCCTTTAACAATATCCTCAACTTCTTCGTTTCCTTCGGCGATTTTAGTAGTAGCAGGTGCGTCCATAAAATGCAAAACGTAAAGCACAGCAACAGCTATAACTAGTACAATATTAATAATTAGTGAAGTTTTTTTCATTTCATTAGTTGATTTTACTACAAACGTATTTGTTAGTGTTAAACAATAGGTTGATTTACTTGATTTGTTCGCAAATATATCGATAATGCATTAAAAAAAAAGATCCTATACTTTTTTCTAATCAAAAAGTCCGTCGTCGCGCAATAGTAATAAAATTGCATGGAATGGAACAACTACGTACTTCTCATTAATAAATTCAATTTCGGTACCACTATCCTGCAGATAAACAGCTAAATCGCCAACCTGAGCCTGAAGCGGAAAGTACTTTGAGCTCTCTTTCCTCTTTTGCCAAGGTTCATCATAATCGCTGGCTGCGGGTATGGGATATCCTGGCCCAACCTTAATTACATATCCGCTCTGAACTTTTTCCTTCTCCTGAACTCCTGGCGGAAGTAATAACCCTGTCTTTGTCCTTTCCTCAGGGTTTTTGGGTCTAATTAGTACACGGTCGCCAACTACAATTAACTTTTCTAAATTTTCTGTATCAAGTGCTAGTGCCATGCTCAATTAGTTATTGAAATACAAATATAAACCATTTACTGAACCCCTAAAACTTGTTAAAGTTTTGCATGTGTGGCAACAAACGTTAAAGCCTCGCCTTTATTGGGTTTTTTATAAGAACTCAACTAAATATTTATTACAATTTAACACTTGGCGAACCTTATTTTAGTCCAGTTTAAATATATATTTCACTTCATGTCTGTATTCTTCCATTGGTTTAAGCAATGTGGAGGGAAAACTGCTTTGGTTTGGCGAATTGGGAAAATGTTGAGTCTCCAAACAAATAGCATCGTGCTTATTGTAAATGGTTCCATTATGGCCCTTTAGGGAACCATCTAATGAGTTACCCGTGTATACTTGTAACCCGGGTTGGGTTGTGTAAACTGAAATTGAGCGACCCGATGGCTCATGCTTTAGAATTGCTACCGGACTCTCCAATGAACCATCATTTAAAAGTTCAAAGCAATGGTCAATTCCCTCAGGAATCTTTAATACACTATTGTGTAGATACGTAAATTGTCGAAAATCGAATGGGGTGTTTTCACATGGTGCCAATTTTCCTGTTGGAATTTGCTCCTCGTCGATCTCTAGGTACTTGTTGGCATGTATCATTAGCTTATGATCCAGTATATTGTCCTCAAAACCGCTAAGATTAAAGTACCCATGGCTAGTTAGGTTTACATGCGTTGGTTTATCGGTTTTTGCACTAAAACTTATATGCAGAGCATTTTCGTTGGTAATTTTATAGGTTACAGTAACATCCAAATTTCCGGGATAACCCTCTTCAAGATGCTCACTTTGATAATTGAGTATTAAGGAAGCGTTGTTTTTTTTGCTCTCTATTTTATAATCCCACAACTTTGTGTGAAACCCATTGTTACCGCCGTGTAGATGGTTAGCACCATTGTTTATTGGGAGTTCATAGTTAATTTCATTGATCGTGAACTTTCCCTTTGCAATGCGGTTGGCATATCTACCCACAATAACTCCAAAGTGAGGGTGCCCGCTAAGGTATTTTTCTAACGAATTAAAACCTGCACAAATCTCTTTCACAACCCCATTTCTATCGGGCATTTGTATTGAGGTTATGATACCTCCATAGTTCGAAATACTAATAATTAGACCTTTGGATGAAATAAATGTGAATAGTTTTACCTCTTTACCGTTGTGGAGGTATCCAAATATTTTTTCTGAAACTCTCATTGATAAGGCAAATTAATAGATTAGTAAAGAATTAAAGTAAATCAAAATTATTCGATTATGCCTTGTTTGTACCTTATCCCCCAAAAAAATATCATATTTTTGTATATAATGATTTCTGAACTTAACCACATGATTGCTTCTTTCTTGTATTTTAATAGTTACAGATATAGGAGAGAAGCATTAATTCTAGATAAAATATCCATTAGGATATATACGAAATACTGATGAGGGTTATAATAGAGAAGTAATGTTATATTAGTAGGAATACAATCAAACTAACGAAAACTATGATGAAAATTAATCTTAAAACACTTGTAACTATGGCATTACTTGCCACGTTGTGGTCGTGCCAAGAGAATGGCACTAACCAAAAATCAGAGCCCATTATTCCGGATGTTGAATTAACGGCAGAGGAGATAGCCAATGGTGTGCTAACACCAGAGGTTTTATGGAAATTTGGTCGCATTGGTAGCACACAGGTTTCTCCCGATGCACAAACTATTCTGTTTACCCTTACCCGATACTCAATGGAGGCGAATAAGGGGGTTACTAATATCTTTACAATTCCAGTTGTTGGGGGCGAACCCTTAGAGTTAACAACAAACGAAACCAAAGGCTTTAGTCCGCAATGGCGACCCGATGGGGCTAAAATAGGCTTCTTGTCAACCCGAAGTGGCGATACCCAACTTTGGGAGATGAATGCGGATGGTACAAACCCAATTCAGATTACAAAAATTGACGGAGGGATAAGCTCATTTGCATATTCTCCCACTGGCGATAGAATTATGTACACTATGAATGTTCAGATTGAGAAAACTCCCAAGGATTTGCATCCCGATATGCCAAAAGTAAATATCCGCATTTCTGATAATATGATGTATCGCCATTGGAATTACTGGCGCGATGGCAGCTTTAGGCATATTTTTGTTGCATCGTATAATGATGGACAAATTGGCGAGGCCAAGGATATTTTAGAAGGCGAAGCATGGGACTCGCCCATGTCTCCTCATTTTAGCGATAGCGATGTTGCTTGGAGCCCCTGTGGAAAGATTATTGCATATGCATGCAAAAAATTTCATGGTAAGGATTTAGCCGTAAGCACCAACGCCGACATCTACCTCTACCACATTGAGGATAATTTGACAGAGAATATAACAGAGGGAATGATGGGGTACGATCAGCTGCCTGTTTTCTCGCCCGATGGAAAGCAAATTGCTTGGCAAAGTATGGAAACTCCAGGCTACGAGAGTGATAAGCATAGGTTGTTTTTAATGAACCTAGAAACTGGCCAAAGAAAATACGTTACAAAAGACTTCGATCAGAATGCTGATAATATTACATGGGGTAGTTGCGGGAAAAACCTGATATTCATAAGCGGAATTAATGCAACGGAACAGATATACAGCGTTAACATTGAATCGAACGAGATAAAAAAGATTACCGATGGTTGGCATAACTATACATGGTTTGCTACTGCAAAGGGTACACTTATAGCACAGAAAATGACCATGAGTATGGCAACGGAACTTTTCGCCATAAATCCCCAAACGGGCGAAGAGATACAACTCACCAATATCAATAAGCACATCTACGATAATATAAAGATGGGGGAGGTTACCCAGCGATGGATTAAAACAACAGATGGTAAGCAGATGCTTGTTTGGGTAGTCTTGCCCCCTAATTTCGATAAGAATAAGCAGTATCCAGCATTGCTGTACTGTCAGGGTGGCCCTCAGAGTACCGTTAGTCAGTTCTTCAGCTATCGTTGGAATATTCAGATGATGGCAGCTAACGGCTACGTAGTTGTAGCGCCTAATCGTCGAGGAGTTCCATCATTTGGACAGGAGTGGAATGCACAAATATCTGGTGATTACAGTGGTCAAAATATTCAGGATTACCTGAGTGCCATTGACAACGTTAAGCAGGAACCTTGGGTTGACGAGAATAGGTTGGGCGCAGTTGGAGCAAGCTATGGTGGATATTCCGTTTACTATTTGGCAGGTATTCATCAGAACCGTTTCAAAGCGTTTATTGCACACAATGGAATGTTTAATTTTGAGAGTTTTTATGCTTCAACTGAGGAAACCTTCTTCCCAAATCACGATTTTGGTGGACCATACTGGGATAAGGATAACAAAATTGCTCAGCGAACTTATGCAAATAGCCCACATAAATTAGTGCAAAAATGGAATACTCCAATTATGGTTATTGTAGGCGAAAACGATTTTCGCATTGCCTATTCTGAGGGTTTACAAGCTTTTAATGCGGCACAACTACTGGGCGTACCAAGCCGTTTGCTAGTTTTTCCCGATGAAACGCATTTTGTTACCAAACCACAAAATTCTGTGGTTTGGCAGCGTGAGTTCTTTGGTTGGTTAGATAAGTGGTTGAAGTAATCACTGAGGGTATAAAAGTAAAGGGGTACAAAATTTTGTTTTGTACCCCTTTTATTAATTTACTTTTTTACTATTTCTTCCATCGATTTTATTGCGACTTCTTTAGCTTCGATATAACTACTACAAATATTATTTCTGCCAATTAAAAAATCGATACGCGCTTTTTCTAATTCCAATTTTACCTCTGGTTGAACTCCAGATAGTATAAGTTTTACGTTTATCGACTTAAGGTATTTTATTGTATCCTTAAAGTTGTGAATACCCGTTGCATCAATAAACGGAACAAATCGCATGCGTAGAATAAGGATATCTGATTTCTTTCCGAAACTTTTTAGAGTTTCCTTGTATTTTTGTGCTGCCGCAAAAAAGAAAGGTCCTTTAATCTCGTAAACCTCAACACCTTTTGGTAGGTCAGAGTAATCCTCAAGCGCATCAATGTCGGAATCGGCAGCAACAACGTGACTGGCATTTGCTATGCGCTGCATAAACAGTAAAGCGGCAAGAACCATCCCAATTTGTATTGCAACGGTTAAGTCAACTAGTACGGTTAGAAAAAATGTTGCCAGTAGAACAGCGATGTCGTATCGAGAACCTTTAACTATTGAGTAGAACGAGCGCCACTCACTCATGTTATATGCCACAACAACCAGAATACCTGCAAGACAAGCCAACGGTATTTGAATGGCCCATTTGCCAAAGAACAGAACGATTAGTAGCAGTGTGATTGCGTGCACAATTCCAGCAACAGGTGTCCTTCCTCCATTCTTAACGTTGGTGGCAGTACGTGCAATTGCTCCAGTTGCGGGTATTCCTCCAAATAACGATGATGCCACATTGGCTATTCCTTGACCAATTAACTCTGTGTTAGATCGATGGTTGCCGCCTATCATCCCATCGGCCACAACAGCAGAGAGTAATGATTCTATGGCGCCAAGTAGTGCAATAGTAAAGGCTGGGGCTACGTATTGCGAAAGGCTTCCTAATTCAATATGAGGTAAACTTATGCTTATTGTGGTTGGCAAATCTCCATAAACCGAACCTATGGTACTTACGGGTAATTTAAGCACCATGGCTAGAACGGTCATAAGAATTATAGCGATAAAGGAACCAGGGATCCTTTTGATAATCCGTTTAGAGTGAACCGAAATTAGTACTGCACCAGCCGCAATAGCTAAGGCCCAAAGATTAACACTGTTGAGGTTACTGAAATATGCGCCCCATTTTTCAATAAATCCCGATGGAACCACGGCAATGTCTAATCCAAAGAACTCTTTTATTTGAGTGGAGAAAATTATTACAGCTATTCCGCTGGTAAACCCAACAATTAGGGGATGGGGGATAAATTTAATGATTGTACCTAGGCGGAGTAGCCCGAATGCAATAAGGAAAATACCTGCCATAAAGGTCGATATTATTAACCCATCAATGCCATATTGCTCGATAATGCCGAATACAATAACTACAAAAGCTCCCGTGGGGCCTCCAATCTGTACACGGCTACCACCTAAAACCGAAACTAGAAAGCCCGCAACAATAGCTGTAATTAATCCGCGTTCGGGCGAAACGCCCGATGCAATGGCAAACGCAATAGCCAATGGGAGTGCTACAATACCCACTATTATCCCAGCAAGTACATCGTTTTGTAGCTGACTCCTGCTGTATCCCCCACGGAAAAGGGAAAAGAATTTTGGTTTAAAAATTGTATTCATTTGTATTATTTCTCTTTAAATTTTTCTCCTAACCTTATTAGTTTATCTCTTTGGAAAAGGTAGTAAATAGGTGTTATTGGTGCTAGAATAATTATGGAAAGTACCCAAAACCATTTTTGATATACCTTGCTATATAGAATATCGTTTATAAATATCACAATGCCAATTGTCAGGATTATCCAATATGCACTTGAAAGCAACGATAAGTCTTGACCCCATTTTAGTGAAAAATTTAGGATTTGATATATTGCAAAGCCTAAATTGATTATTGCAATAGCCCAAGCAGTTGGTCTGCCAATGATTAAATATTTGTTCATAGTTTTGGGTTTTACGAGTTTGAAAATCAGCGCAAAATTAGTGATAATTTGTATATGTTTCTTCTAAAATTCGGTTTAATCAGATTGATATCTAGGTAAACATGATAGAAAACTTCCTTATAACACTAAATATGGAGAAGCCTTATTTATACTATTTTCTATAAAAAAATAGTCACTAGAAATACTAAGACTAAATCGATAATCCAATTTTTTGCTTATAAATATTTTAAACCGGGGTTTCATTAAATATAATTTAGTGATTTCTTTTTTATAGAATTCACTATTTCACAGTCGCTTTAAATAGCTAATTTTACTCATCATTAAATTTCAGTTAGTAGTGATAGAGGCCAATCATTCAAAATTTCATAGTGAGCTACTTAACCTATACATTAGTTTAATTCTTAAAACTGATTTTAGGGAGATTATGATTACAGGTGATATTAAGCCTGACGGTAGATCTGTACTTTTAATTCCTAACCATTTTAGTTGGTGGGATGGTTTTTTTGCATGGCACTTAAATAGGGCTCTTTTCAAAAAACGTTACCACGTTATGATGCTTGAGCACGAACTTTCAAAGCGGATGTTTTTTACTAGAGTAGGAGCCTTTTCGGTGAACTTAAACTCTAAAAGTATAATCCAAAGTTTAAGTTACTGCTCTCAGGTTTTAAATAATCCCGATAATTTGCTTCTAATGTTTCCTCAGGGCAAATTGAGCAGTCAGCATAGTTTCGATGTTCAATTCCGAAAGGGAATTGAACGAATCTTAACACAAACCTCCAATACTCGTATTATATTTGCAGCTTGCTTAACCGATTATTATGGGTACAGAAAGCCATCTCTAACTATTTCGCTGAAAGAATATGATGGTTTAAATAGCTTAGATGATATAGAATTAGCCTATAACAATCACCTAAGGCAGAGTATAATTAATCAGGATAATCTATTTGATACATGACCCCATTATTTTATATCGCGCTGTTCCTATTGTTTTTTGCCTTCATCAGGTTATTTATAGCCCTGCTTAATTTTTTAACTCGTCCAATTCTTCCCCTTGGAGAGCCAACAGAATTTCCAAAGGTTTCGGTTCTGATCCCTGCTAGAAATGAGGAACTGAATATTGGCAAACTGCTCGACAGGGTTATTAACCAATCGTATAGAAATATTGAAGTACTTGTGTATGATGACCAATCGGTTGATAACACTGCTGCTATTGTTGAGAAGTTCAAATCAATTGACGATAGGGTGTCACTACTAAGAGGCGATTGCTTACCTGCTGGGTGGATGGGAAAGAACTATGCCTGCCACAGTTTGTCCCAGAGTGCAAATGGTAATTATCTTCTTTTTCTAGATGCTGATGTTATGGTATCGCCCAATTTTGTTGAAAATGCAGTTGCCTATGCCCAGCGCAAAAGATTAGTGCTGCTGAGTATGTTTCCACGACAAGAGTTGCAAACCATGGGCGAGAAACTTGTTGTTCCCAATATGAATTGGATTTTGTTAAGTCTACTATTTCTCCGTTTGGTTCGCTGGAGCAAACGCCCCTCTTTGGCTGCAGCTAATGGGCAGATGATGATGTTTGAAGCTAAAACTTATCAGGAGAATAAGTGGCATGAGCTTGTTCGATCTTCACCCGTTGAGGATATTACCATAAGCCGATTGATAAAACGGAGGAGATTACGAATGGCCACATTGTTAGGTACCGATGATATATCCTGTAGAATGTATGGCTCATATAATGAGGCGATTAATGGTTTTACCAAGAATGTGACTGCATTTTTTGGTGGTAGCGTATTTGTAACCCTTCTGTTCGCTATTGTAGGAACCATTGGACCTATTATAGTCTTTGTCAGCCTGCCTCCTCCGCTTACGCTTGTTTACCTATTTTCACTTCTTTCAGCACGAATGCTAATCGCAAGACTTTCAGAACAATCTATGGCCATAAATGTTTTACTGTGGCCTATCCAACATTTAGCGTTTCTTCACTTAGTTTATAGCGCATTAGTATTTAAAAGAAGAAAAACTGGGGAGTGGAAAGGGCGCAGAATCTTAAACTAGTTACTTCCTACCATGAAAATTTTTAAAGACTTATTCTTTTTACTAATTGCTTTTGTTGTTGCCTTTAGCGCTATTGCGAATAAAACGTTATCAAAGTACGATGCTTTGCTTTACGAGAGTTATAAGTCGGGCAATATGGAAGTATGGGCTGGTGTAATAGAATCACTGCAAAAGGATTACGGAATTAACAATGATAATGCAACCCTTTTAAGCTTAATTCAAGCTCAGTATGGTTACATTGGTTATCTAATAGGGATTAAGGAAAGCAAAAAAGCACGCCAGTATCTTACCCAAGCCGAAGAGAATGCTGATAATTTGATAGTTATACAACCTAATAATGCCGATGCTTTAGCACTAAGGGCTGCATTAATGGCTTACCAAATTGCTTTAAGCCCCTATAAAGCACCTTTCATCGGGCCCAAAAGTATGACTGCTATAAACCATTCGTTGGAGGTTAACCCCAACTCAGCTCAGGCGCTTTTAGAGAAGGCCAACTCTGCTCATTACGCACCCTCAATGTTTGGAGGCAACCCTGTTGAGGCTGTAAAATACTATACCAAATGCATAGCTGCAATGGAGCAGCAAAATGGAGGGAGTGAACCCAAAATTTGGATATATTTAAATGCCTATGCTCAACTGGCATTGGCACAAGAAAAGGCAAAGCAGATACCGAATGCCAAACGGACTTATCTTTATATTCTAAAAATTGCCCCCGATTTTAAATGGGTTGCCAATGAATTGTATCCACAGTTTAAAGAGAGGCATAACCTATAGTGGGTAACAAAAAAGCCGTAGATTAACTCCACGGCTTTATTGCTTGGCATTTTCAGTTAACAGCCATCACCAGTTTTCTTTGGTGCTTTATCTCCACCTTTTTTTGCGTCAGAAATTTTAGCTTTGTAGCCCATCTCTTCAATTGATTTTACAAGAGAAGTTTCGCTAACTTTACTCTCATCGTAAGTTACGGTTACCATTTTAGTTTCTAAATCAGCCACCACCGCCTTAACTCCCTTTTCCTTGGCTAATCCCGTTTCAATGGTTTTCTTGCAACTAATGCAATTCATGTTTGCTTCAATGGTTACAACCTTATCACCGCAGGGTTGCTGTGCTTTTACCTCGGGTGCAAATACTGCTACAAAGAGCAGGCTCATAATAATTGTTGTTACAGTTTTCATTGTTTTTGTTGTTTTGATTAATAGTCTTTTTTCGTAATCCGTGGTCATTGTCAAATAATCCTAATCAACAACTTCACCCGGATATCCAATACCCTTGAGGGTATTTAGTATTAAACTTTTGATAGATAAACCACCATTGTATGATATTGTGGCTGTTCTCGTCTCAATACTAGTTTTAACCTCAACAATTCCACCAACTTTTGTTAGGTGATTTTCAATTGTTGATGTGCAACCCATGCACTTCATGTTGGGAATGTTTAATTTAATTGTTTCCATAACTTTTATCCATTTAAAAGATTATAAACATCTGTTCAACCTATTTTGTTTGATAATAAGTTCTATTATTCGCTCACTTTAACACTATATTGAATATCGAAATCCCAAATAAAATTTTCTGCCAGTTAGCGGGCCCCATACCATCGAGGCATCAAAGAAAGGACTGTAGGGGTTATCTGCTGATATTACCGGATTCCCTTGTGTGTAACCCGTTAGATTCTCAACCCCTATATAAGCATCCCAATTCATGATTTTTTTCGAAATTTGTGCATTCATTGTAATGAATCCAGGGAAACTATTGCCTCGCTGAAATTCTGGGGGCAACATACTTGTATTGGGTAGCCTACCTCCGCCATTCAGCTGTAATGTGTAATCGAATTGCCAGTTGCGCTTGGCGGTTTCATAGCTTGCGGATATAAATCCCTTGTATCTGCTAACAAGCGGCTTCTCAATAAGTTTGTTGTTAATGGTGCTTCTAACATCATTCCACCGGTAAGCTAGTGTTAAGTCAAGCCTTTCCATTGGTTTGTAACTTGCTTCTGCCTGAAAACTATTGGAGAATGAAGTGCCGCTCAGATTGTAGAAATAAGCGTTTCCCGGATCCTGATCCAAATCAACAATTAGCTGATTAATAAAATTGGTGCGATAAAAATCCGTATTTATGGTTAGCTCCCTATTCCATAATTTGTATCGCTGGGTAATATTTAAGCCATAGTTCCATGCTTCCTCAATTCTAATATCCTCTAAAAAAACCATATTACGCGAGCTGGCTAAAAGGTACATGTTCTCTGCAATAACGCTTGATGTGCGGTAACCTTTTCCTGCACTGGCCCTTATATTTAGCTGCTCAAATGGTTGATAGCGAACATGTAATCGAGGTGTTACAAGATTTCCATGAAGATTGTGAGCATCAATTCTGGCACCGGCCATTAGGGTAAATTCCTCTAACCATTTGTAGGTATACTCCATATACACTCCAGGAACAACTTCTTCTCTGTTGATATTTGATGCGTTTAGGCGTTCTTTATAATTGTCATAGGTAAAACTTAAACCGGTTTTTATGGAGTGATTTGTTTTGCCGATGTAGGTTATAAACACAAGGTTAGTGTATAAACCTTGCTGTTGCCCCTTGTACTGTGTAGCTCCAAACATTGATTGCTGCTCATGTTGATTAGCCGATGCAATTATCCCTAGGGAAGTATTTGGCCTACCAAAAATATATCCAACCTTACCAAACCCTTCGTACTGACGAGTATTTATCTCAATCCCAAAGGGATTTAATATTCCAGCATGCTTAATCTGACCAGCGTTACGTTTCTCATTGAGCAAACGAATACCTACCTGCGATTCAAAATCTCCTGAGTCGTATTTCCACCTATTGAGTATATGATATTGCTTTACAAGTGGATGATTTAGAAAAGTATCATGGTTGTGATCATCCTCAAAGCTCATGTTCTCGACATGGGCAAGCACCATTGTCGAAATTTTTGGCGATAGGGCAATACTGTAATTTGAGCTTAACTCCATCATGCCTAGGCTGTTGGCATATCCATTTACAAAGAACTTTTCATCTTCCCATGGTTTTTTGTACTCCACGTTAATCTGTCCGGCAATACTCTCATGGCCGTTAGCAACAGAGGCTGTTCCTTTCGAAATTTGAATGGACTCCATCCAGGAACCTGGGACATATCCCAAACCAAAAGTTGATGATAATCCCCTAAGGGCAGGGATGTTTTCAACTTGTATCTGGGTGTAAATTCCCGCAAGCCCCAAAAGTTGAATCTGCTTTGCCCCGGTTACCGCATCGCTGTATGAAACATCTACCGAAGCATTTGTCTCAAAACTTTCAGAAAGGTTGCAGCAAGCTGCACGCTCCAGCTCGTTTCTTGTTACTACTTGGGTTTGCACTGGATTTATCCTATCGAAATTTGCACCCGGGGTTGAACTGGTCAGCACAACTCCCTCAATATCAATACTGTTTATTAGAGTGTGCATCACATGGGTTTGATCAAGAGCAATATTCAAAGTGTCTGGATTGTAACCTACAAAACTCACAATTAGTTTCATAGCCCCTTTTGGTCGGGATATAATAAAGTACCCCATTTCATTGGTTGTTGTCCCCTCAGTTGTATCTAACCAGTAAACATTTGCACCTACTAGGGGCGTTGTATTTCCATTGCTATCCTTTTCTGAAATGTGGCCGTCAATCTTTTGAGCAAATAGGGACAATGGCAAAAAAAATATAATTAGTAACGATATTTTAGTTCTCATAGCTTTAAGTATTTATAATATTAATACCTGCATATCAATCAGCAGTGTTGATAGCAAAAGCATTTAATTACCTGTTTAAATCAGGTAATGGCTATGAAACTAATAGGGGGATTTTAAAACTTTGGTTGAGGATTAATAAGTACTTTCCTGCCTTTGGCGGGAATTTGTTTGTTGAAATAAAGGGAAGAGGAACTGTACTTTCTGATTTTGTCAAAATTTCCTCAATATTTGCAGAAGAGATTGCAAATTGGAATAATCTTAATAAATTAGGGGCTATATCGCTGTTTGTTGTAGTATAATCAATTTCAAGAACAGCTACCTGAACTTTACACCCACAATCACTACAATCTAATCCGCTACATGAGTTATCCTCTGAGTTTGCATCGCATTGGAGGCTATTATTGGTGTTTGGTGCGCAGCAACTTTCATTAGCTACAATTGAGATCGTTGTATTGTCTGAGGAGTTACAGTTACAGATATGATGAAAAACGCTAAGCCCTCCCATTGCAAATATTAGGTATCCGCTGAGTAAAAGAATTAATATGGATTTAGCCTCTTTCATGCCTAAATATGAAATTATTTTTAACCTTTACTCTTTTGCTTTATTGTGCTAACTGAGCAGCCATTGGAGGTACAGCCTGAGCATAAGGATGTATGCTGGTTTTTGCTAGGTGTTAAAACTTTATAAATTCCCCATACCATATAAATTATGGCACCAGTAACAGTAAGTAAGGCTAAAATATCTTGAAACATATTGTCGCAATTTAAATACTAAACGAATTAGTGCTTGATTTTGTTCACAAAAACATGATTTACCACTCCCTTGAATTGAGATTTAAGTTTGATAAGATAAAAGGTATTACTTAAATCACTTAGCGCAATGTATTAGTAAACATCACTATAACTGTTTTTTGCTTGGAATTTTCAGTAAGAACCTAGTTAGGCTTCAATATGGTGTTAAACACATTCTAGTGTTAGTTGAATAACAAAAATGGGGTTATCTTTGTGCTAACATTTGTTTAAATTATTTTTTATAAAAAGGTAAAACGGGTTAACCATGAAGGTAAAAGAAATTGCTAAAATTTTAAGCGCAAATATTTTATGTGGTGAAGATAACCACAATTTAGAATTTGAGTGTGCGTTTGCCTCTGATTTAATGAGTGATGTTTTAACCACTCAAGCCGATGGGATGTTGCTTTTAACTGGGTTAGCTAACGTTCAGACAATAAGAACCGCAGAGATGTCTGACGTTCAAGGTGTGGTAATTGTGCGCAATAAAACTGTTCCCCAAGAGATGATTGACTTGGCCTGCGAAAGTGGTATTGTGCTTTTCGAGTGTAGAAGTTCAATGTATAAAGCATCAGGCCTTTTATATCAAAATGGTTTAAAACCATTGTTTTAGATGAGAGAAATGCTTTTATTTGTAAATTCACCGCTTTAAGAAAAAAGCATGCAGTTTGAGTACACAATTGATGGAGGAGACTTTACAAACGCTGGATATGCATCGAGTCAGGTTAAGAAAGTTCTTAAACAACTCAATGTCGATCCAAAACTAATTAAGCGTCTTGTAGTTTGTCTATACGAAGCAGAGGTAAACATTGTTGCTCACGCATACAGCGGTATTATTTATACCGATATTAGTACTGATAAAATAGTAGTAAAACTTGTGGATAAAGGGCCTGGAATTTCTGATATTAATTTGGCAATGCAAATGGGGTATTCTACTGCATCCCCAGAGGTTCGCGAAATGGGGTTTGGTGCCGGAATGGGATTGCCAAACATAAAGAATAATGCCGATGAGTTTAATATTGAAAGTGTAGTAAACCAGGGAACTACTTTAGAAATAGCAGTTTATATAAATCAGCAATAACTTTTGCACAGATGGAAGGTAAATATTTTCATCATGCGTTAACAATTCTTCAGGATGTGTGCATCGGATGCTCAAACTGTATGCGCGTTTGTCCTACCGAGGCATTAAGAGTTCGTAAAGGTAAAGCCGTATTGTACGAAAATCGGTGTATCGATTGTGGCGAGTGCTATAAAGTTTGTCCTGTAAATGCAATCATTATTGAGCAAGACGATTTTAGCAAGATATTCAACTATAAGCGTCGTGTAGCTCTTGTACCAGCCGTTTTACTTGGTCAGTTTCCTACAGATGTTTCTCCGCAAGAGGTTTATAATACCCTAATTGAGCTTGGATTTACAGATGTTTTTGAGGTAGAAAGTTCTGCTGAGGTACTAAAGAATTTTATTAACAGCTACGTTTCCGATAGCAGTATACCTAAGCCCGTAATCTCCTCGTTTTGCCCTGCTGTTGTTAGGTTAATCCAGGTAAAATTCCCCGCATTAGTTGATAATATAATGCTACTAAAGCCTCCCCTCGATTTATCAGCTATATACTATAAGCAGATGCTATTAGATCAGGGAGTTGACGAATCTGACATTGGGATATTCTACATAACTCCATGTGCTGCAAAAATAGCCGCAATTAAAAGTCCTGTTGGCGATGACTACTCCGAAGTAAATGGAGTTATTAACATGGATGTTATTTATAATAAGGTATTAAGGGTTATTAAGCAAAAAACACCAGAGGAAACAAAATACAAAAATACCTGCACCATTAACCCGCAAAATATTTTATGGAGTTTAACCAATGGGGAAGCAAACCAGATAGAAGGCCGTTGCCTTGCCATTGATAACTTGCATAATGTAATCGATTTTCTAGAGAAACTTGAGAACGATGAGATATCATATGTTGACTTTCTTGAGATTAGAGCGTGTGACGAGGGTTGTGCGGGTGGAGTTCTTAACTCAGGAAACAGGTTTTTAACTGTTGAAAGATTAAAAAACAGGGTTAAAAATCTTAGCGCGCAACAAGCTAGCTCAACGGTATTGAATAATGGATGTTTTGAAAAGTATTTGCCCATTTTCGAACAGAAAATAGCTGTTGAGCCAGTTAAGCCCCGTAACATGCTTAAGCTTGATGAGGATATGGCCAAAGCCATGAAAAAAATGGAGCGCGTACAAAGAATAATGAAATTTTTACCAGGAATAGATTGCGGTACATGTGGGGCTCCATCATGTCAAGCTCTTGCCGAAGATATTGTTCAGGGAGATGCTGCAATCTCTCATTGTATATTTATACAACGAACGATGGAGCAGACAAGACAATTAGATCCTGATCATTCATTCCGAATTATGGAAAGGATTTGGGGAAAGGATAGATTCTCCAAAACTAGCCAAAAAGCAAAGGGGCGTAAAAGACGGTAAATAACTACCTAATATATGCTTTTGTACTATTAGTAATTTTTAAAGAAAAATAAACTATGCTGGTTTCTGATATTGTAGAAGCGCTAAACCTAAAGGTATATAGCGGTAAATCTGGCCTTAACCGAGAGATTGATGGTGGATATGTGTCTGACTTACTAAGCGACGTAATGGGGCATGCCGATTCTGGCAACGTATGGGTAACCCTTCAAAACCATAAAAACGTTATGGCTATTGCTTCATTAAAAGAGTTAGCAGCCATAATATTAGTAAAAAACATTGAACCTGAGCCTGATACACTTGATCAGAGTAATCAAGAGGAGATACCAATTCTGGGAACCGATTTGGAAACCTTTGAGATTGTTGGGAAAATTTATCAACTAATTAACAAATAGCTAAATATCACTTGTATTATACTGCTTTACTGTATGTGATATATTTATAAGTAATGCAAATCTATAAAGCCGATTTACATATTCATACTGTGTTATCACCCTGCGGAGACTTAGATATGAGCCCACGTAATATTGTGGAAATGGCTAAGGCCCGAAATATCGATATTATTGCCATAACCGATCATAATAGTACTCTTCATGGCCCTGTTATCAGAAAACTGGCCAAACCTTTAGGTATATCCGTAATATATGGAGCTGAGGTAACAACCCGAGAAGAAGCACACTGCCTGTGTCTCTTCGATACTGATGCACAACGTGAAAAATTTCAGGAATATATCGACCTAAATCTGCCAAATATTCCAAACGATCCTCAACGTTTTGGTTACCAGGTTGTAGTAAACGAGAATGATGAGATTCTTTATGAAATTGAACCCCTGCTCATTAATGGTTTAAATGTGGGAATTAATGACATAGAGCGAACTGTTCATGCTCTTGGAGGACTTTTTATTCCGGCTCATATTGATAGACCTAGGTATAGCATAATTAGCCAGTTAGGGTTTGTTCCCCCTGACCTAAAATTTGATGCCCTCGAAATTTTTTGGAAAACGAATTCATCCGATTTGCTCTCACAGCACTCATACTTATCTAATCCAGTTTTAATTAAGAATTCTGATGCACATTTTCTAGATCAGATTGGCCAAACCTTCACAAGCTATCAAATGGCTGAGCCAACGTTTAATGAACTAGCAAAAGCACTAAAAGGGGAAGAAGGACGACAAGTTTTAGGCTTTTAACATAGCCTTTGAATAACTTTTTTTGAGAATACCATAAAACCATGAAAGAGCTATCGTTGCATATACTTGATATTGCACAGAATTCAATTGTTGCAGGTGCAAAAAAAATCGGTATTACCATTGATGAGGATACCGAACTTGATATTTTAACCATTGAACTATCGGACGATGGAAAGGGAATGAAACCTGAAGTTGTGGCTAAAGTAATTGATCCTTATACAACCTCTAGAACAACCCGTAAGGTAGGCTTAGGCTTGCCACTACTTAACGATGCGTGCAAGAATACTGGCGGAAAATTACACATTGAATCCGAGTTGGGAAAAGGAACAAAAGTAATTGCAACCCTTGGCCTAAATCATATCGACAGGCAGCCACTAGGCGATATTACCGGGGTAGTTGTAATGCTCATTGCCGCAAACCCAAATATTAGGTTTGTATACACTCATATAAAGAACAAAAATGAGTTTGTGCTCGATACCAATGAGGTGAACGAAATCCTTGAAGGGATACCCATTAACACCCCTGAAGTAGGGAAAATGTTAAAGGAAATGATTAGTTCGAATTTAGAAGAGTTATAAATAGCTATCCTAGGTTATATAACATAAGCCTTTTACTTAAAATGTGTTACATATTAAATAATTTTGCTCTCCTAAAATATAGTTCAATTGTTAGTTTATTAACACACAAATAAAAGGAACCATAATATGACAAAAGTAAAATCCTTGGCCGACCTTAAAAAGATGAAGGAGCAGCTTCAGTCTAAGGTTGACCTAAGAGAAAAAGGCGAGGATCCCGATAGCCACGTGCAGATTAAAGTTGCCATGGCAACTTGTGGTATCGCTTCTGGAGCTAAAACCGTAATGGAATTTTTAATCGATGAACTTGAGAAAAGAAGCATCGATGCGGTGGTTACTCAAACAGGTTGTATGGGCTACTGCTATGCCGAACCTACCATTGAGGTGAAATTACCAAAACAAGAACCTGTTGTTTTTGGTTATGTCGACAAAAAGAAGGCCGATGAGATTATTGAAAGATATATCAAAAACGGTGAACTGGTTGAAGGCATTATCCCGGTAAATTACAATACAATAGACAATAAATAACCGCTACTAAAGGAGGATATAATAATGGCAAAATACAAATCGCACCTACTTATCTGCGGTGGAACTGGATGCATGGCTTCCGAAAGCGATACCATTGCTGAGACCCTTAAGGCCGAACTGGCTAAACATGGTCTCGAAAATGAGGTGCAGGTAATTATGACTGGTTGTTTTGGATTCTGTGAAAAGGGTCCAATCGTTAAGGTATTACCTGATAACACTTTTTATACCCAAGTAAAAACAACTGATGCTGCTGAAATAGTTGCAGAACACCTTGTTAAAGGTCGTAAGGTAAGTCGCTTACTTTATACCGACCCAACTAACAAAGAGCATGTGAGCGATTCAAAGCACATGGGCTTTTACCAAAAACAAATTCGTATTGCTCTTCGCAATTGCGGTGTTATTAACCCTGAGAATATCGATGAGTATATTGCTCGTGAAGGCTATCAGGCCTTAGGCCAAGTACTCGAGATGGGAGCACAGGCAGCTATCGATGAGCTGAAAAAATCTGGTCTTCGCGGACGTGGAGGAGGAGGCTTTCCAACAGGATTAAAGTGGGAGTTTGCTTCAAAGAACAAAGCCGATCAGAAGTATGTAATCTGTAATGCCGATGAGGGTGACCCAGGTGCATTTATGGATCGTTCAATTCTTGAAGGTGACCCTCACTCAGTGATTGAGGCAATGACCATTAACGGATTCTGTATTGGTGCAACCAAGGGTTTGGTTTACATTCGTGCTGAGTACCCTCTTGCAATTAAAAGATTAGTTACAGCACTTGGTCAAGCACGTGAGTTTGGTCTATTAGGAAAAGATATTCTTGGTAGTGGTTTCGATTTCGACATCGAACTACGTTATGGTGCTGGTGCTTTTGTTTGCGGTGAGGAAACAGCTCTAATCCAATCAATGCAAGGTGAAAGAGGTGAACCTACGGTTAAACCTCCATTCCCTGCTGAAAAAGGATACCTTGACAAGCCATCAAACGTTAATAACGTTGAAACATATGCTAACGTACCCGTTATTTTCCTTAAGGGCCACAAATGGTTTTCAGCAATAGGAACCGAAAAATCAAAAGGAACTAAAGTATTTGCCCTTGCAGGTAAAATTAACAACGTAGGCCTTATTGAGGTTCCAATGGGAATTACCCTTCGCGAGATTATTTATGAGATTGGCGGAGGCATTAAGGATGGCAAAAAGTTTAAAGCAGTTCAAACTGGTGGGCCATCAGGAGGCTGTTTAACTGAAAAACACCTCGACACAAAAATCGACTATGATAGCCTTCTTGCATCAGGTTCAATGATGGGATCGGGCGGTATGATTGTTTTGGACGAGGATGACTGTATGGTTTCTATAGCTAAATTTTACCTCGAATTTACTGTTGAGGAAAGCTGCGGAAAATGTTCACCTTGCCGTATTGGCAACAAGCGAATGCACGAACTACTTACTCGCATTACTGATGGTAACGGAACCATGGAAGACCTTGATAGGCTTCGTAATCTTGGTGAGGTTATTAAGGACACATCACTCTGTGGACTTGGTCAAACTTCTCCAAACCCAGTACTTTCAACCCTCGATAACTTCTACGATGAGTATGTAGAGCACGTTAAGGATCATAAGTGCCGCGCTGGTCATTGTAAATCACTTATGCAGTATGTAATCGATCAAGAAGCTTGTGTTGGCTGTACCGCTTGCGCAAGGGTTTGCCCAGTTAACGCTATTAGTGGTGAACGTAAGAAGCCTCACTTTATCGATACTACCATATGTATTAAGTGTGGTGCTTGTATGGAGAAGTGTAAATTTAGTGCCATTAACATTATATAATAGGGGAGTAGGATAAATGGAAACAATAAAACTTACTATAGATAAAAAGGTAATTGAAGTTCCCAAAGGAACTACAATTTACAAAGCTGCTAAGCAATTGGGGATTGATATTCCTGTGCTTTGCTACATGGAACTTAAGGACCTTAATATTGAGAATAAACCTGCAGGTTGCCGTATTTGTGTTGTTGAAGTAGAAGGACGTAGAAACTTAGCTCCTTCATGCTCTACTGACTGTACTGAGGGTATGGTGGTAAAAACACACACTATGCGTGTAATTAATGCCCGCAGAACTATTTTGGAGCTTATTCTGAGCGATCACCCAAAGGACTGTTTAACCTGTGCCAAGAGTGGTCATTGCGAATTACAGGATATGGCTATCAAATTAGGTGTACGCCATATTCCAGGACAGGAGTTTGCTGAGATGAGTACTTATCGGATGGATACATCACCTTCAATTATTCGCGACCTCGACAAGTGTATAATGTGCCGTAGGTGTGAAATGATGTGTAACGATGTACAAACTGTGGGTGCTCTTAACGCATTTAACCGTGGGTTCAACGCTGCAGTTGCCCCTGCTTTTGAGCAAGATCTTGATAAGTCGCCATGTACATATTGCGGCCAGTGTGTTGCAGTTTGCCCAACAGGAGCATTAACCGAGGTTGACCATACTCCTGCAGTAATTCGTGCTCTTTCCGACCCAACAAAAACGGTAATAGTTCAAACTGCACCAGCAGTTCGTGTTGCATTAGGTGAGGAGTTTGGAATGAAACCAGGTACTATTGTAACAGGTAAAATGGTGAATGCTCTTCGTCAAATTGGATTCCATCATGTGTTCGATACCGACTTTGCAGCTGACTTAACCATTATGGAAGAGGGTACTGAACTACTTGACCGTTTAACTCGTCACTTAGGTGGTGATAAAACTGTGAAGTTACCTATCCTTACTAGTTGCTGCCCAGCATGGGTAAACTTCTTCGAGCACAACTTTAGCGACATGCTTGATGTTCCATCAACTGCTAAATCGCCACAGCAAATGTTTGGTGCTATTGCCAAAACTTACTTTGCTGATATGATGAAGATTAAGCGCGAAGATTTAGTTGTGGTTTCAGTTATGCCCTGCCTTGCTAAAAAATACGAAGCTCAACGCGACGAGTTTAAGGTAAATGGGAACCCTGATGTTGACTTCTCAATTTCTACTCGTGAGTTGGCACATCTTATTAAGGAGTTTAACATTAACCTAGCTGATCTTGAAGATGAAGATTTTGACCGTCCAATGGGTGAGTCAACTGGTGCTGCTGTAATTTTTGGTGCTACTGGAGGTGTTATTGAGGCTGCTACACGTACAGCATACGAGATACAGACAGGTAAGAAACTAGAGAAGATTGACTTTAAGGCGTTGCGAGGGATGGAGGGAATTCGTTCAGCAACTGTTGATTTCAACGGACTGCCAATTAATATTGGTATCGCTCACGGCCTGGCTAATGCTCGTCAATTACTAGAGGAAGTACGTAGCGGAAGAGCGAATTACCATGCAATTGAGGTAATGGCTTGCCCCGGTGGATGTATCGGTGGAGGTGGACAGCCACTTCACCATGGTGATAGCTCGATTATTAAAGCTCGTTTTGAGGCTATTTACCGCGAGGATGCTGGTAAGCCAATCAGAAAATCACACGAGAATCCTTATATCATAAAACTTTATGAGGATTTCCTTGGTAAACCAATGAGCGAGAAGGCACACCACTTGCTACATACCCACTATTTTGATAAAGGAGTAAAAGATATTTACATTTAAATTGGAGGATTAGTCATGTCACATATTAAAGTTGAGCTAAAAAAGGAGGATGTTGTCAAGCTCAAGGCGATTTGCAAATCCTTCAATAACAAAGCTGGTGAACTTATTAACGTGCTTCACCAGGCCCAAACTCACTTTGGCTATTTACCCGCCGAGGTTCAGGAAATTATAGCACAAGAGCTAAACGTTTCCGTAGCTAAAGTTTACGGAGTAGTAACCTTTTATTCATTCTTTTCCTTGACTCCAAAAGGCCAACACCCCATTAGCATTTGTACAGGTACAGCTTGCTACGTGCGTGGAGCCGAAAAAGTGGTTGATGAATTTAAGAAAGTACTTAACATTAAGATTGGAGAAACAACTCCCGACGGTAAATTCTCATTAGGTTGCCTACGTTGCGTTGGCGCTTGTGGTTTAGCACCTGTAGTGCTAATTGGCGAGAAAGTTTATGGTCGTGTTTCACCCGATGGGGTTAAGGATATTCTTAAGGAATACGAGTAATCTTATATATTTTCAGTCTAAAAATGAGCCAGCAATTTACTGGCTCATTTTTTTTATGCCATTTTATCGTTTTAAAACAAATTACTATTTTTTTGGTTTATTATAATAGTTAGTTTTGCAGCGATATGCTAATTTATACATAACGAAATTTTAAAACCTAATATAATGAATAATGCAATCTACAATTTCCCGTTACCCAATAACGAGAAAATATACGAGTATCTAAAGGGAAGCCCCGAGCGTATTGCTTTAGACGCTGAACTTAAAAGACAATCATCTATTGAGATTGAGATACCTTTAATTATTGGAGGTAAGGAAGTTCGCACGGGAGATATAGGTAAAGTAGTAATGCCCCACAACCATGGTCATGTTTTGGCAACCTACCATAAAGCAACTGCTAAAGAGGTTAATATGGCCATTAAAAGTGCTTTGGATGCACATAAAATTTGGTCAAGCCTAGCGTGTTCATTGAGGGGTTCTATTTTGTTGAAAGCAGCTGAACTAGTTGCTACAAAGTATCGCGCCCTAATTAGTGCCTCAACAATGCTTGGACAGAGCAAAAATATGTTTCAATCCGAGATTGATGCTGTTTGCGAGTTAATAGACTTTCTGAAATACAATGCTTATTTTGCCAGTAATATTTATGGCATGCAGCCTAGGTCAGCATTTAATCAGCTAAACAGAATGCAGTTTAGGGCGCTAGAAGGGTTTGTCTTTTCTGTTAGCCCATTCAACTTTACTTCAATTGCATCAAACCTGAATATGGGCCCCGTAATGATGGGTAATACAACCGTTTGGAAACCTGCAACTACATCTGTTTTGTCTAACTACTACCTAATGCAGGTATTTATGGAGGCTGGCTTGCCCGATGGGGTAATTAATTTTGTACCAGGTACTGGCTCTGTAATTGGCAATGAGGTACTTAATTCGCCCGATTTAGCAGGCATTCACTTTACAGGCTCAAATGGCACGTTCAACTCATTATGGCAAGGCGTGGCAAAGAACCTCACTAAATACAAATCATATCCTCGCTTGGTTGGCGAAACCGGGGGGAAAGATTTTATTTTTGTTCATCCTTCAGCTAACGCCTCTGATGTGTCGATAAGTGCAGTTATGGGATCCTTTGAGTATCAAGGGCAAAAATGTTCAGCATCCTCTCGTATGTACGTTCCAAAATCACTTTGGCCTAGCATTAAAAAGCAAATGGTTGAAACCATTGAGGGTATCAAGATGGGTGATGTGATGGACCCCAAAAATTTTATGAATGCTGTAATTGACGAAAAATCATTCGACCTAATTGCAAGTTACATTGACTATGCTAAATCATCAAGCGAAGCTACAATAATTGCTGGAGGAACTTATGATAAGTCTGTAGGCTATTTTGTTCGTCCAACTGTTATCGAAACAACCAACCCTCGCTTCAAAACGATGACTGAGGAGATTTTTGGCCCAGTTTTAACTGTTTATGTTTATGAAGATGAGGATTTAGATAAAACTGTTGAACTTTGTGATACAACATCGCCCTATGCGCTTACAGGTGCAATTTTTGGTAGAGACAGAGTAGCATTGAGTGTTTTGTGCGAAAAACTTCGCTATGCTGCAGGTAACTTCTACATTAACGATAAACCAACGGGTGCAATAGTTGGACTTCAGCCTTTTGGGGGGTCACGTGCATCTGGTACAAACGATAAGGCTGGTGGTGAGTTTAACCTTGTAAGGTGGGTAAGCCCTCGCACCATTAAGGAAACTTTTGTTCCTGCAACTGATTATCGTTACCCTTACATGAAGGAGTAAGAAAATAGAAGAACTAATCAAAAGGTATTCATTTTGATTTTTGCAGTAAATGGAATTTATAGACGGCTTAAAGCGTTGACTATCTTTTTAGCCAACGCTTTTTTAATGGGTTAATGAACAGTTAATAATAAAGTTGACGTTCATCAAAATAAACATAAAATAAGCAACTTGATATTAAAATAAAGCGTACTTTTGCGACGATTTATAAACTAATTAATTTCAATTCTTAATTTTTAAGCATGAACATTTTTTGTGGAAGTCTTCCTTTTCGACTACAGGAGTCTGAGTTAAAGGAGTTTTTTGAAGAGTACGGCGAAGTATCGGCTGCTAGAATTATAACCGATAAATTCTCTGGAAGAAGTAAAGGGTTTGGATTTATTGAAATGCCCGACGACGAACAAGCTAAAAAAGCAATCGAAGAACTTGATGGCGCAGAGGTTGACGGTCGTACTATCGTAGTTAACCAGGCTGAGGAGAAGAAAGAGTCCAGAGGCGGTGGAGGCGGTGGCTTCAACCGTGGTGGAAATTCTAGAGGTGGTCAAGGTGGAGGCGGTGGCTTCAACCGTGGCGGAAACTCTAGAGGTGGTCAAGGTGGCGGTCAAGGTCGCAGATCTGACTACTAGTTATTGAACCCTATTGTTCTAATAGTTTTGTGTCTGATAATCTTGCGGGGAAAGCAAGATTTAGCGTTATCTAGGTTCGACGAATCATTTGTGTCTATATAATATTCAGCATTTGCTGATTGGAGTTTACAAAGGGTTAGCTATCAAGCTAACCCTTTTTTGTTGACATAATTCTTATCTATCTATATTTCAGGAAGGTTCAACATACCATAAAAATACTCTCCCGCAATTTTCCCTATTCTTATAATCAAATTTAGATTTGGTTGTTCATTAGAACATTGTATCTCAATAAGAGATAGCTGTATTATGCATTTAAAACCAGTAATTCCATTATAATCAGATAGGGGCAAACTATGAGCAAAAAGTTTAAAAACTGATTACAGAATAGCTGATAATAACCAGAAGTTTTGGAGAAAAGTGGGTTGAATAAGGGCTTACATAAAAGTGGTGTTTTAAATCATCTAAAATTTAGCATAGTTTTATATGTCCATAATTAAAAACATCGTATCTTTGTGGCGTAGTTCTTATTATAGATGCTATTGATAGATTATTGATGATGTAAATCATAAAATATTTTATCTTACTAATGAAACAAAAACGATGAAACTTCGTTTTTATAGTGTAACAGAACCTGATTTTTTAGGGTTTAAAGTTGGTTTCAGGTTAGTTGCTTTTAGGTTAATTTTTTAGGGTGTGGAACCGGGTCTGAGGAGGCCCGGTTTCTTTTTTTTAGACTATTATTACATTCTCGTCATTTATAGCCCATCATTCAATTTATGCTAGCAATTTTTTTTTGTTTTATGCAAAAGTTGAGTGCACCGTTAAAATATATCGGTAAAGAATGATGCGCAATTCCATTCGTAGTTTGATTAATAATTTTTAAGCATTTATTTTAATAGGTTAGCCTTGGATAGCAAGTTTCTGTTTAAATTTACATTCTGATTTTATGGTATTTACTAAAACGCTAATCTTCCTGTCTATGGATTTTAAGTTGCTATTAGGTTGTTTCGTTGCTTTTGTAGCTCTTGTTAACCCAATACAAAAGGTCTTTGTAGTTACTTCCCTTCGGCAACAGTTTGATGAGAAAATGACCAAGACTATTTCAGTTAGGGCAAGTTTTACAGCTTTACTTATTTTGCTTTTTTTCTTATTAGTAGGAAGGGTAGTGTTTAGCTACGTATTTCACATCGAACTTTACGCATTTCAGATTACCTGTGGGGTAGTTTTATTTTATAATGGGATAACTGGTTTGCAGAAAGGAGTGTTTTTTAAACTCGACCAATCAATGTCCGTTAAAGATATTACTGCTGTACCAATAGCTATACCTATGATTGCTGGTCCTGCAACAATTACCGCTGCAGTAACTTTCCCTGCAGAGTATGGGCAGGTTATAACCATAATCTCAATTGTTGCAGCTTTATGTATAAATCTTATTTTTATGGTTTATGCTGGTCTCATTGATAAGGCGCTTTCGCGCTTCAATTTAATGAACCCTCTTGTCAGAATTTTTGGTCTTATTGTTGCAACAATTGGTGTGCAAATGGTATTTAATGGCATAAAAAGTTTTATCGAGGTTTTAGTTTCATAAGAAACATTATACTTTTGACTTGAGCCATTTCCTAGCATAATTTTACTCAATTTTACAGCCTAATTTCTTAATTCTTATCTTAGTAGAGTTTAATTACCGAAAATGAGCCGAACCCTATTGCTTTTCCTACTTTCTTTTTTAATTGTAGGTTGTGGTATGCAAAAACAGCAGCCCGATACGGACTTTGTTTTCCGCTACAACGAGAGTAAAGGCATAACCACACTCGATCCGGCTTTTGCCCGCAGTTTACCCCTAATTTGGCCTACTCATCAATTATTCAATGGTTTGGTCCAACTTTCCGATTCGTTAACCATTGACCCTTGCATAGCCCATTCGTGGTCAAAATCTGATAATGGCTTAGTTTATACTTTCTATCTGCGCAAAGATGTTTATTTCCATAATTCGTCAGCTTTCCCCAATGGCGTTGGTCGTAGGGTAGTTGCAAATGATTTTGTTTATAGTTTTAATCGGATAATCAATCCGCAAACAGCATCCCCAGGGGCCTGGATTTTCTCGGTGCTAAATAGCGAAATGCACAACAATGGTTGTGTTGCAATTAACGATACCACCCTTGAATTAAATCTTACAAAACCTTTCCCACCATTTCTAGGGCTGCTCTCGATGCCCTATGCCTACGTTGTTCCAAATGAGGCCGTAAAATGTTTTGGAAATGAGTTTCGGAAGAATCCAGTTGGAACCGGTCCTTTTGCCCTAAAGTATTGGAGAGAGGGAGAGGGGTTAGTTTTTCGACGAAATCCTAATTACTTTGAGTTTGATGAGGATAGTGTTAGATTGCCATACCTAGAGGCAATATCAATATCGTTTATTGTCGATAAGCAATCGGAACTACTCGCTTTTTTACTGGGGAATCTAGATTTCATGTCGGGTATATATTCATCATCAAAGGATGAACTGCTAACCCGCTCGGGCATACTGAATCCAAAGTATCAGAATACAATAAGGATGATTACCGGACCATACCTTAACACAGAATATCTTGGTTTTTTGGTAGATACTTCTCTACAGCATGTAAATAGTAGCCCAACCAGTAACCCTAATGTTCGCAAGGCAATCGCATATGGATTCGATAGGGACAGAATGATGTCTTACCTCAGGAGTAATCTTGGTTACCCGGCTCATAACGGTTTAGTACCAAATGGGATGCCTGGTTTTACCAATAGTTTAAGGGGATATAGCTATAATCCTGAACTGGCTAAGTTGCTGCTCGCAGAAGCAGGCTATCCCAATGGCAAGGGACTTGAGCCTATTCCGCTATGCACAACTGAGGATTATGTTGATATCTGCGAGTTTTTGCAGCATCAACTTTCAGAAATAGGAATAGCTATTGAAATTGAGGTTCTCCCAGGTGCGGCGTATCGTGAGATGATGGCCAACTCAAAATTGCTATTTTTTAGGGGGAGTTGGGTTGCCGATTATGCCGACTCGGAGAACTATTTGGCATTGCTTTACTCTGATAACTTTAGCCCTAGCGGACCTAACTACACGCATTTCCGCAATGATGAATTTGATAGACTTTACCGCGAATCCTTATTGCAGAACAACGATTCATTGAGGTACTTACACTATGTAAAAATGGATTCGCTTGCCCTAAGCTATGCGCCAATTATCCCCATGTATTATGATAAGGTAGTGCGTTTTGTAGGGACTAATGTGGTTGGAATGAAACCAAACCCAATGAACTTACTAACGCTCAAAAGAGTAAAAAAGATAAAAAATGATACTAATTGCCGATAGTGGAGCGTCAAAAACTAACTGGAGCGTTATTGACCAATCAAAACTGATTGCTAGCTACAATAGTGTTGGGCTTAATCCATACCACATTTATGATAATGGGATTATTGATGTTTTAAAAGATCTTTTTCCGAAAGAGTTTCCAGTAAGTAATATAAGTAGCGTTTTTTTCTATGGAGCTGGTTGTAAACTCGAACCAATGGCACAGCGCATGGAAAGCGTTTTAAGCCAATATTTTACAAATTCCGTTGTGCATGTGTATTCCGATATTGTTGGTGCAGCAAGATCTCTATTTGCCAAAAGTAGTGGAATTGTGGCCATAGTAGGTACGGGCATAAATACAGGTTTTTATAGTGGTGATACAATTGATAATATGGTGCCATCGTTAGGTTATATTCTTGGCGATGAGGGTAGTGGTTGCTATTTAGGTAAGGAACTTATTCGGGCATGGCAGTACAGCGAGTTGCCAAACGATATATTGATTAAGTTAAATAATTTTGCCAAGGTTGATTTATCTGAAATCCTGAGGAATGTATATAGCCATGATAACCCAGAGCGTTTCCTCTCGGGGTTTGTGCCGTTTATATCCCAAAATATTAATCATACATCCATAAAAACATTGGTTGATAATGCTTTTGATCTATTTGTTGAAAGGCATCTGGTTAAATACCCTCAATTTAAACATATCGGAGTAGGTGTAGTTGGCTCAGTGGGTTTTATTTTAGCACAAAGGTTAAAAATTGCGATTGAGAAGGGGGGTGGTAGAGCTGATAAATTTCTGCAATACCCAATTGAGGGGCTGATAGAATTCCACAAATCAAATAATTAGATCTTCACCAGCATTAATTATTGGAGTACTTAGATTAAGCTAAAATCAAAATTGCAACTTTCAGCAATGCTTTGAACAAACTGACTGCATTTTTCGGCATTCTCGTGTTCGCCTATGGTGGTTAATGTTGCGGCTAGTTCATTCAAGAGCTTAATCTCAAATACCTTATAACCAGCAAAATTACTCAGTTCTATTGCGTTTCGATACAGGCTAAATGCAGTTTCCATTTCGCCAATAGTAAATGAATATATAGACATAAAACTCTTGGCAATTATTACGGTTTGTAGCTGTATCCAATCGGGAACTTTTGTAAGGCAACCTTCAATTTTTTGTTTCAAATCAGGGTCAAACTCTCCATGAACCTTCCATTTTAAATACATACAGTATATTGCTAATGCATTTTCCTCGGCTGTTTGAGGATTGTCAAGTCTATCCCCTAAAAATTCTTCGAGGCGCATATAACCTTGTTTAAACTGCTTTGAGAAAATTATGCCCAGTACTAAACCTAGTTCAAATACTGCCCTAGTTTTATCACCATTAGTAAATTGTACGCTGGTATAACTATTGATTTTATTAACAACATCATTAAGGCTAATGCTTTTATCAATGTAGCTTGCCATTAATATGCACGAAAACCATGCACCCTTAGTAAATGCATTAAACCCTGTATTTGGGATACTGTTTTTTGTTTCCTGAATAAAATCGGGAGTCCATTTGAAATCAAGGCGATAAGCATCAGAAAGTGCTAGTAATATTTTTGCATAATGTTGTTCTGTTTCTTCCTTTGAGTGCTTCAAATAGTTGTTTGGAAGTATATGTGAGGCCCGAGCAATACTGTTCAGGTCGTTGTATTGCTCAAATAGATACTTTCGCGCTTTGGGTTCAGCTGCATAATGGGATATTAACTCATTTTGTACTTGCTCATTACTATTGATAATTTGCAGTATTTCGTTGTTCTCAAAAACTTGCTTTAGGGTATAATCCGATAAGCAAAAGAACTGTTTTAGCACAGGGGTAAGCCTCATCTTATAGCTTAAGCTATATAATAATACGATAAGTCTGCCAAGCAACTCAGAGTCTTTATAGTACTTCTCTATGAGTTTAAAAAGTTCAATATTAATACCCCCATTTTCATCTATTAGTTTTTGAACCAATAAATATTCAAATAATGGTTTATAAGCTATGTAAACTTTATTGGTATAAAGGCCATATTCATTCTCAATTAGTTCTTCGCCAAGTATTCCAAACGACAATAATTGGTTGTAAGCTATAAAATAGTTTCCTGATAGTTTTAAATGGATAGGATAAAGCGCCTTGATATCATTCTTTTTAACTATACCAGCTAGTTTATCCTTATGTGAGATAGCTACGATAGCGTTTAGAATATCTACTTTTTCATCAGAGAATTGTTCTTGGTAAACTTGGTCTTTAATAAATTCAGTAATTAGATCATTCCTGTCGGAGATACTTTTGTTATTTGGCACTAGGTGATTATCAATAAAGAGTTTAAGGGCATAAGGGTAATTCAACTCCTGTTGAAGACTGTGTGGAAGTTGCTCAATAATTAGCCTTGTTCGCTCTTTACGGTTTATGGTTGCATCCAATACTTGCTGTATCTCCTTTGGTGTAAGTTTTGGAATATTTGCACCATCCCTATTGAAAAGGTTGAAAGCATTGCAACACCACGAATCGATAGAAGCTGAAATTTTTGTAAACTGGAGCCATTCAGGATAGCGTGAAGTTACAATTACTTTAAAATTCTGATTGGGCAGGTTGACAACAAAAAGGTTAATTGCTCTAAATAATTTTTCATATTTACTGATGCTAGTTGTTATCTCGTCAAGTGCGTCAATAAGAAGGATGAATTTTCCTGGCGCGGTTTCGGGCTTTTCCTTTATTCGGTCGAATAGGGCTGAGGAGGGAATATCGAGAAGAGTAAGCAGCCAGTTTTCAAAAAAAAGATCCTTACCAATCCAGTTCTCCAGAAATGATGCTGGGATTAACAGAACAATGTCGTTGCAATTATTTGCAATGCGTTGATATTCGGAATACCAATTAAGGAGTAATGCTGTTTTACCATATCCAGCGGGTGCAATTATTGGGAGTGCTTTTAAATTTGATTGGAATAAATTGGTAAAGCGCTCATTGATGAATCCTCTTTGCACATCTACAAGCAATTTAGTCACGCTTTTTTTTTCTAACTGTCTGACGTTCTTGCGGCTAATTATTTTTGCCTTTTGCTTTGCCGTTTCCCAAATACTTAAAATGGGATCAGGATATTGGGTTTCATGGGAGTTTTGTATTTTAAAATCATCCCAACTACTATAACTACAGTAGTTCGAAAGAATGTCAAGCGTGACACGTGATGGATTAGAATTCGTTGCAAGAAATCCAAAGAAACGTCGAAGAGTAGATGGACTTAGGAGCTGCGATGTGTTGTTCATAATGCATTCAGACAGGTCCTTACAGTCCTTTTGGTAAGTAATTTTTCTGCCAAATTTTAGCTCAATGTTTTCCTTCAGATGTTGAATCATATTTGTGACACAATTATATTTAATAAGTCTGTAAGATTCAGTTAACTATATTGTTATGATGTTTATTATTGTTTAGGGTATTGTTTTCCCTATTCATTTTAAAATGGCTTCTTTGACAATTTTTTAGGAAACTTCGGCAATTTATATTTGTATCGATTTAAATGATTAAAAAGTAAACATGGTATAAAGTTAATCATTTGATGCAGAATCATGCAACATTCTAATTATGCCTTATTAGCCTTAAGTAAATTGTTCCTTGGATAACAGTAAATAAAGAACCCATGAATAGACTTGGAGCCGTTTTAAAGAAATATTTAATCGATAAGATAACCATCGATTTAGGTGTTTTTGTTGTATTCTTCCTGGTAACAATAATTTTTGTATTTACCATTTTGCGCTCTTTCTAATTTATATTTTTAAACCAACACATCCATAAACGTTTTTAACTCTTTTGTTTATGCTTAGCAATCTTTGGAAGTCTTGTCATGCATCTGTTTGCCAACTCAGGTTTTTGAATGAGAGAGGTATTACAGTTGATTCGCTAACAGGTTTTAAGGTAGATGATTGTTTAATTACAAGTCAGCATGCATTTTGTGTTGAAAAGGCATTTAAGGTTGAAATTACCTTTGTTGGCGCAGATGCCAACAGCATTACCGCCACAATGCGCATTCCATACTCAGAATTTATTAAGGAGATGCGTATTGGTGTTGTAAGCAGCTTGGGACACTATGCTGTTTTTAACATTAATCTTCCCGAATTTCAGAGCATTCCAAGTTTGAAACTTAGCGTCCAGCGAAATTTTTCCATTGGATCTTTGTTGGCAGTACTAACTTTTAATCATGGATACTCAAATCTTGGGCTTAAAACCGGAATAATATCCTCAGTTTTTGCCAATAGGGAGGGTGTTAGATTTATTCAGTACGATGGATTATTGAACTATGGCAATAGTGGTTCTCCACTTATCGATACCCAAACCTTTGAGGTTGTTGGTATTGTATCTCGCCGATCTACTCCTTTGGCAAATGCTTATAACCAGCTAATGGGGATTATTACTGATAATCTTACCGAGCTCAAAAAGGTAGAGGCGTCAGTTAAGTTTGGCGATATTGATCCAATTCAGGTGCTTATTGCCAACCAAAATCAATTGAAGCAACTAGCTAAAGTAATCTATAAGCATACAGCAAGCGGAATATCAAATGCTGTAATGCTCGATAGTATACTATCCTTTTTTAATAACGATACTATTGCCGAGCCTGAAGCAAAGCAAGCTAAGGAGGAATTTGATCTTTATCAGAATTTGAGATAGGTCTTATTTGTGGTTTAGTTTCCTATAACAGAAGGGTGTTACTTCCAAGGTAGCGCCCTTCTTTGTTTTTGAGGTTACCTGAAAAATGAGAACTTAAATCATCAAAATCATTCGTAATTCCGAGTAATGTTGAATATCTTTGTGTGCATATTAACTTGCATTAAGCATAAAACATACTAAAATGGATAACTTTACTTTAATAAATTTCCTTAAAAAGATTGAACTTTTTAGAGGTTTTGCAGATGAAGAGTACCAGTTGCTAACTAACAGTATTAAGCAGCGCACATTTAAAGCTAACGAGTTTTTATTTAGAGAGAATGGCCCTCGCGAAAGCATCTTTATTATTTATGAAGGTGAGGTAGAGCTATTTAAAGCGAATCCCTATGGTGTTGAACTTAAGTTGACACATTTTGGTCAGGGCGATTTTTTAGGTGAGGGCTCATGGGCATCCGATTCGCCTCACTCAACTTCAGCTAGGGCTTTAGTTGCAACAACGGTGCTATTGCTTAACAACGAGGTGTTTGCCAAGAACGCAGCAACTACGCTTAAAATCTTTTCAAATATTGCACGGGTTATTTCAAGGCGAATGCGCCATGCAAATAATAGGATGATTAATCCAGCTGCTCAATACGAATCAGGACAAACTCGTGTAGAGCATGATTTGTTAGGCGATAGAAATGTGCCTTTCGAATATTATTATGGAGTTCAAACTCTAAGAGCGATTGAGAACTTTAATATTAGTGGGATTACGCTTAGCTTTTATCCTTCGCTAATCGATGGTTTAGCCATAGTTAAAGAGGCTGCTGCTGAAGCGAATTATGAACTTGGATTATTTTCAGAAGAGATTAAGAATGCTATTGTTGGTGCTTGCCAAGAGATTAAGAATGGAAAGTACCACAACCACTTTGTTGTAGATATGATTCAGGGTGGAGCAGGTACATCAACCAATATGAATGCAAATGAGGTGATTGCTAATAGAGCATTAGAGCTATTAGGCTACGAGAAAGGACAATACGATTATTGTCACCCAAATAATCATGTAAACCTGTCCCAATCAACTAATGATGCATATCCAACTGCAGTTAAAATTGCACTAATCCACTCAAACGAAAAGTTGGTTGTTGTTCTGCAATCATTAATTGAGTCTTTTCAGAAAAAGGCACAAGAGTTTGCCCATGTTATTAAGATGGGGCGTACTCAGCTTCAGGATGCTGTACCAATGACCCTTGGTCAGTCATTTGAGGCATATGCTGTTACTCTTAGCGAGGAAATTCTTCGATTGAATTCGAATGCAGAACTTTTCCTTGAAGTGAATATGGGAGCCACAGCCATTGGTACAGGAATAAACTCTGAGCCTGAGTATTCTAGTAAGGTTATGAAACATCTAAAGCGAATTTCTGGTTTAGATGTTGTACTAGCAGGAAACTTAGTTGAAGCAACCCAGGATACAGGTGCTTTTGTAATGTACTCTTCTGCGGTTAAGAGATTAGCCGTTAAGCTATCAAAAATATGTAATGACTTAAGGTTGCTTTCATCCGGACCACGAACTGGTATCAATGAGATTAATCTTCCTCCCATGCAGCCTGGCTCATCAATTATGCCGGGTAAAGTTAACCCTGTAATTCCTGAGGTGGTAAATCAGATAGCATTTAAAGTTATTGGTAACGACCTAACCGTAACCATTGCGGCAGAGGGCGGACAACTTGAGCTAAACGTGTTTGAGCCAGTGATGGTACAAAGTATTTTCGAATCAATAGAGATGCTTAAAAACGGTATGAATACTCTTAAATTTAGGTGTATTGACGGAATTACTGCAAATGAGGAGCATTGTCGTAATCTTGTTCATCATAGTATAGGTTTGGTTACTGCCCTTAATCCAATTATTGGCTACGAGAAATCTAACCAAATTGCTAAATTGGCACTTCAAACAGGTAAGAGTGTTTATGATTTGGTGCTTGAGCAAAAGTTGCTAACCAAGGAGCAACTCGAAAGAGTATTGGCCCCTGAGAATATGATAAAACCGGTAAATTTTAAGTTATAGGTAGAATTGATGTATACGAGGAAGGCGCATGTTTTTCATGCGCCTTTTTTTTATTCCTCATCAAAATCTTTGAGGATATTTTCAACCTCTTGCTCTGTTGCTCTTAGCTTGGCCTTACAGAACTTGATCAGCTCTGAAACCCTTTTTACATCTTGAGCCAAATTATCAATATCCAACTCGTTGCTCTCAATCTTCTCAACAATCTCTTCAATTTCCGCTATTGCCTCAGCATATGTTATATTCTTCTTGGCCATGTAGTTTGATTTTTTGAAATTACTATGATGGAAGGGTAATAGTAAATGTTGTTCCCATTCCATGTTTGCTCGATACATCAATGTTCCCGCCGTTCATTTCTACAAACTCTTTGCAAATGATAAGGCCTAAACCAGTTCCAGATTCTTGATTAGTCCCCTGTTTTGAGAAACTATCCTCAATTCTAAATAACTTATCCATATCCTCTGGCTTCATTCCAACGCCCGTATCGGTGATACTTATGGTTGTATTTTTATTATTTATAGCAGCGCTAATGGATATTGATCCACTCTCGGGGGTAAACTTAATACCGTTGGACAGCAAATTTCGAATAACGGTTGATAGAGTATCGTAATCAGTAGTAAGGCTGTGGTTTCTATCAATGTCCACATAAAGACTAATCTTTTTAGCATCGGCTTGCATCTGCTGAATGGCAATTACCTCCTCCACAAGTTTCCTCAGATTTAACTCTTTGGGCTCGAGTTTAATTTTGCCAGTTTGGCTTCGCGACCACTGAAGAAGACTATCGATAAGGGTTAGTAATTTCTGTGACGATTCATGTAAGTGTTGACCAAACTCTGAAACTTCCTGTGGATTAAGCTCTTGTTTTGCCAAAACTTCTGTTAAACCGAGCAATGCAGTAAAAGGGCTACGCAAATCGTGTGCAATTATCGAGAAGAGTTTGTCTTTGGTTTGAACCAGAGTTTTCAGGTCTCTTTCCGACAGTGAAAGCTTCTCATTTGCTTCGCCCAGATGCTTGTTCTTTTTTCGGATAACAATATATCCATATATACTTCCGGCTGCTATAACAACTACTAAAATTAGTGTAAGGATAATGAACTTGCGGTAAAGCATTTGCTGCTCCAATTGTACGGATTTTAGCTGTGCTTCAGTCCGTAACGACTCAACCTCACCTTCAATTTGTTTTATTTGCTCAACCTTTTTATTGAGTTCAAGATCAAGGCTTGCTTGCCAGATTGCCTCCTGTTTGTTAAGGTTGGTAAGGCTATCTCTTAGGGTTATGTGTTGGGTATAAAAGTTAAGTGCTTCTTTGTATTCTCCCTTTTTTAGGTGATAATTGTACAAAGCCAAGTACGTAAGTTCTTTGAGTTTTGGGTTATTGGTTTTATTGGCTAGGTTAAGTGCAAGTTCAAGGTGTAAGAATGCATTCTGATACTGTCCAAGTGCTGTTTGTGCCTCACCAATTTTACGGATACAAAGGGCTCTTCTATCTATATCAAAATGTTTTGCAAAGAGGGTTGATGCAAGTTGGAAGTAATCAATTGCCTCTTCATAATTGCCTATTTGTTGGCAAAGGTTTCCTAACTCGTTGTAAATATCTGCGGTACGGGTTTCGTCGCCAAGCTCCTTGGTTATGTTTAAGGCATTATTCAGCAATTCTCTTGCTTTTCCAAATTGCTTTATATCACCATAGGCATAGGCAAGGCTTTTGTATGCCTGAGCTATTGCTTGCTTATTCCCAGTTTGTTCTCGTAATCTTAGGGCTGTTGAGTAGCTCTTTATCGCCTCTTCAGATCTATTAACATCGCGAAGCGTATTTCCATGATGCACATATATATAGGCTTGACTAAGTGGATCGCTACTTTCATCAATAAGTTCAATGGCCTGTTCAAGATATTTTAGTGCATTTGCGTACGATCCAATTTTTCGATATGTAAGTCCTATATTTGTTAACGATCGAGCAATATCTTCAGAAAAATTTGCTTGCTGCCTAATTTTTAGAGATTTGAGGTAGTTCATAAGTGCATCGGCAAAGTTTTCTTTCTGGGAGTCCAAATTACCCATTTCGTTATATGCTGATGCAAGGCTTTTTGAATCGTTCAGTTCTTGCCTAATCTGTATTACCTTTAATAGGTTAATCGTGGCTTTATCAAATTCACCTATATCTCGCTGTACCCTAGCAATATTCTCTATTGTTGAGGCAACACTCGATAAAAGTTCTAGGTCTTCTCTCAGTATTAAACTTTGTTCGTAGTATTCAAGTGATTCGGTTGGTTTACCCGAACGTAACCTTAGGCTCCCCATTAAATTGTAAATATCGGCAAGCTGATCTGGTTTATCCATTGCAATGGCAAGGCTTTGGGCTTGTTGTAAGTTTGTTTCTGCCTTGTCAAATTGGCTTAATCCTCTGTTGGCTAGGCTAATGTTTTTAATCAGAGCAATTTGGCCAAGCGTATCGTTTAGCTCAGTGTAGTTCTCTAGAGCTTTTGAGTACCAATTGTTGGCGCTCAAAAATTGGTCGGTTTGAAAATAGAGGTTCGCAATGTTACGGGAAAAGAGAGCATTAATCTCTTTGTCGTTGAAAGTTTCAAAAGTCTTTAAGCCATTTTCAAGAGTAGAAAGCGCTTCGGGATACTGCTTTTGATGTTCAAAAACCCCTGCTTTAAGAATGGTGAGTTTTGCCCTTAACCTATTGTTTTCTTTAAATGGACTCTTCTTTAATTGTTGCTTTATCTCTTGTTGCGCAATACCATAATTACCCATTGCCAAATGGAACTGAATGTGAACTTCTATAATTTCAAATAATGTGTTCTCCACTAGCGCGTTGACTGTAGAATCAATTATATTTATTTGAATTTTTGCTGAGTCGAGAATTCCTAGCGATAGATATGCTTTAGCTTTAAGCGTTCCAATAAGTGCTATTGTATCTGCATTGTTAGAGGAAGTTGAACTGCTAGCAAGATGAATTGCTTTACGCGGATTTTCTGTTACAAACTTTCTTATTGCACTTATTGCATCTTCCTGTTTTGGAGCAGGTTGATTTGTAAAGCCCAATTGGGGTTGAACTATTGCTAGTAAGAGCAGGAAAGAAACTTTGTTGATACTAAAACCAATCTTTGCCATATTGCTACAGGGTTAATTTGGCACAAATTTAGGTATTTATTTTATGCTTGTAGGGAGCGTAAAGGTAAATGTACTACCCGAACCCTCTTGGCTATTTACGTAGATTTTACCTCCATTTTTTTCAATAAATTCTTTGCAAATAATTAGCCCAAGGCCAGTTCCCTCTTCATTTGCAGTTCCTTTTGTTGAGAATGATTCATCGAGCCTGAAAAGTTTGTCTACATCCTGTTTGCTCATGCCAACACCCGAGTCTGTAACACTTACCAGAACCATATTGTTTTCCTCAGTTGCTGTAATCTTTATTTTTCCTTCAGGATTGCTGAACTTAATGGCATTGCTTAATAAGTTTCTAATGACTATTGAGGTAAGATTAATGTCTGCATAAACAACAACTGAGTCCTCAACCCTGTTAATGACTTTTAGGTTCTTTTTCTCAGATAGGTTGCTTAGTAAATCAATTTCGTGCTTGACCTTATTAATAAGTGGAAAGAGCTCAGGATTGTAAGTAATATGCCCCGTTTGAGATCTAGACCATTGTAATAAATTTTCCAACAGTTTGTATAAGTTTTGCGAAGTATCAAAAATTGCTTTAATCATCTCTTCGCTTTGTTTCTTAGTATACTTGGTGTAATTATTATGAAGCAACTCACTAAAACCCAACAATGCATTGAACGGATTTTTTAGGTCGTGTGCAACAATAGTAAAGAACCTATCCTTTGTAGCATTAAGTTCTGTAAGGTGCTCCTCCGATTCAATAAGTTTTTTATAAGCAATTTGCATTTGCTTATTTTTTTGTTGTAGCAGTTTGTTGCTATTCTTTTTTTGCTGAAGGTTAAAGTATCCTAGTATTCCAAATCCAATTAAAAGAATTGTGAGGCCTATCCATAGGAAGTTTACATTTTTCGATCTTTGAAGTTCAAGATTTTTAATCTCATCGTTTTTTTTAAGTAGTTCTATCTCTTTCTCCTTCCGATCTGTATCAAACTTTACCTGCATCTCAACAATCTGCTCGTTAGTGTTCAAGCTAAAAAGGTTGTCTCTTATTTCTTTATTAATTGATTGGTGGTGGTATGCCTCTTTGAAATTGTTTTTTTTAGCATAAATCCTACTGAGTATCTCATGGCTTTCTGCAAGATAGAGAAGATTATTATTGCTCGTTGTATACTTAAGAGCAGTATTTACATGATTTTCAGCTTTACTAGTATTTCCCATGCTTAAATAAACCGAAGCAAGGTTGTTATTCGTATTCATTATGCTCAGCGAATCGTTTGTGTTTTGGCTGATGGATAGTGATTTTGAATAAGATTCAAGCGCTTTTTGATATTGCTTTGTTTTTGCGTAAAGGAAGCCAATGTTATTGTGGGCTGTTCCTTGCGACGGGATATTATCATTATCGATGGCCATTTGCAAAAACTCCTGATAATAACTCAATGCTTTATCGCTTTGCCCCATTTCATCATATATGATCCCTAAATTATTAGTGGTTGTTGAAATACCACTTTGGATATTTAAATCAATGTAAAGTTGGTTTGACTTTTTAAAGTACTCTAGGGCAAGACTGTTGTTGTTTAGATCTTTATGAAGATTTCCTATGAAGTTAAAATTAGAGGCTAATCCTGCTTTATTGTCAATGTGGATAAATAAGCTGGCTGCTTTAATTGCATACTCCAGTGCACTAGTTTTGTTGTTTATGGTATTATAGGTTTGAGCAATTCCCATCTGCATAAATGCCTCTTCGGAGTATTGGTTAAGTTCATTACAAATGGCGGCTCCCTCTTTGTATGCATTTATTGCTTCGGAGTATTTTTTCTGATCAATATAAATAAGACTAATGTTGTTTAATGAATGGGAAACTTTTAACATATCACCACCTGCCTTACGAAGTGAGAGTGATTTTTTATAGTTATCAAGGGCTTCATCGTTTTTACCCATCTCTGCATATGCATTTCCTAAAGCATTATATGCCTCGGCAATACTCAAATCATTCCGAGTTTTTTGAGCATACTTTAGGGCAAGCTCTGCATAGTAAAGACTAGAGTCAGGATTAGTTCTCCAGTATAACCTCGAAACTGAATCGTATAACAATACTTTCTGCTGCGAGTCAGCATTACTTGTTAGTGATAAAATGCTATCCCTTTGTTCCTGAACTGTTTGTGATTTAATTAGGGAGAATGATAGTACTAATAAAAGGCTGAGTATAAAAGATTTTAGGGTCACTTTTTTGATTTTTTTAAATATATACATTTATTGCTTACAATTTATTTAACCATTGGGGTTTTTACGGATAATGGTACTAAAAAGTTTGCCTTTGGCAAGGGTAGTTTCAATGGCATCTCCTGTTTTTAACTTAGAAAGGTCTCTTACAATCACTCCGTTTTGTCTAGTTATCGAGAATCCTTTTCGTAATAGATTTACGGGGTCATGTGCTAAAGCGTTCTTTTCAAATTGAATAACTCTGTCTTTATACCTTGAAATCAATTCAATAGGTTTGCTTTGCATTTCAATACCTAGAAAGTTTAGGCGTTTCCCTTCAGTTTTGAGATTTACTTTTACCGAGTGTTTAATCCATTTCAAACTTTCATATAAACCAAAGCTACCCTTTGTAATCAGTAGGTTAGCCTTTGCATCGCAGGTTAATATTTGTTTATGTAGATTGCTATTCTCACTTCCAATCCGTTTTATAAGTAAAGGTGCAATACCCATCTGTATCTTCTGTATAAATAAGCTGTTTTGGCTTGTTAAATTTGAAACAGCATCACCAAAATTCTCCCTTACTTCAACTAACCAGTTTTCAGCATTACTAAACCTATTGATAAGGAATTCTGCAACGGCTGTTGGGGTTTTCAATCTACTATGGGCAACCATATCGGCAATTGAATAGTCCTTTTCGTGTCCAATGCCAGTTACAACAGGAATAGGGAACTGGGCAATATTGTTTGCCAACTGATAGGTATCAAAGCAGCCCAAATCTATCTGAGATCCTCCTCCTCTAATAATTGCTACAATATCCCAGTTTTCAAGATCAACGTGAATGTGGTCCAATGCATCAATAAGCGATTGTTCTGCTTTATCGCCCTGCATGGTAGCGCTAAAGAGTTTATGTACAAATGCATATCCAAGAGGATTGTTGCTTAACTGATGGACAAAATCCTGATAACCAGCAGCGGTTGACGATGAAATTACTGCAATTCTTTTTGGCAGTAAGGGGAAATCAACTTCCTTATTCATTCCAAATACGCCGTCGGCAATAAGCCTATTGATAGTTTCCTGTCGTCTGTGCTCAATATCGCCAATGGTATAGGTTGGATCAATATCAATAATATTAAGCGATAGGCCATAAACTGGATGGTAGTTTACACTACATTGAACAAGTATTTTTATGCCTGATGCTAGTCTTGTGCCCGTTGATGTTTCGAAGAAGGGTTTTAGCTTACGATAGCTGCGCGACCAAATTGTAGCTCTAGCCTTTGCCCTTGATTGATCTGAGTCATTGTTCTTTTCAACAAGTTCCAGATAGCAATGGCCCGATGGATTTTCTTTAAAATCGCTTATCTCTCCGGTAACCCAAACTATAGTTGGGAGGTTAGCCTCGAGAGCTTCCTGTATTTTGGTGCTCAATTCGTATAGCGAGAGGGTTCCGTACTTCATGGCCTATTATCAATCTTTACTATTTTTCCTGAGTAAATTTTCTTCCCGGCCTTAAGATTAACTATATACAGACCAGTTGAATAATGATCCGGAATGGTTAATGAGTAGAAATTTGATGTCGTTTGAAATTTCTCATTCAATATTTCAGCACCTTGGCTCGAAGTAATGCTTATCGAATAGGTGATTGTTTCGTTTTTTGGCAGCCAAACGGAGAAATAACCAGCGGTGGGATTTGGGAAGATTCTAAGTTCTTCAAAGTCCTTATCTAGCAATATGCTATCCAATGCAACTGCAAAGTTTGGTAGCCCATATCCTATTTGGATGTTGGGTGTGCTAAAATTGCTAGAGGATAGGACAATTAAGTCGCGAATATCTCTAGCGCTAAGGTTTGGTTTCGATTGCCAAAGGCATGCAGCCAATCCAGAAATAATTGGAGCAGATAGTGAAGTACCATTGGCTGTTCCCATTTGTCCGGTAGCAGATTGAATTGCTGTTCCATAACCCATTGCAACAACATCGGGTTTTATGCGTCCATCGGCTGATGGACCAATGGAACTAAAGTAAGCAACTTTTCCATCAGCATCTACTGCACCAACAGCAATTGCAGTTGGCGAGTCGGAGGGGGTAACTATCTTTTGCCAGCTAGTTTGTTGCTCGTTGCCGGCACTTGCAACAACCAATATCCCTTTGCTTGCAGCAAAATTTGCTCCTTTTGCAGCGGGTGTAGTTTTGCCATTCATATCTGCATATGTATGGTTTTGTTCGGTACAATCAAACTGGGAGTAACCCAATGATGAACTAATGATATCAGCACCAATACTATCGGCAATTTGGGCTGCATAAACCCAATTATACTCCTCTATTAATTGCTCCGAGCTCGCATCCTCACTTCTAATTAGGGCATAACTTGCCTGTGGAGCGCTGCCAATTAGCTCGTTAGGTAAATTACTGGCCAGTACAGAGAGAACTATGGTACCATGATGGTGTTCCTCAAACAGGTTAGATGCAGGATTAACAATATCTCTAACAAGAACAACTCGTTCATCATCCCACAAATGACTCAAACCCGAAATGCTATTGGCATTGTTAAAGCCTGCATCAATAACAGCAATTAACATATTTTGCCCCCTATATCCGTTATTATGCAAGGTGTGCCCTTTCAACATCTTTATTTGCTGTGAAGAAAATCCGTAGTCAAAGTAGTCGAAGATGTTCTGTTTTTTAGAAATTGTTGGAAGTATATCAAAGCTGGATATTGAGGCTTTAGTTTTTAACGGATTGTAAACCTCTTGAATCTGGTTTACAAAGGGAAGGTTAGCAATCTCATTTAAAATGTCTTGATTTAAGACCTCGGCAATTGCCCCATTAAGCCAATTAATGGAGTAAAATACTTTTGCCCCGTGTAGTTTTATGAACTCAATATAGACTGGGTTTACGGGCAAGTCATCAGTATTTATTGGGATTGACTGTTTTATACGTCGCTCTAGGGCTCTTGAAGTAAGATAATCAGCTGGCCTGTCAATGGAGTATGGGGTGTCAGTTTTGTCGGTAAACCCTATGAAATATTTACTTTGACCCCATGCGCCAACCAACTGAAATGATAATACTATGGCTAACCAATACCTCATAAAAATTACTTTGCCTTAACCTCAATTTCAATACCATTGCATTTCACAATATCACCATCTCTAAGCTTTGCACGTTTCCTATTCTCTGGTTTCCCATTTAGGGTAACCATACCCTCTTCAACAAGCATTTGCGCTTCGCCTCCGCTGCTCGCAATTTGCAAAGCTTTAAGCAATCCAATTAGGGGTATATATTCGCTCTCCAAATAAAAAGTGCTCATTGATATTAGTTTAGTTTTAACCCTGCAAGTTACCATTTTTTAAGGATTATTATGTCATACATAACGTTTCATTAGCTCCTAAAACCGTATATTTGCTCTAACATTTTATACTTTGCAATGAAAATATTTACAGGTGCACAAATTAGGCAGATTGATGGTTACACTATAGAGTACGAACCAATCAACTCCATAAATCTTATGGAGCGTGCATCTATAGCCATAATGCAGGCTTTTGTTAGTTTATATTCTGCCAACTGCCCTGTATTCATTTTTGCTGGCCCGGGCAATAACGGAGGCGATGGTATTGCGCTTGCGCGACATCTGGGCTTGCTGGGGTATAACGTAAAGGTTTATATACTCAAATCAGAAAACTATTCACCCGATAACCTGATTAATATCCAAAGACTTGGGGATCAAGGAGTGGTTAATCTTTCTTATGTTGAAAGCCCAAGCGACTTTCCACAAATTTCGAAAAATGGGATACTCGTCGATAGCCTATTTGGCTCTGGATTAACCAGATCGCTTTCAGGAGTGGCTAAGCAACTGGTGGATTATTTAAATGATCAGAAAGCCGATAGAGTTGCAATAGATATCCCCTCGGGCCTATTTACTGAGAGTAATCCATGCCCCAATGAGAATAGTGTTTTTAGAGCAGATTTAACAATTACAATACAGTTTCCAAAGCTTAGTTTCTTTTTTCCAGAGAATGATCAATACGTTGGAAAATGGAATGTTGTTGATATTGGCCTACATCCTCAGGCCATTTGTGAGATTTCATCACCCTATTTTTTGGTTGATGATGAATATGTATTAGATAAGTTTCCGCGTAGAAACAAATTTGATCACAAAGGACTTAGGGGACATTGTTTAATTATTGCAGGAAGTCATGGTATGTGCGGTGCTGCAATAATTAGTGCAAAATCATGCCTTATGGCAGGTGCCGGATTAGTTAGCGTTCACGTTCCACAGAGTGGTTTGTCAATAGTTCAACAAGCATTGCCCGAGGCAATTGTGGTTACAGATACGGATTTGCACTTTTTTACCGATTCAAATCTGGATAAAAAGTATAACGCAATTGCCATTGGACCCGGATTGGGTACACACAAAAGAACCATTGAAGGCTTTAGGCGATTTCTTCAGAAAGTTCACTGCCCTTTGGTTATTGATGCCGATGGATTAAACATAATTGCGCATGTCCCTGAATTGATGGAGTTAGTACCTCAAAATACAATTATTACTCCGCATGTAGGTGAGTTTAATCGACTATTTGGCGAGACTAATTCTGGCTATGGAAGGCTAGCGCTAGCACAAGAATTTGCCACAAAATATTCTATAATCATTATACTTAAGGGTGCTCACACTCAGATTGTGTTCCCAAGCGGACAGGTGTATTTCAACTCAACCGGAAACTCTGCTATGGCTACAGCAGGTAGTGGCGATTCATTAACGGGTATTATTGTTTCACTTCTGGGTCAAGGTTTAAAACCAATAAATGCTGCCGTTCTAGGTGTTTATTTGCATGGCAAAGCAGCAGATTTGGCTCTCGATGCTAAAGGAGGAGGCTCCATAATTGCAGGGGATATTTCAAATGCACTTAGCCTTGCTTTAGGGTGTTTCAATAGTAAATTCACAAAAAAATATACTTAATTCAATAGTAGATATGAGAATAAATCGTTTTGTACTTCTATTAGGGCTAGGTTTACTTGCCAGTGCCTGCTCAAATAAAACAACATCAGTTGTACCTGCAGGGCAGGCTTTGAGCCTTTCATCTAAGGGAATGATATATACGCTGCCAGCAACTAATCTTCAGGTTTCAGTTATCGCCGAGCATCGGATGTATGTTCCAGGACCCTATTCACAGTATGCCAAAAAGTATTTAGGTATCGATAATGTGCCTTCGCAGGGCGATAGCGAGTGGTCAATGGTTTCTTTTGGTATCGATGAGAGTTTCGTTCCCGATATGAACGCACTATTTGTTGCTGAGCTGAATTCTGAGAATAACCTAGGCTATCTCTCTCTTTCCAGTATTGGTTTAGTAATTCCCATTCATAAAGCACAATTTCAATCTGGCTCATCATTGAATAATCCTTCAGATTCTGATCTCTATACGGATTTATACACAGATTTATCACACACTCCATTCATTGCAGCAGAGCGAACAACCCATTATTCAAGGGTTTTCCAGGACAGTACTTTCGTTCGTGTTCCGGTTCATAAGGATATTATTATTGAGAAATCAGCTGAGGATAAGGCTAGAGAGGCAGCAAATTTTATCTTTTCGCTGCGGAAAAGAAGATTTGAACTGATATCTGGAGATGCCGATTTTATAGCCGAGGGTCGCGCTGTTAAAGAAGTTTTCGATGAGATTTCGAGGCTTGAACAAGAGTACTTATCACTTTTTACAGGGAAACGTTTTACTAGACAACAATTGCACGAGTTCGATTTTTTACCCATTAAGCAGGAAAATGGAGGTACAATACTTTTTAGATTTTCTAGAGCAAAAGGTGTGCTTCCTGCTTCCGATTTAACCGGTAGCCCAGTGCTTATAGAGGTGTCATCAGATAATAACTGGAAAAACTTGGATATCCTAAATAGCTTATCCCTTGAGATAGACAACAAGAAACGGAATGCTTTTTACTATCGTATACCAGTTCCTGCTAGTGTAAAACTTTCCGATTCAAAAGGGGAGTTGTTTACCAAAACTGCAAATTTATATCAATTTGGTCCTCTGGTAAGAATTCCATCTGATTTTAACATCCAGAATGGCACTCTACTTTTCGATTTTAAAAAATAAGGAAGGGCTCTAAAAGCAATAGAGGCTGGTAACCATACCAGCCTCTATTGCTTTTAGAAATATACGTTATAAATTATTCAGTTATTTTGCCAACAAAACTTTTCTGAAAATCTTCCCAACTCTTTGTTTTGTAATGATCTTCGCCAAAGAACACTAGGATTGGCTCAATTTGAACAGGGGTAACATAGCCTGGAACAGAAGTTAGCAGCTGGTTTCCCTCATCTAAATAGGCAACCGATGGGTACGACATCTTACCCTGTAAAAGTGCTACAGCAAGCTCATGCGGGTTTCTATTACCCTGTTTTTTATTGTTAAAAACAGTTCCACTAAAGGTAATGGGTTCTATCGATTCCGCATTAAATTTAACTGGATAGTAATGCTCATTAAGATAAGCTGCAATCTCTGGGTGACTAAATGTCTTTTGGTCCATTACCTTACACCAGCTGCACCAATCTGTGTAGACATCAATAAATATTTTTTTAGGAGCAGCGCTGTTTAATTTTACAGCCTCTTCAAAGGTGTACCATTTTACGACCCCAACTTCTTTTTTTTGCGAGTTTGCAGTACAACTAATTGCTAAAACGCTAAATAGCAATAAAATATTCTTCCTCATAGTTAATTTATGATATTAAAATTACATGCAAATATATGAATAGTTAGATTTATGCTTTGTTTTGAATAATTAAACAAAGCTAAAAACAAATTGTTGTTTTACAAGACTTATTCAAAAGGTGTATTGATATATTCATCATATTATCAATAATATAATCATGGTTTTTCTATTGGTTAGTATACTTATGTATTTGTTTTTAGATAGGCTAAGGCAAAAAAATATCAAAAAAACGTGTACCTTTAACAGCAATAAATATCCAAACAATAAAAATATTATATTATGAGCAACTCAATTACAAACCTTGAGCCAAAAATTGTATGGAAGCACTTCCATAGTTTGACTCAAATTCCACGACCATCTAAACACGAGAAGGCTGCTGTTGATTTTGTTATAAATTTCGGGAAAAAGTTAGGACTCGAAACTATTGTTGATGAGGTTGGCAATGTTATAATCCGTAAACCTGCAACTGCTGGGATGGAGAATAGAAAAGGCATTATTCTTCAGGGTCACCTCGATATGGTTCCGCAGAAGAACAGTGACAAGAAACACGATTTCACTAAAGATCCAATTGAAGCCTACATAGATGGCGAATGGGTTACTGCGAATGGCACAACCTTGGGCGCCGATAATGGTATAGGTGTGGCTGCAGCAATGGCGGTTTTAGAGGATAAATCATTAGTACATGGTCCAATCGAAGCGCTTTTTACCATCGATGAGGAAACAGGAATGACAGGTGCTTTCAACCTAAAACCCGGTGTTTTAAAGGGTGATATTCTCATCAATTTAGATTCTGAAGACGAGGGAGAACTATATGTTGGTTGTGCTGGCGGGTTAGATGCAAATATTCAGCTTAAGTATAAGGAAGAAAAATCTCCAGAAAACTACCAGTTTTCGAAACTCTCAGTAATTGGGTTAAGGGGAGGGCACTCAGGTATGGATATTAGTTCAGGTAAAGCCAATTCTATAAAACTACTGTTCCGTTTCTTGCGCTATGCTGAGAAGGAGTTTGGAATTCGAATTTCAAGTATTGATGGAGGTAGTCTAAGGAATGCAATTCCTCGTGAGGCATTCGTTGTTCTGGGTGTTTCTAAATCAAATTTCTCAGCCCTCGAGATGGCTATAAAGGAACAACTTAAAGTATATAAGGATGAGTTTTCAGCCGTTGAGCCCGATTTAGATTTTACGGTTCAAAAGGTAGATACTCCAAAATCTGTTATTGATTCAAAAGCCCAATGGGGAATAATTCGTGCGGTTTTTGGTTGTCCAAATGGAGTAATCAGAATGAGTGATTCAATGCCAGGCCTTGTTGAAACTTCTACCAACTTAGCCCGAGTTTACTCTGAAAATGGCATTATCTATGCTCAATGCTTGCTGCGTAGTTCAGTGGATAGTTCCAAAGAGGCTCTTGCAGAAAAAATGGCCTCAGTATTCGAATTGGCTGGTGCCGATATTGAATTTACTGGTGCATACCCTGGATGGAAACCAAACATGAACTCATCAATACTTAAAGTTATGAGCAATGTTTACTCCAAGAATTGGGGGAAAATACCAGAGATTAAAGCCATTCATGCTGGACTCGAGTGCGGCATTTTAGGAGGTGTATATCCAAACTTTGAAATGATCTCCTTTGGACCTACAATTAGGTATCCCCACTCTCCAGACGAGAAAGTAAAGATCGATACAGTTGATATGTTTTGGAAGTTCTTGGTTCAAGTCTTGAAGAACGCACCTAAAAAAAAGTAGTATTCAGATATTTTTACACTTTCTAAAGGCGAAGTTAACTTCGCCTTTTATTTTTGTTGTGTACTTAAAGGTATCAAACCCAACATACAAAAATTATTATTTTCATAATTCCATTTTTTTAAGATTCTAATTATTTGATTATCAAACATTCGTTATTTTTCTTAAAAAAAACCCAAAT
>DHQB01000006.1:129724-228015 GCA_002410065.1 Bacteroidales bacterium UBA5349 | reverse complement strand
AGAGAATGCTACAGTTGTTGTTACAGACATTACTGGTCGCACTGTTCTTACTAAAGAAATTCGTAACAATGGTGAGATTGATTTATCAGCTCAGCCAAACGGAATCTATATATTTAAAGTAGGAAGCCGCAACCTAAAAGTTGTAAAACAATAATTTAATCTCAATTAAAATGGTTTAAATATTCAGCGTGAGCCATTTTTAATCTTAAAAAAGCCCCGTAAAGGGGCTTTTTTTGTTTTAAACTTACTAGATATAAACTATTTTGCTCGTTAGTTCCAGAGTTTTGTGATTATAAGATTATTTTAATTCTTTGTATTTAATAGTTTACAAATTTCAGTTTAACTAAAATAGATGTAGCATTGATATTAACCCCCAAATTTGGACGATTAATAAAGAATTTATAACAAATGAGTACGGTATTTTACCGGACTCATTCCATTTAAATGGAAAGCGATTTCCATGACGAATGAAGAACTAACAATAAAACCATACAGTTAGCATACTCCGATAGAAAATACTGTACTGAAATGCATGAAAAATAACGGCACATATCACTTAAGGTGTTTCAGTTGGGTGAATTTGCTTAAAGTAAATTATTGCTAACTTAGTATCATGTTTTTCAGGGAATCAAAGAGAATATTTAATAGGGACGTTACCAGCATTTTTGCATGTAATTACCATCTATTTATGCAATTAAAAGTTTGTCAAATGACGATGCTTGCAAAAGCAAATTTTGATATCAATATTCAAAATTGCGAGTTTGAAATAATGCTTCATAGCTGACTGTAATAAACATATTTGAAGCCATTTAAAACAAACGCACAATGTATAAATTCAGAATTGGAAGAAGGAAATTTCACAATCGCCTGTTTGTGACGATCTCTATTCTATTGATTTTGATAGGAGTGTTTTCATTTGTTCTGCTTAAAAATTCAATAGAATTAAAAGGGCTAGAAAAAAATAGGTATTTACTTTATACCCTTAGTAACGATTTGAAAGAAGGCTCAGAGGATTTAACCAAATATTGCCGTAATTATGTTACAACAGGAGACAGTATTTGGGAGCAAAAATACTGGGAACTACTTGACATTAGAAATGGCGTAAAACCTAGAGCCAATGGAAGAACTATTGCATTAAGGGATAGTTTACTTAAGTTGGGAATTGTTAAAGAAGAGTTTGAGAAACTATCACTTGCCGAGAAAAACTCTAATGACCTTGTTAAAGTTGAGAGAGTAGCTTTCAATGCAATGAAGGGTATTTTTGTTGACACATTAGAAAAAGTTACGATTAGATCAAAACCGGACACTTTATTTGCTCAGGAAATAGTATTCAATAAAAACTACCACCTAATTAAAGAGAGCATAATGCTACCCATATCGGAGTTTAGCACTATGCTTGATAAACGTACTTCCTTTGAAGTTGAAAAACAGAACTCAGCGAATATAGTATTACTTGTTTTAATTGGTGTAATCATACTTATCACCCTTTTACTCTCATTTTATGCAATAATTGTATTGCGCAAAGACATTATAAGCCAGATTTCCGAACTGCAAAAATCAAATAAAACAATTAAAGCAAACGAAGGGAACTTACTTCAGCAAAACGAAGAGATAAATACGCTACTTGATAATCTGAAGGAAGTAAATAGCAAATTGGAAGATCTTAATGCAACCAAAGATAAGTTTTTCTCAATTATTGCACATGACCTAAAAAGCCCATTTAACACCTTAATTAATTTTAATAGCTTATTGATAGAAAATCTGGCTGAATCCAATTCTCAAGAAACGCAGCAATTAGCCCAGATGATGTATAATTCTGCAAACCATACTTATAAACTATTAGAGAACTTATTAGAGTGGGCAAAGATTCAAACAGGAAAGATAGAGCCTAAGTTTGTAAATACAAATCCCTCAAAACTAATTGCCGAAATAAGACTTTTAATTGAACCCGTTGCAGATAATAAAAACATAAAACTTGAAACCTATATCCTCTCCGACGAGCCCATTCGCGTTGATGAAGAAATGGTTAAAACTATTCTACGGAATTTAACAACCAATGCCCTAAAATATACCTACCCGAATGGAACCGTTAAAATAGAAACTCGGAAATTTGAGAACAATATTTTGTTCAGTATTTCTGATACAGGAACAGGCATTGAGCCCGAGTATATCGAAAAGTTATTTAGTATTGAAAACAATTTGTCGCAAACAGGCACGGCAGGCGAACTTGGAACAGGCTTGGGCTTAATATTATGCAAAGAATTTGTTGAGAAAAATAATGGCAAAATTTGGATAGAAAGCGAAGTTGGGAAAGGGAGTTCTTTTAAATTTACGATACCTTTGTGTGTTAATTAATTCAGTATTAAATTGCTGATATAATTAGTGGTATTATAGTATAAAATTCATTCATCATATATGAAAAGAATTTATGTTTTTATTCTTATATTATTTTCAACATTCAATATTAATGCTCAATCGCTTTATTTCCCTCCCCTGACAGAAAACGATTGGGATACAATTTCACCATCATCTTTAGGCTATTGCCAATCCGAAATTGACAGCTTATATGCATTTTTGGATTCAAATAGCACTAAAGCATTTATTTTGCTGAAGGATGGAAAAATTGTTCTTGAGCAATATTTTGGAACACACACGCAAAACTCAAATTGGCAATGGGCATCAGCGGGCAAAACAATTACTTCATTTATGGTGGGGATTGCGCAGCAGGAAGGATATTTGTCAATTACCGACACTACTTCTAATTATCTTGGAAATGGCTGGACAAGTTGCTCACCAGCACAGGAAGAGAAAGTAACAATTCGGCATCAATTAACAATGACGTCGGGGCTTGATGATGGAGTTGAAAATAACCATTGTACATTAAATACCTGCCTTATTTATATGGCTGACGCAGGATCACGTTGGGCATACCATAATGCACCCTATACACTTCTTGATAACGTTATTGAAACTGCTACTGGATTTACGCTAAACCAATATACTACTCAAAAACTTAAGAACTTGACAGGCATGAAAGGTGCTTTTGTTTCTTTGGATTATGATAATGTATATTTTAGTAATGCTAGGAGTATGGCTCGTTTTGGGCTTTTAATATTAAATAAAGGCAATTGGAACGGGAATCAAATTATGACTGACACAGCATATTTCAACCAGATGGTAAGCACTTCTCAATCTCTTAATAAATCGTATGGTTATTTATGGTGGTTGAATGGAAAGTCATCTTTTATGATGCCCTCTTTGCAAATGGTTTTCCCTGGTTCCTTATGCCCTAATGCCCCTTCCGATATGATTACTGCAATGGGGAAAGATGGACAGTTTCTTAATGTTGTTCCAAACCAGAATTTGGTATGGGTTCGAATGGGCGAAGAGCCCAATAACCTTCCTGTGCCTTTTTTACTGAATGATGCAATTTGGGAATATGTAAATAACCTTGTATGTAGCTCGACCAGTATAAATAATCAGCCTTGCAACACATACTCTGTTCAGTTGTTTCCAAACCCTGCTAGTAATATACTTAACATCAAGTCAGATAGACCTCTCTCCATAGTTGAGATTTTTAATGTTCAGGGGCAGCTTATAAAAAAGATAAATACGCAAAACAAAGAAACAAGTATTTCAATAAGCGACTTATCAAAGGGACTGTTTTTTGTGAAAACAAGTTTACCTAATGGCTATCAATGGACAGGAAAGTTGATAAAGGAATAAATGCCGATAAAAGGTGAGCACAACAGATTTTCAAAGGCAAACCCTGCTTGCTTTCGGATAATTTAAGAAGGATTCGTATTTTATTCTACACCCAAGTAAACAGAGTAACAAATCAAAATCTTAGCTTTGTAACTTGGGTAAAAATAGACTACAATACAATTATCGATTTTGGAGCATTTATTTGCTCATAAAGTACTCAGCTATGGCATTATAGGCTGGCATTTAGAATGGATCGTTGGCAGCATTTCCGGCAATTGGGTGAGATGCAAAGCGAACGATTACCATTTCAGCTTTTGGGTCTATATAAATCGTTTGACCATGTACCCCACGGGCTGCAAAAACTCCATGTTTATTATGTGTAATCCACCACATGTTTCGGTACGACCAACCTTTTAAATCTTTGTAACCGGCTTTTTCAAATGCTGTTGGGTTGCCGCCTTTTTTTATTTCCTTTACAACAGAAATAGGGAGTATTTGCTGATTATTGAATCACCTTTCATTTCTAATCATTTCACCAAACATGGCCATATCCCTTAAGTTCGCACTAAAGCCACCTCCAGCAAATGCAATCCCCGCACCATCTATCTGATAGTAACCATCGAAATGAGTGCCGAGTGGTTGCCTAATTTTAGCAGACAACAGTTGTGGAATGCTCTTACCCGTGACACGGGAAATAATCCATCCCATGGCATTTGTATTAACTGTTTTATAACCAAAAGCATTGCCATGAATACCATTGCTTTGCACCGTTTGTAAATACTCATAGTAATTGGTAGGGCCCTCATATCCCTTTGGCTTAGGCAGTGGGTTTCCGGCTGTCGAAAAAGCCCATATTTCTGAATTAGGATTGGCATAATCTTCACTGTATTGCAAGGCCGTTGTCATATCCAATATCTGACGAACAATGGTATTGCCAAAGGCTGAGTTTTGTAATTCTGGCACATATTCACCTGCGGTTTTGTTCTCATCTAACACTCCATTGGCTACCAGCAAAGCGCCTAAAGTTCCTGTAAAGGTTTTACATACAGACATGGCAGCGTGAAGTCCATCAGGATTTAACTCGCCAAAATATTCTTCATACACTATAACTCCTTTATGCAGGATGATAATCCCATCGGTATAGTTTTTAGTCAGAGATTCCTTCCAGGTCATCGTTTTATTTGTGCCCCAGGGTTTAAACGATACTTCATCTATGCCTTTATCTATTTCGGAAATAAAGATATAGCGGTTATTCTTTGCTCCCTCAACCCTGGTAGTTGGCATAAACTGGTTCATGTGGCATACGCTATAACGCAATGCAGGGAACTTAAAAAAACTCCCATCTGCTGCAGAAACTATACTATCGTTATGGGGAGGGAATCCTTTCATCCACCCCATAATTTTAGGGTCTGATTTTTCGGCACTCAGAAATTCCTGTGGATAGCTGGCATGGCTCATAATAAGCGCCAAAATAAAGAATACTATTTTTCTCATAGGCCCAAGCTTTCATTGACATAAAAAAAAAGTGTATGAAACATTTAAACCCTGCTTACACAGTATGCCAAACTAACAAAAGGCAACAGGATAAAGCTAAATGTTTCATACACTAAATTACACGCTGATACTATTTGTTCAGCTCATCAAGTATGTCCTGTATATCATCCTGACATTGACCACAAATTGTTCCTGCAGTGGTTGCATCACCTACTTCCTCAACCGTTTTTAATCCTTTTTCTTTGATTGCTTTCACAATCTCGCTTTTGTAAATCTCATTACAATTGCAAATCAAAATATCTTTTTCCATTTTTTATTAAGGTTTAATTAAGATTAAAAATTTTCATATCCTCATCAACGGTTGTAATGGTTTGTACACCAAATTTCTCTTGAACAACTTTAAGAACGTTTGGCGACATAAAGGCAGGTAGGGTTGGGCCTACATGCGTGTTTTTGATACCTAAATAAAGTAGTGCAAGGTGAACAATTATAGCCTTTTGCTCATACCAAGCAATGTTAAAAACTATCGGTAGCTTATTAATATCATCTAACCCTAAAACCTCTTTTAGCTTGAGTGCAACAAGTGCCCACGAGTAGCTATCGTTACATTGTCCTGCATCTAAAACTCTTGGAATTCCATTAATATCACCTAGTTGAAGCTTATTGTAGCGATATTTTGCACAACCCGATGTAAGAATTACGGTATCCTTAGGTAGTTGCTTAGCAAATTCAGTGTAGTACTCACGAGTTTTCTGTCTTGCGTCGCAACCCGACATCACAACCATTCTTTTAATTGCGCCAGAATCTACTGCTTCCAGAATTTTATCGGCAAGTGCTAATACTTGGCTGTGTGCAAACCCAATTGTAATTTCACCATTTTCAATGGCTGTGGGTGGTTTGCATGTTTTTGCAATGGCAATAATATCCGAGAAATCTTTATGCCCGTTGGCTAATCTCTTTTCAATTCTCTTCCATTCCGGCATTCCGGTTGCATTGGTAGTAAACACCCTGTCGTTATAAGTAGTTGTCTTTTTTGGTGGAACAAGGCAGTTCGTTGTGAAGAGAATTGGGCCATTAAATGTTTCAAACTCCTCAAGTTGCCTATGCCAAGCATTTCCATAGTTTCCAATAAGATGCTTATATTTTTTCAACTTTGGATAAGCGTGAGCTGGAAGCATTTCGGAGTGGGTATAAATGTCTATGCCTTTTCCTTCGGTTTGAATTAATAGCTGCTCTAGGTCTTTAAGGTCGTGACCGCTGATTAGGATTCCTGGGTTTTTCCCAACGCCTATGTTAACTTTTGAAATCTCAGGGTTTCCGTAGGTTGAGGTGTTTGCCTTATCGAGTATGGCCATTGCCTTAACACCACATTCGCCTGTTTTCATTATCCAATCTAGCATCCCATTCAAATCCATTGGTTTTGTTATCATAACCAATGATTCTTCCATAAAATCATAAATATCTTGCTGCTCGTAACCCAAATTAAAAGCATGCTCAGCATATGCAGAAACCCCTTTTATACCAAAAAGAACGTATTGTTTAAGTGAACGAATATCCTCATTCTTATCGTAGGTAAGAGTGCCTACATGATTTGCTTTTTCGTAATACTCTGCATCAGTTGATGCTTTCCAATTAATAGAATCGTGGGTTTCGGTAATCTTAATTTTCCCTTTCAATGCATCACGGTAGGTATTGCAATCTTTTACCGCTTTTAAAATTGTAGTATCGTCAAAGTTTGCATTGGTAATTGTCATAAACAGACAATTGGTAATGTGCTTACTCTCAGCATTGGTATCAATTCCTTTTTTTCTTGCTTCAATTGTAGCGTAGGAAAGGCCCTGACATGCGTACATCAATAAATCCTGAAGGTTAGCTGTAACTTCTTTCTTTCCGCAAACGCCATTAATTGTACAGGCAATGTTTTTTGCCGTCTCTTGGCATTGGTTGCAATACATACTCATATATTCTCTATTTAAGGGTTAATATTTAAAGTTAATATTCCTAAACATTTTGATGTAAACTGGGTGATACAGAATGAATAGGAGCATGGTGATGGGTTATCATTCAAGCGACAAAGATAGCCTAAAACAAAATAATTTTCAAGACTGGATTAGTTCTTTTTACTTAATGACTTACAAACTCTGTAAAGTTACGTTTACAATAAAAACAGAAGTATTCTAATTCAAGTACATTTTATTAATCCCCTGTAATTATCCAGATTTATATAGGGAGAAGTATTAATTTACGTTCTTATGATTACCCTGTTTTCGAGATATTTTTTTGTTGTTTAGATACTACTCGATACAGAACTAATTTCAAATTGAAAGGTAAGAGGCTATAAATTTCTATCTTCCTGTACAGATAATTTGCTTACCTTAGTCGGCAAATTCATCAAATTAATATAACAAACGCTTTTAGCAAACCAAAAATTATTATGGATAAGCAACAGATACGTGAAACTATTGCCCGAAGAGCGGCTTTAGAACTAAAAGATGGCGATTTGGTTAACCTTGGTATTGGTTTACCAACAGTTGTTCCTGAGTACATTCCCAAAGGAGTAAACGTTATTCTGCAAAGTGAAAATGGATTGATAGGCCTTGGCCCAACCCCCGCACCAGGCACTGAAGATAAAAATCTATCGAATGCAGGTGGCGGCTTTGTTTCATTAGGTATAGGGGCATCGTGTTTTGATACTGCCACCTCATTTGGTATTATTCGTGGTGGGCATGTGGACGTAACTATTCTTGGTGCTCTTCAGGTTGATGAAAAGGGTAATCTTGCTAACTGGATGATTCCCGGAAAATTGACTCCCGGAATGGGCGGTGCAATGGACCTGCTTATAGGTGCAAAAAAAGTAATACTTGCCATGGAGCATACCGCTAAAGGCTCGCATAAAATTATGAAAGAATGTAATCTTCCATTAACAGCCGAAGGTCAGGTGAATCTCATTATTACTGAAATGGGTGTTATGGAAATTACCCCGGATGGCATTGTTCTCAAAGAAATAAACCCAGCGTTTACTATTGAAGAGGTACAAGCCGCTACAGACGCCAAGCTAATTATTTCTAAAGATATTAAACCCATAAAAAAATAGTGCTATGAGTAAAGTATATATTGTTGCCGCTAAGCGAACAGCTATTGGTAAATTTTTGGGAGCTATTGCTAATGTATCTGCAGCCGATTTAGCAGCTACCGTTATAAAAAACATTCTTGCCGAAACCAAGATAGACCCATCAAAACTCGATGAGGTTATTGTTGGTAACATCCTAATGGCCGGCCAAAAGCAGGGAATTGCTCGTCAAGCTGCCATTAAGGGAGGTATCCCTGCAGAGGTTCCCGCATACGGAGTTAATATGATTTGTGGAAGTGGTATGAAATCCATTATCAATGCAGTTTCTAGCATTAAGGCAGGAGATGCAAATCTAATCTTAGCTGGGGGTACTGAATCTATGTCGGGCGCAGGTTTTGTTTTGCCCGGGTCTGTTCGTGACGGATATAAAATGGGGAATATTACTGCCCTCGACCACATGGTAACTGATGGCCTAACCGATGCTTTTGAAGGATACCACATGGGTATTACTGCCGAAAATATTGCCGAAAAATATAACCTTACCCGCGAAGAGCAAGATGCATTTGCATACGCATCGCAGCAAAAAGCAGCCGCCGCAATTGATGCAGGTAGATTTAAAGGAGAAATTGTTCCTGTTGAAGTGGTTTCAAGAAAAGAAACCGTGATTTTTGATACCGATGAGTTTGTAAACCGTAGCACAAATGTTGAAAAACTAGCTAAGCTTCGTCCTGCATTTAAAAAGGATGGAACTGTAACGGCTGGTAATGCTTCAGGTATAAACGATGGCGCCTCATTTGTACTTGTTGCTTCTGAAGAAGCGGTGGCAAAATATGGTTTAACCCCTTTGGCAGAGATTGTTGCAACCGGGCAAGGTGGTGTTGATCCCTCAATAATGGGCATGGGACCAGTTCCGGCCATTGCAAATGCGCTAAAAAAGGCAGGCATGAAGCTAACCGATATTGAGGTGCTTGAGCTAAACGAGGCCTTTGCCTCTCAATCACTTGGAGTTATCAAGCAACTTTGCCAAGACCACGGTGTTAAAGCCGATTGGTTTACTAAAAATTGCAACCTTAACGGAGGAGCAATTGCTCTTGGTCACCCAATTGGTGCATCAGGTAATCGTATAACCGTTAGCTTGATACATGAAATGATACGAAGCAACAAAACCTTTGGTATGGCATCGCTCTGTATTGGAGGAGGAATGGGAACAGCCATAATCCTTAAAAGGGTATAGTATCTTTCAACGCTAAATAAGAACACTTACAAAAGCAATTTTCAACTATGATAAAACAAGGAGACACTTTCACCCATAGCGTAAAGTTTACGCAGGCCGATGTGGTGAAATTTGCTGAGGTAACTCGCGATTTCAACCCAATCCATCTTGACCAAGAATACGCCTCCAAAACTATTTTCAAGAAGCCTATTGTACATGGCTTCCTGTCTGGAGCAGTTTTTTCCATGGTTTTTGGCACCCTTTTTCCAGGAGAAGGAACCATCTACCTATCACAGGAGATGAAGTTTTTTGCTCCAGTATTTGTTGAAGTCCAATACGAGGCTCGTTTTGAGGTGATGGAGGTAAATACTGAGAAACATATCGGTATTATCAATTGCTCGCTTGTAAGTTCTGATGAAACGACTTGTATTAAGGGTACGGCCAAGCTTAAACACGACAAGCAATTTGTTTAAAAAAAACCTAAATAAATATTATTACACCCATGTAATGCAATTTGCACAACCAAACCGCATCACATGGGTGTTCCATTAAACCAACAAATTAACTAAAATACTTTCTCATGAAAAAACTCGATAAAAAAGTAGCCATCATAACAGGTGGCGCTGCAGGTATTGGTGCCGCCACCGCGGCAAGATTTGCTGCCGAAGGGGCAATTACCATTATTTGGGATTTGGATGATATTCGAGGTAATGAATTTGCCAAGAAACTAACATCAGAGGGTAAAACTGTAGTTTTTGCAAAGGTGAATACTGCAAAGTATGATGAGATTGAAGTTGCAGCTAAAGCCGTTATCGCAAAATATGGAAAGATTGATATTCTGATAAATAATGCAGGAATTACGCGCGATAGTTCCCTAAAGAAAATGACCCCTGAGCTATGGCAACAGGTAATAGATGTTAACCTAACCGGCGTTTTTTACTGTACAAAGATTATTTCGGAGTATATGGTGGAGAAAAACTATGGTAGAATTGTTAATGCATCATCCGTTGTGGCTCTTTATGGCAACTTTGGACAAACTAACTACGTGGCCACCAAGGCAGGTTTAATTGGCATGACTAAAACTTGGGCTCGTGAGTTGGGCCGAAAGGGCATAACAGTAAATGCAATTGCCCCTGGTTTTATTGCCACCGAAATGGTTGCTAAAATGCCCGAAAATGTGATTGATGGAATGAAGAGTAAGGTGCCCGCCGGGCGACTTGGGCAACCCGAAGAAATTGCATCGGCTTACCTGTTTCTCGCATCCGATGAGGCTGCATACATCAATGGCACAACTCTTAGTGTTGATGGTGGCATGACTATTTAGCAACATTGCTATCTAACATACACGAATTGTTATTTTATTAACAATTCTCTTTTTACCTTTGAGACCTCAATTCTGAAGTCAAAACAAGGAAATCGAATCATATAAATTCACATCCGATAGTCATTCCTTGGATGTGATTTTTTTTATACCAAAAATTGTATTAAAACATAACAAAGATGGATTTTAACTTAACAAAAACAGAAACTCTCTTTCTTCAAATGATTAGAGATTTTGCAGAGAAGGAGGTTAAACCCCTTGCTGCAGAAGTTGATGAACAGGAGCGTTTCCCAACCGAAACTGTAAAGAAAATGGCCCCCTTGGGGATTATGGGAATTCCTATTCCGGTAGAGTATGGTGGTGCAGGAGGGAATAATATACTTTACAGTATGGCTGTGGAGGAGCTTTCGGCAGCTTGCGCTACCACTGGGGTAATAGTTTCGGCACACACCTCGCTTTGTGCTGTGCCATTACTTGAGTATGGAACTAAGGAGCAGAAACAGAAATATCTACCTAAACTTGCTTCAGGACAATGGCTTGGCGCATTCGGATTAACTGAGCCCAATGCCGGAACGGATGCTTCATCGCAGCAAACCGTTGCCGTTGAGAGTGGAGACAATTATATTCTTAATGGGACTAAAATTTTTATCACTAATTCAGGACACGCTGATTTATACATCATTTTGGCAATGACAGATAAATCGCTTGGCACAAAGGGAATAACCGCATTTATTGTGGAGAAAACCTACCCAGGCTTTTCGGTTGGTACAAAGGAAAAAAAATTAGGTATCCGTGGTTCAGCAACATGCGAACTTATTATGGAGAACTGTATTGTTCCCAAAGAGAACATACTAGGAAAACTTAACAGAGGATTTTCATTGGCCATGAAAACACTTGATGGTGGTCGTATTGGCATTGCTGCTCAGGCTTTGGGTATTGCACAAGGCGCTATGAATGAAACTGTTAAGTATGTTAAGGAGCGCAAGCAGTTTGGCAGACCAATTTCAGCATTCCAAAATACTCAGTTCCAACTTGCTGATTTACAAACTCGCATTGTAGCCTCTCGATTATTAGTTCATCAGGCTGCTTACAAAAAAGATAAAGACCAACCCTACTCAGTAGAAGCCGCTATGGCTAAACTTTATGCTTCCGAAACAGCTATGGAGGTTACCAATAAGGCTATTCAGTTCCACGGTGGTTACGGTTATACTCGTGATTATCCGGTAGAGCGTATGTTCCGCGATGCCAAGATTACCGAGATATACGAAGGAACATCGGAGGTACAGCGTATGGTTATCTCTGGTGCCTTACTTAGATAAATTATTGGAATTAATTAATTCAGAATATATTTTACCATGAATATTGTAGTTTGTATTAAACAGGTTCCGGATACAACCGAAATAAAAATAAATCCCACCACGGGAACGCTCATCAGAGAAGGTGTCCCAAGTATTATAAACCCCGACGATAAAGCAGGACTTGAACTTGCGCTGAGCCTAAAAGATAGCTTCAACGCGCATGTTACTGTTATTACCATGGGGCCACCACAAGCAGAGGACGTGCTTCGCGAAGCATATGCAATGGGTGTTGATAGAGCAATCCTTCTCACCGACCGTAAATTTGCAGGTGCTGACACCCTTGCCACTTCGTATGCGCTGTCTAGCGCTATTCGTAAAATGGAGTATGACTTACTAATCACAGGTAGGCAGGCAATTGATGGTGACACCGCTCAGGTAGGTCCACAAATAGCCGAACATTTAGACCTACCTCAAGTATCCTACTTAGAACATTTAGAGTTTGACGGAAAAAACACGTTTACCGTTAAGCGCAGAATTGAGGATGGTTACGAAATGCTTCAGGTTGATGGCCCATGCTTAGTAACTGTCCTGTCTGGCGCTTATAAGCCCCGCTACATGACCGTTAGGGGTATTGTTGAAGCATATTCTCGTGATGTTGAGGTTTGGGGCTTTGAACAGATTGATGTTGAGGAAACAAAGTTGGGGCTTAAAGGTTCTCCAACTCGTGTTCACAAGGCATTCTCGCGCGGAGTAAAGTCTCCAGGTCAACTTTATGAGGTTGATGCCACCGAAGCCGCAGGCATAATTTTGAGTAAGTTGAAAGAGAAGTTCATAATTTAATCTTGATGACAATGGAAAAATCAACATATAAAGGCGTGTTCGTTTTTGTTGAACAACGCAAAGGAGTAATCCAGGGTGTTTCGCTTGAACTTATAGGGAAAGCACGCGACTTGGCCGATGCCCTTAACGATAAGGTTTATGCCATACTGCTTGGTAGTAAAATTACCGATAAAGCACAAAAACTTATCGCCCATGGTGCCGATGTGGTAATTTGCGCCGATGCACCTGATTTAAACGATTATCTTACTGAGCCTTACACACAGGCTATTTACCATATTGTTAATGAGTACAAACCAAGTATTTTAATGCTTGGCGCAACTACAATTGGTCGCGATTTGGGACCACGCCTGTCGGCTCGCCTTAAAACAGGCCTAACTGCTGACTGTACAAAATTAGAAATCTCCGAGGATAAAGAATTCCTAATGACTCGTCCTGCATTTGGCGGAAACCTAATGGCCACCATTGTATGCAAGGAGCACCGTCCGCAAATGAGTACCGTCCGTGCAGGTGTTATGCATAAACTGCCTGCAGACAATAACCGTAAAGGCGAGATAATTGAGGTTAAAATTCCGTTCAACAAGGATAAGTTTAGGGTAAAACTGTTGAGCAGCGTTAAGGAAAAGGCTGCGATGGTTGATATAAGTGAAGCCAAGATACTTATCTCATGTGGTAGAGGTATGGCCAATGACGAAGGGCTAAAGGTTATTGATGATTTAGCCAAAACCCTTAATGCTCAGGTTTCTGCTTCACGTGCAGTTGTTGACGCAGGTCTTGTTCCTCACGACCGTCAAGTGGGCCAAACAGGCAAAACTGTTCGCCCCGATTTGTACTTTGCAGTAGGAATATCAGGAGCTATTCAACACCTTGCAGGAATGGAGGAATCCGACTTTATTGTTGCCATTAACAAGGATAAAGCAGCACCTATTTTTCAGGTTGCAGATCTTGGTATTGTTGGCGATGCAAAGCAAATACTAAAGCAGTTAAATGACCGATTAATTGGATAAGACCTTGCTTGCTATACTTAACTTTCAATTACATATGCTTATCCAGCACATATATTGAATTGGAAAATTCAAGGTAAATCGGGAAGAAAATAGTATTTTTGTAAATATTTAACGCCTTATTTCAATTCAAACTATTAGTAAATTTGCTTTATGAGTAATAAACAGTAGTTTGGAAGGTAGGGCAAGTTAAATTTTTTTATTCTAGCCAAGTGTAATTCTTATTTCTGAAATAATCGAAAAACGACACATATGAAAAATAAATTTATCACAGCAGAAGAAGCTGCCTCAATGGTTAAAGACGGTATGACTGTTATGATTGGTGGTTTTTTGGGCGTTGGTAGCCCCACAAGCATAATAAATAAAATTGTGGAGTCGGGCGTTAAGAATTTAACGGTAATTTGTAATGACACTGCCTTTCCAGATAGGGGAATCGGGTTACTTGTGGCCAATAAGCAAGTAAAAAAAATTATTACATCGCACATTGGCACAAATTCCAGTACAATTGAGCAATTCAATAACAAAGAGATTGATATTGAGTTTAATCCACAGGGAAATCTGGTTGAGCGAATCAGATGTGCAGGAGCAGGATTGGGTGGAGTTTTAACACCAACAGGCATAGGAACAATTGTGCAGAATGGAAAGCAAATTGTAAATGTGGATGGAATTGATTATATTCTAGAGAAGCCATTACATGCTGATATAGCTTTAATTGGAGCTAGTGTGTCCGATACTATCGGGAATTTGACTTATAAGGGATCAACACAAAACTTTAATCCAACTATGGCTACTGCTGCTAAAGTAGTAATTGCTGAAGCGGAGGAGGTTGTGGAAGTGGGGCAAATTGTTCCCGAAAACGTTAGAACACAGGCTATTTTTGTAACATACCTTGTAAAAAAATAAATCAAAATAAATATATTATGGAAAACAAAGTTTTAATAAGGGTTAGGATGAGCAGCCATGATGCTCATTATGGTGGTGGTTTGGTTGATGGTGCAAAAATGCTTCAACTTTTTGGAGATGTAGCAACTGAATTATTAATCAGAAATGATGGCAACGAAGGGCTTTTTAGGTCCTACGATTCAATTGACTTTTTGGCTCCAGTTTATGCTGGCGATTTTATTGAGGCTACAGGTGAAATTACAAAAGTTGGTAATACCTCCAGAACAATGACCTTTGAGGCACGTAAAGTAATTGTACCTCGCCCCGATGTTTCCGATTCGGCTGCCGATTTACTGGCTGAACCAATCGTTGTATGCCGTGCAAGTGGTACCTGTATAGTTCCCAAAGATTGTCAACGTAAATAATCTACTAAACTATGGATAAACTAATTATTACTGCTGCCATATGTGGCGCAGAGGTAACCAAGGAGCATAATCCTGCGGTTCCGTATACTGTTGAAGAGATTGTTAGAGAAGCCAAATCGGCTGTTGACGCGGGTGCTGCAATTGTTCACCTACACGTTCGTAAGGACGACGGTACTCCAACTCAGGATAAAGCTCGTTTCAAGGAGTGCATCGATGCAATTCTAAAAGTTTGCCCCGATGTTATTCTTATTCCATCAACAGGTGGTGCAGTAGGGATGAGTGCCGAAGAGAGACTTCAGCCCACTGAGCTGCCAATTGAAATGGCAACCCTTGATTGTGGTACTTGCAACTTTGGCGACGAAGTGTTTGAGAATACCATGCCTATGATGCGCGACTTTGGTAAACGTATGATGGAAAACAACATCAAACCAGAATACGAATGCTTTGAAATGGGGCATCTCGATACCATAGTTCACATGATAAAAAAAGGAGAGGCTCCAGGTGCACCTTTGCATTTTAACTTTGTTCTAGGCGTGCCCGGTTGTACCTCGGCAACAGTTGGAAACCTTGTTTGGATGGCAAACGCTATTCCAGCAGGCTCAACTTGGACCGCAACGGGTATTGGTCGCCATGAATTTTTACTTGCAGCCCCTGCAATTGTTATGGGTGGACATGTTAGAGTTGGTTTTGAGGATAACCTTTATATTGAAAAAGGTGTACTTGCAAAATCGAATGGCGAGCTGGTTGCCAAAGTGGTGCGTCTTGCAAAAGAGTTAGGTCGTGGGGTAGCAACTTCGGCTGAAGCAAGAGAAATTTTAGGTCTTAAGAAAAAATAGTTTTCAAAACTTCAAAATAGCATATTTTATATGAAAAAAGGGAACAAGTACGGAACTCACAGGGTTATTGAGCCTAAGGGTGTTTTGCCACAACCGGCAAATAAGATTGACAACAACATGGATGAGATATGGGATAATGAAATTCTTATCGATGTTCAGACTTTAAATATCGACTCCGCTTCATTTACCGATATTGAGGCTCGCGCGAATGGTGATCACAAGAAGATTGCTGAGATTATGATGGATATCGTTGCTAAGCAAGGTAAACATCGTAATCCATGGACTGGTTCCGGAGGTATGCTTCTTGGCACAGTAGAGAAAATTGGCGATGCCCTAGTTGATAAGATTGATCTTAAGGTTGGTGATAAAATTGCCACCTTAGTTTCTTTATCGTTAACCCCTCTTCGTATTGATAAAATTAAGGAGATCCGTCCTGATGTTGACCAAGTAGATATTGATGGTAAAGCCATTCTTTTCGAAAGTGGTATTTACGCTAAAATCCCTGCTGATATGCCCGAGAAACTTGCTCTATCTGCATTGGATGTGGCTGGTGCACCTGCTCAAACTGCAAAACTTTGCAGACCAGGCGATACCGTGCTAATTATTGGCGCTGGTGGTAAGTCAGGGATGCTTTGTAGCTACGAGGCTAAAAAGCGTGTAGGTGTTACCGGAAAGGTAATTGGTATGTGCCACAGCCAGAAATCAACCGAGCGACTAGAGAAGTTAGGCTTTTGCGATCATGTATTTGCGGGTAATGCTACCGATCCTGTTGGGATGATTGAAAAAATCAGCAGTTTAACCGATGGCAAAATGGCAGACATTACCATCAATAATGTTAACATTCCCGATACTGAAATGACCAGCATTCTTTGTACAAAGAATGATGGTATAGTTTACCTTTTCTCAATGGCAACAAGTTTTACCAAAGCTGCTCTAGGAGCAGAGGGTGTTGGTAGCGACGTTACCATGATTGTTGGCAATGGTTACACAAAGGGTCATGCTGAAATTACGCTACAGATCCTTCGCGAGTGCGATTCGCTGCGTAAAGTTTTTACTGAGTTATACTCATAATAAAGAATAAGCCTGGTCTAGAACTTTTATTGATATTTTGAATGAAATCAGGATGCAAGTACGGAACGCATAGGGTTCTTGAGCCTAAGGGAACACTGCCCCAACCTGCCCAAAAGTTGGACAATACTATGACTATTTACGATAATGAGGTTTTAATTGACGTTAAAACGCTCAATATCGATTCAGCCAGTTTTACTCAAATTAAGGCTGCATGTCATGGTAATGTTGAGGCAATGGAGCAGATGATTGTATCCATTGTAAACGAGAGAGGAAAAATGCAGAACCCTGTAACGGGGTCGGGAGGTATGCTAATTGGAACTGTTAAGAAGATTGGCCCAAGTTTCCCCGATAAAAATTTGCGAGTGGGCGATACCATTGCTACGCTTGTATCCCTTTCATTAACACCATTGAAAATATCAAAGGTTATAAATTTGAATTTTCATAACGATCAAGTAGATGTTGAGGCCCAAGCCATTCTTTTTGCCAGTGGTATTTATGCAGTTCTACCAAATGATATTCCTGAGAAATTAGCACTTGCCGCACTTGATGTTGCTGGTGCTCCTGCTCAGGTTCAGCGCCTGGTTAAAAAGGGCGATACAGTTTGTATAATTGGCGGCGGTGGTAAATCAGGCATTCTATGCTGCTATCAGGCTATGGAAAATGCTGGCCCGAATGGAAAAGTTATTGTGGTTGAGTATTCGCAGGCAAATGCTCAGCGTATTATAGACATGAAACTTGCAACTCACGTTATTATTGCCGATGCAACCAATGTAATGGATGTTTATAACAAGGTGGTTGCTATTACAGGTGAGGAGGGGTGCGATGTCACCATCAACAATGTGAACGTTCAATCTACAGAGATGACATCAATCCTGATAACTAAGGATAATGGCTCTGTTTACTTTTTTTCAATGGCTACCTCGTTCACCAAGGCTGCGCTTGGAGCCGAAGGTGTAGGTAAGGATATTAATCTAATTGTAGGCAATGGGTACGCTAAAGGGCATGCCGACCTTACTCTTAGCATAATTAAAAAATCAGAGGATATACGTAATCTATTTAATAAGCTATATGTTTAATTTTGAGAATAAAAGTAGGCGTCAGGAGTTTTTTCCTAACGTATCGGACAACGATTGGAACGATTGGAAATGGCAAGTTCGCAATCGTATTGAGACACTTGAGGAGTTAAAAAAGTATATTAAGATTACAGCTGAGGAGGAAGAGGGTATCACTAAATCTCTACAAACCCTTCGCATGGCTATTACTCCATACTATCTTTCACTTATTGATCCAAGTAACCCTAACTGCCCTGTAAGAAAACAGGCAGTTCCATCTGCTGCAGAGACTTACGTTTCGCCAGCAGATCTACTTGACCCCCTTCACGAGGATGAAGATTCGCCTGTTCCAGGATTAACCCACAGGTATCCTGATAGGGTTCTTTTCCTTATTACCGATATGTGTTCAATGTATTGTCGTCATTGCACCCGTCGTAGGTTTGCAGGTCAAAAAGATGCTGCCTTACCAAAGGATAATATCGATAAGGGAATTGAGTATATTGCAAATCATCCAGAGGTACGCGATGTGCTCCTATCAGGAGGTGATGCATTACTTGTTAGCGATAGCCGGCTAGAGGAAATCATTAAACGTCTTCGAGCAATCCCTCACGTAGAGATTATTCGTATTGGAACCCGCACTCCAGTAGTTCTTCCTCAGCGTATTACAGACGATTTGGTGAACATGCTTAAAAAGTATCACCCAATCTGGCTAAATACGCACTTTAACCATTCTAATGAGATTACCCCTGAGAGTGCTGAAGCATGTGCAAAAATGGCGAATGCTGGCATTCCTCTTGGTAATCAATCGGTTCTGCTTCGGGGAATTAACGATTGCCCAAATATTATGAAAAGACTAGTTCACAAGCTAGTCATGATACGTGTTCGCCCATATTACATTTATCAGTGCGATCTTTCTATGGGACTAGAGCATTTCAGAACGCCTGTTTCTAAGGGCCTTGAGATTATCGAAAGCCTTCGTGGCCACACATCGGGTTTTGCTGTTCCAACCTTTGTTGTTGATGCACCGGGTGGTGGTGGTAAAACACCTGTTATGCCACAGTACGTTATCTCACAGATGCCTGGCAAGATTATCCTCCGTAATTTCGAGGGTGTAATTGCAGCCTATACTGAACCCACTGACTATGTGAACAATTGTCAATGCGAAGATTGTCAGGACCAGAAATTTGAGGATGGAATTGCAGGTTTAATGCACGGTGACAAGATTTCCATTGAGCCAGAGGAACTAACCCGAAAGATGAGAAATCATCATTGATAAGTTATAGCACGATGACACATTTTACACAGATTAAGATATGCAAGGTGTGTCATTGTGTTTTTTTACAATAATAATTAATAAGGGCGAACTAGGATGCCATTTATTGATGATGTGCTCACCTACAAAAGCCTTTCAATTGTAGGACTCGAGAAGAATACTGGCAAAACCGAGACTCTTAACTATATTCTGGGTAGGTTAAAGAATATGGATAAGCGCATAGCCCTTACGTCTATAGGAATTGACGGAGAAAGTCGTGATATAGTTACTAATACTCAAAAGCCAGAGATTCGCATCTACAATGGAATGATTTTTATTTCGGCGGAAAAGCATTACCTCCAGCGCCGAATTACTTCTGAGATATTAGAAGTAAGTAATATTCACACCTCCTTGGGTCGTTTAATTATAGCCAAAGCAATAAGTTCCGACAAGGTTCTACTTTCTGGCCCAGCCGATACACATAACCTTAAGGCCATAATTACTAGTATGGCTAAGTATGATATTGACTTAACCCTAGTGGATGGGGCTTTATCAAGGCTTAGCCTTGCGTCGCCAGCAGTAACTGATGGAATGATTCTTACCACAGGTGCAGCCTATTCTGCAAATATTCCAGTGTTGGTAAGAAAAACAAAATATGTACACGACTTAATAAATCTCCCCGAAGTTGAACCTGAACTTAAGGAAAAGCTCGATTTGGTTGACTCTGGAATTATCGCCATTGACAGGGAAAATAACTTGCACGATTTAGATGTGCAGTCAGCTTTTATGCTAAAGAAAGTAAAGGATAAAGTTTTTAGCTACGGGAATCGGTTATTTGTTGCAGGCGCAACTAGCGATAATTTGTTTGAATTTCTGCGAATGCAAAAAAATGTTGCTAGTATTGAGTTGGTTGTTAAAGATTTTTCTAGGATCTTTGCATCCCCCGATATTTACTATTCTTTTATAAAAAAGGGTGGTAAAGTTAAGGTGGTTACCAAAACAAAACTTGCGGCGGTATGTATAAATCCTATTTCGCCTCAAGGATATAATTTGAACTCCGATGAGCTCAAAGCATCTATGCAGGAAGCCCTGCAAATGCCTGTTTATGATGTTAAAAAGTTATAGGGATGCAACTTAAAACTGCACTTGCCGAGATTTCGGGATTACGCTACATGATTGACAAACTCGATTTAAAATCGGGGTTGGCTCATCGCATCCTAATGACTTCACCATTTCTGATTAAACAAGTGGATGTTCTTAATCAGCTAAATCATATAAACCTGACGGTTGATGCTCTAAGTCTCAAGAAGAATAGGGTAATTCTCGAAAAGGTTGCCATAAAATTATCTCAGGTCCGCGATATTGCAGGATCAATCAAAAACATCCAAAATCGTTTAACCCTTAACGACATCGAGCTATTCGAGGTAAAAAGTTTTGCTCTTTTAGCCAACGATATTAGGGAACTGATTGCGCCCCTTCAATTCCTTTATGAGCAGATACCAAGCCTTGAAAATGTTATCCAAATTCTCGATCCTGAAGAAACTCGAATTCCTCCTTTTTATATCAATAATTTCTTTGCTCCAGAACTAGGTGATTTACGAAAAAAATTGATAGGAATTGAATTTCTGCTTGAAGACATTGAAAATAATAATGATGATAGTAAGCATATACAGCAGCAATCAGAAGAGGTTAGGAGTAAAATAACTGAGGTAGAAGACAGAGTTAGACAAGACCTATCGGATCAACTGTATGCTTATGCAGCTGCATTGGGTAAGGCTCTTTTAGGTGTAGGCCATATCGACATAGTAATTGCTAAGGGTAAACAGGCAATATCGGAAAAGTTAGTTATGCCAGAGGTTGAGGGAGACGTTACATCGTATAAAGGACTATTCTACCCACAGCTTAAAGCAACACTAGAGCAGGATAAAAAAAGATATCAACCCATTGATGTTGAGATATATAATGGCACTTGCCTTATTACAGGGGCCAACATGGCCGGTAAAACTGTACTACTAAAAACACTTGCACTAAGCCAAGCATTGTGCCAGTATGGTTTTTTTGTGCCAGCAACAAGGGCTAAAATCTCTCTAGTTGAGCAAATCCTTTTTAGCATTGCCGATGAGCAATCGGAACTATCCGGATTGTCATCGTATGCTTCGGAAATGCTAAAGGTGAATCACATTGTACAACTGGGCAAAAAGCAGCGCCGGCTGTTGGTACTTATTGATGAGCTAGCTCGCACTACCAACCCTACCGAGGGACGTGCCATTGTAAGTGCTGTTGCAAACATTTTAAATGGATGTAACGTAAAGGCAGTTATTACAACGCATTATAGTGGCTTAAGCACCCAATGCCGCAAACTTAGGGTTAAGGGGTTTATGGAGAAGAGTAAGGGTGCTACAATTACAGTAAAAAACATCGGTGATTATATTGATTATTCGCTAATTGAGGATGACGGAGTTAATGTCCCGCACGAAGCGCTAAGAATTGCTCAGATACTTGGTATTGATGATGATATACTTTCCGAGGCATCAAAGCAATTAGATATAGATAAAGATAAAAATTAGAAGTTTACAAAAATAAAGTTCGATTAAAGTTATGCGAAAGAGTAAGTTAGGTCTCGATTTTGAGAAGGTTGGATATGCAAAGAATATCGCCAAGGGAATTGCAGATAATGTTCAGAATTTTGTTGAGAATTACACAACGGTAGCTGTAGAGCGAACCCTTTGCCGCTTGTTAGGAATTGATGGCATTGATGCCAATGCAGTTCCTTTGCCCAATGTGGTTGTTGATTCTCTTAAGGAGAAGGGTGCTCTGGGGCAGGGAGTTATTTTTCATATAGGAAATGCCGTTGTTGAAACAGGGTTTAATCCACAGCAAATTGCTGAAAAGGTTTCGGAGGGTAAGCTAAACTTAACAGCTCTCACAATTCATCCAAAGGAAAAGATTGATGCGGCTATTATGCCGATTGTTTATGCAAGTCTTGATAGGATTAAAGCACGTAAGACTCGTCGCGAGAATTACTTGAACACCATTGGTGAAGGTGCAATGCCTTACCTATACGTAATTGTTGCCACTGGGAATATTTACGAGGATGTTGTTCAGGCTCAGGCTGCTGCACGCCAAGGAGCCGATATTATTGCGGTTATCCGTACTACTGGTCAGAGTTTACTCGACTATGTTCCTTATGGCGCAACAACCGAAGGTTTTGGAGGTACGGTTGCCACTCAGGAAAATTTCCGAATTATGCGAAAAGCCCTCGATGAGGTTGGCGAGGAGATTGGCCGCTATATCCGCCTTTGCAACTATTGCTCTGGTTTATGTATGCCCGAAATTGCCGTTATGGGTGCTTTCGAAGGTTTGGACGTTATGCTAAACGATGCCCTTTACGGAATCCTTTTCCGCGATATCAACATGCAGCGCACAATGGTTGACCAATATTTTTCACGCATTATCAACGGATACGCTGGTGTTATTATTAATACTGGCGAGGATAATTACTTAACCACTGCAGATGCATTTGAGGAAGCCCATACGGTTTTGGCTTCGGATTTTATCAATGAACAGCTAGCGCTAATTGCTGCTATCCCTTCAGAGCAAATGGGCCTTGGACACGCTTTTGAAATGGATCCCGAGATGGAGAATGGCTTTCTTTACGAGTTGGCACAGGCTCAAATGACTCGCGAAATATTTCCCGATGCACCACTTAAGTATATGCCTCCCACAAAATTTAAGACAGGGAATGTTTTCCGTGGCCATATTCAGGATGCCCTTTTTAACCAAATTGCAATTTGGACTGGGCAAGGGCTTCAACTTTTGGGTATGCTCACCGAGGCTATTCACACTCCGTTTATGTCCGATCGTTACCTTGCCATTGAGAATGCAAAGTATATCTTTAAAAATATGAAGGACATTGGCGATGAGGTTGAATATAAAGAGGATGGTATTATCCGCAATCGGGCTGAGGAGGTTCTTAATAAAACGGTTGAATTGCTTGAAGTTCTTCAACAAGAAGGCCTTTTCAATGCACTAGAGCAAGGTAAATTTGCGGCTATTAAACGCGCAAAAACTGGGGGAAAAGGTCTTGCTGGGGTTGTTGAGCGAGGTGCAAATTACAGCAACCCATTTATTGAGTTAATGAAAAATCGTAAGTAAAATCGCAATAAAGACACAGAAAATATGAGCGAAGGATTATATTCGATGGAGGCACGCAACTTTGATACAAAGCAAGATCTCAAGAAGACAAAGCCATACGGCGATACAATGAATGATGGTAAAACGCAAGTAAGTTTTACCCTTCCTGTTCCATCTGGAAATGAGGCCATTGAAGCAGCAAAGCAGTTGATGAAAAAAATGGGTTTTGAGAACCCACAAGTGGTTTTCTACAAAGAGTTAACCAAAGGATTTACCTTTTTTAACTGTTACGGGAACTGTGTTCATACGGTTGATTTTACTACTATTCATGTTCCAAAAGTGGAGTCAACAACTTGGGATATGAACCAAACCGATGAGTTTGTGAAAGAGCATATTGGTCGGAAATTGGTTATAGTTGGTGCAAGTACCGGAACCGATGCCCACACCGTAGGTATTGATGCCATTATGAATATGAAGGGTTACGCAGGTCACTTTGGCTTGGAGCGTTACGATGGATTTGAGGCCCACAATTTGGGTAGCCAAGTGCCAAACGATGAATTTATTGCCAAGGCAATCGAGCTGAAAGCCGATGCTCTTCTCGTCTCACAAACTGTAACCCAAAAGGATGTACACATACAAAACCTTGTAGAATTGGTTGAGATGCTTGAAGCTGAAGGGTTACGCAGCAAGGTTATTTTATGCTGTGGTGGTCCCCGTTTAAACCACGAACTTGCTAAGGAGTTGGGTTACGACGCCGGTTTTGGAATGAATACCTATGCCGACGATGTTGCTTCGTTTGTTGTGCAGGAATTTGTCCGTCGGAATAAGAAGTAAAGAATCATAAAAAACCTAGCATTCCTCCGAATGGATTGGGTTTCTATTTGTTTTAGCCCAGGAATGTTACTAGTTACATTCTTGGGTTTTCTATTGGTAGGCTATACCCAGAATCTCGAAAATACGATCTTCTTTGGCAAGTTTTAAAATGGCTTTTTCCCCTAACTTTTTGTTTATCAGTGTTTGGGCTAAAGGCGATAAAAAGGATATTTTGCCTTTGGAAACCTCTGCCTCATCAACACCTACTATTTGGAAAGTTTGAATACTATTGGAAGTTCCAATTCTGAGGGTTACCAGTGCGCCAAACATTACTTCATTTTGTGGCTGATCGGTTAAATCAACTACTCTGGCCTCAGCAATTCTATTGTCCAGCAGCTGCAATTTTGCGTTGATATGGTTCAAGGCTATTCGTTTCTCTTTTTCGCTGGTGGTGTTTACATTGTCTCTTTCGTCTAATAGTCTCTGCTTTTCGTCCAACAGCTCATTCAAACCCACTTGGGTAACGTAGTTTATCACTCCCTCAGGCAGATGTGCCCTGGGGGGCACAATTGGAATATCCTCCTGATCGTCCTCTTTAACAAATCCTCTACTCATTGTATAGTCGATAATGTGTTAACTATCATAAAGATACATCTAAAAGCATCATTATTGCAAAACCAAGCATTGCTCCAATGGTTGATAGATCAGTCTCGTTGCCAGTTTGCGATTCAGGAATTAATTGTTCAACTACTACAAAAATCATTGCCCCTGCGGCAAACGAAAGAGCGTAGGGTAGTAGGGGGGTTATTGTTAATACTAAGTAAGCACCTATTACTCCAGCAATTGGCTCAACAATGCCAGATAGTTGACCAAAATTAAATGCTTTTAACCTCGAAAATCCCTCTCTTCGAAGAGGGATTGAAACTGCAGCACCCTCTGGAAAGTTTTGTAATCCTATTCCTATTGCTAGGGCTATAGCTCCTGCAAGAACCCCTGCATCTGGATTGTTTGCCAATGCACCAAATGCAACCCCAACAGCTAATCCTTCTGGAATATTATGCAAGGTGATGGCAAGCACAAGCAATACGCTTCTTTGCCATGATGTTTTAATACCTTCTGCCTTATCGGTTGACAATCCCATATGTAAGTGAGGCAGAAGTTTATCCACCAAAAACAGGAAAGCACCTCCTGATAAAAATCCAATTAAAGCAGGTGCCCATGGAAGAGATCCGCTTTTTTCAGACATTTCTATTGCGGGTTTTAGTAATGACCAAAAGCTAGCAGCAATCATTACTCCTGCAGCAAAACCCAGCATTGAGTTTAGTACTTTTTTATTGATTGATTTAAAAAAGAAAACCATTGAAGCTCCCAGCAATGTAATAAGCCAAGTAAAAATGGTTGCACCAAGAGCCAGCAATACAGGGTTATAACTCAATAACCTATCCATTTTTATGCCTTTTAGAATGTATGATTTAACCTAAAGGAATTTTGCTTTACAACAAATATCAAATCCATATTGTTGACAAATACTTAGTAATTATATCATGTTGTTTAGGTTAAATCTCAAATTTAGTGATTTTATCAATACTAAATTTAACCAACTAATTTTAGTTGGGCTATCTAAAATAACTATGTTTGAATAGAAGTCGGTTCAGTCGAGCTAGGCAACTCGCTACTCTGAATGTGATAAATTAATTTTTTGAGATAATGCTGGTTTAATACCTAATTCCTAGTTATTTGCCAGTTTGACCCGGCCTAAAAAGAGGCTACACAACACGTATCAGTTATGTATAAAAATGATGGTTTCGTTAGAAGGTACAGCGAGGATTTCTGGCGGTGAAAACAAAGTAGAAAAAGCAACTGCTGAAGATATCGTCGGTGCAATGCTTTATTTTGCAGTTCCAATTTCAGGATGGGTAAGCGGAAAAACCATTTTTGTAAACAGTTAAGGTGAGCAGACTTTAGATTAACTATTTTTTAAAAGTTTTAACGATTGTAGTAAAGTGAACTTATTATGAGTTTGAATTTGGAATAAAGACAGACAAGGAATAGAACTATGTATGGATTGAAATCTGTCCAGTCTGGCTAAACTATCTCACTAATAATTAACCCAGGAATTGAGGTATACCGTTGCCTAACATTGTGAAAAGAGGTATCTTTGATAGTTTGTGAGCCATTATTTGTTAATTAAACTCTAAATATCATGGAAACTTTTTTTTTAAAGTCAATAAAAGAAGCAATTAGGCAATGGTACATCCCGCTACTTGTGGGAATCTTTTTTGTAATCGTAAGTATAGTTGCTTTTGGCAGACCCGAAAGTTCTTTTTTAGCCCTATCCATTCTATTTGCCCTATCATTTTTATTTGGAGGACTTTCAGAAATCGTTTTTTCAGTTAGTAATAGAAAACAGGTGGACACCTGGGGTTGGTCATTGGCTTTTGGTATTATCACTTTTATTGTAGGTGTTTTATTGGTGATAAACCCTGCGCTTTCAATGATAACTTTGGCATTTTACATAGGCTTTGTATTTCTCTTCCGTTCTATTGCAACCATCGGTTTTGCATTGGACATTAAAAAATATGGAAATAAAAATTGGGGAGGTCTTTTAACTTTCGGAATTCTGGGAGCAATATTCTCTTTCATTTTAATTTGGAATCCAGCATTTGCAGGATTGAGCGCCGTAGTTTTTATAGGTTTAAATTTCCTTTTTGCTGGTCTCTTTAGTATCTCCCTCTCCTTGCAATTAAGAAAACTAAACAAGTCATCTAAAAAAATATCGGCGGAATTGCGAGAGCGATATGAAAATTTGATGAAAGAAATCCGCGAAGAATGGGACAATTAAAACCCCAATAACACACTCAAAATAAGTTCCTTAAAACCAGAGCAACTAATCGGAATATTTCCTTAATTTTCAACTAGTTGTTTTCTTTGAAATTTCAAGGATATTAAAAAAAGTAGAGCGCAAATAATTTAGATTATAGCGAAAGTGAACTCTTAAAATACTTTTCCCAATCGTAAATACGCAATTCATGAAATGGTTACTTCTATTCGAAATTGTGTACGTTGCCATAGTAATATTGGTTGTACTCCGCGTATTATACGATACCCGCAGTGGAGTCAAGGCATTGGCTTATATTCTTTTTATTGTTTTGGTGCCATTTTTCGGTATGTTTTTTTATTTCTCCTTCGGCATCAACTATAGAAAAAGTAAGTTGTACAGCCGGAAAATAGTTGAGGACGAAGTACTCAATCAAATAATTCTTACCCATATTCAAAACTATTCAGAGCAGGTTTTAAATTCGGGTCTATTATCTTCTGAGTATCTAAATCTGGCTCGGTTTATACGCAATTCAAGTACTAGTCCTTTAACTGGCAACAATTCCGTAAAACTGCTAATAAACGGTGAGGAGAAGTTTCCCACACTATTGGAGGCTTTGGAGAGTGCAACATCACACATTCATTTGGAGTACTATATTTATGAGAATGATGAAACAGGAAACTCCATAGTTGATGTGCTGATTAAAAAAGCACGACAGGGCGTAGAAGTACGCTTTATGTACGATGATTTTGGAAGCCGTGGCTTAAATAGGCATTTTATCAGAAAACTTGAGGAAAACGGTATAGAAACAGTCCCTTTTTATAAAATAAAATGGTACGCCCTCGTAAATCGGTTGAACTATAGAAACCATAGGAAAATTATAGTAATTGATGGTAAAAAATCCTTTATAGGTGGCATCAATATCAGCGATAGATATAGGAACGACACCCAACCTAAAAATAGTTTATACTGGCGTGATACCCATTTAATGATAGACGGCCCCGCGACCTTTTTTCTGCAATATCTCTTTCTTTGCGATTGGAATTTTAGCGCAAAAAGCAAGTTGCAGTTTGGGTCGGATTATTTTCCAATGTTTCCTGAAGAAAGCGAAATACGTGATGAACTGGTGCAGATTGTCTCTTCTGGCCCCGACTCTAAACTACCAGTCATTTTCTACTCCCTCCTGGAAGCCATTGGGTCGGCAAAAGAACGGGTGTTGATTACCAGTCCCTATTTTATTCCAGGAGAAAGTTTGATGGACGCACTCATTATTGCAGCAAAAAGTGGCGTTATAATAAAGCTACTGATACCAGGGGTATCGGATTCAATGATAGTGAATTCTGCAGCACGTTCGTACTACACTGACCTTTTGAAGCACGGAATTAGGGTGTTTGAATACCAAAAGGGATTTGTGCATTCCAAGGCTATGATTATTGATGATAATTTAGCCGTTGTTGGTTCGGCAAATATGGACTACCGAAGTTTCGACCTCAATTTCGAAGTCAATGCAATGCTTTACAGTAAAACGATTACGAAACAATTGCAAGAAGCATTTAACAATGACCTAAAGCATTCGAGAGAGATAAACTCAACCGATTGGTTAAACAGACCTAAATACATCCATCTTTTTGAAAAATTGGTGCGGCTACTGGCCCCAATCCTCTAACTTTAAATATTGATTACTGGCGATTATTATTTGTATTTTTGGGTATCCAACAAAATTTTGAAATAGAAAAATTCAAATACTATGCAGAAAAAAGAGATTAAATGCATTGCAGTTTTAACATCTGGTGGCGATGCACCAGGCATGAATGCTGCGATTAGGGCAGTAACACGTGCTGCGTTGGCAAATAATGTAAAAGTCTTTGGTATTAATTACGGATTTCAAGGAATGATAGAGAATGATTTTTTTGAATTGCATTATGAAGATATCGGCGGTATCATAGGCTTAGGCGGAACAATACTAAAAACAGCCCGATGCAAAGAATTTATGACGTACGAGGGCAGAGAGAAAGCGTACCAGAATTTGAAAGAAAAAAACATTGATGGTGTTGTGGTAATTGGTGGAGATGGGTCTTTTAAGGGTGCTGCACAGTTTTCCTCTGAGTTCAACATTCCTTTTATTGGGATACCCGGAACAATTGACAACGACATCAATGGCACAGACTATACCATTGGTTTCGATACTGCCCTGAACACGGTGGTTCAGGCTGTAGATAAAATAAAGGATACGGCTAGGTCGCACGGGCGGATATTTTTTGTTGAATCAATGGGACGCGAGGCGGGGCTGCTGGCTCTGGCAAGCGGACTTGCCTGTGGCGCTGAGGTTATCCTCATTCCCGAAGTTTTGGAACAGGAAGAGGCGTTGGATAGATTTATCCACAAAGACCTGATAAATAAAAAAACCAGCGGAATTATCATGGTTGCAGAGGGGTACAAAACGGGAGGTGCCTTAAAAATTGCTGAAAGGGTTAAAGCACAACATCCCGATATTGAAGCAAGGGTAACCATTTTGGGGCATATACAGCGGGGAGGCAACCCAACAGCTCAAGACCGGATTACCGCAACGCGAATGGGAGTAGCGGCCATTAACAGCTTGCTGGCTGGAAAAGAGAATTTAATGATTGGGTTAAAAGATCGGGCTATTGTTGAGGTTTCGTTTGGCTTGGCTGAAAAGGCTTATCGCCCAATCAATCAAGAATTTGTTGATATACAAGAAGTGTTAACGCGCGATTGAAATCTATGGTATTAAATCCCTCTAAAACCCAATATCTGTAAATAAACCTCTCACTCTGAAATAGGTTGGCCAAAAATTTGCCAACTTAAAACCAGGGAGGGTGGAAGAATATCTGGAAATTAATTTTCTAAACTTTAACTATAATCTGAATAGATTAATAACCGCATATTTTGGGGCTATTCATCAGTCGTGCTCTTGTCAAATCGTTTGTTCGATAATCCAATCAATTTCCGGAGTAATGCATGAATAATTGCAATTGGTATAAAGATGAAACCTGCTATTAGCATTCCCAACTCATAAAGCAATGAGCTACCTTTGAATCGTTTCCCTTGGAGTCTGGATAGGAACGCACTAAAGGGAATCCCGTACATATTGCCTGCAATCATCATTTGGCATGCCGAAAGAATTATAACTGCTTCTTTTTCCCCATACTCTTTTACAATAGAGTCATAGGTATCTTTTTTAGGAAAGCCTTTTGAATCGGCAAAATGTTGAGCAAACATTATGGCTTTTGCCTCTTCGGGCCTGATGAAATTATCAGCTCCACTTAAAAAACTGCTTATCTCTTCATTACTCATTCCTTGACTTAAAGCCATTTGAGTATGCTGATATGAGCAAGCTGCGCAACCATTAACCTCTGTTACGGCCAATTGTAATCGCTCCACAAAATGCGGATCAATTAATTTGCTTTTCTTGTTCCCAATCAGCTTAGACATTGCTCTGGGAGCAAAAACCATAGAACGATATAGCTCCCATAAGTTAAACTTACGCTTGTATTCACTTCTTTGGCTTACGGAATCCATTAGTGACACTTTCTTTTCCATAACCTGATTTTTATTTATTGATTATAGTTCCAATATCCTTAATAACCAGCACCGTTTTAACGATGACGTGAGATGATTCTATTCACTCTCTTTATTACAATTGAAACAAAACTTTTGAAGCATCAGCAAACCGTTTTTTAAAGTATCTATCTCCTTTTCGGTTAATTTTACTAAACGATCATCTATTTGATTATCAATAGTAAAATTGATTTTAGATGTTATTCTTTCCCCATCTTTGGTTGCAGATATGTAAATTTTTCTCCTATCATGTACATCATTCGTGCGATTTACATAGCCCATTTCACTCAACTTGTCTATTAATGAGGTCATCTGTGGCTTTGTAATACTCAATTTTTCAACAAACTCTGTAACATATAGTTGTTTGTTTTCTTCTAACAGTTTAAGAATCATATAGTGCTGGGGTGATAAATCAATCTTTAAATCCTTTAATATTGATTTAATAAATTCATTATTCATACTCCTGCACAATTTGACAGGAATTTCTACTAATAGCTTTTTGAGCACTGTATTATCCATTTTCAATTTTTTTAATTAAAATACTATTCGTGTTACTAATAGTTCATTTAACGAACAAATATAAATAAAAATGCCATGGATTGCTAGCCCATGGCATTTTTATTCTTTACACCCTTTTGTCAATTTATTGCATCGGCTTCCCAATCAATTATTGCTGACTTACGATTACTCCCCCACATATAGCCCCCAATATTTCCCGATGCTTGGATAACCCTGTGGCAGGGTACTATAAATGCTATGGGATTTCTTCCAATAGCAGTTCCTACGGCTCTTGATGCGCTGGGTTTCCCTATCTCCTTTGCAATTTCACCATATGTGGTTAGGTTACCCAATGGTATTTTTAGTAGGGTTTCCCAAACCTTTAACTGAAATGGGGTACCGTTTAAATGCAAGTTTATCGGCTTAGCGCTTAAATTGGGTTGAAATATTAGTAATGCATTTTGCTGAACCTCATCAGTTATACAATTGTAGTGAGCATTCGGAAATCTACTTTTTAGGTCATTAAATGCTTTTTCGTCATCGTTTATAAACGCTAAATAGCAAACCCCTTTTTGGGTAGATGCAATTATCACTTTACCAAAAGGACTTTCGCCAAAACTATAGCTAATTGAAAGGTTCTTACCACCATTTCCAAATTCATCAGGGGACATCCGTTCAATTTTGATAACTGGTTTGTGTAACTGGTTTGCTCCCGAAACTCCTTTTTGTTGGGCTGCATCAAATAATGTGGGCTGTTTGCTTTTTATAAGTTGCATTATATAATCAGTATTTTGGTGCATTGATTTAGTAAAATATTTCACAAGCAGTAAGGTTATTGAATTAATGCTTGGGGCTCTTGTTTACCGCTCCAGCCATTCCTTAAAACTCGATACACGCTCACGACTCACAATTATATCCTCATCTGTTTTTACGATTGGAACTATTTTAAGGCGACTGCTGGAGTAGGCCACAATATCGCGAATGGAATTTATTCCGATAATACAGCTACGGTTTACCCTATAAAATTCCGAAGGATTTACCATCAACTCAATTTGGTCGAGTGTATGGTCTATTGCGTAATCGCGTCCCTCGGTATTGCAGATAAATGTTGCTTTTTCCATGCTGTGAAAAAAGGCAATATTGCTACAATTAATCATTTTAAGATGCTCGCCTACCTTTACTAAAAATCGTGTTTTATGGTTGCTACTAAGCTGGCTGATTAGCGTTGCAATTTGTGAGGGATCAATTGAACTCGGAGCACTTCGGGTATTCTCAAATTTTTCAATTGCTGCTTCTAACTCTTTTTCGTTCACTGGTTTAAGCAAATAATCGATACTATTTACTTTGAATGCTTTAAGTGCATACTCATTATAGGCAGTGGTGAAAATAACGGGAAAATCGATTTTAGCCTGTTCAAAAATCTCGAAGCTAATACCATCCCCAAGCTGAATATCAAAGAATGCAAGCTGTGGATGAAGGTTCTTACTTAACCAATTAACTGCAGAGGAAACAGAGTTAAGGGTGGCAAGTAAAGTATAGTCTTGCTTAATAGTTTTCACCATTTTGGCAAGCCTATCCGCTGTCAGTTTCTCATCTTCAATTATTAAGTACTTCACTATGATATAGATTTAACTATGGGGATTTTAACCGTAAAATGTTTATCATCCTCAACAACCTCCATTGGAAGTTGCGATAGGTACTCGTATCGTTTACGAATGGTTTCAAGCCCTATTCCGGTAGAGTCTTGTATGGCTCTTTTTTTCTGTACGCTGTTTTGAATAATTACATAATTACCATCACGCCACAGTTTTATAAATAGTGGGTTTTCTTCCGAAATTATATTGTGCTTAAAGCAATTCTCTAAAAATGTTTGCAGTGATAGAGGAACAATATAGCCCGAAAGGTCTTTAATATCAAGGGTTATTTTCAAACTCTCGCCATGGCGTATTTGATGTAGGTTGATAAAAGATTGTGCAAACTTTATCTCCTCATCCAGGGCTACCAGTTCCTTATCCTTTTGGTCGAGTACATAGCGATAGATATCGGAAAATTGTTGAATGAATAGCTTGGCCTTTGCGGTATCGGTTTCAACCAATGAACTTAATACACTTAAGCTATTGAATAAAAAGTGAGGGTTAACCTGACTTTTAAGGGCATCGTAGCGGAGTTGAATGGCTTCCTGTTTTAGTTTCTCTTCGTTTACAGCGGCAATTCTCCACCATTTAAAGAAGAAGGCAAGGTAAAAACTTAGGGTAATTAGTACCGATATTAACAGGATAATTACCATTTGCGGTATCCATCGACTAAGATTGTCGAGTATATTAACATTGAAAACAAATTTCATGTAAAAGTAATTTACCGCAAAGATGTCTATCACTGTAAAAGCAAGCGAAGAAACAGAACTTACAAAGAGTGTTAGTATGGGGTTTTGTGGCCAAGGAAAATATTTAGAACTTATCCAGGCCATAAACTGATTGCCCTTCCATAGTGTGATTCCTATGCAAAACCCATAAAGCAGGTTTTTATATGTAGTATTGAAATTGGTGAAAAGGTATTTCCCAGCAAATGCATATGTAATTATTCCGCTAATAATAAACCCTATAGCAATATACATTAATTGACGGGAAAAGGATTTTCGAAATTTTTTGAAATTCATAATTTTGCATTTACGTTTTTTTAAAAAACTCTCTTTATTTATATCCCCCTAAGGATTTCAAACCCTTAAGGCCATTGATGCACGTTTCCCCATCAATCAGCAAAACTGTTTAAAGTTAACTATTTTCTTTTAAGCAGTTGTCTAGCATCTGTTGATTCGATTTTGCTCCCCATTTAGGATAAATTCCCGTTTTGCCCATTTCGCGATCAAATAGCACTTTTGCCTCCTGAAATTTAGGCAAAGCCTTTTTGCTTCCCCCACCAAACATTGCTGGAGTGTAATAAATATTTTGACCTATAAGTAATAGGGCTCTAGGATTTTCAGGATTCTCCTTTATCGCTTTTTCCAGTATATCCGATGCTTTTTGTGAGTAAGTCATACCGCGCATTGTATTTGCCTGAATTCTACCCTGATAAAGAAAGCCCTGCAAAGTGTATAACTCTGATTTATCGCCCTTATTTTCGAGTGCTTTGTCTATGCTTTTTTGGGCAATATCCATTAAAGCATCTTTCTTATCTCCATCCTTCTCGCTAAAACTAAGGTTAATGTAGGCAAATGCGTGGTAGTACAAAGGCTCCCAACGCGATGATTCGGTAGTGGCAATTCTTTCAAATCTACTGGCTGCTGCTTGTAAATCGGTTATTGCTTTTGCGCTATCGTACATTGTAATTGTTTCCTTCATAGCGTCTTCAAAATTGGGCTGTTGAGCCATTCCAATTCCTAATACCATTAGGAAGATTGTTGTTACGATTATTGTTTTCATTGTTTTAGTTTTTAGTTAGTGAGTTGTTTGTATTTATGATTAATAATTTATTGATAGTTTATGTGTTAAGGCCACGTTTTTCAGCCTACAGCGTTATAAATATTCCTAAAAGGTAAAACCTCTTGCTCTCACTTTTTAAGGGAAAGGCTTCGTAAATACCTTCGGTGTTAAGCTGATTGTAGTAGCGGTAGCCGTATATATTATCACGCCCTAATAGGTTATTAACGGAAGCGTAGATAATGGCTGATTTACCGAATATTGTCCTTAAATGGCTACAGTTTATGCTAATATCGTGATAAAAGGGAGCGCGACCATCCATAAATTTAGCGCTATTGGGATTGTCGTAAGGGCGACCTGTTGCGAATGTGCTTGATAATCCAAATTGAGTTGTTATGCTTTGAACCCACTGTTTTGCCACAAAACTTGCTGAATGCGTTGGTGCAAATGATGGTGTGACCATTTCGGGATAGTAGCGGTATTGGCGCTTAGAATCAACATATGAGTATGAAACCCAAAACTCAAGCAGTTTAAATGTTTCCCTATCGCGGTAAAAAACATCAACGCCTTGTGAGTGTCCTTTCCCTGAGTTTTTATAATATTCGCCATTCCATAATTCATTGGGATTATAGGTTACTAAGTTGTTGTAGTCTTTTTTGTAGGCTTCAATTCGGAATATTCTGTTACTTTTTTCCCACTGAAAATTAGCGATGTAATGGTCTGCTCTTTCAAACCCTAAATTGTGAGTAAAACGTAGCAAATCTTCCTCGGGTGTTTGACAAAAATTTCCGTAGGCAAGCGATAGCTGAGAAGAGTTAGTAATTTTTACCGCTGCCGAAAGTCTTGCTCCAATATTAGAGGCACTCAAGAGACTGCTATGTTCGCCCCTAAACCCTACTCTTAATGCTATTTTGCTAGCTGGACGGTAATCGCCCTCGGCGTAAATAGCCGAGTTAAAATCATCAAAACTGGCATTATGGCTAAACGTGGTGGTTGTTTCAGTATAATCCTGATTGTAACTATTTAAGGTCTCCTCGGCTCCAAATAGAAAAGAAGCGTTTTCACTAAATTTCTTTTTTAAAGTGATTTTTGCCTGAAGGTTTTTGTTCGACTCATCAACAAGGAACGATTGTAGGTCGAGATTATTCTTGTCGTAAGTAAAGGCCAAGCCGCCTTTCAGAGTCCATCCTTTGGCAAGTTTATCGGAGTACGTTAGGTTAGTATAGTTATTCTGATTTTTAAGCGCGATATTCGACATGGAGCCTTGAGTTGACAAGTCAGGGTATTTCAATCCCACCTCTGTTCCGGAATAGGTGTTGAATAGTTTCAGCATTCCCTCTTCGCCTATTTTTTGTCGTGCAACCAAGGTTAACCCAACCGATTCGGGATATTTATTCATCTCAAAGCGCTGTGAGGTTAGCCTGTAGTAAGGTTCAAGATTATTGTACTCAACACCAGCAGATAGGGAAGAATTTCCGGACTTAATTGTTTGCGTAACGCCACCTCCAACCGTCAAAAGCGAAATATCTGTTTGAGTTTCCTTGGCTAAACCATAGGAGTTTAGTATTAGTACCGATGATAATGCCTGACCATACTCGGCAGAATAACCACCCGTGCTGAATGTTGTTCCGCTAAAAAGAAAAGGGGAGAATCGGCCACGCCCTGGTAAATCGGGAACGCTTGAGTTATAGGGCTTTTTCGACAGTAAACCATCAATAAAAGTCTTGCTCTCGTAGCCATCGCCTCCACGAACAAACAAGCGTCCATCCTCGCCAACTGTGGCTGTACCGGGTAGGGTAGTTAGTGCACCGTAAATATCGCCTGCAGCGGCTGGGGTTGTTACAATATCCAAGGGCTGAAGGGTTACACCCCTTTTTCTATCCGCTGTTTCGAATATACCTGCAGCTATTACTACACCCTCAAGTTGATTTGCACTTTCCTTTAGTTTAAAATTAATTTCGGCTAATCCATTTGTAGGTATTACCTGAATCTCTTGGTTGATATATCCCATGTATGTGGCAATTAACACGGGGTTATCCGATGTTATTTTTAGAGAATAATTACCTATGGAATCTGTAGCAGTTCCATCGTAGGTTCCTTTTACAATAATGTTGGCCCCAATTAAAGGGCTTCCGCTTTTGTCAGTAACTTTCCCTTTAACAATAACTTGTGCATTTGAGCTTACAGTTATGATTGTTAATATTGCAACTAAAATATATCTCATTGTTCCCTGTTTTATAATTATTGAGAACAAAGTTGTAGCAACCAACTTCCTAATAAAAAAAAATCCCGATGAGCTGTTGAATCATCGGGATGAGTTGTAATAAAGTTAGGTTGGTAGTAAACTAAAATTAAAAGTTGGGCAATGTAAATGAAAAATTGGTTATTCTTTCACTATTCTTGTTGTAAACACTTCGCAATCTGCCTCTATTCTGAGGATGTAAATTCCGTTTGTGAACCCTGACAAGTCAATGGTTTCATGCTGATTTACTTCTAATTTCTCTACCAACTGCTTGCCTGTTATATCGTAAAGGGTTAACTTTTGGATACTGCTGGCGTTGAGCGAAGTTGAAGCACCAGTAAACTCAAGGTTTATTAATCCGCTGGTTGGGTTTGGATAAATTGAGATAGTCTTGGTTGGTATACTAGTGACATCGGTAGTTGATAGTTGAAAAACCCTTACATGACCTGCCTGAACGCTAATTCCACCATTTATTGGTGCCCCAATTGCCACCACCGTGCCGTTGGAGTTTAAGCTAACCGAGGTGCCCGAAGCGTCATCTTCAGCCTCTCCGTCAATATCTGCTCCTATTTGAGTCCAATTATCGCCCTCGTTTTGGAAGATGCCTACATGGCCTCTATTATTATTAGTACCCCTTGCCCCAACGGCCACCGCTTTACCGTCGGAACTTAAACTAACTGACCCGCCAAAATTTTCATAGGTAGATTCCCCATCAATGGCACCCACCTGTACCCAAGTTTCGCTTAAATCTTGGTATTGGAAGATGCGTACACTACCAAAATTAGTGCCGTTTCCAGAGTCAAAAGGTGAACCAATAGCCACTACCGTGCCATCAGAGTTTAGACTAACTGATACACCTGAACCAATTTCACCATAAATATCTGCACCCATCTGAGTCCATGTACCATCCTGGTTTTGGTAGATACTTACATAGCCTATATTATCTTCATTGTATACCCTATTAAATGGCGTTCCAATAGCTACCACTGCTCCGTTAGAGCTTAAGCTTACCGAGTAGCCTATCTCGTCATTAGCATCTTTACCATTAATATCTGCACCCACCTGTGTCCATGTACCACCCTGATTTTGGTAAATGCAAACAGAAGCGGGTTCTTCGTCTGTTCCAGCTCTACGAGGGGCCCCAATGGCCACCACCATACCGTCGGAACTAAGGCTTACTGAGAAGCCTGCCTCGTCACCACCAGTTTTACCATGAATATCAGCCCCCACCTGCGTCCATGTTCCGCTTAGGTTTTGGTAGATACGCACATAACCAGCATCGATCATATTTTCATATCTACAAGGTGCCCCAATGGCCACTATCGTACCATCGGAACTAAGGCTTACCGAGTGGCCTGACTGATCCCAGGCAGTTTCACCATCAATATCGGACCCCACTTGTGTCCATGCTCCGCTTAGGTTTTGATAGACACGCACATAGCCAGCGTGGTTTTTGCCTGAAGGTGCCCCTATTGCCATCACCGTGCCGTCGGAGCTCAGACTTACCGATTTACCTAGCCAATCGCCAGTAGCACCATTAATATCAGCTCCTATCTGTGTCCAATTTTGTGCTTGTAATGTTAAAAAGGGTAACAGCAAGTAAACAAATAGTAAAGTAAATTTTTTTTTCATAAGTAAAAGTTTTAGTTGATTAATAATCTATACTGATTAATTCTCAGCTTATTGTTTCTCTATGCGGAAGAAAAACTTTGGATTAGGGTTTTATGATTCTTACATTACATAATGCAAGCAAAATCCATACCACCTTTGCTCAAATATTTTCCGTTTTTGAATAGCACATAGAAAAGGATGAGTAAAACCGCATCTTATTTACCCCGCAAATTAATTGAATTGTAATTCGAGAAAAAAGCAATAGTTTTATGGTGGAAATTGATTTTTTTCGATTTAATTCCCACTTTTTAATTAAGGATAGTTACGAACGATAAAGATGTATTATTAGATTTTCTACTAATAGAAATTGAAAAAAATGCAAGAAAAAATTAATTCCTATATCTCAGCCTTTTGGAGTATTGTTAAGGTTTATTTTTTTTGGTTAGCCATATTTCTCATGGCCAGAATAGTGTTTTTATTCGCTTTTGGTAAGGAACTGGAATTTAGCGAGCATATTTCTGAAATATTTAAGGCATTCATAATGGGGTTTAGGACAGATACCATGTCGATATCCTATTTCTTAATCCTTCCGTTTGCTTTATCCCTTGGTTTTTTCATTGTTAAAGGAAAGAGCATTCTGTTATACAAAAAGGTTTTTAATAAGTTTCTACTGTGGTACGGGGTAATAATCACTATAATTATTGTAATTGGCGTAGTTGCAGATTTTTATTATTTCTCGTTTTTTGCAGATCACTTTAATATTTTGGTTTTTGATTTATTTAAAGACGATACCAATGCTGTACTAAAATCTATGTGGACAGATTACCCATTAATCAAAATAGTCCTCCTTCTTATAATCTATTCTCTTATTGCAAGGTTTATAATAAAAAGAATTGGTAAAACGGAAATCAATCTTGTTAAGAATCAAGGGAAATTTAAACTATTAGTAATATCGATTCTCATTGTTTTTACAAGTATGGTACTGTTTTTTACTGGATTGCGTAATTCATGGGGAACTTTTCCACTAAGAATGCAAAATACAGGAGTATCCGACAATTTGTTTATCAATAAAATAGGGCTTAATAGCTTTTTTTGCATTCAAAATGCAATTGCCGAATTAAAGAAGCAAAACATCAACACAAACCTTGAAGAGACTATACAGAGAAGTGGATTTGGCAGTATATCCGAAATAAATAATAACCATTTGGGAACTAATGAATTGGTAGATGTAACTCCATTCAATGATTTTCTAGAGAATAATCCTCCAAATGTTGTATTTGTTATGATGGAGAGCATGAGCCAATATTTAATGGAGTATCATTCGGAAACATTGAACCTTTTGGGTGAACTTGAAGATATTTTACCGGAGTGCTATGTTTTTAAAAACTTTGTATCCTCAAGCAATACCACAATTAACTCACTTGAAGAAATTTTATTGAGCAGTCCACTTCATCCTATTTCACAATCAACATACAGAGAAAAGGGTTTATCGAGCAGTGTGGCATTAACATTTAAAAACAAAGGCTACCAAACATCCTTTTTTACTGGCGCAAGGCTGTCCTGGCGAAACTTAGAGAACTATTTATATAAACAGTACTTTGAGATTGTTGAAGGCGAAAAAGCAATTCAAAAATCAATAAGTGGTGCCACTAAAAGCGAATGGGGATTGTATGATGAGTTTGTGTTTGATAGGGCAATTAATCAGCTAAAGGAAAACCCCAATCAACAAAAATTTATATTCATAATGACAACAACCAACCATACACCCTATGGGGTTCCCTTGTCGTATAAACCCTATCCGTTGAGTATGGATAAAGACTTTGAAGAACGATTAATTACAGATCCTTTAATTGCAGAAAAACAGTTAGTTACATTCCAATATGCCAACCATTATTTAGGAAACTTTTTGAAAAGAATTAAATCTTCAGATTTTGGCGAAAATACAATTGTAGTTATTACAGGGGACCATGCAAGGCCAAACCTCTTTAACTTTCCGAATGAAGAGCTCTATAAAAATTATCAGGTACCCCTGATTATATATGTTCCTCAAAAGTACAAGCCAAAATACACGGTAGATACAACTAGATTTGGTTCACATAAGGATATGTTTACGAGTATAATCCCTTTGGCATTATCCCAAGCAAAATACATACGAAGTGGCAATAACCTTTTAACCGCCGATAGCGATACCACTTTCTTTTATGGGCAAAACAACCATAATTTCGGGTTTTCGAAAGACGGTGCATTGTACGTAAAGGAAAAACTATATTATACATGGAAAGACTCTAATTTTTTGGGATTAGAAGTTTTGAGCAATAGTATTACCCCAGAACTTAAAAGATTAAATAAGAAAGTTCGTTCGCACAAAGCCGCGATGGAGATACTTATTAAAACCGATTTGAAAAATCAATAGTAAGGTTCAATGTATCACCTAGACTTTAACAAAACTGCTGAAAAATCCTCTCCGTTGCAAGAAGTTTAGCTTAAATGCATTGATAGAAATTGAGGAGTACAATAAAAAGAGGGAACCCAAAACGGATTCCCTTTTCTTGTTAATTGCTATCTCTTATTCACTTGCTCCGATAGTCCCCATTGCAACCTTATTAAAATTGTTGCCAGAGCTTTACACGTTCAATAATGTGACTAAAAAACCAATTAATGAATACTAAAACTTATATGAAACCCCTAGGGTTAGGTATGAAATGCCATAACCAAGTTCAGCCATAGCCCCAAACTTATCATTAAAGTAGTAGCGGCCACCCACAAACCAAGCCCAAATAAAACCACTGCTAGAGGCGGAATAATTATCCCCGCCGGGGATTGTCCCCGTAAACTTTGAAGTAACAATGTCGTAACCGAGCAGCAAGCCAGTATAGGTATCAAATTTATCGATTAGCTGATAGTGTCCTACTCCTCTTGCTCCCAAAATAAAGTTGGTGTATTTCCAACTATAATCAGTACCATAACCAGAGTACTCATATTTTGCTCCAGAGTATCCAATATAACCACCAATTCCCAAGGAACTTTTTTCGTCGAAAAGTTCATCCTTTACACCCATTTCAAACGACAGGGAAAGGGGAGGTGTTTTACTGGTATAGCCACTTCCGGTATAAAGGGCATTTCCAAGGCCAATACCTGCATTAATTACTTTATCACCTTTAGTAAAGGTGTTTTGGGAAACCCCCAATAGGGTAAAGCTGCATAAAACAGCAATAATTGCGAATGTTCTTTTCATAATTCAGATTATTTTTTGGGTTTTAAAAATTATTTAATCAAGAGAAAAATTAGAAACTATTTATGTTTATCCTAAATCTTACATAAAGGTAAATAAATATAGCTGTACGATGTATCGAAAAAACATATTATTTTAATTGAAAAACTATAATTTATGCCTAAACATTACTTCATAACAAAAACTCAACTTTTTGGTTCATTTAAAAGTTACGAACAATAAAAACGTTGTGAATGTAACATTGGAATAGCATGAAGTTCAGCGTTATTGATTTTCAAAATGTACTTAGCGTATGAGGATGATTAAAGAAAAGAAATCCAAAAGGATTTCCTTTCTTTGTTAATTGCTAGCTCTTAATCAAGAGTTCCTATATCTCCTGATGCACATGCATTAAAAGTATTACCAGTACTTTGTGCTGATAATGAGCAATACTGTAAAAAGATACCCCATTTAGCTGAATGGTTAAAGGCACAGTTTTTAACAGTTAATCCGTCCATTTCATTTATGTATAATCCAGCACTGTAATCGTAAGCACCCTTTCCGGCATAATTAAACTCACAGTATTCAAACCTTGAGTTAGAGGTTGTATTGTTATATACTTCAATGCCATTCCAAGCTCCAGCGGCTGGGGTTAAATTGCTCGATGTAAAAACAATAGGCTCAGTCACTGTGCCAATGGCATTTATTGTAGTTGTAGATGAATAGCCAAAATTAATATATGCATTTGCATTGAATTTAAGTATTGTACCTGGCTGTATGGTAAGGTTGGTTTCAATATAAACCGCCCCTTCAAAGATATATGGAACGGTATGTTTTCTCCAGGTTAAGTTTGTGCCATCATTGGCTTCAACATAACCAGAAACAACGTTAATCCCATAACCGGTTCCACAGGTAAAAGTGTTATTTGTGCCCAATGTATGTATTACACTTGAATACAAGGAAATAGCATGGGTGCCACAATTCTCAATGGTATTCCCATTCATTGCAACAAACGAACCGTCGTAGTCAAGCCCAATTCCCAATGTTTTTGCATAACGAACCCGGTTGTTATTGAAGGTTAGCCTACAGTAAATGCCTATAGCTTCATAAATCGATTCGCCAGCATAATCAATATCGCAGTAGGTAAGGCTTGAGTTCTCAAGCGTATTGTTATAGAAGAACAAACCTTCCCATGCGCCTGGTGTTGGAGTTGCACTAAACGAAGTGAAAACTATTCTCTTATCGGCAGTACCGTTTGCAGTTATAGTAGTATTTTCATTATACCCAAAATTTAGGGAAGCCCCTGTTTTAAACTTGATAATAGTTCCGGGCTGAATAGTAATGTTTGCATCAACATACACATCTCCTTCAACCACATATAGATTATTGGCAGTCCAGGTAGTGGTTACAGTGATGTTTTCGTTAATAAGGATAAATTCCTCTTTAGGGTTGTTGTCATCGTCTTTTTCACACGAGGTAAAAACTGCTAAAAGAGACAGCATGGCAATAGTAATAAAGGTTAATTTTTTCATAGTTTAAAAATAGTTTAGTTAGGTAATTATTGATATTAAAATCTGATTCAAAGGTATTGAGTTGTTTGGGGTTGATTTTACCCCCAAAAGGGGGTTTTTGATAAAACCTAGATAGCTTATTTTTGTAGTAGTGTTAATCTAGTTAACAGCAAATAATTAATATCTACTAATGATGCTGATACTTGAGTGAATTATTTTTTATTCGTTATGTAATTGGGACAATTATTAAACTTAATTTTACCATTCTATGGCTTAGCATTCACTCTAAAAAATTAAGCAATGTGTAAATTTATTGCAGGTATATTTATTTTACTAGTTGGATTTCAAACGGTTAAAGCCCAAACATCCAATTCTACAGAGATTGAAACGCGTATAGCTGCGGCTGATACCCTTGCGCCACTTGAGCGAAATAAGGTGTACCAGAGTACAATTATTTCGCTTATGTACTCCAACACAAACAAAGCGATACAGCTTTCGCAAACTGGATTGGAGCGTTCCACTGCCGAAAATGATACTGCTGCGATGGCGGCATTCGCAAACTTTATTGGGGTGGGATACTTTATTAATTCACAGGTTGATTCATCTATTTCAATACTTCAAAAATCAATACTATGGGCAAAGGCTGCTGGTGACGAAAAACGGGCAACTCTCTCTTACTTTGCGCTGGCAAATAACTACTCAAAAGCGGGTATGCCCGACTCTGCAATCAATTGCTTTTATTCTGTACTTCCATATTTTGAAAAACAGAATGATTTTAAAGCCATTGGAACCACAATAGTAAACATTGCTGTTTTGTACTACAATATGGGGCATCACGATAAAGCAAAGCAACACTATACCGAGGCGTTTGCATACGCTCAAAAAACTAACGATCACACTCTGAATGGCTATACAAATAGAGGAGTTGGACTATATGAGACTGATTATAAGCAACGAAATGAATACTACAGGAAAGCACTTGAAGAATTTAGAATGGCTGGTAATAAATTTGAAGAATCAGCAACCCTAGCCACCATTGGCTGGGATTTTTATACTACACAAAACAACACACCAAAGACCTTAGAATACGAGCATAAAGCTTTAAAAATTGCTGAAGCACATGGATTTGGAACACTCATAGCCGACCAATCAGCACAGCTAACCGATATCTATATTTCGCTAAAGGATATACCAAAGGCAGAATACTATGCCGCTAAAGCCAACGAGTTTGCCGAAAAGGAAAACCATATTTTGATGCAACGGCTAGAGGACAAACTGTTTAAACTTTATGTTCTAAAAGGCGATGCCGACAAAGCCGATAGCTTATACAACTGCCGAGTTGAGCGAATTACGTTACAGAATCAGGAGCGAATGTTAAATGCGTTAACAGAGACGGAAGTAAAGTATGAAACCGAAAAGAAAGAACTTCGAATTAATTTATTGGAGAAGCAACGCAGATTAACTTTGCTTCTTTCAATCCTAGGAGGAGTTTTGATTATCATCTTATTAGTTCTATTTGCCACAAGCTATAAGTTTTTATCGCAAAAGAGAAAGATGGCAGAGCAAAAGATTGTTCAGCTTGAACAAGAAAAAATGCTCATTGCAGCTCAGTCGCTCCTTGAGGGCGAAACAGCTGAACGCACACGATTATCAAAGGATTTACACGACGGATTAGGCGGATTGCTTTCCGTTGCAAAACATAAAATTGCCACTATGAAAGGTAGCTTAACCATCCCCGAGGAGCAGGTGGGTGCTTTTAACTCAGCACTCGAAATGCTCGACAATTCCATAAAGGAACTCCGAAGAGTAGCCCATAACCTAATGCCCGAATCGCTTGTGCGGTATGGACTAAACTCAGCCATTAGCGATTTTTGCAATAGTATTGATAAGGCTAACTATCATTTTTATGGTACAGAGAAACGAGTTGATGAAAAGTTGGAAGTTGCTGTGTTTCGCATTGTGAATGAGTTGGTAAACAACGCACTTAAGCACGCAAATGCGAGTAAAATTAACGTGCAACTGGTTCAGGAGCAGGATAGAATTAGCATAACGGTTTACGATGATGGCCGTGGGTTCGATGCTAAGTCCATAGATATGAGTAGGGCAGGAGGGCTAAATAATGTTCAGTCCAGGGTTATTTCATTCAACGGACGGATTGACATACTATCCTCACCTGAGAAAGGAACAGAAATTTCCGTTGAATTTAATTGTTAGCAAAATTTCAAGAAATTGACACCTGTCACTAATCAACTTTTTTAGAGATGAGCAAAATCCTTGTTGTTGACGACCATCCTCTGATTGCAAAAAGTTTAGCCAGTATTATTGCCGAATCGGGGGTAGGAGAATTAGTGGCTATTGCTTCATCAGCCAAAGAATGCTTGACTTTAGTGGCCACAAAAGATATCGATTTGGTATTGCTTGATATTAATTTGCCCGATGGCAATGGATTAGATATCTGTAAGTTGATAACTGAAAAGCATCCTGAAGTTAAAGTGCTGGCAATAACCACTTTCGACGAGTATACTATAATCCGAAAGATGTTAGAGAATGGTGCTTCGGGTTATATCCTTAAGAATTGCATGCCCGAGGAGGTTGTGGAGGGTGTTGAAGCAGTTTTAAATGGTGAAACTTTTCTTTGCCATGAGGTTGATTTATTAATGAAAAAGAAATCGGATCAACAAATATTCCTTACTCCTCGCGAAACAGAACTCCTAAAACTTATTTGCGATGGGTATACAAACCCTGAGATTGCGGAAAAATTATTTTTGGGGGTTGAAACAATAAACAGCTACCGAAAAAACTTGCTCTTTAAGCTCAATGCACGCAATACCGCTGTTCTTGTAAAAATAGCATTGGAGCAAAAACTTATCTAGGTACTTTATTTAAACAGGCTTAATAAATGAAATAGTTGCACATTTTAAGCAATCTATTATTATAGTTATATCAAATTGATGTAATTTTTAGGTTAAAATACACCCAAAGAGGATACCCGTTAAAAATAATTCAAAACAGGATTACAACCTTTTCACCATATACTCGTCTTATTAGTGAATAAGCAATATTTTTAACGGTTATGAAAAGCAAATACTGTAAATGGTCAATCATACCTTTTGTGCTGCTGCTAATGATAATAAGCGGTTGCGAAAAGGAAGACTATACACTCCCGGTAAAATTTAAGATGAATTTTACGATAAAGGATGAACCAATTTTGGGAGGCTCAATTGTAATTGAAGAAATTGGGCTAGGATTAAAATCCATCAGCATTCTTGGCTATAGAGAGGAAGGTGGTGATGTTTTCTTAACCCGAAGCTTTGACGACGGAGATTTTTTTGTAATAAAGCCTACTTCTAACAATGTTAGTGTAAAGTTAGATATTCCGCAGGGCGTATACAATCCTATATCATTTTCCTACACCTTTCAACCCGACGAAGAGGAAAGTGATTTAGTTGAAGATCTAATTGAATGGCTTGAGGATTTAAACGAGGGAGGCGATCCATTGGAATTACAAGAAGGTTTAGGCAACATAATAGAGGATTACCTTGACGATATTGAACCCTGCATAATGGTTAAAGGCAAGTTCACGAATGGAAGTGGCACGAAACATATTGTTATGGTGGTTAATGATCCGTTAACTTTTAAAATCTTGGGCAGCAATAGGAATGGTGGGCCTGAGGTGGTTCTTGATAAGGATGCAACAAATGTAGGAAATCTCCAGTTGAATCCATCCTATTGGTTTTCAATTATCACCCCTGAGATGCTAAACAGTGCAATTGTTGGCATAATTGACGATAAAGAGTATATCCTATTGAGCAAGTACATAAATACTCAGGTTTACACTTTACTCTACAACAGAATAGAGCAATCAACCACTTTAATAATAAATGAATAGGCTTTTGTGCCATGGCTGTTAGTTCACGTGACGAAGATTTGGTGTTGCTGAAGGGTTGCCTTGATAATGACAGAAGGCTGCAAAAGCAACTTTACCAAAAATTCTTTAAGGGGATGTTTCAAATATGCCTTTCATATAGTGGTGATAGGTCTGAAGCGAAGGATATTCTTCAGGATGCTTTTATAAAGGTATTTACTAGTCTTGAAAGTTTTAATCCCAATAACTCGCTTGAAGGTTGGATAAGGCGTATTGTTACCAATACAGCCATCGACTACTTTAGGAAAAAGAAGAGGCTTGTGTTTCTAGATGAATTTCCAGACGAACCCGACGAAGAGGAGAGGGGAAACTTCTCGTTTCAAGAGCTTACAAACGAGGTTATTCTTTTTCACATCAAAAAACTACCCGATGGCGCTAGGGTTGTATTTAACCTGTTTGCGGTTGAGGGATTACAGCATAAAGAAATTGCAGAAAGACTAGGTATTACTGAGGGAACCTCTAAATCTCAGTATATGAGGGCAAGAAACCTTTTGAAGAAATGGCTTTACGAATATGAACTCAGTAAGCAATGACAAGCAATAAGTTTGACATAGACTACAATAAGTGGCTTCAGCAGGTTAATGTTGATGAGAGTGACTCTGTATGGAACGAAATACAGGATGAACTGGACTTCATTGAAACCTGGGATAATATCTCGGCACAGCTGGATGAGGTTAAACCCCAGAAGGTTAGAGTGGTTGCCATGAGATATCTGAAACCCTTTGCTGCTGCAGCTGCTATTATACTCCTAATGCTATTACCTGTTAAATATCTTGCCGATCAGGCCATTCAACCTATCATTATTTCAGAACAGCATATTGAAGAAAGTAAAACAGAAGAATTAATATTAGGTGAAACGATCCCTATTAAAGAGGACAGAGAGGATATTCAGCCCCGTAAGGTAGATATTGAAACTCCACCCGTAAATCGTTTCAACAGAGCTACATCATCTACTGTTTCAGAAGAGGGGTTGGCAGAATTGGCTAAAAATGTAAATACTGAGGGTAGAGTTATAGATAACGATGGTGTTACTTTTGATAGGATACAAGCTCGCACCTTTAATCAATATGATTATTTGGCTACCAACGATGCTGTTCTACCAAATTTCACAAAAAAACAAAATGCTATTTATTCTGAACCCAGCAAATATTCAGGTTTTGCTTTTCGGGTTGTAGAAATTGGCTTGGTGTATGGTTACAAGAATACCTGGTTGCTAAACCATGAGACCCGCAATGGACTTGATCCCAAAAAACTTGGGAATACACGGCCTACTTTCCATCAGGATATTGGCGCTTCATCTAAAGTTGAATTTAATAATCGACACCAGATAGGACTGGAGTTCCTTTGGAAATCAGAAACAGGCCAAAACTATCAGCAGTATATAAATGCTAGTTTTGTTGATAAAAACATCAATTTAAACTACTCAAAGCTTCAAGCATTCTACTATTGGAATAGTAAAAAAAACCAGAGCCAAGTAATTTTTGGAGGTTACATTGCTAGGCTATCTATGGCCGAAGAGAAGCAAGAAAAAGTTAGAGTAAGTATTGACAATAGCTATACCAACCTCGACTATGGTATACTCGCAGGCTACCAGTACAATATTGCAATAAGCAACAGAATAGTTATTAAACCTAGCTTTAGGGTTAACTACAACCTAATCAATATCTTTAAAGGCGACGATATCATGCCAAGTCACTTTAAGAAAACCAAGAACCTTGCAGCCAGCTTCAATGTATCCCTTTCTTATAGGTTTTTTAAATAACATTTTAATTTTTTTTACTTCCCATTACCACCTTTCCAAAACCTTGCGTCTTAATAGTAGAAAACAAAAATTTTTATTAACTAAATTCTACTAATATGAAAACAGTAAACGTAATTAAAACACTAATGATTGTATCTCTGGCTGCATTAATAACATCCTGCAGTAAAGATGATAATTTGAAGAACAGAACAGCAATTAAATTTCAATCAACCAATCAATCAACTAGGTCGGCAAACATAAAGAATACTCTTGCTGATGGATTAGTACTTGAAAGTTTTAAAATCAACATTTCGGAAATTGAGATTGAGTTTGATGAAAGCGATCCCCTGTTTGCTACAGATTCTGTTGCTACAGATTATGAACTTAAAGGCCCCTTTGAGATAGATTTAATGAAGGACGGCAACGCACTTGGAACAACCATTGTAAGTAACGTAGAACTTCCTGTAGCAGCCTATGATGAGATTGAGTTTGAATTTGACAAGAACAAAAATGCAAACTCAGAAATGTTCGGTAAGACCATTATTATTAAAGGGACCATAAATGGCACACCTTTTATCTTCTGGACAGATGATGAGATTGAGATGGAGATAGAGTTTGATGAGGTTGTTTCCCTTGATGATGCAACCAGTGCAATGCTTACCGTATCGTTTGACCTAGCCGCTTTGTTTAATCCCGCAGTTGGTGTTGATATTACCTCTGCCACAGATGGTAACGAGGATGGCATAATTGAAATTTCTCCTGAAGACCCCGACGGAAACAACGACTTGGCAGATTTAATTTGGGATAAAATTAAGTATATAATTGAAGCCTTTGAGGATAAGTACGACAAATAGGGTTTTAATCAAATTTTAAGCTAAAGGTTCGAGAGTAATTCTCGAGCCTTTTTTTATACTTTTAGGTGCAAGCGGATGCTTACACTATTTTAGAGTAATTTTAGGCTGAAACACTAATACCCTAAACAAAACAACATGTTATTCCGTTTTAATATTCACAACACACTTGCATTATAACAATGTAACTAATCCTATTTAGTATAAAGAAACTAAAAATATGGCCCATTTACACACACACGGTCACAGTAACTCGGTAAGCCACAAAAAATCCTTTGCCATAGGCATTGGGCTTAACATAGTGTTTGTAGTTATAGAGGTAGTTTATGGCTTAATGGCCAATTCATCAGCACTACTGGCCGATGCCGGACATAATGCCAGCGATGTGCTTGGGTTATCCTTTGCATGGGCAGCTGCTTGGTTGGCAACCATAAAACCCAAAGGGAAATACACCTATGGACTGCGCAAAACCACCATTTTGGTTTCCATTCTCAATGCCCTATTCCTGTTTGGTGCTGTGGTTGCAATTGCTTGGGATGCATATAGAAAATTTCAGAATCCTGAGCCTGTAGCTGGTATGCAGGTGATGATTGTTGCTGGTGTAGGGGTTGTTATTAATACTTTTACTGCTCTTTTGTTTGTTAAAGGCCAAAAGCATGATCTTAATATTAGAGGCGCATTTCTTCATATGGCTGCCGATGCAGGTATCTCTCTTGGAGTTGTTATTGCAGGGTTGGTGATTAGTTTAACAGGTATTCTTTGGATTGATCCACTTACAAGTATGCTAATTGTTGCCGTTGTTCTGTGGAGCGCTTGGCGTTTATTCACCGAATCAATTGATCTGGCTTTGGATGCTGTGCCCAAAAACATTAATGCTGAGGAGGTAAGGGATTTTCTTCTTTCTAAAGATGGGGTAATAGACCTTCACGACCTTCATATATGGGCAATGAGTACTACACAGGTTGCGCTAACGGTTCACTTAATTATGCCCGAAGGGCAAACTGACAACTTTATAAGCGGCCTACAGAAAGAACTCCAGCATAAGTTTGGTATAAAACACACAACCTTTCAAATTGAGAATAAACGGATTCAGAATGAATGTGCTAATGATTGTTGATTGAGAATTGAATTGTTTAATGTAAGGCCTAGGATATTAAGTTGATTGTATTTTTAGAATATTATACATTAGTTTTTTTTCACAATAATTGTATCTTTGCAGAACCATTTCATGGGGCTGACCTTGGTTTTGACAGCAAGATGAATGGATTGGTAAGCATGTCGAGCGTTGAGAAGCTGGCTCGTTAATCCCGGAACTCAGACCTTTAACAGGCGAAAATAACAATTACGCACTCGCTGCTTAATAAGTACCAAGTACTTATTGCTTAATCCCGCTGCCAAGGGCGGTAGGACGAGTAGTCTCGCGGAAAGCTTCACCCACTGGCTCACCGAATCGAGGCTCCAAAACAAATGGGATAGCCAAAGGATGCTCCCTGGTTCCATTGGTGAAAATTTAGGGATAAGGTTTAGGTTGGTTTCTTTCCAGCTGCCTAAATTCGAAAATTAAGGAAAGATAAGCATGTAGAAGGCCAGTTGGTTCCTTGTTTGGACGAGGGTTCGAACCCCTCCAGCTCCACTTTAACCACCCTTTATTTAGGGTGGTTTTTTTATTTTCTGGATGACCCTTTATAGTATTATGCTCATACCCTCTTTTAATACCAATTCCGTAAATATTGAGAAGTCATCAGCTATGTCATCAAAGGTTAATGATTGCATTAGTTTTCTTATCTCATTTATCTCCTCAATCTCTTTGTCTGTATTTTCTTTCTCAGCTTTCATAACTCAAATTTTTAATGTGAATAAATAAAAAAGGCGTGAACCCCCGCTATATATAGTCACAGACAGGTACCGCCAAGCACCCAGAGAGAACTATAACAGCGAAAGGAACACGCCCAATACTATTGAGCGCGTTCGCTTCCGTGTCTCTCCCTCTAAAAATTGGCGGTTTCGTCTGTGGAGAGACCAAAGCTTACGCTAAACTAAATTCAAAATATACTTAAACAAAGATAATACAAAAAGAGAAGCCTATAAACACAATACCTTAATTGAGTATTATGATGCTAAATATTACATATTGTATCTAAAGGAGTCAAAATAAACTCTACCAAAGGAAAAGTTTTGTAAATTCGAGATTAATAAAGATTGAAATACTATGCAGCGTTATTTATAGCCGACACTAAATGAAAAATAACAGATTATTCTTTAAGCATATAAAGTAAATTCCTTATACATACTGCATAGTTGGGCCACATTTTTTTAAAAAAACTTGATAGATGATAATAAGATTAAAGCAATTTTGATTTGATATGAGGATATGTATATGGTGCAATAAAGATGAATCAAAAGTTTCATTTATAAAAAAAGCACATACTTTCCCTCAATCATTAGGTGGAGATAGTATTTGTGATAATGTTTGTGATTTGTGTAACCACTATTTTGGTTCGCCTCAATCGCAATCTCCAGCAGTCGAGGTTGTGTTGAAAGAGATATTAAATATTTCAAAATATCTTTTGCTAAATCAAGTTAACGAGATACCCAAAAATAAGCGCTATAAATCAGAGTATTTCAATTTAAACTGGGAAAAAAAGACTATAATTCTTAAACCAAGATATAGTTTGCGCAAAGGATATCAAGAAAAACTTGGTAGATTGTTTAGACGTGGACTTTATAAAGTATTTCTTGAGGAACGTGAAAGACAAAGAGGTGATGCGAAAGATTCTCGCTTTGATTTTATAAGAGAGTTTGCTCGGTATAATTTAAGTGATTATCCAATATATTACTTTAAACCTAAATTTGGTGCCGTATTCTTCTCATCAACAGACGCAAATAAGCCAATGATTAGATTTACAGAGCATAGTGATAAATTGGATAAGGATTTAAGAGCTTATGATTACCTAATAATGGGTCATAATTTTTGTTTTCCAACGAGTAGACATTTTGTAGATTTGTACTTAGATTATTATAAAAAATATTTGAAGGAGCAAGATTATCCTTTTGGGACAGAAATCACACCAATAAAGTACGTGGAAGATATTGATTTCACCTTTAAATATTTAAACGATAAATAAAAATAAACGTGGCCTAACACGCGGTATAAAATATTGGGGTTTCAAAGGTATGCGAAAGGTAGTAGCCCGCTTCAACTTTCTAGTAATTTGACAGGAATGTGCAACATAGTCGGCTACTATTCTTATACTATCCGTTGTGGGCAACATTAATAATAATACTATGAAAGAGGATACATACATTAATATAGGTAAATCATTACACGTCTTTAATGAAATAGAATTATTTATAAGTTTAATAATAGTACATTATATAGAACCGAAAGACAAGAAATTCTTTTTGGATTATATATTAAACCCTGCCGTGGTCTCATTTGGAGCAAAGATTAAAATTCTAATTAATCTAGATATATTTAATAACAACCAAATAAAAAAAATCAGGGATCTTTCCACTAATCGAAATGTATTCGCTCACAGTAATAGAACAGAAAGTGCAGAAATAGAGGAAGTAGATTCTAGACATATTAATTTATTGATAAGCGATGTTATTTTTAAAACAAAGTCTGATGGGAGATTAGTTAAAATGAGTTATCCAAGTTTCGCCAAAGAACATGTACAACTTCAAAATGAAGTAATTGATTTCATATCGGATTATATTATAAAACATCAAATTGACACACAATATAATCATATAAGCAATTTACTATTATTTAAAAAATAATGTTGCCTAATAATGTGTATAAGCAATGGCTTGCCCTCGCCTACTTGGAAATTCCGTAGGAATTTTCAATGGTAAATCCTTGTTTGCAATTGTCCGTGACGAACCACGCCATTGCTCATACACCAAACGCTAGCCTTAATTTTATGTTTTTACAGTTACATGAAACCACTTTAAGAAATGACAATACAACAATACCTAAACAACATAAACCAACGCTACAAATTAGGCAATGCAACAGAGCACACGTTTAGGGGAGACTTGCAGCAGTTGTTGGAGAGTTTAGTGCCCACAATTAGCGCAACCAACGAACCCAAAAGGCAAAGCTGCGGAGCACCCGACTACATTTTGACTAAAAAGGACATTCCTGTTGGTTTTATTGAGGCGAAGGATATTGGGGACAAAGACCTTGACGGCACAAAGAAAACAGGAAATAAGGAGCAGTTTGACCGTTACAAGGCATCCTTAGATAACCTGATCTTTACGGATTATATCAATTTTCATTTTTACCGTGAAGGGGAGTTTATTACCAAAATTGCCATTGGAGAGATTACGGATATGGGAATAATCCCTTTACCTGAGAACTTTGAAAGTTTTGAAAACCTAATCAAAGATTTTTGCAGCCATATTGGGCAAACCATTAAGAGCAGTAAAAAACTGGCAAAAATGATGGCAGGTAAAGCCCGCCTACTTTCTGACATTATTGGAAAGGCTTTGACCAGTGATGAAGACCACAAGGAAGACAGTACGCTTAAAGGCCAAATGTTAGGTTTTAAGCAAGTTCTGATCCACGACATTACTCCACAGGGGTTTGCCGACATGTACGCACAAACTGTTGCTTACGGGATGTTTGCAGCTCGATTACACGACACTACTTTAGATACATTTACCCGACAGGAAGCAGCCGAATTAATTCCAAAATCAAATCCCTTTTTGCGTAAGCTGTTTGGGTATATCTCAGGCCCCGATATTGACGACCGTATTAAGTGGATTGTTGACAGCCTTGCAGATGTTTTTCTGGCAACTAACGTAGGCGCAATTTTAAAGAACTATGGTAAGTCAACCAAGATGGAAGACCCCATTATCCATTTTTATGAAACTTTCCTGACAGAGTACGACCCCAAACTGCGAAAGTCTCGTGGCGTTTGGTACACACCGCAACCTGTGGTTGATTTTATTGTACGTGCTGTTGACGATATTCTAAAAACTGAATTTGACCTACCCCAAGGGCTAGCCGATACCAGTAAAACCACCATAAAAGTAAATAGCCAATCAGCCGATAAGCGTTTGGTAACGGGTTACAAGCAGGTAGATCAGGAAGTTCACAAAGTACAAATTCTTGACCCCGCCACGGGAACAGGAACTTTTTTAGCCGAAGTAATCAAACTTATTCATAAAAAGTTTGAAGGACAGCAAGGCATTTGGAGTAATTATGTAGAAACTCATTTATTACCTCGCCTTAACGGTTTTGAATTATTGATGGCAAGTTACGCAATGGCTCATTTAAAATTGGATTTGCTTTTAACTGAAACAGGCTACAAACCTACAACTAATCAAAGGTTCAGAGTTTACCTCACCAACAGTCTCGAAGAACACCACCCCGACACAGGTACTTTATTTGCCAATTGGTTAAGTACAGAAGCCAACGAAGCCAATCACATAAAAAGAGATACGCCAGTAATGTGTGTAATTGGAAATCCACCATATAGTGTAAGTAGCACGAATAAAGGTGAATGGATTGAAAACTTAGCGGCAGATTATAAAAAGGATTTAAATGAAAGAAATATACAACCACTTTCTGATGACTACATAAAATTCATACGCTATGGCCAGCATTTTATTGACAAAAATGGGAGCGGCATTTTAGCTTACATCTCTAATAATAGTTTTATTGATGGAATTATTCATCGACAAATGCGAAAGCATCTTTTAGGAAGTTTTGATAAAATTTATATACTTGATTTACATGGTAACGCTAAGAGAAAAGAAACTTGTCCTGATGGTTCTGCCGACCAAAATGTATTTGACATAATGCAAGGTGTTTCAATTAACATATTTGTAAAAACAGGAAAGAAAAAAAAGAATGATATTGGCACAGTATTTCATTATGATTTACAAGGAAGAAGAGAAAACAAGTATGATTTTTTAAGAGACAAGGTTCTCTCAAATATTGAATGGAATAATTTAAAGCTGAAAAGCCCAATGTATATATTCAAACCACAAGATTCTAAATTATTAGAATTATACAATAAGGGACTAAGTATTGATAGTTTATTTGTAATTAATGCAACTGGTGTAAAAACAGAAAGAGACAATTTTACAATTCAATTTAATTCAAAAGAAATTGATTCAATAATTGTTGACTTAAAGAACTTGGAAGTTGATGATATTAGAAAAAAATATAGTCTTACGAAAGATGGAAGAGATTGGCAGTTGTCTTTTGCAAAGAAAGATATTGTCAACAATAAATTTCTAATAACAAAAATTCAATACAGACCTTTTGATTATAGATTTACTGCATATACTGGAGTTACAAAGGGTTTCATGGCTTATCCTCGTGAAAAGATTATGGCACATTTGGTTAAGGATAATTTTGCATTTGTTACTACAAGATTAAATCGTGGGTTAAGTCAAGGATATAATTTTATTTCAAGGAACATTCTTGATTTGCATCTATTAGATAGTGCAGCAGATTCTTTACAGAGTATGCCTCTCTATTTATACCCCGAAACCACCGCTCAACAAACTATTGATCAAACTACCGAAAGAACGCCAAACCTGAATGCTGAAATTGTAGAACAAATAGCTGAAAAATTAGGCTTAATATTTACCAACGAAAAAAACACTTCGAAAGACTCAGTGTCTGGTTCGGTCAGTGAGCCTGTCGAACTGGCACCCATTGATATTTTAGATTACATCTATGCTGTTTTACATTCGCCAACCTATAGAGAGAAGTATAAAGAGTTTTTAAAGATAGATTTTCCGAGAGTTCCTTACCCAAAAGATGTATCTACCTTTTGGCAATTAGTAAAACTGGGTGGTGAGATACGGCAAATTCATTTATTAGAAAGCCCAATAGTAGAGCAGTACATTACCCAATACCCAGTTGATGGTGATAATATAGTTGGCAGACCCAAGTATAGTGACGGTAAGGTTTACATCAACGATACACAGTATTTTGATAATGTTCCACAAGTGGCTTGGGAGTTTTACATTGGAGGTTATCAACCAGCCCAAAAATGGCTAAAAGACCGTAAAGACCGTAAGTTAGAATTTGAGGATATTCTGCACTATCAAAAAATTATTGTGGCACTTTCAGAAACGGGTAGATTAATGAAGGAGATTGATGGGATAGGGATTGAATAGCTATAAAAAATAGTCGCACTTAAATAGATAATGGCAGAAAAGAAAAGGATTGGAAAAGGATTTGAGGAAAGAAATGAGTTAAGGTGTTGATAATCAGATTTTAAATTCTTTTGTGATGTTTATAACTTTGCCAAATTGTTCGCTTCTCTTACTTGTTTCCTTGCCGAAATATAGATTAGCTCTTTACCTTTGAAAATAACAATAGGTCAAATTCGACCTGACCTATTGTATGCTGATATTTGCTAGGAGTAAGCAACTCGAATTGTCTTCTTTTTTTAAGGAGTCGAATATATTTCTAACAATAAAGTTAACTTATAAGTTAAATGCATATATTTGCAAACTCATTTTAGATATGAAGTATAAGATTATTAAACTTGGTAGTTTAAGTGGTAATAGTGCTTCTATATATGCTTTGCTTGATGTAGAAAAACAAAAAACATCTTTTGAGATTTTTTTAGAAGAAAATAAAAGTTTATTTTTAAGTGAACTAAAAGACATTAACTCACGTTTAAGAACAATAGGACACAAAACAGGAGCAAGAGAACAGTTCTTTAAATTAGATGAAGGGTTTCCAGGTGACGGCGTTTGTGCTTTATACGATAACCCAGATAGTAATCTTAGATTGTATTGCATAAGATATGGGGCATCATTGGTAGTTTTGGGTGGAGGAGGGCATAAGCCTAAAAGCATTAGAAAACTGCAACAAGACCCAAAACTAAAAGAAGAGAATTATTTTTTACGAAAATTGTCGGCATTAATTACCACACGCATCAAAGAAGGTGAGATCAAGTATACTAATGAAGGTAAAGATTTAGAAGGCAATCTTGAATTTAACGAAGGAGATTATGAGTAAAGCAGAATTATATAGTAGCCCATTAATTGACGAATTGTTTCAGGATTTTTCAAAGGATGAACTTGAAAAAACTGAAAAAAGAATGCTTTTGGCTGCTCGTATTGATAATGCAATAAAAGCAAAGGGCTGGAAAAACAAGGATTTAGCCTCAGCGTTAGGGAAAAGCCCTTCGGAAATTTCTAAATGGCTTAGCGGGACACACAATTTTACAGCGGATACCCTTTTTGATATTGAGAGAGTTTTAGATACTACTCTTATTTCCCTTGGAAATCAGAAAGAAAAAACAATAGGTGTTTATTCATACAATGTTGTTGTTAAGGTAGATAAACAACCAACACAAAACTATAATAACTTATCCTATGGAAGTAGTGTTGGCAGATCTCAGTTTACTACTACAAAACAGTACTCAATTTAAATAAGTTATGGCTACAGTTAAGAAAGAAAATTCTATAGATTTTTCATTAAAACGGATTGAACTCCTTAGTTTTAATTTGACACATCCTGTCGAGAATAGTCATAACAATATCACATTTAATTTTGATATTCGGTCTGAAATCAAATTAAACAAAGAGCAAAAGTTAATTTTAGTGATAATTTCTATTGATCTTTTTGATCAAGAAAAAACAATAAAATTAGGCGATATCTCCACAAGCTGCATTTTTGAAGTACCCAATTACGATTTGTATGTAGATTTGAAAAACAATGGAGTGAATTTTCCCGAAGATTTTATCATCACAATTAATTCTATTTCTCTTTCTACAACAAGAGGGATAATGTTTTCACAATTCAGGGGAACGTATCTTCATAATGCGATTCTTCCAGTAATTGACCCAAAATCCTTCATTGCACCAAAGTAAATTTATCCTTAAAAAGGTTTTCCAAATTGCTCAAAAAGAGAGCAATCAGCAAAACCCTTGGGAAGGGGTATCAAGAGCAGAAAAAAGAACATTTCTGCACATGATGTTGTTTCCTTGTCATCCTGTTGCGCAAAGATAGCCCGAGCTCCAGCTTTGTCAAGGGTATACAAGCGATGCTACTCTTGTTTGCTTATATTGTATCATCGCCCTTGACAAAGCCTCCACTTCGGGCTTTTGGTGGCTTAACAGTTGAACAAGGAGTGGATTGTATGCCATTGAAACTTTAAATAGTATATTGTTTGACGCTATACCCGAAAGGGTATATTTACATTAATACAAAGAAAATTGTACCCGATAGGGTATAAAGTCAAAATAAACACTTATCTTTATACCCGAAAAGGTATAGTTATGATACTAAGTGAATTTGTTAAGCAAAGAAGGGCAGCGACCAAACTTACACAGCGCGAACTGGCAGAAAAAGCTGGAGTCGGGCTTCGCTTTATTCGTGACATGGAGCAGGGAAAGGAAACCCTGCGCTTGGATAAGGTGAACCAGGTGCTAAGAATGTTTGGCCATCAGGTAGGGCCAGTACCAATGTCACGCAATATTTTAGCCAATGAGGAAAGCTGATATAAGAATACATGGAGTAACAGCAGGATGGCTTACTCACGATGAGAATGGGTATAGTTTTTTATATGATACCAAATACTTACAATCTCCAAATCCTGTTCCCATAAGTCTTACCCTTCCTTTGCAGGAAGCGGTCTATACAAGTAATGTGCTTTTCCCTTTTTTCGATGGGCTAATTCCTGAAGGTTGGCTGTTGGATATTGCAGAAACTAACTGGAAGTTGAATCCTCGAGATAGAATGAGCTTGTTGATGGTTTGCTGTAAGGATTGTATAGGTGCTGTAAGTGTTCACCCAATTAGTAAGGAGGAGGCACAATGAATAAATGCTTATACTGTTACGAAACGCTAAATGAGGGTGAGGTTGACTTCCATCCAACATGCTCCAGAAAAATATTTGGACAACCAACACCTCCAGAACTCCCATACACCGAAAATGAGCTCGAAGAGTTGGGTTTACAGGTTGTTCAGAGTCAGATAACTATTACTGGAGTGCAGCCGAAACTTTCATTACACCTTGAGAAACCAAAGGATAAGAGCCAACCAAGACGTTTTGCCATTGTTGGACTGTGGGGAGGTTATATTCTAAAACCACCAACCGCCAATTATCCGCAGCTACCCGAGGTGGAAGATTTAACGATGCACCTTGCAAGTATTGCAGGGATTATGGTTGTACCGCATAGTTTAATTAGGATGCAGAGCGGTAAACTTGCCTATATCACAAAACGAATTGATCGCATTAAGCAGAAAAAGTTGCACATGGAGGATATGTGTCAGCTAACCGAAAGGTTAACCGAGGATAAATATCATGGTTCGTATGAGCAAATAGGTAAGGCGATACTAAGGTATTCGGCAAACCCTGGGCTTGACCTTGTAAATTTTGCTGAGCAGCTGCTTTTCTCTTTCCTTACGGGTAACGCTGATATGCATCTAAAGAATTTTTCTTTGTTGCATCAACAAGGAACAGGTCCTGTTCTATCTCCTGCATACGATATGGTTTCCACAGTTCTGGTTAACCCAGCAGATGATGAGGATTTAGCATTAACCTTGAATGGGAAGAAGAAAAAGATAAACCAGCAGGACTTTTTAAAGTCGTTCACTTTACTTGGTTTAGATTCAAAACAGCAGGAGAATATATTTCAGAAGATGGAAGGGGTAAAAGGGGAATGGATGAGATTTATTGATAGAAGTTTTTTAAGCGATGATTATAAGAAAATGTATAAGGAACTTATTGAGAGTAGATTTCAACGGATTGAGCAGTAAGCAATTCATTACAACTTAATTAAAATTAAGTTCTATTCTTTTAATTCGAAATACTTTCTTTAGACACCTATTGCACTGTTGTTTTTCAGATATTTTTCTCTTCATTAGCCAAACAACATGAAAATATAAACAAAAAAAACTAAGGAAGTAGCATTGTTATTTAGTTATTTTATTTACTACAAGCGCGATGGCGCCATCTCCCGTAACATTGCAGGCTGTTCCAAAACTATCCATAGCAATATAAAGCGCTATCATTAGACCTATCATTTCTTCATTAAAGCCTAACATGGATTGCAAGATACCTATGGCGGCCATAATTGCACCACCGGGAACGCCAGGGGCAGCAACCATGGCTATTCCCAGCATTAGAATAAAGCCAGCAAAAAGCGTAAAATCAAAGGGCATCCCTTCCAAAATCATTATAGCAATTGCGCATGCTGTAATTTTCATAACACTTCCCGAGAGGTGAATGGTTGCACATAGCGGAATCACAAAGCCTGCAATTTTTTCGGAGACTCCATTTTTCAGAGTTTGATTTAAAGTTACTGGAATAGTAGCCGCGGAGGATTGCGTACCCAACGCCGTAAAATATGCTGGCATCATAGTAGCCAATAAACGTAACGGGTTCTTTTTTACAAGTATTCCCGTAACCGTATATTGTAGAAGCAACAGGAGGATGTGCAATACAAAAATAACGCCGATGATGTTGACAAATACCGAGAGTATCGAGTACACTTTCCCGCTAAAGGTCATATTTGCAAATATTCCTAGTATAAATAAGGGTAATAGTGGCACAATAACATTCTCAATCAGTTGCATTATAATTAGTTGAAAATCTTTAACCACTAATTTTAAGGATGAATTTTCCTGATAAGCCAGTCCTAACCCAATTACAAAGGCAAATACTAATGCCGTCATAATATCTAAAACTGCGGGTATGGTGATTGTAAAATAAGGTAATAATTCTTTCGCCGTTTCAGCTATTTGAGCCGTTTTATCAACATGGGATGCCAGAAGTGAGGAGAAAATGCCCGAAGTGGTAAAATAGGTCATAAATCCCGAAAAAAGAGTGGAGCCATAAGCAATAGCAGTGGTCAGTACAAGTAGTTTCCCTGCACCTTTTCCCAGATCAGAAATGGCTGGCATAATCAAGCCCATAATAATCAAAGGAATTGCAAAATTTAAAAACTGACTAAAGAGAGAGTTAAAAGTGGCAAAAACTCTATTTACAGATTCGGGTAAATAAAGGCCAAAAATAATTCCAAAGACAATAGCTAGGAAAACTTTGAATAGTAAGTTGGAAAATAAACTCTTCATAATTATGTGTTTAATGAAAAAAGGTTCGTTTTTTTCTTATGTTTTTTTGAGTTTGCTAATATAAAGTAGTTACTAACTCTTACTGCCCTAAATCCTTCATGGTTAGTTGTATTCGCTTGCGTGCAACATCTACCTCTAGTACCTTAACCATAACGTGTTGGTGTAGCTTAACAATATCGTTGGGGTTTGAAACAAACCTATCGGCAAGTTGCGATATGTGCACAAGGCCATCCTGCTTAACTCCCACATCTACAAATGCGCCAAAGTTGGTAATGTTGGTAACAATCCCAGGGAGTGTCATACCCACAACTAATTGTCCGATAGAGTATACCCCTTCGGCAAATTCAAATACTTTTATTCCTTGTCGTGGATCCCTGCCTGGTTTGGCTAGTTCTGCCATAATATCTTTAAGGGTTGGGAGCCCAATTTTACTGGTTACATATTTATTTATGTCGATTTTTTTTCTCAGCTCTTCATCCTTCAGTAAATCAGCCACATCGCAATTCATATCTTTAGCCATTTGCTCTACCACATGGTAGCTTTCTGGGTGAACTGCACTGTTATCTAAAGGGTTTTTTGCATCAGCAATTCTAAGGAAACCAGCGCTTTGTTCAAAGGCTTTATCGCCTAAACGTGGAACTTTCTTTAGCTGGGTACGACTATTAAAATCTCCATTCTCTCTTCTGTATTCAACGATATTCTGTGCTAACTGTGGCCCAAATCCAGAGATATACGTGAGCAAGTGCTTGCTTGCAGTATTGAGGTTAACACCCACGTGGTTTACGCAGCTCTCCACCACAGTGTCGAGCCCTTGCTTAAGTTTTGGCTGGTCCACATCGTGCTGATATTGCCCAACTCCAATCGATTTTGGATCGATTTTTACCAACTCGGCAAGTGGATCCATCAGCCTACGCCCAATTGAAACGGCCCCACGAACGGTTACATCATAGTCAGGAAATTCCTCACGCGCCACCGATGATGCTGAGTAAATTGAGGCTCCATCCTCGCTTACTACAAACACCAAGACTTCACGGTTAAAACGAATTCGCTTAACCAGCGATTCAGTTTCGCGGCTTGCTGTTCCGTTGCCAATGGCTATGGCCTCAATCTTATAGGTATCAACAAGGGTCGATATTTTACTCATCGCTTTCCCTTCCTCCTTTTGTGGAGGATGAGGATAAATGGTTTCATTGTGCTTTAGGTTTCCCTGCGAGTCGAGGCAAACCAACTTACAACCCGTGCGATAACCTGGGTCTAAAGCAAGTACGTTTTTTTGCCCCAGTGGCGATGAGAGCAAAAGTTGACGAAGATTCTCGGCGAACACTCTAATGGCTTCATCATCAGCCTTTTCCTTGAGTTCTGCGGTAAACTCATTCTCAATACTTGGTTCAATAAGCCGTTTATAGCTATCCTCTATGGCAAAATCAACCTGATCTGCCGATTCATTATCCCCTTTTACAAATGCCCTTGATAGGTCGTCCATTACATCGTCAGCAGGTGGGGTGATGGAAACCTTAAGAAAACCTTCGGTTTGCCCTCTGCGCATGGCAAGGAAACGGTGCGAGGCGCATTTGCTTATCGGTTCATCCCATGCAAAGTAATCGGAGAACTTCACGCCATCAGCCTCTTTCCCTTTTACCACTTTCGATTTAATTACGGCGCTACGCTTAAAATATCTCCTAACAATATTTCTAGCCTTTTCGCTCTCGCTTATCCACTCGGCAATAATATCGCGGGCACCGGCAAGAGCGTCTTCAATGGTTGGTACATCATTGTTGATATAACCCTGAGCAATTTTTTGAATATCCCTTTCAACCTGCTTCATAATCAAATCAGCCAGAGGCTCTAAGCCGCGCTCTTTAGCAATGGTAGCTTTGGTTCTGCGCTTTGGTTTGTAAGGAAGGTATATGTCTTCAAGTTCAACCGGATCGTAGCATTCTTCGATGCGCTTGCGAAGTTCATCGGTTAGTTTGCCCTGTTCGTCGATTGTGCTTAGCACTGTTTCCTTTCGTTTTTCAAGCTCAACAAGTTTGTTTATCCTATCGCGAATTGCAGCAATCTCAACCTCGTCCAAACTGTCTGTTTGCTCTTTTCGGTAGCGGCTAATAAACGGTACGGTCGATCCACCATCAAGCAGTTTAATGGTGTTGCCTACCTGCTTTTTTGTAAGGTTAAGTTCCTTAGCAATTATGCCTATATGCTTATCATGTTCAGTATTAATCATTAAAAAAAAGTATTTATAATATTTGAGTGATATTATTTATAGTATCTTTAAGAGGTATATATTTAATAATACGCAAAAATAGCAAACTAGAGTTTATGCTTGCTCAAAGGTTAAACTTTTTTAGTCGAATATTCAGTTGGAAGCTGTTTATGATTCTGTTTTTCATAATGCTCCAGCATAATTCTTTTGCTAAAACTGATAAGAGTAAAAGTATTCTATTATTAAACTCGTATCATCGACAGATTAGCTGGACCGATAGTTTAACACTTGGGATTACAGAAGCGCTAAATACAGGGGATTTTCAGTTTGAACTGTATATAGAGAGCCTCGATTCCAAGCGGATTGATTCGAAGCTAATCTTCCAAGAGTTTTATTTACTCCTAAAGGCTAAGTATAGAAATAATAAGATTGATGTAATTCTTATTACCGATAACGATGCTTTGCTGTTTATGGAGGAGTATCATCAATTGCTCTTTCCGGATGTTCCCATTGTTTTTTGTGGGATAAACAGTAGTACCGAATTTAAAAAAGGCTTTACCGGTGTAATTGAGGAGGTTGATCTGGAGGCCAATTTGGAGTTAATTAATGATTTACATCCCTCTTTACAAACACTTTATGTTATTCTCGATAGAACCACAACTGGAGATGCCCTAAGGGTTAAGCTAAATGCCGAGTTGGATAAGAAATCATACCCTTTTAGGGTTGAAATCTTGTCGGATTATAGTGTTGATAGTTTAAAGGAATATACTTCAGTGCTTTCTAAAGGAAGTGCCATTCTCTTTTTGCTGTTCAATGTTGATGGTGAACAGCGCTACCTTTCGTATGAGGATGCACTTATCTCTATTTCAAGCACAACAAGGGTTCCTATTTATGGGACATGGGATTTCTACCTTATGCATGGCATTGCTGGAGGAAAAATCATTAACGGGCGCAATCACGGAGAGGAGGCAGGTAAATTAGCTGTAAGAATACTAAACGGAGAAAAGGTAGAAAATATTAAGCCTTTTGAAGGGCCTACCCATTATGCTTTTAACTATCCTATGGTAAAAAAGCATGGCATAAAACGAAGCGCCCTTCCTAAAGGGAGTAATGTTGTTAATACACCCTTTGAATTTGTTAGAAATAACGCGAAACTTCTTATGGCATTTACCTTTGTTTTAGTAGTAATGCTAATCATTATTTCGCTGTTGAGTATAGTTAATGGGCAAAGAAAAGCTAGACTTAAAGTTGAAAAACACCACCACGAAAAGCTTAACGAACATAATATTCTTCTCGCAGAGGCAAAGAAAAAGGCAGATGAGTCGAACAAGTTAAAAAGCGCATTTTTAGCTAATATGAGCCATGAAATACGTACTCCCATGAATGGTATCGTAGGCTTTGCTAGTTTATTAAAGAATAAATCAGATCTTCCAAAGGAAAAGGTTGATCAGTATACTGATATAATAACCTCTAATTCAAAACTTTTACTTAATCTGATAAACGATATTATCGATGTGTCAAAAATAGAAGCAGATCAACTTGAGATAAAGAATTCAAACTGCAATCTTAAAAAGTTGATGATAGAACTCTATTTAATGTATAGTTCAGAGAAAGTTAAACATGGAAAAAATGGAATTAATCTTTCCTATACTAATTATGACAATTCCGAAATAACCATTCTAGTGGATATTGAAAGACTTAAACAGATAATGATTAACCTGTTGAACAATGCCCTTAAGTTTACAAAGGAAGGTTCCATAGAGTTTGGTTACGAGGTACGTGAGCAAGTACTCTACTTTTTTGTTAAGGATACAGGGATTGGTATAGAACGTAGTAAGGTAGCATTGATTTTTGATAGATTTAGGCAAGTTGTAGAAACCTCATCGAGAGTTTATGGGGGATCTGGGTTGGGACTGGCTATTTGCAATGGGATAATTAAAAAGATGGGTGGAGAGATTGGAGTTGATTCAGAACTTGATGCGGGATCACTGTTCTGGTTTACAATCCCATTTATTCCTATTGAGGACTCAACTGATAAGAAAAAAATTAAGGATATTGTTAGTGACTTACCCCGTTGGGAGGGAAAAACAATATTGGGAGTTGAGGATGTTGAGGAATCGATGTTGCTGCTAAAAGAGATAATCTTGCCTACAAAAGCCAGATTTATAGGCGCTCAAAATGCAGAGGATGCAATTAGGATAATCAACTCAGAAGATAATGTTAACCTCGTTCTTATGGACCTACAACTGCCTAAAATGGATGGTTATCAGGCCACTAGAGAGATTAAGGCCTTAAGGCCTTTAATTCCTGTAATTGCTCAAACGGCCAATGCTATGTCAGAGGATCGGGAGAAAGCCATTGAGGCAGGATGTGTTGACTATATTTCAAAGCCAATCAACATTGATCAGTTTTACGATATTTTAGGCAAGCACCTCACTTAATATTTATTTATCAGGTTTGATCTTGCATATTTTCTTTAATTTTCACCCAGATTAATAAAACTTTGCACCATGAAAAGGACTTTTATTATTACCATTCTATTATGCGGCTTTTTAGTTTCTCAGGGTCAGGTAAATCCCCAAATACCCCTAACCTCCAATGTTGAAAAGGTTATACTATACATTGGGGGAGCCCAGGTAACCCGAACTGCAACGGTAAATTTGCCCAAGGGTACAACAAAGCTAATTGTTAAACAATTACCCAACACAATTGATGGCTCAACCTTTGCCGTTGAGGGTAAGGGTGATTTCACCATATTGTCCATAATGGAGGGATATTCAAATGATTCTCAAAGCTTACCCATAGAGGCAAAGCCAATAAAAGACAGCCTCAACCTCTTGCTTTTGCAAAAAGAGGATATTGAAAACGAGAAGATTATTTTAGATCAAGAGGAGGTTTTTTTAAACCTCAACAGGTCAATCAGCGGGCAACAGACAGGGATAAATGCAGTTGAACTTAAGCAGATACACGAGTTTTATAAGAGTAGATTTACCTTAGTAAAAAAGGAGCAGCTGGCCAATAAGCGTAAGCAAATTGATTTGGTTAAAGAGATTGAAAGGCTAAAAGCCAGACTTTATCCATTCTCTGCCGATAGGGTATCGCTAAATCAAGAACTGGCAATAACCGTTATGACCAATAAGGCCGTGAATGGCACCCTTAAAATATCGTATTACACAGCTGCCGCAGGATGGGCGCCAACCTACGATATAAGAACCGAGGGCTCAGGTGAGCCCATTGATCTGGTGCTTAAAGCATCAGCCACAAATGCAACTGGCGAGAATTGGGAAAATGTAAGGTTCACCTTTAGCACGGGTAAACCAGTTCTTGGGGCTACACCACCAGTTATTTATCCTTGGTTTATCCGCCCCGTTCAACCCCCTCGTCCTATTTTAGCAGAAATGTCAGTTTCTCGTTCCAGTGCTAAAAAGGACATAGCCTATGATAAAGCAGAATTAGATGATTATAGCTACAGTTCGGGTTCCTCTGCCGACTATACCGTAAAGCAGGAAGCAATGCTTGCCATTGATTATGATATTCCAATCCCATATACCCTTGCCACAGGCAAAGATCCGCTTACAGTTGAAGTAGAAAAAACCAAATTCAATGCAGTTTATGAGCATACTGCAACGCCCAAGCTGTCGTCAAATGTTTACCTCATAGCCAGAATACCCAATACGGAGGGTATTAGTTTATTAAACGCCAATGCTTCAATATATCTCAAAGGAGCCTATACCGGAACAGCTTACATTGCTCCCGAAATGGTTGCCGATACCATAACTTTACCAATTGGTGTTGATAATGGTGTTAAGGTTGAAAGAACAAGGATAAAGGATTTTACCTCCCGAAGGGTAATCGGCAGCAAAGTAACAGAAACCGTTGGGTGGGAGTTGACCATAGTTAATAAGCGAAGTAATCCAATTACTTTCAAATTAAAAGATCAGATACCTATCTCTACCGATAAGAGCATTCAGGTGAAAACCATTGAAATAAGTGGTGGTGTGCTGGATGAAAAATCCGGAATAATTAGTTGGGATGCTCAACTTGATTCGGGTAAAACCAAAAAGATAAAGTTCACCTATAGTGTAGAATACCCAAAGGATAAGCAAATTTATTTAGAGTAGTATTAAACCTGCAAGGGATATTTGAGTCAACTGAATGTTATGTTCTTTAACAATACCTACAACTAGGTATTGTTTGAACTATTAAACATTGCCATATTTGTACCCATGAAAACAGCGGGTTTGATAAACCTTTATAAGAAGTATTTTGCCATTTTCTTAGTGGTAATTGTTGGGGGGTTATTCCTCAACAACATGCTTTTTATGCACTCGCACTTTTTGTCAGACGGAGAGATAATAGTTCATGCTCACCCATTTAACAAGACACAACAGGCTGAAAACCCGCTTCAGCAGCATCAGCACACTAAGGGCGAAATTCTATTCTTCAACAGTTTGCTTTTACTGTTTATAGTTGCAATTTTGTGTTTATTTACTGCGAGTGTTCGAAAGTGGGTACCGTTAAAATCCCACTATTTCTATTCTGTTCTCGAGAATAAACCTCAGATTATTGCCAATAAGGCTCCCCCAAGCTTCTCATTTTAAGTTGGTGGTTTAATAAATCCATCTTGCTTGTTGTTTTTATTCGTGTAGGCTTTCCCCTGCAGAATTTTCAATCTTTTCAACAAAACTTCTTAAAAAAATGAGGAATCTATTTCTTTTTATTCTATCTGCTTTACTATTGGCATCAACAGCCTTTGCTCAAAAAAAATCAGATGCAAATTTAATTGGTCACGTAATAAACGGAGGAGATCATGTTCCCTTTGCAAACATAGTGCTTAAGGGTACCACAATTGGAACTTCAACCGACGAAACGGGTCACTATAAAATGATTAACCTTCCCGTAGGTAAATTCACTGTTGTGGCAACTGCCATTGGATATATGCCCGCCGAAAAGGAGATAACCATTGTATTGGGTCAAACCATTGAACTCAATTTTAAAATGTCCGAAGATGCTATTGGCCTTGATGAGGTGGTTGTTACTGGAGATAGGAATGAGCTTCGTAGACGCGAATCATCTGTTGTGGTAAATACCGTAACGCCTAAAACGTTTTCAATGACCCAATCGGTAATTTTAGGTGAGGGTTTAAACTTTACCCCAGGCTTACGAATGGAAAATAATTGTCAAAACTGCGGGTTTACACAGCTTCGAATTAACGGGCTGGAGGGACCCTACACACAAATTCTTATTAATAGTCGTCCAATTTTTAGCGGCTTGGCAGGTGTCTATGGCCTTGAACTTATCCCATCCAATATGGTCGATAGGGTTGAGGTAATTCGTGGTGGCGGTTCAACCCTTTATGGCAGCAATGCCATTGCCGGAACTGTTAACCTAATCCTTAAAGATCCCATAAATAACTCGTACGAGTTTGGTGCTAACACTATGCTTTCAGGTGTTGGCATGGACAATGTGCCATCGCTTATACCCGATAATAACGCAAGTTTTAGCGCAACAGCAGTATCATCCGATATTAAAACAGGTTTAGCCGTGTTTGGTTTTGTTCGTAATCGTAAGCCTTTTGATGCAAATAACGATGGATTTTCAGAGCTATCGTCAATTGAGAATACAAGCGTTGGAGCAAGAGCATTCCACCGGTTTGGTCATAGGAGTAAGCTTAGCGTTGACTTTTTTAATATCCGTGAGGATAGAAGGGGAGGTGATAGATTCGAATACCCTGTGCATGAATCAAATATTACTGAAGCAGTTAACCACAACATTACTACAGGTGGGGTAACCTACGACCAGTTTTTCCGCGAGAGCGATATTCTTTCGGTATTTGCATCGACACAAAAGGTAGATCGCGATTCGTACTACGGTGCCAATAAATCATTAAGCAATTATGGAAAGACCGATGACCTATCGTATGTTTTGGGTGGACAATACAAGATGAAACTCAATGAAACAGGTCTGATGTTTGGGTTTGAAAATCAGGGAGGGAAACTTAAAGACATAAAATTTGGTTATGCAGATTTGGAAAACGCAGAAATAGTTGAAGGAGAGCTAATTGTTCCACACACTGAAAATACTGTTGTAGCCAATCAGCAGTTGAATATTACTGGTATTTTCTCGCAGTTAGATTATTCTTACAAAAACTTTAAAACTACGGCAGGCATTAGATTTGATCGGTACACCATTTCTGATATTGCAAAACCCAACAATGATATTTCTGGCAATGTTATAAGCCCCCGAGTAACCCTTATGTACGATATTAACCGTAGCGTCCAGCTTCGGACAAGTTATGCGAAGGGGTATCGAGCACCACAAATATTCGATGAGGATTTACATATCGAAACCTCAACGGCGCGGAAGGTAATACATCAAAATGATCCGAATTTGATTCAGGAAACCAGCCATAGCCTGATGGCTTCAGCTGCATATAATCATACTTTTGGTGAAACCGTTGCTAGTTTTTTGGTTGAAGGGTTTTACACCATCCTTCAAAACCCGTTTGCCAATAAGTATGGTGAACCCAATAGTGCTGGAGAGGTAGTTTACACCCGTGTTAATGCCGATGGAGGAGCAACTGTAAATGGAGTAAACCTTGAGTTTACCTTTGCACCTAGACAGAACCTATCGTTTAATTCTGGATTTACAGTTCAGGAAAGTAAATATGAGGTTCCACAAGAGTTTGGTGAGAAAAGGTTTGTTAGAACACCCCAAAACTATGGCTTTTTTGCGGCTCAAGTAAAACCATTCAAAAAAATGACCCTTAGCGCAACAGGAACTTATACCGGTAAAATGCTTGTCCCATACTGGGGCCCTGCAATCAATAATCCTGAGGAAGGTGAACTTCGCATAAGCAATTCATTTTTCGATATGGGTATAAGGCTCAGCTACGACATTAGAATTAATGGAGCAACCATGCAACTTTTTGCTGGTGCAAAAAATATTTTTAATTCATATCAGTCCGACTTTGATATGGGTGCAGAACGCGATCCGGGATATATGTACGGACCAAATCAACCCCGTGCTGTTTACTTTGGAATTAGAATAGGAAATAATTTGAAGTAATATTTCGAACTCTATTTTATTTGCACTAACCCCGCTGGAATGTATGGAATCATTATAGCGGCGTTTTAGTACTGCCAAGTCTTCAGATTTTTATCTCCAGCTAAACTTTTATACATTTAGGAACTCTAAACTATATTGTAGGATGATTAAATATTTTGCTATTATAAATCACAATAAAACTAAATGGTTAAACTATGAAGAAACTAATTCTACTACTAATTCCTATTAGTATGATGGTAAGCTGCCAACAGGCAAAAGATCAGAATCCATTTCTTACGGAATGGGACACCCCCTTTGGAACACCTCCCTTTCACCTAATCCAGGACGAGCATTACATCCCAGCCTACAATGAGGCAATTGCTCAGAATAATGCTGAAATAGAGGCTATTACAAATAATCCCGATGAGCCAAATTTTGAGAATACCATAGTTGCATTCGATAAATCGGGTGAGTTGATGGGTAAAATAGGTGCTGTTTATGGTGGATTAAGCAGCGCTAACACATCCGACAGGATGCAGGAGATTGCCCGAGAGATTACACCTTTATTAACTGCTCATCGCAATGCCATAAGGTTTAATCAAGATCTTTTTGAAAGGATTAAAGTGGTTTACGATAAGCGTGAGAGCCTTAATCTTGATGTTGAGCAGATGAGGGTTGTTGAGAAGATTTACGACGATTTTGCACGAAATGGCGCAGCATTGCCTGAGGAGCAGCGCAACGAACTCAAAAAACTTAACGAGCGCATGTCCATGGTTTCTCTTAATCTTAACCAAAATCTTCTTGCCGAGAATAATGGCTTTAAGCTAATTCTTGATAACGAAGCCGATTTGATTGGACTACCCAGTGACGTAATAGCAGGTGCTGCTCAGGCTGCAAAGAGTGAAGGTCACGAAGGGAAATGGCTTTTCGATATGTCAAAACCAAGTTGGACTCCTTTCCTTCAATTCTCAGAGCGTAGAGATTTGCGCGAAAAAATTCTCACAGCATACTGCATGCGTGGCAACAACGAGAATGAATTTGATAATAAGAAATTATTTGTTGAACTTATGATGCTTCGCAAGCAAATGGCCCAAATATTAGGGTACAACAATTATGCAGAGTACTTTACTGCTGAACAAATGGCCCAAAATCCTGAAACTGTTTTCAATTTCTTGAAAGAAGTTTGGAACCCTGCCCTAAAGCGTGCTAAGGAAGAGTACACCGATATGCAGAAGATTATTGACCGCGAAGGCGGTAACTTTAAACTTCAATCATGGGATTGGTGGTATTATGCTGAAAAAGTACGCAAGGAGAAATATAATCTTGACCAAGAGGAACTGAAGCCTTATCTTACCATTGATAATGTTCGCGAAGGTATTTTCTACGTAACAAACAAACTTTACGGGTTAACCTACAAAAAAAGACCCGACATTCCTGTGTATCACGAAGAGGTTCAGGCGTTCGAGGTAATTGACCGCGATGGTTCACATTTGGCTGTACTATTATACGATCCACATCCTAGGGCTACAAAAAAATCAGGAGCATGGTGTGGAACTTACCGTAGTGGCAGTTATAAAGACGGGAATAAAATTACCCCAGTGGTTACTATTGTTACCAATTTCTCGCGTCCCGTAGGCGATAAACCAGCAATGCTTAGCTGGGACGAAACTGAAACATTTTTTCACGAGTTTGGACATGCGCTTCACAATTTCTTTGCCGACGGTCAATACGATCGTACTAGCCGAAGCGTTCCTCGCGACTATGTTGAGTTACCCTCACAGGTTATGGAGAATTGGGCAGGCGAGCCTGAAGTGCTTAAGGTTTATGCTAAACATTACCAAACTGGCGAACCTATTCCCGATGCATTAATTGAAAAAATGCAAAGTAGCAGTAAGTTTAGCCAAGGATTTACAAATGTTGAGTATGTTTCTGCCGCTTATCTAGATATGGCATGGCACACAGCAGATATACCCCAAGATATGGATGTGAATAAGTTCGAGACCAAAACAATGAACGAGTTGGGTTTAATTGATGAGATTGTGCCCCGCTATCGTACTACCAATTTTGGTCATATTTTTAGTGGTGGTTATGCTGCTGGTTATTACGTTTACCTATGGGCTGGACAACTTGATGCAGATGCTTTTGAGGCATTTAAGGAGACTGGCGATCTGTTTAACCAAGAACTGGCTGCTAAATTCCGCAAGTATTGTCTTTCTGAGAATGCAATGGGTGAGGGCATGGAGCAGTACATTAAGTTCCGTGGCAAAGCGCCATCAATTGACCCACTGCTTAGGCAAAGGGGGTTGAAATAGTTTTTGAATAAAACTTACAAATACAAAAATAAGAAAGGGGCTTTTAGCCCCTTTCTTATTTAATTTCAGGTTAATAAGTCTCAGTATCTAATTGAAACGTTCGTCTATAATTGAGGTCCTGCCTTAATTAGGTTTTTACCTGCCTCATTATCGGTAAAGTTTTCAAAATTCGTTATAAACCTCTTGGCAAGATCTTTTGCAGCAGCATCCCACCCAGCAGGATTGGGCCAGCTATTCCTTGGATTCAGGAACTTGCTATCAACCCCTTTTATTGCTTTGGGTATTTGTAGGTTAAATATTGGCATGGTTTCAAACTCTGCATTCTCAATGCTTCCATCAAGAATTGAGTTGATGATTGCACGCGTTGCGGGCAAGTCAATTCGCTTACCCACTCCGTAGGATCCGCCAATCCACCCAGTATTTACAAGATAAGCCTGTGAGCCATGTTCTTTCATTTTCTTTACCAACTCACGCGAGTAAACTGTGGGGTGAAGCAACAGAAAAGCCTGACCAAAACAGCTGCTAAATGTGGGTTGTGGCTCCTTAACTCCAAGTTCGGTACCGGCTAGTTTAGAGGTAAAACCGCTTAAAAAGTGGTACTGTGTTTGGTTGTCGGTAAGTCTGGCAACCGGAGGTAGCACACCAAAAGCATCGGCAGTAAGGAATATAACCTTTTTAGCGTGTCCTGCTTTTGAAACTGGTTTTACAATGTTTTTTATGTGATAAATTGGGTATGATACGCGAGTGTTTTCTGTTTTTTCTTTCGAGCTAAAATCTATATTACCCTTATTATCTAAAACAAGGTTCTCTAAAAGTGCATCGCGTTTTATGGCAGCGTAAATATCGGGCTCTTTTTCAGGGTCAAGGTCAATACATTTGGCGTAACAACCACCCTCAAAGTTGAAGATCCCTTCATCATCCCAACCATGCTCATCGTCGCCAATAAGCGCACGATTTGGATCGGCCGATAGGGTTGTTTTTCCAGTTCCCGAAAGGCCAAAGAAGATGGCAACATCGCCCTCTTTGCCAACATTTGCGCTACAGTGCATTGCAGCCATTCCTTTAAGTGGGAGGTAATAGTTCATTACAGAGAAGATACCCTTCTTCATTTCTCCACCGTACCAGCTACCACCAATCACAGCCATTCGTTCAGTAAGATGGAAAGCAACGTAAACCTCGCTATTTAGGTTCTGCTCCTTCCATTTAGTGTTGGTAGTTTTAGAGGCTACTAGAACCGCAAAATCAGGCTCAAAGTTCTTTAGTTCTTCATCGCTTGGCCTAATAAACATATTCTTAATAAAGTGAGCCTGCCAAGCCACTTCCATAATAAACCTAACCTTAAGTCGAGTGTCCTTGTTTGCTCCAGAGTATGCATCAACAACGTATAACTTTTTGCCGGTAAGCTGCTTTGCGCTAATCTTTTTTAAATGCTCCCAAATTTCGGGGGTTATTGGTTTGTTATCAGAACTTTTTTTGCCCTTCTCGGCCCACCACACATTGTTTTTCGAATTAGGCTCCTCAACAATATACTTATCTTTAGGCGAGCGTCCGGTAAAAATGCCGGTATCAACATTTATTGCACCTAGGGTAGTTAGGTACCCCTTTTCAAAACCTTTAAGTGAGGGGTCTGTTTCATGCTTGTAAAGCAGATCGTAGCTGGGGTTGTAAAAAATCTCTCTGGCTGCCCCAATGCCATAGGGTGAAAGGTCAATTTGTCTCATTTTCTTTTAGGGATTAAAATAGTTAAAGCGATTCGAGTAAACCCGAACCGCTAAAAAACAAATATAGAAAAAAAAAGGCTATTGTACTGCAAACGTATGCTATATTTAATGTGAGTATTTGATCTGAAGGGATATTTTTGGGAGGACTGAGAAAAAACATTTGAATTTTGTAACATGTATTAGTTGGCTGTAGTCAAAAGAGTACAAACCAAAATTATTATAAAAATGGATTCACTTGAAATGATGGTTCCGATTGTAGCAATGGTAACTTTTCATGCAGCAGTTTTCGGAATTTTGTACTTTTACTTCAGAAACAGAAATCGTGAGCGCATGCTGATGATTGAAAAGGGTGTTGATCCTTCAATCTTTCTGAAAAAGCCAAAGAGTAATTTTTCAGTTGCACTTAAGTATGGTCTTTTCTTTGCAGGATTGGCTATTGGAATTCTATTTGGAGCAATACTTGCCCAAAATACTGTATTAGATGAAGTTGCTGCTTATTTTAGCATGATTCTGCTATTTGGTGGAGCGGGACTTTTACTTTACTATGTAATTGAGAGGAAAAATGATAGAAGCACCAACGGATAGTTTATCCGATGAAGTACTCATTCATTTAGTTAGAAAGAACCAGCCCGGGGCAATTGAAATTCTGGTGAACCGGTATAAAAGCATGGTTTTTAATTTATCCTTTCGCCTTCTTGGTAGCTATCATGTTGCCGAGGAGGCGACTCAGGATACCTTTGTAAAAGCCTTTCGGTCAATATATTCATTTAAAGGTAAAAGCAAATTCACAACCTGGCTCTATCGTATTTGCTATAACACCTGCATTACATACAAAAGAAGGAGTAATCTGGAAATAATAGAAATAAATGAGAGCAATTTGCAGGGTATTGTTGCCAGTGAGCAAGTAGGATCAATTGAGCAGAATGATAGATCTTTTTACCTGAACAAAGCGCTTAAAAATCTTGATCCGGAAGATGCAACTATTGTTAACCTCTTTTATGCTGATGAAATATCTACAAACGAAATAGCTACTATTGTTGGTATATCAGAGGGAAATGTTCGGATTAAACTCCATAGAGCAAGGAAAAGGTTAAAGTCAGAGCTGTATAGTATTCTCAAGGATGAAGCGGTTAATCTATAAAAATGCGTACAATGAAAGATGATTTTTTGCACGATGAAACTACAGATGCTGAGTTTGAAAAGTGGTTAGCTGCTCAGTTAAAAAATAGTATGGTTACTCCACCCGAGGATCTTGCAAGCAAGGTAATAATGAAGATCGATATGCCTCGATCAAAAGGCCATATAGACCCTTTGATGATATCGATCCTGGTTGGAGTGCTAATGATTAATGTGGGGCTACTTGCGTTTCCGCATATAATTCCTTCTGAATGGATTCAGAGAGTTTCCACTTTATTTATGCTTGAAACCTATGCTACTTTGTCTTCAGTAAATATGGTAATTGCTGCAGTTGTTGCAACTGGGTTTCTGTTTGTAGGGATTGATTATCTGCTATCACGAAAGTTTGGCAGCAACAATATTACCATTGCCTAGCTCTTACGCTCAATCTCCTTCAGGTTTTCCATCTTCTTCATTTCAAGGAAACCCTTAATGTCGGAGAAGTGCTCTTTTACCACCTTATTTCCAAACTCGAAAACCTTTGTTGCCAAACCATCTAAGAAATCCCGGTCGTGCGATACAAGAATCAGCGTGCCATCATAATCAGAAAGGGCACTCTTTAGAATATCCTTTGTCCTCATATCTAGGTGGTTAGTAGGTTCATCGAGGATTAAAAGGTTTACAGGTTCAAGCAGTAGTTTTATCATCGAAAGGCGTGTTCTCTCGCCACCGGATAATACCTTTACCTTTTTTGAAATATTATCACCGCTAAACATAAATGCTCCCAAAATATCCTTAATCTTTGTACGGATATCGCCCACAGCAACATCGTCAATGGTTTGGAAAATTGTTAAATCCTCATTAAGCAACGAGGCCTGATTCTGTGCGAAGTACCCGATTTTAACATTATGGCCTAGGGCCATTTTGCCGTTAAAATCAATTTCGCCCATTATTGCCTTTACCATTGTTGATTTACCCTCGCCGTTTCGACCAACAAAGGCAACCTTTTCGCCCCGTGCAATGGAGAATGATGCATTTGAAAACACTTGATTATCGCCATAGTTTTTTGATACGCCATCGGCAACCACGGGCCAATTCCCCGAACGGGGCGCAGGAGGGAACTTAAGGTTTAATGCTGATGAATCTTCTTCGTCAACCTCCAATATATCAAGTTTTTCAAGCATCCTAACCCTTGATTGAACTTGGTTGGTTTTGGAGTAAGTTCCCTTAAATCGCTCAATAAACTCACGGTTATCGGCAATCATCTTTTGCTGCTCATCAAAGTGCTTTTGCTGTTGCTCCCTACGTTCATGGCGCAACTCAAGATAACTTGAGTAGTTTACTTTATAATCGTAAGCCTTTCCCATGGTGAGCTCAATGGTGCGGCTGGTGATGTTATCAACAAAAGTTCTATCGTGCGAAATAACAATTACTGCCTTTGCACTGCTAACCAGAAACTCCTCAAGCCATTGTACTGACTCAATATCCATGTGGTTGGTTGGCTCATCCAGAAGGATAAGATCGGGTTTCTGAAGTAGTATCTTGGCCAGTTCAATGCGCATTCGCCATCCACCGCTAAATTCGCTGGTGGGGCGAGTAAAATCCTGACGAAGAAAACCAAGACCTAAAAGTATCTTTTCAACCTCTGCATCAAAATTAATCTCCTCAATGGTGTAATATTTTTCGCTTAAGGCTGATACTTGCTCAATTATTTTGTAGTAATCGTCAGATTCATAGTCGGTTCGAGTGGTAAGTTGATGGTTTAACTCATCAATCTGGTGTTTCATTTCAAAAAGTGTTGCAAATGCCTGCGATGCCTCCTCAAATACTGTTCGCTTATTTTCAGTAATCAAGTGTTGAGGCAGATAGGCAATTACTGCATCATTTGGGGCGGTAACTCTTCCTTTTGATGGTTTCCGTTCTCCTGCAATTATTTTTAAAAGAGTCGATTTCCCTGCTCCATTCTTCCCCATCAGGGCAATCCTATCCTTCTCGTTTATTGCAAATGAGATATCCTTAAAGAGGGTTGTTCCCCCAAACTCAACTGTTAACCCGTCAACTGAAATCATATCGCTTTTTAAATGAGGCGCAAAGATAATTTGTTTCTTGATAAACACGAATTAGAACTATAGAACAAAGTTGTATAAAACAAGAAATAATTTTAAGGTACCTATTTGCATTGGTATAGCATAAAAAAGGGAAATGGCTAAGCCAAATCCCTTCTGTAATCAACAGTAAAAACTAGTGTATTATTTCTTGCTTGCTTCTTTGTATTTATTTTCCACTACTTTCCAATCCACCACTTTCCAGAAGTTTCCAACGTAGTCGCCTCGATTATTCTGATAGTGAAGATAGTAAGCATGCTCCCATACATCGAGACATAGAATTGGTGTTCCGCGTTTTTCTACCACATCCATTAGCGGGTTATCCTGATTTGGCGTAGATGAAACAAAGAGTTTTCCATCTTTGCCAACAGATAGCCATGCCCAGCCGCTACCGAATTGACCTTTGGCCGCTGCTTCAAATTCACTCCTAAAAGCATCAAATGATCCCAAATCTCTTTCAATGGCTTTCATCAGTTTTTCGCTAGGTTCGCCTCCACCGTTGGGCGACATCACTTCCCAGAATAGTTTATGGTTAAAAAATCCACCTCCATTATTGCGAACTGTGGCCGGGTGTCTGCTCACTTGATTGAAAATTGCTTCAATGGCCATTCCGTTGATTTTAAGTTCATCAGCAGCCTTAACAAAGTTGTTATAGTAGGCCTTGTGGTGCCGAGTATAGTGGATTTCCATTGTGGTTTTATCAATAAAAGCCTCCAATGCATCGTAGCTGTATCCTAGCTCGGGGAATGTGTATTGACTTTGTGAGTTTATAGCAAAGCCTCCAAGTAGTAATGTTATAAGTGCTAATTTTTTCATACCTAGGTAATGTTTTGTTCAACTTTTAATTTAGATAAGGATAACAATAAAGCTGTGGGATTTGTTTGATTTTTTGCAGATTAATAAAGCGCATAGGTGTTAATTAAATCCTAAATTTCATTATTTTAACTGCAAATACTAGTGTTGACTATAAAGAAAGTAGATTGTGGTGATTTTGTTGGATATGGTACATCCTATATGGCGAATAAGAAACTAAAGGTTGCCATAATTCCGGTTGGCTACACCAACGGATTTAGCCGATCGTTGAGCAATAGCGGGCGCATACTAATTCATGGTAAGCGCGTACCTGTTATTGGAACCGTTACTATGAACACAATGAGTGTAAACATTACCGATATACCCAATGTGCAGCTTGGGGATGAGGTTGTGTTAGTTGGAAAGCAGAAAAGGTTAAGCATAAGTGTTGCTTCGTTTAGCGAGATGAGCAATCAACTCAATTACCAAACCTTGGCGCGCCTGCCAAGTAATATACCACGATATGTAGTGCAATAAATTTTGGTACGCTTTTAGATAGTACATTGAAATAATTTTTAAACTATTTACTAAGTTTGTAGCTATCTTAAAAATAAAATATTTATGAGAAGATTTATGCTTTATGCCTTTCTAATGGCTAGTTCAGTAGTACTATTTGCTCAGCAACCAGCCGATGAAGAGTTAAAGAAAAAAGGACCATACATTAGGTTTGAGCCCTCGGAGATTAACCTTGGCAATATTTCAACAAACGATGTAACAGAGGATATTGGCAATATAGAGATTGAGTTCTATAATGATGGAGTACAGCCTCTTATCCTAAATCAGGTTACGGGTTGTTGTGGTACAAGGATTAATGATTGGACTCGTAAGCCAATTGCTCCAGGGCAAAAAGGGACAATAAAGGTTTGGTTCAGGGTAAGCCCTCAGCCTCATCGGATAAGCCGTACTATTACCGTGCAATCAAATGCTATTAACGGCAACAATAAAAAGATGGCAATCCTTGGTGAGGTGGTAATCCCCAGTAGCGCAAATGAGATTCAACTACCATAAATTTAAGTAAATTACTACTGGCTTTATGTGTCTCTTTCTGGCGCAGATTTCCATCCGCGCCTATTTTTCACCATTAAATCAGTCCTAAGGGTTGGCCCGTTGTAGTTAAACCCTTAAATCCTTCTAATACTTACCCTTTAAAAAGCCCTGCCTTACCTCTTCCGGAAATCGCTCTATGGCATAGCGCAGCATGGTGCGGGGCATGGTTTTGTAGTGTTTTATAAGAAAGGCATACTCTACATCATAGTCCTTTTTGCCTACTTCACGGAGCATCCAGCCTACGGCTTTGTGAATAAGGTCGTGCTTATGGTTTAGCAAAATTTCTGCAATGCTAAGCGTATCGTCAAACTGCTTATTTCTGATAAAATGCATTGTTGCAATTATGGCAATGCGCTGCACCCAAAGGTTGTCACTCTTGGCCAGATCGTATAGCAATTGCCTGTTCTTATCCATGAGGTAAGGACCAAGAATATGGTATGCCGACAGGTCTACAAGATCCCAGTTATTAACGCGTTCAATATTTTTTAAGTATAGCTGAACAATTTCCTTTTGTAAACTCTCATCTTTGCTTTTCTGATACTTAAGTACAAGCATAAAAAGCGATGTTAAACGGTACTCGTGTATTGGTTCCCAAAGCAATTGCTCAAGATCATTAAGGCATATGTCCTGATAATACTTTTTTGATACTGAACGCTGATTTGGAACCGTAATTCCTAAAAATTCGTCACCTTCTCCGTAACCACCGGGGAAAACCTGAAAGAATTTGGGCAACGCTTCGCCTCTCTTTTTATCGTTAAAGTTGTTAAGGTCTTCCTTAACCATATTAAGAATATGCATCGCTACTATTTATTAGTTTAACCTGTTGATTATACTTAGTGTTGGCTAAAGTTAGATAAAAGGATAAATGAATTAAGCAAAAGAGGAGTATTTACTCAACATTCGCAGATCTTATCTGTTAGTTTATGAATTATTGAAGAATTGTTCCTGTACTATTTTTCCGCTATCTTTGTTTAGGTAGCTATAAAACAATTATGTAGAATGGAATCGGAATCATTTTTAGGGAATATCGACCCACAAGCAGTCGATAAACTATACAAGGATTATTTGGCTAACCCCAGTTCGGTAGAGGAGGGTTGGCGAAATTTTTTTAAGGGTTTTGATTTTGCACTCTCTGGCAATTCAACCAACGGGGATCAACATTTTGACTCTGAGGTAAAGGTCATAAATCTTATAGATGCATACCGTAAACGCGGGCATCTGTTTACTAAAACTAACCCGGTTCGTGCGCGTCGTAAGTATTTACCAACGCTCGATATTGAAAATTTCGATCTATCAAAGGCCGATTTGAATAGAGTTTTTCAGGCGGGAAAGCAATTGGGAATTGGACCAGCTAAATTGTCTGTAATACTTGATTTTCTGCAATCAACCTATACAACTTCAATAGGATGTGAGTATATGTATATCCGTGATAACGAGATTGTAAACTGGTTACAGCAAAGAATCGAGGAGAATAAGAATAGCACTGTGTTTACGGCTGAGCAAAAAAAGCACATGCTTAGTCATTTAAAACAAGCTGTTGGTTTTGAACAGTTTATTCATAAAAAATTTATTGGACAAAAGCGATTTTCACTGGAGGGTGTTGAGACGTTAATTCCTGCAATGGATGCAGTGATTGAGCGCGGTGCTGAGTTGGGCATTCGAGAGTTTATTATTGGAATGCCTCACAGGGGTAGGCTAAATGTGCTTGCCAACATTATGCAGAAGCCTTTTGAGAATATATTCAGTGAGTTTTTTGGTGAAGAGTACGATGAGAGTGTTGCTCTTGGTGATGTAAAGTACCATATGGGCTATAGCGGATCAGTTAAAACCGATAAGGGAGATGAGGTGAAGCTCAATTTAGTTCCCAATCCTTCGCATTTAGAAACGGTAACCCCTATAGCAATTGGTCTTTCACGCTCGCGCATTAATCACCTTTACCAAAAAGATTTTACCAAACTCGCACCAATCATAATACACGGTGATGCCGCAATTGCATCGCAAGGGGTAGTTTACGAAACCGTTCAGATGTCGCAACTTAAAGGTTACAGGGTTGGCGGATCTATCCATCTAATCGTTAACAATCAGGTTGGGTTTACTACAAACTATATTGATGCGCGAAGCAGCACATACTCTACCGACATTGCCAAGGTAATTCAATCGCCTATATTCCATGTAAATGGCGACGACCCAGAGGCGTTGGCTCACACCATTCGCCTGGCAATGGAGTTTAGGCAGCGGTTCCAAAGGGATGTTTTTATTGACATTTTAGGGTACAGACGATATGGACACAACGAAGGCGATGAACCTCGATTTACGCAACCTATTCTCTATGATGCCATAGCCAAGCATCCTAATCCAAGGGATATTTATGCAGAAAAGTTAGTGAAACAGGGTGTAATTGATAACGATTTTTTTAAAAATTCGGTTGATAGTTTTGACAACTTACTTGAAGAAAAACTAGAGTTAGCCAAAAAGGCAAAGAAGGTGAAAATTCAACCTTTCCTTGAGTTGGATTGGAAGCATATACGCCATTCCGTAAAGGAAGATTTTTGTACATCTCCACAAACGGGTGTGGCAAAGGCCGACATAGAGCGAGTTGCTAAAAGAATAAACAGCCTTCCGTCTGATAAACAGTTTTTTAAAAAACTCGAAAAACTTGTAGCCGATCGTCAATTGCATGTTGAAAGTGGTAAGGTTGATTGGGGCATTGCTGAACTATTGGCATATGGTACATTGGCCGATCAGGGTTATCCCGTTAGGCTTAGCGGACAGGATAGTGAACGGGGCACATTCTCACATCGTCATGCAGTTTATGCAGTTGAAAATTCTGAGGAGAAATATTTCCCGCTTAAGAATATCTCTTCAACTCAGGCAAGTTTTCATGTTTACAATAGTCCACTTTCGGAGTATGGTGTTTTAGGGTTCGATTATGGCTATTCCCTTGGAGTTCCCAACGGACTTACGATTTGGGAAGCCCAGTTTGGCGATTTTTTTAACGTTGCTCAGGTAATCATCGATCAGTATGTTAGCTCGGCTGAGGATAAATGGGGATTAAAATCAGGACTGACACTGCTTCTTCCTCATGGGTTTGAGGGGCAAGGGCCAGAGCACTCAAGTGCTCGTATCGAAAGATTTTTAACTCTTGCAGCAAGGCAAAACATGCAGATTACCAACATTACTACACCTGCAAATTTCTTCCACGCATTGCGCAGGCAGGTTATACGTGAGTTTAGAACCCCACTTATTGTTTTTACACCCAAAAGTTTACTTCGTCACCCAAAATGCATATCGCAACTCGATGAATTGAGTAATGGAGCGTTTCAGGAGGTGATTGATGATAACAATGTTGACAAGAAGAAAGTGCTAAGGGTTGTTTTTTGCACTGGTAAAATTTACTACGATTTGCTTGAGCGCAAAGATCATTTCGAAGCGAATGATATTGCTCTTGTCCGTGTTGAGCAGCTTTACCCATTCCCTAAAAAGCAAATTGAGGATGTTATTGCCCGTTATCCAAATACAATTCAGTGGTTATGGGTTCAGGAGGAACCTCAGAACATGGGAGCATGGAACTTTATCCGCGATAATATCACCCAAGTTCCCATTGAAGTGGTTTCGCGGTTGGCAAGCGGAAGCCCTGCAGTTGGTCTGAGCAAACTACATAATCAGCAGCAGCAAGAGATAATTCAAAAGGTTTTTCGCCGATGCGATTGCGAGCTGAACAATAAGTATTGTGGTTTGCAGTGCAAGGTTGGGAGTCAGCGCAAGGAAAGAAAAGCCGAGTACGAAGAGATTGATAAGGAGAAGTAGTAACATTGATCGAATAGCATAAAGTATAACGCAAATTCGGTTTGCATTTGTTTTAACAAAACTCTATAGGCAAAAGAACACAAAAAACAGACAGATGAAAGTAGAAATACGTATTCCAAGTCCAGGTGAGTCAATAACTGAGGTTGAAATAGCAAACTGGCTTGTTGCCGATGCATCATGGGTTGAAAAGGATCAGGAGATAGCCGAAGTAGAATCTGAAAAGGCAACCCTTCCTATACTGGCCAGCCATAGTGGATTGTTAAGTATCAAAGCACAAGCAGGAACCATTAAGGTGGGCGAAGTGGCATGTACTATTGATACTGATGCTAAAAAGCCCGAAGGGCTTAAAAATGATAAAAAGGTTACTAAAATTTCAGAAAAACCAACTGAAAAGCCAAAAGAGGAAATACCTCTTGAGGAGAGAAAAGCATCATCTAAAACTTTATCTACAGAGCAGTCAAAGGTAAAAGTTACCCCGCTTGCCCAGAAAATGATGGATGATAAAGGCTTGAATGTTGAGGATATTATTAACGGGTTGCGAAAAATTACAACAGATGACGTTAATCGGGTGCTTTCTGGATCTAATAAAGGCAAGCAAAAGAATAGTTTAGGTGATCGTAGCGAAGAGCGATTGGCCATGAGTCAGCTGCGTAAAAAGTTAAGTCAACGTTTGGTTACCGTTAAAAACGAATCAGCAATGCTCACTACTTTTAACGAGGTAGATATGAGTAAAATAATAGCTATACGCAAGGAATACCAGCAGGGTTTTCAAGAAAAGTATGGGGTTAAGTTGGGTTTTATGTCGTTTTTTACCAAGGCAGTTGTCGAAGCATTAAAGCAGCATCCTACAGTTAACTCGTTTATTGATGGCGACGAGATTGTAACCCCAAACTACTACGATATTGGCATTGCAGTTCAAACCCCTAAAGGACTTATGGTTCCTATTATTCGAAATGCAGAAGACCTGTCGATGGCACAAATTGAGACCAGTATTGTTGGGCTTACCGAAAAGGGTAGGGCAGGGCGAATTGGACTAGATGACCTAACTGGGGGAACCTTTACCATAACTAATGGCGGAATTTTTGGGTCGATGCTGTCAACGCCAATACTTAACCCACCCCAATCGGGGATACTGGGAATGCACAACATTATGGATCGCCCAATTGCCGTAAACGGCAAGGTTGAGGTTAGGCCTATGATGTACGTTGCACTTAGCTACGATCATAGAGTAATTGATGGGAAAGATTCCGTTGGATTCCTTGTTAAAGTAAAGCAGATGCTTGAGAACCCTGAGCTTATAGTATTCAATGGGAATAGGCCCGAAGGCATACTCCTCGGATTATAAAAAAGGGTGCATAAAACAAAAGTTTTAGCACCCGTATATTAGTAAAAATCTATTTAGTTATTTCTAGCTCTTACTGGTAAACTCAGTAACATCAAAGGCAATTTCAACAACCTTTATTGGCGATCCATGGTCATCAAATACAGGGCGGCAATGTCCTTTAATGGCAAAAGGTTCCTTTGCTTTTGTCATTCTGTATAGGATTGATTCAAAAGGTATTCCTTTGTGCATATTGTCCCAAAATACTTGATAATCATCGGTTTCTATTAAGCCCCTATTCTCAAAAAGTATGCTATGATGTTGCCCAATAAGTTCTTCTTTTGAATATCCCGATCTGTCGCACAGTAATTTATTTACATAGGTTATTGCTCCATTAAAGTCATACTCCATAATCAAACCCAATCCACCAATGGCATCCATAGTCCAGGCAATCTCCCTCTCTTTCCTCGCCATTTCTTCTTGGGTGGCCATCAGTTCTTCCATGTTCTGTCGCATCTCCTCTTCCTGAGCCTGCATTTCTTCAGCCTGCTGCTGCGATTGCTCAAGCAACATGCGGGTTTTGGCATTTATTTTAACTATTGCAATAGTTGAGGCGATGTTCTCCGAAACTTTCTCTAGAAATTCAATCTCATACTGCTCAAAAATTTTAAACGAGGCAATTTCAAGTACACCAAGTATGTTTTCATCCTGCTTAAGAGGTACAATTATTATGCAGTTTGGGTTAGCCTCACCCAGCCCCGATGTTATTGATACAAAGTTCTCGGGGATATCAGTAATAAAGATGGTTTCGCGCTCTAGTGCACAAGCACCAATAAGTCCTTCACCCATCATTACCTTCATATTTAGGAACTTCTTCCTGTCCCCAGCATAAATAGACGCTGCTTCTAGGTAGGTTTCTCTTTTATCATCATCATTTAAAAGGAAAAGTGCACCTTGATTGCCTTTAGTATATTTCACTATTTTCTTAAGTACCTCGTCGGCTAGGTTCTCTAGATTGTCGTTATTTTGCCTTAAAATATCAGCAAAAAGAGCAAACCCTTCATTGGCCCATGTGCGTTTATTATCTTCTATTATTCGTAATTTTTCCTCATCCTGAGCTTTCTTAAGGCTATTGCTCATATTGAGCAGCGATTTGCCAAGGATATCATTATCTCCCAGCAGGTCGAGTTTGCTCTCAAGTTTGCCTTGGCCTATGCTATTGGCAAAGCTGGTTTTTTTATTTAGACCTTCAATCGAAATATTAAGAGATTTTGCCATTGTCTCAATTTCATCACCAGAGTTTAGCTTAAGAATCAAGTCATTGGATATTTCTCCTTTGCTAAGGCGATCTAACGAGAGAGTTATTCGCCTAATTGGGCGAGTTAGATTGTTTGCTACAAAGAAAAGTACCAGCATAAGAACCAGTAAGCCAATAATCCCTACAAAAAGCGATACATATAGGTTTTCATCTGCCCTTTCGGTTATTACCTTTAGTGGGATACTGAGGGCTAGGGACCAAGATGAGTATGAGTTCCCCGCTTTTATTGGAGCAAACGAAATGAAGTGCTCGTTTCCCAAGGAGTCAACACGAATAAAACTGTGCTCTCTGCCCTCGGAAATTACTTCAGCAAGATTCTCCTTTTCATACTCATTAGGGAATATTTTACCTAATGGAACGTTAATGAACTTTTGTTCTTTATGAGCTGCCACAAGAGAATTTGCAGATACCAAAAACGCATAACTTCCCTCAACCGGTTCTATCTCTGAAACCATTTTTTGCAAACTACCCAGGCTAATATCTAGCCCTATTAACCCCATATATTTTCCGTTTTTTTGAATTGGGGATGCAACTGTCGTCATTAGTAAGGCACCTCCTTTATTCTCTACGTTACCCTCGTCAAGATATGGATCCCAAAAACCTTCCTGATTGCCCAGTTTGAATTTTTTATAAATCTCCCCATCGCCATCGAGGCTTCTATAATCAACAATTTTCTTAATCTCGTTATTTTCACGCCAAAGTGTTAAGCATATACGGCCATAATCCTTATCGTATTTTGGGACAAAACCATATAGTTCCCAGCTATCCCAAATGGAATAAACATGCTTATTGTTTTCGAGTATGGGCTTATACATGCGTATAAACAAATCTTGCCATAAAGCGGGAGGCATTTCTTGGTATATAGAGAACGCTTGTGCTAGTGTTCGGGTAAGCGATAGATCTCGCTCAAACTCTTTCTCAATTTTATCGGAAGATATTCGAGCGGTAAGCCTTGCATTTTCAAGGGCATCGGTGAGCATCGCTTGCCTCGAGGTTGTTACTATATAACCAATGGCAATTACGTAAAGTATCATAGTTGTGCTTAGCACAAAAAGAAAGATCTTTTGTCTGATTTTTAGTTTTATCCTCATGGTAGTATAGAGATAGGGTTATAAAATGCAGCTAAACTTACTCTGTTTTGGCGAAAAATAAAAAGAAAAAATCAAGTTTTGGGAAAGGTTGCAATAAAAAACCTAATTTTAAAGCAATAAATTATTTATTAAGGAGTGAACCTCATGTTTTAAACATAGTTAAAAACGTTTACTCACACAAGAATAACTATTCCATAAAACTAAATAATAGATATATGAAACGTTTACTATTCCCTCTTTTTGTTCTGCTTGTTTCTTGCGGAACAAATAACCAAGGTACATTTACTATTGCCGGATTAGAGAAGGACATCATGGTTCTTGCCTCAGATAGTTTGGAGGGTAGAGCACCCTTTTCACGTGGCGAGGCAAAAACGCTTGCATATCTTCAATTTAGAATGGAGCAAATTGGGTTAAAGCCTGCATTCAATGGATCGTATCTGCAAGAGGTTCCGTTGGCTGAAATTACTTCATTTTTACCTGAAAGTATTTTGTTTAAAGCAAAAAGCAAAAAGTATACTGTTGAGGTAGGTGCTGATATTAGTTGCTGGTGTCCAATGCTTCAACAGGATGTTACAATTAATAACTCTGAACTTGTATTCGTTGGTTTTGGAATAAATGCGCCTGAGCTAGAATGGAATGATTTTGAAGGGATAGATCTTAAGGGTAAAACGGTTGTGGTTCTGGTTAACGACCCTGGTTTTCTTACTCAAGATTCTACTCTTTTTAATGGAAATGCCATGACTTTTTATGGAAGGTGGCCATACAAATACTTAGAGGCAAACCTACAGGGCGCTGAAGGATGCATTATTGTTCATGAGGATAAGGCGGCAGGTTATCCTTGGGCAATAGTAAACCGCGATGCTGTGAATTCAAACTTTTTTCTGAATAATAAAGCCCTAGCTAATCAGGTAACTAAGTTCAATGGGTGGATAACAGAGAATGCTGCAATTGACCTTTTTAGTATATGTGGCCTCAATTACGAGCAGCTTAAAATTAAGGCTTGCGAAAAAGGTTTTAAGCCTATCCCAATGGGAATTACCTACTCTGTTGATATTAAGAATACATGGACATTATCCAACTCCTATAATGTAGGAGGAGTTATCGAAGGGAGCAAAAGACCAGAGGAAGCCTTAGTTTATGAGGGTCATTGGGATCACCTTGGTATTGGTTCCAAAGTGGATGGCGATTCAATATATAATGGTGCTTCTGACAATGCAGCTGCAATTGCTTGGATGTTTTCTATTGCCGAGGCCTTTAAGGCAAGTGGTGAAAAACCTGAGCGCTCGATACTTTTCTTCTCTCCAACTGCCGAGGAGTCTGGTATGCTAGGCTCACATCATTATATTGATAACCCAGTATTTGCCCACGAGAACACTGTGGCATGCTTTAATAGCGATGTGATTATGTTCCTTGGTAAATTTAAGGATGTAACTGTTACGGGTCTTGGTCATTCAGAACTTGACGATTACCTAAAACAGGAAGCCCAAAAGCAAGGCAGGTATGTTTGCAGCGATCCAAACCCTGAGAATGGGATGTTCTTTAGGTCCGATCAGTTACCATTCCTCAGAGCAGGTATTCCTTCACTGTTTGCCAAAGGGTATAGCCATCAGGTGGATTTGGGGAGAGAAGAAACGCTTCGTATAGTAGATGAGTACTGGCATACTACATACCATAAACCTGCCGATCAGTATAATCCCAACATTCATAATCTGGAGGGATTGCTCGAGGATGCAATACTTTTCTATAATCTTGGTAAGCGAATTGCCAACGAAACCTATTTTCCCAAGTGGAGTAAAAATTCTGAATTTTTTGTTGAAAGGTAATGCACTATTTACGTTAAGGCTTTTTGAATAAGCGAAAGGAGTTTTTCCTGCTCTGCTTCCCAGCATAGCTCTTCAGCAGCACGCTTGGTGTTTTGGTGCCACGTATCCATGTCGTTAGTATTGGTTAGCATGCTCTCAATTGCTGTTGCTAACTGTTGGCTAGTGCAGTTTGGGTCAATGGTAATGCCAACCTTGTAGTTACTGATAATTTTTGCCATTTCGGGCAGATTGCTTGCCAATACTGGTATGCCAGCCTGAATGTAATCGAAAATTTTATTGGGTAAAGCGTAATGATAGTTCAAACCCATATCCTCTTCAATGGATACTCCTAGTTGAGCCTCGCAAGTAATTCTGTGCAAATGCTCATGCTCTACTCTGCCGTATAGTATTACCCTCTTGGTAAGTTTATTAAATTCAATCTTATGCTTTAGCCCATTCTGAATAGGGCCAGTACCAACAATTATAAGTTTGTAGTTAGGGAGTAGAGTCATCGCATCTACCAGTTTTTCTAACCCTCTACCAATATTTAACGCTCCCTGATAAATAATGGTCTTATTATCTTTTACAGATTGCTCTTCTATGCAGGATTTCCGGAATGGCAAGTTTCTAATTACCTTAAAATCAATGTTGTATCTGTTTTTAAATTCTAATGATACACCATCTGATACTGTTGAACAGTGTTTCAATCCTTTAGTTAAACGCCTCTCAAGGCGAGACCAAAAGTTCCTTTTCCTTGGCCTATCAATAAGTTCTGGTATTTCGGTAAAAAGCTCATGACTATCGTAAATGATAGGTTTATTAAGCAATTTGCTCGCTATGCGAGATGCCAAAAGTGTATCAAGATCGTTTGCGTGTATCAAATTATACCTATGGAAAAGCAGATAGAATAGGGCTTGAATATTGAAACATGCATAAAACGCAGGTCCTTTACTAAAAGGTATTCTAAGAAGAGTGGTGCTATACTCTTTTCTAATCTTTTTGGGCGTAGTTTTTAACCTCCTACCAACAACGGTTACTGTAAACCCCTGTTTGTGAAGTGTAGATGCCGTTCTATGAATTCGTTGATCGGCAATTATATCCGAAGTGACAAGTATTACGACTTTAGTCAAGGCTTTTTTTTGCTAAATTAAAAAAAACTCTTTACCCCGCTACATTTTTTTATCTTTGTATAAAATTACGGGTATGTATAACATCTCTCACAACTTTTGTTTAAAGCCATTAAATACCTTTGGTATTGATGTGAAATCGGAATATTATATTGAGATTCAGAGTATTGATGATTTAAGGGAAGCAATTAAGTGGGTTAAGGATAATCATTTTGAATGGTTTGTGCTGGGTGGAGGTTCAAACGTCCTTTTTAAGGGTGATTTCAAAGGAGTTGTTATCAAACCAGGAATAGTGGGTATTGATGTGGTGGCTGAGGATGAACAGAGTATTAGCATAAAAGTTGGCGCAGGTGTTGAGTGGGATAACTTGGTTGAGTATGCTGTTAATAGTGGGCTAGGAGGGATTGAAAATTTATCATTAATACCAGGAAGCGTAGGTGCATCGCCTATACAGAATATTGGTGCGTATGGTGTTGAAGCCAAGGATACAATAGAATATGTTGAGGGTGTATACATTGATACACTTAAATCTTTTAAGATAACCAAGGATGAGTGCAAATTTGACTATAGAGATAGTATCTTTAAAAACGAGTTAAAAGGGAAGGTTATTATTACCCATGTTGTCTTCCGATTAAGCAAAACACCAAAACTTATTGTACACTACGGAAACCTTGAGGAAGAGTTAAAATTATTAGGCGGAATGAATATTGCTAATGTTCGTAAAGCCGTAAGTGCTATTCGTAATTCAAAGTTACCCGACCCCAAAGAGATTGGTAATGCAGGGAGTTTCTTTAAGAATCCGGTGGTAGATATTACATTAGTAGAAGATCTTCAAGAAAAATTCGATAAAGTACCCTATTACCCTGTGAATGAAAATCTTGTTAAGTTGCCTGCCGGTTGGCTAATTGAGCAATGCGGATGGAAGGGTAAACAGGTTGGCAGAGTGGGAGTACATAAAATGCAAGCATTAGTTCTTGTTAATCATGGAGGTTGTACTGGAAACGAAGTTATTGATTTAGCCCATAGAATTCGCGAATCTGTAATGGAGAAGTTCAATGTAGCCCTTGAGATGGAAGTAAATGTTATTTAAAATCTAAAGCCAAGTCCCTTTCTCCTTAATTTCTCAAAGTAATTTCAGAACTTTAAATAGTTGTTATTTAACGATTGTTTTCTGCTTAATATATTCTGCCTTTATGGCTCATTCTGATAAGATGTAATTATATATGCATTGACATACCTAAATGTTTTATTTGTCAAAATTGTGTCGAATTTTGGACTAAATTTGTATCTTAGTAAACCCTTTTCAGTAGAACAATAAAAATCAGGGTAAGAATGGCCAAGTTACTAATTCTAGCAACGGACGAATCACCTCAGATAATGTTTGATCCGAGTAGAGGTATTCTCGACATTTCGGGAAAAAGTCTACCAGAGGACATTCATGATTTCTACAGCCCCCTTGAGCAGGCGGTTGTGGAATATGTTGATAATCCACAGCCCGAAACCAAAATTAGTTTCGACTTGGTTTACCTTAATTCAGCTTCAACAAAGCGCATTCTTGAAATAATCTCTCACTTTGAGAAACTTCATAATTTGGGAGATAAAGTAGTTTTTAATTGGTACTACAATCAGTTTGATGACGATATGCGTGATGAAGGTGAAGAGTTCTCTAGGTTAACAGATTTATCAATAAAAATAATTGAGAAATCCGAAAGGGTGTAATTATCTATGCGTAAAATTACCTTAGGCATATTGCCAGTTATAATAATCTTGCTCACAAGCGTTTGGGTTTCGCAGGGGCAGGAGAAAGTAACTTCACAGGATGAAGTTGCAGGTTTAGAACAAGAGGTTAAACTAGCCGAAAAATATGCCAATGATTCAGATTTCAATCAAGCCTCATACTACTATAGCAAAGTTGCAAATAGGTACTGGGAGATTGGCAAACTTGAGCAAGCCGCAGAGCAGTTCGAGAATGCCCTTAAGATGTCCAGTAGATTAGGGAATAAGAATTCTGCCTATATTCTGAATACAAACCTAGGCTTAATTTATAACGAAGTTGAGCAGTACGATAAGGCTTTAGCTGCATTTAAACAAGGGGTTAAGGTTGCAAGCGAACTAGGCCGAAAGGCTGATGTTGGGTCATCTTATCTAAGTCAAGCAAATATTTACTACGTTAAGCAAAACTATAACGATGCCCTTAAGGTACTAGAGAGTGCTGAAGACATTGCAAAAGAAATTAGTGATCAGAAACTTATACGCAACATTTATTCTCTTTACACTAAAGTTTACGATAAGCTAGGGAATAGGGAAAAATCGATAAAATACTTTGAAGAGTCTTCTACTTTAACCAAAGAAATTCAGGCTAAGGAGGTAAAGGCTAAGGAGGCTGCTGCACAACAATTAGCTAATGAAGCTACCTCTAGGGCGCAAACAGCTGAAGCGCAGAAGCAGGCAACTGATGTGAAACTTCAACAAAAAGGTGAAGAACTCACTCAGAAACAAGCAGTTCTAGATGAAACCGTAAGGGAATCGCGAGAGCGATTAATGCAGATTGATCTATTGAATAAAGAGAGCGAGTTACAGGGAATAAAAATATCAAATCAGGAGCAGAAAAGAAAAATCTATCTCGCAGTGATTGTGCTCGTTTTGGGCTTTTCATTCTATTTACTATATAGCTATTTCCAAAAGAAAAAGGCAAATAAGTTACTACAGCAGAAAAACGATGAGATTATTAGCCAGAATATCGAAATTCAGCAGCAAGCAGCCCAACTTCGGGAGCTCAATAATTTAAAGGATAAACTTTTCTCAATCATATCCCACGATTTACGTAGCCCATTAGGTTCTCTTATAACCCTACTAAACCTAACTCAGCAAGGGTTTTTTACTGAAGAAGGTTTCAAAGAAGTGATAGATGAACTTTCTAAAAACGTTGGCTATACATCGGAACTTCTTGAGAACTTGCTGAATTGGGCTCAAACCCAAATGCAAGGGTTAAAGATTTCTCCTTCGGTTTTCAAACTCCATAAAGTGGTCGAAACCAAATTAGCCCTTTACTCCGAGCAGGCCAGTAATAAGGGAATAATTTTAAGAAACCTCATTGAAGATGATATTGAGGTCTATGCCGATAGCGCAATGATAGAGTTGGTTGTACGGAATCTTATTGCAAACTCTATAAAGTTCTGCGATAAAGGAAGTACAGTTTCCATATTGGCTTCACCAAGAAATAATCATATGATGATTTCAGTGGCCGATACGGGTGTTGGAATGAGTCAAGAGCAGGTAAAGCGAATATTTGGGCGTGAAATATTTTCTACCCTAGGTACAGCTAATGAAAAGGGTACCGGACTGGGCTTAATGCTTTGTAAGGATTTTGTTAACTTAAACAATGGCGAGATTTGGGTGAAGAGCATTGAAGGTGTTGGGAGTGAATTTTTCTTCACTATACCAATGCCCACTAATGGTAACTAGCCTGTAAAGAGTTGAGAACAATAGAGAGAATACGGAAGTTGCTAAACCTCAACATGCATTGCGAATAGTCTATTGCCATCCGATTCGTTGAAGCAGTAATCAACTGTTTGAGTTTTCCTGAAAATATAGATTAGACCAATTCCAATTCCAGCAACCTTTTCGTCAATCAGAAGTCTCAGTTTTTCCCTATAAAGTTCATTTAGTTCAGTTTTTGTTAACTTGCTCAACTTACTAAGGAGTTGCTTAAGGTTGTGTTCATCCTGTTCCGAAACAAAGTTACAGGTTCCGATGCTAAAGCAATCATCCTTTTGCTCGAGAATGAATAATCCTTCGTTAACCTTATCGGTTCTTTCAGCATGCATCGATATATTTTGGAGTAGCTCAACCGATACATTATAAAGTTTCTGTTTCCCAATCTTCAGTTCGTTAAACCTCAGGATATTCTTTTCAATCATATGAATAATGGGCAAAACAGAATTCTGGGAGAAATCGCCTTTGTGCAAAACAACCAAATTCTCAGCCTGCATCAATGCGTAAAGATTTTTCATTTCTTCGAGTGACGACTCAGGCTGTTCCACTTCCTTACTATCGGCACTTTGAATGGTAAGCTGCATGAGGAACAGTGATGTGTTACTATCGATGGGCACAAAATCGAAGGATATTTTTCGACCAGTTCGACGGGCCATTTCAATAATTCCCAAACCAGCTCCACCTCTGTCAGATAGTTTACCCTTAGCTAAAACTTGTTTTTGTAAAAGCCTCAGTTCATCAGCATTAAGGCTATTAACCTTTTCGAGTTTTTCTTTAATTGATGGAATAACATCATTGGCTACAGAGTTGGCCGAGCCAATAAAAAAGCAGTCGGTAATGCTCCTAACATAGAATGCTCCCTGATAATCGCTTAGGCTACTATCCTCGGTAGCGTATTTACCATGGCGTGCAACGTTCTGGTAGCATTCGGCCATTAGGAAACTGATTTTATTCTTTAGTTTAATAAAGTTCCCTGCCGAGTCGATATTAAATTGAGTAAGCTCAATTATTTTGTGAGTTATTGAATCGGATACCAATCCTGTATAAGCAAAAATAAGGTCATCCTTATGTAGACTTTTCAATAAATTGGCTGTGGAGGAGGCATTCATATTGTGTAGGATATGCTGATTCTAAATGCAAGATAAAGGAAATAATTGAGATCTGTTTATTATTTACAATTAATTTTATTCAAGCATAAGCGCTACCCCGATTTTAAACGGAATATTTTAAAATAATTTTGGGTGTTGGTTGTTAAAATCGCGAAATTAATAGATTGCTTCACTAATGTGCTTTAAACACAATTTAATAATGAGCATAAATGCATAAATAAAACATCATAAAATATAAAAATACGATGAAAAGAAAATGCATAAATAGCATTTATCATATTTTATTAATCTGGTTAATGAATTAATAAAAGGGAATGCTTTTTAGATGCTTAGATAATTCTTATGTTTGCACCCTTTAAATTAATAGAATAGAAATATGGACAGTGTTGTTTTAGAATGGATTGGCTATGGTGCCTCGTTGATTATTGCCCTATCGATGACCCTTAACTCAATAGTAAAGTTTAGGATTATCAATTTGATAGGTGCAGCCCTGTTCTCTGCTTATGGTTTTATGATTGGTTCAATACCTGTTGGCGTAATGAACGGGTTTATTGTTGCCGTGGATGTTTACTTCTTAATCCAGTTTTTTTCCAAAAAGGACTATTTCGAAACGCTTGAAGTAAGTAGTTTGAATAAATATATGCTTAAGTTCCTCGATTTCCACAGCCATGATATTCTTAAGTTTTATCCCGATTTTAGCTATATGCCTAATGATAATACCGTTCAGTATTTTGTTTTAAGAAATATGGCTGTTGCCGGCATTTTAATTGCTGAAAAACAGGATTCCAATACCCTTAAGGTAATTCTTGATTACGTAATACCTGAGATGAGAGATTTTAAGAATGGACGGTTTGCATACCTAAACCTGCGTAAAAAGTTTCTCGATTGTGGGTATCAAAGGTTAATAGCAGATAAAACAGACCCTATTCATGTGAAGTACCTTTTAAAGATGGGTTTTGTTGAGTCTGCAGATGGTAACCTTGAGAAAGGATTGACAACCAAAATTTAACTACCTGAATATTCTTTCCTTGTTCAAAAAGCGCTGATATTCTCTGGCATTATTATTATGCTCGCTTAAGGTTTTTGCAAACGCATGGTATCCGGAGTAGTCTGGTTTGGCACAGAAATAAAGGTATTTATGATTCTCATGCTCTAGCACTGCATTAATTGAAGATATGCTTGGAGAATTTATGGGGCCTGGAGGCAATCCTCTGTATTTGTATGTGTTGTAGGGCGAATCGAAGGAGAGATGCTTTGTGAGTATTCTTCTGATGGCAAAATTGCCCATGGCATATTTGATGGTTGGATCGGCCTGAAGGGGAATCCCCCTATTCAATCGGTTTATGTAAACTCCCGCCACTTTTGGGCGTTCGTCTGCTTTAATGGTTTCCTCCTCAACAATTGATGCTAGGGTTGATACTTTTACCCTATTTAATCCGATTTTTTTTGCTTTTTGCTCTTTTTCTTCGGTCCAAAATATTTCATACTCCTTATTCATCCTATCGAAAAAGCCCTTTGCACTAGTATTCCAAAAAAACTCGTATGTATTGGGAATAAACATGGCAATGAAAGTTTGCTGATTAAATCCGTATTCAGAAGGAACCTCATTGCTTGAGAATGCATTCACAATTTCGGTGGAGTCGGCTTCAATCTCTTCTGCAATACGTTGGGCTAATTGTTGGGGTGTTCTAAATCCCGTAAAGGTTACATTAACCGGGGTTTGTAGCCCCGCTCTTAGCATCGACACCAATTCCTTATTATTCATGCCGTTAGTAACCTTGTATCTACCAGCTTTTACGCTGTAGGGGTAACCCATGCGAGAGCCAACCCATTTAAACGTCTCAATATTTATAACATAACCAGATTCCTCAATAATGTTAACTGCGTTTGAGTAAGTTGAGCCAGTTGGTATATAGATGTAGGCATTATCCTTATCCCCTATATTTATATTGGATTGGAACATCTTTGAGTAGATTTTGTAGCTGTAAAAACCACCCGCAACAATAACAAGTGCTAGCGAAAGTGATACGATAATAACAATTCTTTTACTTATACTTTTTTCCATATTAAAAAATTAGTGCTCAAAGATAAATATAATACGAAATACTTAAAGATATTTTACACCTCCTTTAGGTATTGTGTTGTAATGTATTGTATTGTAGAGTTGTCAGAATCAAATTCCAATATTTTATTTCATATATTTGCAATTCGCAGTTAAGAATAATTGGAATAATTTTTGATATTTTCGGACATCATATAATTTGACACCTAATTAAATCTCCATTGTAATGAAAAGAATTTCTCTTTTATTATTTGTTTTGCTTATTTCCTCCCAGGTCTTTTCTTTGGATGTTCCTTTGCAATCTTCACCCTCAAACGGAGCCATAAACCAAAATCCTAATGTTTACTTATATTTGAGTACCGTTCCCGGTGCAACGAGTTACGATTTTGAATTTGCCCCTAATCCGAGTTTTACCACTTCAACTATCGTTAATCGAACTACAAACTATTGTCCCACAAGCGAGTTGCTCTTTGGTGAAACCTATTACTGGAGAGTTAGGGCAAAAAATGAAACCGCAACAACCGCTTGGTCTGATACCTGGACGTTTACTACTAACCCACTGGGTGCTTCACCCAGCAGCCCGTCCAATGGTTCGGAGAACATGGATGTAAACTTTGTTTTATCAACAAACAAAGTAACTGGTGCAACCACAATTGAGTATGAGGTTGATGTTGTTCCCACATTCGACTCTGGTCAGCTGCAAACCTATAGTCACCCTTTCAACTACAGCGGCCCAAGGGTTTCCAATCTTCAGTACGGTCAAACCTACTACTGGCGGGTTCGCGGACTGCATGCTGTTGATACTTCTGATTGGTCTGATACCTGGTCGTTTACCACTAACGCATTGGGCGCTACGCCCAGCAGTCCGGCTAATGGTTCTGTA
>DHQB01000006.1:129326-129497 GCA_002410065.1 Bacteroidales bacterium UBA5349 | reverse complement strand
CACTCCAATTCCTATAGCGGTCAAACAATACATAATCTTCAGTACGGTCAAACCTACTACTGGCGAGTTCGCGGACTGCATGCTGTCGATACTTCTGATTGGTCTGATACCTGGTCGTTTACCACTAACGCATTGGGTGCTACACCTAGCAGTCCGGCTAATGGTTCTGTA
>DHQB01000006.1:0-129312 GCA_002410065.1 Bacteroidales bacterium UBA5349 | reverse complement strand
CTTCATGATGCGGATACCTCGGCCTGGTCCGAAACCAGATCGTTTACCACTAACCCATTGGGTGCTACGCCCAGCAGCCCGACTAATGGTTCTGTTGGGATGCCCATCTCTCTTTTCTTTTCAGCAAACAAGGTAACAGGTTCAGTTAATATCGATTACCAACTAGATACTACTCTGAATTTTAATTCTGAATTACTTAGGGAATTTACGCATGCAAGCACAACCTCAGGACAAACAGTAAGCAATTTACGTTATGGGCAGAAATATTTCTGGAGAGTACGAGGTCGACATGAAAAAGATGAGTCTGAGTGGTCGTCTGTTTGGAGTTTTACAACAGCGTTCGAACTAACACAGGGGCCTGATCTTGTTTCACCGATGAACAATGCTATTGATATAACATACGAAAATGTAGAGTTAACTTGGACAAGTTTGACTACTATTAACACGTATCAATACCAACTTAGTGAAGATGCTAATTTTACAACAATTGTTAAAAATAAAAAAACATCATTAACCTTTGCCCCAGTTGCCAACTTAACTCCTTCAAAAAACTACTATTGGCGGGTTAGGGGTGAGAATGTTAATGGTTACTCGCCTTGGTCGGCAGTTTGGGCATTTACTACAGTTGCTGTTGAACTAGTACCTCCCATACAACTTTTGCCACAGAATAATTCAACCATTATGGAGGATGAAGTTGATTTAACTTGGAGCGACGTATTTGGAGCCAACGGATATAAGGTGCAGATTTCGCTTAGTGAAAGTTTTAGTAGCGGTGTTTCCGAATTTCTTACCGTGGCTACTATTCATCCAATTTCAGGTTTGAATGTTGGTTCAACGTATTTTTGGAGGGTAAGAGCTTACGATAATATTGCTGAAAGCGATTGGTCTGAAAGTTGGTCGTTTAGTATTATTGAGCCAAGCCTTGAAGCCCCAGTATTAGTTTCACCAGCAAACAACTCAACGGGAATTAGTATAGATGGGGTAACCTATAGCTGGACCGATGTTTCGGAAGCAAATAGTTATACAATTGAAATCTCGGAGGATGAAAGTTTTGATAATTTATTCTATACCACCTCCACAAGTTCAACATCACATCAAGTTAATAAACTTTTATGTGGTAAAACCTACTTTTGGAGGGTGAATGCTAGTGACGAATCGTTAATAAGCGAATGGAGCGATGTTTGGTCTTTTGCAACTACTCAATGCACAGGTGTAAATGAATCCTCATTGTTAAAGTTTAACATATATCCAAATCCTGCTAAACACTATATCAAACTAGATATTGATACAGCGCATTTATCAAATTCGACTGTTCAAATTTATAGTGTTTTGGGTCAGCTAATAATTAGCAAGCCGTTCAGTCCTAATCTTGAAATATCGGCTTTAAAATCTGGCATGTACCTGCTGCAGATTAAAAGGGATGGCGTTATTGCTGGTACGGCCAAATTTTTGAAGGAGTAAGCAATAGCTCTATATCAAAAAAAGTGCGAAGCCATATTTTGGGTTCGCACTTTTTGCTTTAATCAATGTCTTGTTATCTTAGGTCAGCAACTGCTTTTTCAATCCGGTTAAGGGCATCCAGTAGTTCAGCTTCTGATGCAGCGTATGAGAATCGGATATAGTTTTCTGCTCCAAATGCACTACCTGGTACAGTGGCAACAAATGCGTTGTTTAGCAAATACATGCATAAATCGGCAGAGTTCTCAATAACCTTTTCGCCATGTTTTTTTCCCATAAAGTGCGATACTTCTGTAAAAATATAGAATGCCCCTTCTGGTACATTTGTTTTAAATCCAGGTATTTTTTTAAGCCTTTCAATCACCACATCCCGTCTTTTCATAAAAGCTTCGCGCATCATTTTTGGGTATGAGGCATCGGAGTTAATGGCTGCAATGGCCGCTTTTTGCGCTATTGAGCATGTGCCTGATGTCATTTGCCCTTGAAGTTTTTGGCAAGCCTTTGTAATCCACTTAGGTGCAGCACAGTAGCCAATACGCCAACCGGTCATTGCATAACCTTTTGATACGCCATTTACAACAATCACCCTATCAGCAATGCTTTCAAACTGAGCAATGCTCTCGTGCTTACCTATGTAGTTTATGTGTTCGTATATCTCATCGGATATTATGTAAATATTTGGATGCTTTTCAAGAACGTCTGCAAAGGCTTTCAATTCTTGTTTTGTGTAAATACTACCCGTTGGGTTTGATGGCGAACAAATCATCAGCACCTTAGTTTTTGGGGTTATAGCATTCTCCAACTGTTTTGGTGAAATCTTAAAATCGCTTTCAAGCGATGTGGAAATAACCACACTCTTTCCTTCTACAAGTTTTACTAGTTCAACGTAGCTAACCCAATAGGGTGCAGGTATTATCACTTCATCACCAGGGTTAATCAGCGTCATTAGCACATTGGATAGAGTGTGCTTTGCACCTCCAGAAACCACTATTTGATCAGTAGAATAGATGAGGTTATTCTCACGCTTTAGTTTTTTTGATATTGCTTCTAATAGTTCAGGGAAACCAGGAACTGGAGAGTAAAAAGTAATGTTATCGGTTATCGCTTTTTTTGCTGCATCTTTCACAAAATCAGGAGTGTGAAAATCGGGCTCACCTACGCTAAGGTTTATTACATTATGACCCAGAGCTTTTAGCTCACGGCTTTTTTGCGACATCGCTAGCGTTTCGGAAGCCGCCAGCTGATTAACTCTGTTCGATACGTTTTCCATAATTACTGATATATTTAGGTATAAGTTAAGGTGTGTTTAAAGTTATTTCTTAATTTTAAGCACCAAAGTTATATATATTTTGTATTCAATTCAATGTGTTAATTAATATAGTACGCTATGCTTTCAGAAATACTTAAGATTACCATTCCTGCACTACTAGTTTTTTTAGCAGGATATTTAGCTATTGAGCGTTTATTGCGCGAAGAGGCAAATAGAAGAAAAACAGAGCTAAATGTAAACAGCAAAAAAATTACTACACCTATTCGGCTGCAAGCATATGAGCGTATAGTACTATTTCTTGAGCGCATTTCGCCCGATTCATTGCTGGTTAGGGTTAACCAGCCCGGAATGACTGCACAAATGTTACAATCAGCTCTCCTGTCGAATATACGTAGTGAATGGGAGCATAACCTCTCACAACAGATTTACATTAGCCCTAAAGCTTGGGGGATTATAAAAAACGCAAAGGATAACGTAGTTAAACTCATCAATACAAGTTCTGATAATGTTGAGGGTAAACAGCCTGCTTTTGTGCTTAGCAAGTCCATTCTTGATGGTTTGGTTGAACTCGACAATCACCCAACTGCCCGAGCAATTGATTTTTTGAAGAAAGAGGTAAATGAATTTTTTTATTAATTTGAACTCAAAAAGGTTTCTCTTGTTAACTCATTATACCCTTTTTCGTAAAACCTAGAATTGCTTAAATAGTATTCGATTTAATATCTGTAGTTATTACTTTTAGTTCGTATTTTTTGCAGTTAAGTAGTGCTACTAACTTTCGGTATATGGGACATTTCTTTACTTCAATGTTACTTATTTTTCTGTATGCAACATTACCCTACCAGCAAAAGGTTGACAGCCTTGCAACACTACTTACTAAGGCTAGTAAAGAGCAGAAGGTTGATTTACTGAATAGTTTGTCACAGATAAGTAGCAATGAATCTCCTGATAAGGGTGTAGTATATGGAATGGAGGCTCTGCGCTTAAGTGAGCAATTAAATTATTCCAAAGGTAAAGCCAATGCACTTAACTACATAGCTGAGAATCAGTTTAGTTTAGGTGAGTTTGAAAAATCTGTAGAGTATCAGTTGCAGGCACTTAGTGTGTTTGAGGAGATTAAGGATAACTATGGTATTGTTCGATCCCAAAATAATTTGGGGTTATGCTTTAGAGAGATTGGAAATATCGATAAAGCAATTGATTTTCATACTAAAGCATTGGAGCTTAGTGAAAAAGTGGGGGATATGGTTGGTAAGGCCAAGGCATTGGTAAGTTTAGGTATTTGTAACTTTGCGGCCAATAGCATTGATGTTACTCTTAAATATTTTAATAAGGCTTTGGAAATTAGCAAAAAACTTGAAAATGATGAGTTGACCTCTGCTATATATAATAATATGGGTATTTGTTATGCTGCCATTGGTCAGCATAAAAATGCACTTAACATTTTTTTGTTATCATTAGAGTTAAACAACAAGTCAAAAAATAAAGGAGCTTCAGCAGCTATTCTTAATAATATAGCCAAACTTTATATATTTATAGGTGAATACGACAAAGCTCTCACTGCAATAAACCAAAGTTTCCAATTAAGTAAAGAATTAAAAGCAAAACCTCAGCTGGTAAAAAACTATCACATATTCTATGAGTATTATGAGGCCCTAGGAAAATATAAGCAAGCCCTAGAGTATTACATAAAATACTCTGAATTGAAAGATGAGATTATTAAGATACAAAGTAGTGAGCGAATGGCAAATCTTCAAGTACTTAATGAATTGGAGAAAAAAGATCAAGTTTTGCAGTTATTACAAAAGAACTTTGAGGTTGTGCAAAGCCGGAAAAGACTTTATATAGTACTGTTTGGTGCTTCATTTTTACTTTTAGTTTTTGGTGTCTACATTTTTCTTATTAGAAGTCGCACAGCAAAACAGTCCCTTGAACTTATGTTAAAGGAGCAACAGCTAGTTGAAATGCAGCTTGAGAGTCAGCAGAAAGACTATGAGAGGTTAGAACTTTTGAAAATAAAGCAGAAGCATGAATATGAGGATAAGATTGCTTCAAAGAATAGAGATCTTGCATCACTTACTATGCAAATGGTGCAAAAGAACGAAGTTTTGTCTAAGCTTAAGGATCAGATTCAAACCTTAACCTATTCAGGTAATAATAGGAATACTGTTACAGAAGTTGGACGATTAATTGACCAATCTTTAAACCTAGATAAAGATTGGGAGGATTTTACAATGCACTTTGATAGGGTACATCCACGCTTTTTTGAAAGGTTACTTGATCAGTTTCCAAATCTAACCCAAAAGGAACTTAAGCAATGTGCATATATCCGTATCAACATATCAATAAAAGAGATTGCAAACCTGTTAAATATTACAACAAAGGGCGTTGAAAAAGCTCGCAGCAGGATTAAAACCAAACTTTCTTTAGATAAAGACGAAGATTTAGTCTCTTTCATACTTTCCTTTTAGATAATTGCGCTTTACCGTAATTGCCAGATTACTAGACAGTAAATTAGGGGTGTAGGGTATTTGTTTCTACTATAGGGGGCATTTGTAGGGTTTTTGCGCCCAGAGTTTTGAGAATTCTTAATTATAATTACAGCTGGATATTGACTTTTAAAAATCAGCTGAATGAAAAATTTCCTTGCTTTTATCTATCTCTTTGCTTTTGTAATTATATGTCAGGCTTGCGGCAAATCATGCTCCTCTGACATTGCGGGTAAAGAAGAATTAAGAGACTCATTATCTCTGGAACATTATTTTGGTTTAAAGTTTAACCGCAACGTTCATACTTTAAAACCTAACAGTTTAGATAGTATTATGTTAATTAAGCATGATGCTTCAATAGACAGTAGTAATGAAAGTACACCAATCCGGAGACCCTATAATGTTATTTTACAGGATGGTAACCAAGAAGGCTACAGTAAAACACAATTCACCCCATACCATGACCAGAAGGGAGACTCAAATATAGAGAAGCCTTATGTTTTTCTTCAATATCGTTATTAACATGAAACTTTAATAAATAAATTCTTTAGCATGAAAAAACTCTATTTACTTACTATTGCATTTTTTCTGGCATCGTTTTTTGTTAGTTATGGCCAGCTAGATAATAGTGCTGCACAAACAGTTCATTTACGTTCTGGAAGTTTTATTCCTTCCAATACTGACGCTAAGTCTGTACCTTCTCAGGCAGATTTTTTTGTTTCAAAGAATAAAAAGCAGTATGGATATGTTCAGTTCACAAATCCGTTAAGCGTTTCGGATATTGCAAAACTTAATGCAGAGGGAGTTGAAATAATTGATTATATACCAGATAATACATACTATGTAGGGATGAGGGGCTTGAGTAAAGCTCACACACTCTCGGAGTTTACTGAAAATGGTTCTGCTAAATTTTTTAATTTACCTTCACAATATAAGGTTGATCCTGCAATTACTTCAGGGAAAATTCCATTGTATGCGTCGCCAGAGCTTGGTTTTGTTTTTGTAACCGTACTTACCGCTCCCGAGGCATCAACCGAAGCGATAAAGTTCTTTAATAAGAACGAAATAGAAGTGATTAGCAAAACAGAGGATGGTACGCAATTTAGTGTTAAAATATCAGACTTTAAGGTTGTTGAACTAGCTGAAAACCCTTGGGTTAGGTTTATTGAATTGGCTGCTCCGCCAAAGGAGTTAAAGAATAAGCCAGGTAGGGTTAGCCATCGAGTATATCCTTTGCGAAACAACACATCCATGAACCTTTCTCTTAATGGAGAGGGAATTATTGTTGGAATGTGGGATGGTGGTCAGGTTGGAGTGCACGAGGATTTAAACGGAAGAATAAATAACCATACTTCTCAACCTACAGATTATCATTCAACTCACGTTGCCGGAACTATTCTTGGCAAAGGTTTATTAGACCCTAAAATGGAGGGAATGGCTCCCGAGGCAACTCTTTGGGCTTCAGATTTCCAGAAAGAAGAAACTGCTATTGTTCAAGAAATGACTACAGCCTATAATGAGGGAGTTAGGCTTTCAAATAACTCGTGGGGATATGTTATTAACCCTTTATGGTGTGAAAACCATTTCCCATATCTTTCCTCAGCGCGAGGTTTCGATAAGAATATGAAGGAAAACCCATATCTACTGCATGTTTTTGCCAACGGAAATGATCAGGATGTTTGCCCAGGAGGTTTTCACACAGCGTTGTGGACTATGAAAAACGTACTTTTTGTTGGTGCCGTTGATAGAGCCGATAAAATGAGCGATTTCAGTAGTTTTGGTCCAACCTACGATGGACGTTTGGTCCCTCATGTATCCGCCGTTGGGGTTGATGTAAATTCTACTGTTGGTGTAAATGACTACTATAGTCTTCAAGGAACATCAATGTCAACTCCAGGGGTTGTGGGAACTTTATCTCTGTTGCAACAACAGTTTAAGCAAGAGAATAATGGCAATTATCCATCAGGAGCACTTTTAAAGGCTATTGTATGTAACACTGCACGCGATAAAGGTAATATTGGACCCGACTATAAGTATGGTTTTGGTATTATCGATGGGCTAAAGTCTGCTGAGGTAATTGCCAATAAATACTATTTCGAGAACAATATTAATACGGGGGGCGAAAAAGAATTTACAATAAATGTTCCGGCTAACTTATCCGAACTTCGTGTTCTGCTAACCTATACAGACAAGGAAGGATCGGTTATGGCTCAGCAGGCAATTGTGAGCAAAATAAACATTTCAGTTATTGCTAATGGGAACACTTATTTGCCATGGAAATTAGATCCTCAAAATCCGAATGCTCCTGCAACAAAAGGTAATGCGGCTTGGGAAAACATAAAGCAAGTTGCAATTGACAGCCCCATTGGTGGTGATTATACTGTAAAGATAGAGGGAGTTAATATTCCAATGGGTGCTCAGGATTTTGTAATTACCTATTGGTTTGAGCAAAAGGAGCCTACTATTGTATTCCCATTTGATGGAGTTGTTCTTAACCCAGGTGAAGTTGAGCGTTTAACGTGGAGTAATGCGGCACCAGGTTCTGGCGATTGTACTGCAGAAATATCTATTGATAATGGTGCTTCTTGGACTACGATTAGTTCAGTAAATCTCTCTGATGGTGGAGTAAATTTTACTGTCCCCGAAGCTTCTACAGCCAATGCCTTTATTCGCCTACAGATTAATGAGAATCAGATTCTTTCAAAGCAATTCTCTATTCTTCAAACCCCTAAAAACCTAAAAGGTATTGCAGGTTATGAAAAGGTTACTTTAACCTGGGATTTAGTAGAAGAGGCCTCTTCATATGACGTATTTAAGGTTGAGAATGCTGAGTTGGTATTAATGGGTAATGTAACAACCAATGAGTACACTTTTGAAAATTTGGAAACAAACAAAAAGGTTTTCATGACAGTTCGGGCTCGTATAGATTCTGAGTCAATTGTAGGGGAGCGATCTAAAGTAATTGTAGCCGCAGCAATACCTCTTTACGATCTAGGTATTGTGGCAATGCACAGTCCTGTTTCGGGATGCCATTTGACATCATCAGAAAGCCTTAGAGTATCCGCAAAGAACTACGGGGAATACACCTATAGCATTGGGGATAAGATTCCGGTTGTTTACACGCTAAACAATGGAGGTGTTAACCGCGATACCATAATACTTGCAGAAGAGCTACCCCGCAATGCAACTGTAGACTTTACATTTAAGAAGAAGGCATACATGTCCATGACAAAAATCTATTCCTTTAAGGTATGGACTGCTTTAGCAGAGGATAATGTTATAACAACCAATGATACGCTAAACAGGCGAGTTGAACACTATAACCCAATAAGTACTTTCCCTTACAAGCAGAGTTTTGATGGCATGCCCGATTTGCAGAATCAAATTATTAATACTGTTTTTGACCCAGTTTATTTGGCTGGCGGTTGGGACAATGATCATGAAAATGATGATTTTGAGTGGTGGCCAAATGCTAATCAAACGCTTATTGATGGTACTGGACCTAGTGCCGATCACACTTCTGGAGAGGGTAAGTATCTATATACAGAATCCTCATTTTTAGAGGGACAAGTGGGTGAACTATACCTACATTCACCCTGTTTTGATCTTTCCTCAATAGCAAAGCCAACCATGTATTTTTGGTTTCATGCATATTCAGAAACATTAGAAATGGGGTCGTTGCATCTAGATGCATACATCTATGGTAATGATGAGTGGTTGCTTGATATAATGCCCGCTATTGTAGGAAGTCAAGGGGATAAATGGCAGCTACGCATCGTTGATCTAATAGATTTCCGCTACTTGGGATCAGTTAAATTTCGTTTTAGGGTTGTAACCTCAACCACAGAGCATAACGCTTTTGCAATTGACGATTTTAAGATTGCGGACAGATATACCAACGACCTTTCAACTATTTCCATATCTCCCTCAACAGGTGAGCGGATTCTTACTGCAGATGAATTTATTAACATCGAGCTGGTTAACTATGGTAAATCAGCATTGGCAGAGGCAACCTCAATTCCTATTGGGTTTAGCATCAACGATACTCTAACTGTTAATGAGAACTATGTGCTTCCTGCTGATTTTAATTTTGCGGATACCATTGCAATTTCATTTAATCATAAAGTTAACCTTGAAGGGTTAGATAAGCGCTTTAGCATTGATGCATGGGTAGCTATGCCAAACGATGGAGATAGGTTTAACGATTCAATTATTAGACATAGTATGCAAACCTACACTGAGGTGTGGAGTAAATGTTTTGCAGGAGTTAGTCCAACAGGTATAGGTAATTTCTATTTCAATGGTATTCATGAGTCACAGAGCATTCGAAATTACGGTACTGTATGTGGTGGCGATTCTGGATTAGATGGATACTCATTGATTTCAAATCAACGGAGCGTTGTTTATAGAGAGCACGATTATGATATGGGAGTGCAAGCCATTATTGTTCCAGACTATTGGACTTGGCCTTCGTTTGGTCAATTTTTAAAGGTTTGGATTGATTTCAATAGGGATGGTTATTTGTCCGACGAGGAATTGGTTTTTGAGAATGATTCCCGTTCATTACTTTTCGAAGAAGCTACAATTCATATTCCTGTTGATGCAGAACTTGGCCCAACGCGAATGAGGGTTAGAAGTTCATATCATGCAAATGAGATAATGGGAACGGATGCAGCGAATGGTGTTATTCGTTTTGGCGAAACCGAAGATTATATCATCGAAATTAGAGATTTCCCAAAAGTGGATCTAGAGGTTGTATCATTAACAACACCCGCATCTCAAGTGGGCTTAGGAATTAATGAGAAATTATTCGTTAATCTACGTACACTTGGTAGCAACCCCTTAGCAATGGGCACTCAACTGCCATTTCAAATATCCATAAATGGTGATGAAGGCCAGGAGGTAAATGCTATAACAACTCAGCTATACAATACAGGAGATTCGTTTAGCGTTGAACTTCCAAATAGCTTTGACTTTTCCGAAGTTGGTTCATACAGAGTATCGGTAATAAATGTACTTGAGGCTGACACCGATCCTGTTAACGATACCACATTTGCTGTGATTACCAACATGAAAAAGGTAAGTGCGGCCAATTATTTTGAGGATTTTGAAAATGACGTTCAGGGTTGGTGGGATGGCTCTGCTCTTCCAGAAGCTGTTTGGGAGCATGGTAAGCCAAATAAGTCAAGCCTTAATGCTGCTTATTCTGGCGATAATGTATGGGTAACAAAGTTAACAGGAGAATACCCTGCTGAAACTGAAGCTATTCTGTACTCACCTGTACTTGATTTTACATCAACAACCAATCCTTACCTTAATATAATGCTCAACATTAAAACTGAGGAAGCTTTTGATGGCATGATCCTAGAAGCCTCAGTTAATGGTGAAGTTTGGACTAAGGTTAACGGTGGTGATGCACTTTACAACTACAAAACAACCCAGCAGAGTTGGGATTTAGGTGCACCTTGGTGGAGCGGTTTTAGTGCAGGATGGAAACAGTTTGGTGTATCCTTATCTAACTATGTAGGAGAATCTAACGTAATGTTCCGCTTTAAATTTCGCTCCGATATATACGTTAACGACGAGGGAATTAGCATTGACAATTTTGCAATAACAGAGTCCCAGCCTAATGTAAGGGTGAGGAACTTAATCTCACCAGTATCAACTGCAGGAAGCCTTTCTGGTGCTGAAAAGGTGTCGTTTACCATCGAGAATATTGGTAATACGGTAATACCTTCAAATGAAAAAATAGTTATTGGAAAAACATTTAACGGAGAAACTACGAAGCATAATCATAGATTAACAAAACCTATTCGTACTGGGGAACAGTATTTGGCTACTATTCCTGCAACTGTTGATATGAGTGCAGGTGGGGTGTATTTTATAACTGTTTTTGTTGAAATGGACGATGATATTGATAATGCTGATAATTCAAAGGAATTTACAGTAGAATCTGTTATATCAGGTGTCGATAATGAAAGTGGAAGTGAGCTCAGTGTATATCCAAATCCTGGAAAAGGTTTGTTCAATGTAGTTCTTCCTAACGGGCATCCAACCCTTTCTTGGAAGGTTTTTGCCGTAACCGGCAACGTGCTTTCTCAGGGAATATTTACAGGGAATTCCACCGATCAAATAGATTTAACAAATTTTGCGCCGGGTTCATACCTGTTACAGGTTTATGATAACAGTTTTAACCAGGTTGTAAAACTCATTGTATACTAAACACATAAGGATGATGCTCTGTTCATGAAACATTTGGAGCATCATCCTGCTTAAATAATAATCACACACTAAAACTAAATATTATGAAAAAAAAATTTACTCTACTAAACATGGTGTTGATACCACCTCTTTTCATGAAGAGGACTATTAAGAGCTTAGCAATACTTACCATGTTTGCGTTACCGTCATTAAATGCAGTATCGCAGAATATACAGCAACTACCTATAAGTTGCGATTTTGAAGGATTTTACGGCACTAACCTTCACGAGATATGCGAAGGGTGGAATGAAGGTTCAGGGTATCCTAAACCAACCCTTGGCTCAGGTGGCTGGTTTAGGTCCGATGTGCTATATCCTACAACTTGTGCCGGTATTAATGTCTATGGTGTAGGAAAGCACAACTGGATAGTTTCTCCATATTTTAGCGTAACAGAGAGTACCATTGTACGCTTTGATGCTGCATTGACCCTTAAGCATGACGAGCCTAGCCCAAGTGGTATGGGGTATGACGATAAACTTGCGGTTATGATTTCTGAGGATGGAGGAAATACATATACATCTGTTTTTGAATTTACTGCAAATTCGGAGGCCCAGCTTACAATGGATATGCAAACCTGGACAGTTGATCTAAAGACCTTTGCAGGGAAAAACGTAACCATTGGTTTTTATGTTACATCCGGTAATATAGATAATGGATATTGGGCGGCGCACCTTGATGATATTCTCATAAAGGATAAATCACAGGTTGATGCGGGTATAGTTAGCATAGTATCACCAACTACAGAAAGTTTTTTAACAGAGAATACTCCCGTAAAAGTACTTGTAAAAAATGATGGTCTTACCCCAATACAGAATGTTCCGGTAAGGTTTAAAATCCGAGGAGCAGAAACGGCAAATCTTTTCAATGTTATTTCTAAGGAACTTGCTCCCAATGAGGAGGTTGAATTTGATTTAGGGACTTATGACTTTTCAGCATGGGGTAACTATTCTATTTCTGCAACTACAGAGTTCAATGGCGATGAAAATGAAGCAAATAATACTGTTTTAGTGAACCTTGTTAATGAAGAGCCCAAGGTTTTACCGTTACCAAAGCTTGATTTTACGGATTCCTATGAAAGAATAAGTTTTTACGAGGGTTGGGATGAGGCACGTGGGGAGGATCGTCCGCTCGTGTATATGAATGTTGACTGGCAAAGCGATAAACATAAAGGTACTGGTGAGCATGGTTTTAGCGTTTACTATACTTCATTGGGAACCCGAGATTGGATTGTTAGCCCCAGTTTTATGGCTACAGCTAATGCTAAAGTTGCTTTTGATTATGCAATTACCTACGACGATGGAACAAACAGTATGGGAAGTGACGATAAACTCATAGTGTTTGCTACGGAGGATAATGGAGTAACATGGGATGAGCTTTCAGCCATTAACAATAGTTCTCCCATCTCTGAAACAGAATGGCATAAGTTATTTGTAGATTTATCCGATTATGACGGAAAAGCTGTTCGCATAGCCCTTTATGCAACCACAAGCGTTAATCTCGATCCACAATCATATATTCTCTATATCGATAATTTGGAGATTGCTAATATTCTATCAAAGGATATTGCTCCGGTAGAAGTAGTATCGCCACATGCACCTGCTGCATTTGGCTCATCGGAAACTATCTCTGTTCTTGTTAAGAACGAAGGTTCAAATGATGTTGAAAACTTTGAAATCAGCTATAAAGTAGGATCTTCAGATGCTGTTGTTGAGCAAGCATCGCTGCTAATTTCAGCTCGTGAGGAACGCTTATATACTTTTGTAACAAAAGCAGACTTAAGCGAAAACCAAAGCCCTAACATTACGGTTATCACTAATTTAACCGATGACCAGAATCCTTCGAACAACTCAATAACTACAGAACTTTCGGCAATGCTTATTAATCTTGCCGAGGTAGGACAGTACGAAACAGGTTTCGAAAATGCTGAGGAGTTGAAAGGATGGAGCGTTGAGGACGCGAATATTGATGGACGCGAATGGGCTCTAACAAACGAAGATAAATATATATATGAGGGCGAATATGCATATTCTTATTCATCAAAAAGGACAAATACACCTTCAAACGATTGGTTGTTTAGCCCTGCTTTCTCGCTAAAAGCCGATCAGGAATATGTTCTAACATTCTACTTAAAAGCAAACGCTGGAGGATTCCCTGAACGCATAAGGGTAACTTATTCTAGTGAGCAAAATGAGGATTCTTTTGTAGATGAAATTCTTGACCTTGGAGAGGTTACTCATGTCGACTATAAACTGGTATCTGTTGAGTTTACCGTTTCGGCCGATGGAAATTACCATTTAGGTTGGCATATTTACGAAACTATTAATCAGATGGGAATTCAGATTGATAACATTTCAGTACGCCAGCTATTTGATACCGATATTAAAGTGAATCACATTCAGGTTCCACGCAATAAGGTAGATGGCTCGGCTCAGTTAGATAATATTGATGAGATAAAGGTTGAGGTAGAAAACACCGGCCGCAACACCGTAACAGAGTTCGATATAAGTGTTGAGGTTGATGGGGTTGAAATAACCCAATCGTTTTCAGAACCACTGATGGTAGGTAAAAAACGTTTTTTCTCCATAAACGAAGGGCTGAATCTTGATCCAAGCGAAACCTACGTGGTAAAGATTTGGTCTAGCCTTGAAACCGACCAAAATCATAACAATGACACAATAGTTAGCAGCGTTAATTTATCGCAATACTTTACAAGTTTTGAGACAACTGACGATATTAGCGAATGGACCTACGAAGATGTTGCAGGACCAGAATATACATGGGCCATTGAAAATGATAATAAATATGCACGTACAGGTGATCAGGCATGGATGCTTCGTTCCGATAGGTATACGCAAATTGCGAATGACGACTGGCTTTTTTCAGAATCCTTTTATATGGAAGAAGGCAAGTGCTACAATGTAGGTTTTTGGTATAACCCCATTTACTCACAGGATAGCCTTGTTTTTGCAATGGGCGATGCAAATGCTGCCGTAGGTATGAGCCGGATAATTAATGACTTTGGCTCAATCGGAAATGGTTCAGCAAGCCTTTGGAAATACTACGAAGCTAGCGTTGGCGTAGAGACAACAGGTACCTATTACTTCGGGTGGCGTGGCTATGGAGACGTTAGGAATATGTTGCGCTACAGGTTATATATTGACGATTTTGTTTTTGAAGAGCAATCAAACTTTGAGGTTACTGCAGATTTTAGTGTACTAGTTCTTGACAAAGAGGTTGTTTTTGCCGCTTCAGGTGAGAATATTGACAAGTACAGTTGGGATTTTGGAGATGGAAATACCGCTACTGAAGGTGATGTTTCCAATACCTATGCCGATTATGGAACCTATGATGTAACCCTAGTTGCTTCGAATAACTGTTCCTCTAAAGAGATTACAAAACAGGTAACTATTGTTAATGATGTTGTTGCAAACTTTGCCTACTCTGTAGATAAATTTGATGTAACGTTTACATTTACTGGTGAAAACGGTGTTGCCTATTTCTGGGATTTTGGAGATAACAATACCTCAAAAGAGAAGGATCCAACCCATACCTATGCAGAATCAGGCAATTATGTTGTAACCCTAACGGTTATTGGGGCAACAGGTGTAGATTCCATTAGCGAAGAGGTGGAGGTAAAATCAGGAACAGGTGTACCATCAACTCACGTCACAAAGGGCAGTGTACATCCAAATCCTGTATCCGACAAGCTGAAAATTTTGTTGCCAGACGGATATGAAATTTCCAAAGTCAGCGTATTCAACGCCATAGGTAAAGAGGTACTGTCAAGCGTGTCTACTTATGGTTCTAACTCAATAAATATGGGTGGGTTACCAAGTGGAGTGTACATTATATCAGTTAATTCTGTTCAAGGTGAAATCTTTACGTACAGAGTTGTTAAGTAATAACTTCTATAGGGCAGGAGGGTAACCTCCTTGCCCTATTTTTACAAACCAAAAACAAAATAGTATGAAAATTTTACACAATTTAATAATTGGGTTTGTTTTAGTTTTACTCTCGCTTACGGCGAGTGGACAAACCATAGATCAGAGTTTTAACTCTGACAAAATCCCATACGGATGGGTAAATGACGATACCAATGATGCAGATTGGATCGTTACAGATAAGAACTCTAACGGTCCTTCTGCCGATAATTCCGGTTCAGGTTATTATGCATTTGTTGACTCCCGTTACATATCACAGGGTAAGGTGTTAAAGTTAATTACCCCTCGTTTAGATTTAACATCGGGAAGCACAACCCTTAGCTACTTCTTATACTTAAAAAGGACAGATTTAGGAGGTAATGTACTTAAGCCATTATTTGTTGATGTTTCTGTAGACGGTGCCGACTGGATTAATCTTAGAGAGCATACAAAAACAGAGAATCCCAATCAGTGGTTTAACTATACCATAGAACTTTCTGAATATAGCACTTCAGATAACGTTCGGATTCGTTTTAGAGCTATAAGTTCTGGTTATGACTATGATTCTGGTTATTGCTCTATAGGGTTAGACGATGTTACTGGGCCTAATTTATTTATTCCGGAGCACGATGTGGCAATAATGTCTGTTGTTCCCGATTATATCTATCGTAAAGATGTTGATGGCAAATACATGGTGACCCTAAAAAACTGGGGGAGTACCGAGGAAACATTTGATTTAACCTATGCGCTTGAGATTAATACAGGTATTGATGGAACTATCCCTGTTGCAAACCTTGCAGTTGGCGAAACACGAGAAATTGAGGTTCCTGTTATTTTTAACAGCGAACTTACCGACAATATTGTATTTAATGCAGAGCTTGCTTCGGATGAGTATCAGGATGGTAATGAGGCAACTACCGCATTAAGGGTATATCCAACCTCCGTGCTTATTTCGGAAAGTTTCGATACATTTAAGGGTGATGTAGTTCCGTACGGTTGGACTCAGGCAAAAGGGCTACCTACAGAGGAACTTATCTATGGTTCTTCAACTTGGAAAGAAACTTCTTACTATGTTAACACTCCTCCTCAAGCTATCTATTTTGGATATAGTAAAAGTAACTCGTCTGCTATTACAGGTTGGGTTATTTCTCATCCCGTAAATACAATAAGTGAAGGAAATCTTCGGGTTTCATTCTCATTAATGGCCAATGCTTCAGCTATTGCCGTTGATGATGAGTTAAGCGTTATGTACACCACAGACGATGGAACAACTTGGACTAGCATGGGAACAATTGAAGGCGATAATTTTACGCCTAATGTTTGGTCTAAATATTATTTTCAACTTCAGGGAGTTGAGGCAGAAAACCTTAAGGTTGCTCTTTACGCATTTGATAACCCTGATGGTTTGACCACAAGTTTATACATTGATGATTTTACCCTTGAAGTAGCTCCAGATTATGATTTTGCAGTGTTACCTGTATCAAAAAATGCCGGTGCAATGCGAGATACTGTAATGTTCTCAGGTACAGAACTAGATGTAAGGGCTATTGTTACTAATTATGGCCAAAATACAGCATCTGTTCCTGTTAAATGGATTTTGGTTGAGGATGGGCAGACAGGTAGTCAGTCTGTTGATGTTGCCCCTTTTGGTGAAGAAACACCTGTGACTTTCACGCAAACATTAACCACTCCATCGGAGGAAGGATTTTATACTCTTAATATATTTACTGATTACGCCGATGATTCTGATAGAACTAACGACACCATTACCGTAAAACTTGGTGTTTACTCACCATATACAGAGTTTGTCGAAACGTTTGATGAAAGTAAAGAAATGCCTCTTGGTTGGAGTGCTTTAGTGCCTTTAGGGACTAATCCATTAACAATTCAAACCTCTTATGCAAGATCAACTCCTAACTCTGTAAAAATTTACAGTAATTCAGTGCCTCACAATACAATGCTTGTTTCGCCTGCTGTGAATTTTAGTCCTGGCGAGTTTTATCGTTTACGTTTCTGGATAAACGGTAATGCAGGTGCCTCTCTTCAGGTAGGCTTGCTTACCGACCCCTCGGATTCAACAACATTTACAACTTTGGAGAGTTTTTCCCTAGCCAGTTCTTGGACTTATCAGGAGAATGAAATGGAGATTTCGCACGATCAACTATCGTACATAGCATTCAAGTATACAAAAAAAGGCTCTAATCTTTACCTTGATGATTTTTCATTGGAGTTGATTTCATCTTATGCTGTTGAGGCTTCTGCACTTGTGAATCAGAAGTCTATAGCCGAAGGGGGGAGTGTAACATTTGCTGCAGCAATAACTAATACAGGATTATTATCAGAAACTTTTGACCTGGCGGTAGCATCTGATCTTGTATCATCTATTTCCGATAAGGACGGTAATGCTATTACCTCTATTGAATTAGCTGTGGATGAGACCGACACTGTTTATGTGGCGACATCAGCACCTTCTGATGTTTCTGTTCCGGTTGAAAAGCCTGTTTTGTTAACGGTTACCTCTCAGCAAGAAACTGATGCTGTTGTTCAGGTAGACTTTTCTCTGTATACCTATAAACCATTTGCCGAGTTAGAGCAGGGTTTTGAGTCGGGTACATCATTCCCACAAGGATGGCTGCCTATACAAACCCAAGATAATCTTTTGAAGATTTATTCATCGTCATTTAATGCTAATTCAGGTGATCATTATCTTCATTTTGGAAATTCAAGCGAAACCGAAGTAGCAATGCTTGTGATGCCTGCAGTTCAGCAACACCCATTGTATCGTGTGTCTTTATATGCCAAAGGTGGTATTTCATTCCAGATAGGAACGGTTTCCGATCCGTATAAACCTGAAACATTTGCAACGTCCTTTGAGGCAATAGTGCCTAGTTCTAGCTACAAGTACTATCAGTTTGATATTTCAGCAACCGACGGGATGGAGTACATTGTAATAAATATGATTCCTGATGGAAGTTATAAATCACTTCAGATTGATGACATAAGCGTTGTTCCTGTTGGTGAATATGAAATGGTGTCAGAAATTACCGATCTTGGTAAAACATCCTTTGCAGGTGGGTTTGCTTGGTATAATGTTGAAATAAGCAATACAGGATATGGTAATGACACCTATGACCTAACCGCTTCATCGGATTGGGCTACATCAATTTTTGATGCAGTTAATGGAACAGAGATTAGCTCCATAAGCATTGATGCTGGTGAGTTGAGTACCGTTATGCTTAAGGTGGGTATTCCCGTTGAAGGTGTTACCGATGGTGAATCAGTAGAAGCATCGTTTAGTGTTGCATCGCAGAGTAGTGATGCTGAAGAAACAAATACAATTTCAACAACTGGATATAATCCCGTTGCCGATATTATTGAGAGTTTTGATGAAAATTCATCTTTACCTCTATTTTGGATTAAGCACGATGGTAGTTCTTCAACTGTAAAGATAAATACATCTACATCAAATGCGCATAGTCCTAATAATAGCCTTAGCCTATACATGTCTAGCTATTCAGAGGTGGAGCCACTTGTAGCTTTACCTGCATTAATGAGTGGAACAAAATATCAACTTAACTATTGGGTTAAGGGCGATTTGGGTGCAACTATACTTGTAGGTACTCTAGAAGATCCTAATGATCCTACTTCGTTTACTCAGATAAGTTCATTTGAGGTATATGGTGCTTACACCGAGCAAACACTTGATTTTAATGTGGCTGAAGTACCTACTTGTTTAGCCTTTAAGAATGCCACTAAAGGAAAAACTGTTTATGTTGATGATGTGAACATTTACGCTTACACTTCAATGGAAATCCTGCCATTGAACGGTTCTGATAATGTTTCTGTAGATCAGGCTATTACCATTACTTTTAGTAGAGGAGCAACGCTACTTGACGGTGAGGAAATTACCAACTCAAGTGTGTCTAGTTTTGTGACCTTAAAAGATTTAACAACCGACGAGACTTTGGTTTATTCTGCAACGGTAAATGATACAAAAACAGAGATTGAGCTAACGGCAGATTCTCCTTTCATTTCTGAGCACCAGATAGAGGTTTCTGTTACCGATTTGCTGGATGTTAATGATTTTGCAATAACTGGTGTTTCATCACAGTTTACTATTATCGACTTAAATGCTCCAGTATGGACAGAAGGATACCCTTCATTAGAACTAGTGACAGGGAATGGGGCAGAGGTAAGCATAATGCTAGATGAATCTGCAACTTATTATTATATGCTTATTGGTTCAGACGATGATGCTCCAACAGTTGAAGAGGTATATGCTGGTGAAGCATACGGTTCTGTTACACCAATAGAAGTTGGGAATGGAGAGTTTATAGAAAACGCTGCAACGCTGACTTTAAGCGATCTTACAGAAACCACTTCGTATAAGTTATATCTTGCTGCTATTGACAATTTAGACAATCAGCAGATAGAAACGGCCCAAATTTCGTTTACTACTCCTGATGATTCTGCTCCAGAATGGGATGTGGATTATCCTGTAGTAAAAAGTGTGGGTGCTGATACCGTAGCATTTAATGTTTCACTTAATGAGGTTTCACAAGTGTCCTATCTTGTAGTTCTTTCAGGAAGCACGGCTCCATCTATTCAGGAAATTATTAGTGGCGAGAGCTATGCCGATGTAACCATTACAGCATCAGGTACTATTGACTTCACCGGAAGTCCTGCTCAAGAAATTGTATGTGATCTCACAAGCAATACAGCATACCAAATTTATTTAGTAGCATTTGATGCTGCTGATAATATTCAGGAAAGCAGTGTTGTACTGGAGTTTACTACAGAAAAAGGAACTGGTGTTGGAGCTGATGAGACTTTAATCTTCAGCTTATATCCAAATCCTTTTACTGAGCACATCAATCTTAGCACAGAGGGTGTACAATTAGTTAGAGTTTTCTCACAAACAGGAAGCATTATGAAATCTGTTTCCGGTAATGCACTAAATGAACCAATCAACTTAGGTTTTTTAAGTAGCGGTTCTTATATAGTTGTGGTTGAGTTTATTGATGGCCAAACCGTGTCAAAGGTTATCATCAAAAACTAGGAATAGCATTATTCTAATTTAAAAAAGGCTGCTCAATTGGGCAGCCTTTTTTTATACCACTAGGGAGTGGAAGAAACAAGAACATACCCAATCCTTACAAAAAAACAATATATTGTTTATAGACACAGCAATTTGTTGACCGAAAAAAAACGAGTATGTTCGTATTGATTAGTACGAGGTTATTGATAAATAAAAAAACTTTTTTCAGTCAAGCACTAATCCTTTGTACAGTATAAATGTCATAGATTTTTACTAACATAAACTCAATGGTAACATGTTTAAAATATTTCGACTTTTACAGGCGCTAGGAATTTTAATGTTCCTTTGCTCTTCAACAATTGCGCAAGACGCCGAACAATGGATTCGTTACTCTTCCATATCGCCCGATGGCAGCAAAATAGCTTTTGCTTTTAAGGGAAATATCTACACAGTTTCTGCTAACGGGGGCAATGCAAAACAAATTACTTACCACCAGGGACATGATTTTATGCCCGTTTGGTGTAACGACGGCACCAAGATAAGTTTCGCATCAGACCGTTTTGGCGATTTTGATGTTTTTATAATCGACGCTGAAGGGGGAGAGCCTAAGAGGTTAACCTACCACTCTGCCAACGAGTACCCTTACGCTTTTAGTCACGATAATAGTAAGGTAATATTTGGCGCGCAGCGACTCGATGACGCTAACCACAGGCAGTACCCAACAGGCTCCCAACCCGAAGTGTATACTGTTCCTGCTGAAGGAGGTCAAATTAATCAGTTGTGGACAATACCAGCAGAATTGGTAAGGGTAAGCACCGATGGCAAAACCATGGTTTACCAAGATAAAAAAGGTGGCGAAAACGAATGGCGAAAGCATCATAAATCAGCAATTACGCGAGATATTTGGGTTTACGATGTTGATAGCAACCAGCATAAAATGATTACTTCATTCGAGGGAGAAGATCGAAACCCTGTTTTTACCAGCGACGACAAAAGCATTTTCTACCTCAGCGAGCAAAACGGTACGTTTAACGTGCATAAGTTAGACCTGAACAACACTAACAAAGTTGAACAAATAACAAATTTTGAGTTTCATCCCGTAAGGTTTCTGAGCATAAGCAATAACGAAACCTTATGCTATACACACCACGGCGACCTTTACACGCAAAAAGTTGGATTCGAGCCTAAAAAAGTTGAAGTCAAAATTCAAAGCGGATCACTTATCAATAAAGAACAAATTCTTCCCATAGCTGGCAATATTAGCGAAATGGCCATAGCTCCCAATGGCAAAGAGGTTGTTTTTATTGCAAGAGGGGAAGTTTTTGTATCGTCTGTTGAAGGAAAATTCACAAAGCGCATTACCAATACAACCGAGCAAGAAAAATTTATCAACTTTTCACCCGATGGCAAATCAGTAATATACGCCAGTCAACGTAACAGTGTTTGGGGAATATACAAAACAACAAAGAATTTAAGCGACGAACCATTCTTTTACGCTTCTACTCTTTTAACTGAGGAGAAGGTAATTGATAACAACAACGACAACTATCAACCCAAAATATCACCAGACGGTAAAGAGATTGCTTTTATCGAAAACCGACGCTCACTGAAGATTTACAACATTGAAAGCAAGCAGATAAGAGAAATTCTTGGTCCCGACAAACTATTTTACATGAGTGATGGCGATCAGCAGTTCGACTGGAGCCCAGATAGTAAGTGGCTACTTTCAAGATACTCGCCCAACTTAGGGGTAAGCGAGGTTGTTTTAATTGATGCAAAAGGTCAAAAAGAGATGGTGAACCTAACCGAAAGTGGTTTTGGCGACTACTCTGCTAAATGGGTTAACAATGGGAAACAAATTCTATGGTTTAGCGATCGACATGGATTAAAGGGACTTGCAACCAGCAGCTCCCGCCAACTCGATGTTTACTCCCTTTTCTTAACCCGCGATGGCTGGGACAAGTTTAACATGACCGAGGATGAATACAAACTATTGAAAGAGATAGAAAAACTAGACAAAGAAAAAATCAAGGATAAAGACAAGGATTCGGATAAGAAGTTAAATAAGAAAAAGAAAGGTGAAGAACTGAAGGGTAAAGTTGATTCAACCCTAGTAAAAATTGATTGGAACGGTCTTAAAGACAGAAAGAAGCGCTTAACAATCCACTCTTCGAGCCTCTCCGACGCTGTACTCTCAAAAGATGGAGAAACCCTATACTATCTTACCCGTTTTGAAAAAGACTTAAACCTTTGGAGCACCAACCTACGCACCAATGAAACCAAAATGGATATTCCACTAAACGCTAGATCGGCAGGCCTTGAGTGGAGCAAAGATATGGGCACACTCTTTATACTTTCGGATGGCTCAATATCTACCGTCGACCTTACTTCGAAATCGACTAAGCCCGTTAGCATCAATGGCGAGGTTACTCTAAATCTTGATGAGGAACGCCAGCTAATGTTTGATCATGTTTGGAAGAGAACCAAGGTGATGTTTTACAAATCCGATTTTCACGGAGCTCCATGGGACAAACTTCGTGAGGAGTACGAACCTAAGTTATCACTTTTAGGTAACGACTTCGAATTAACCGAATTACTATCGGAAATGCTTGGTGAGCTAAATGTATCGCATAGTGGAGCTCGTTTGCGAAGTAGTGGGGCAAATGAAACACAAACAGCATCGTTAGGTATTTTTATTGATTATAAGCACGATGGACCGGGTATTAAAATTTCCGAAGTACTACAATTTGGCCCGTTAGACAAAGATCATATTAAAGTTGAACCTAATATGATTATCAAATCTATTGATGGCGAAACAATTGCTCATGATGTAGATTTTGCAAAATACTTAAACAAGAAGGCTAATAAATTTACGTCTCTCGAAATTTTCGACCCAAAGAAAGGGTCAACCTTTAGTATAACGGTAAAACCAATTAGTATAGGTCAAGAGAATTCGCTACTTTATAATAGGTGGGTAAAGCAAAATGAAAAGTTAGTGGATAGCCTGAGTAACTCGCAGTTAGGCTATGTTCATATTCCTGGAATGAGCGATGAGCCCTACCGAAACACATACGAAAAGGCCATGGGTAAATATGCTCATGCTAAAGGGCTGATTATTGATACCCGCTTTAATGGTGGTGGCGATTTGGTTAGCGATTTAACCATGTTTCTTACTGGGCAAAATTTTCTTGAGTATGCAATTGAAAGTCGCTCACTGGGTACCGAACCCCTTGCCCGATGGACAAAGCCCTCGGTTGCTCTGGTAAACGAGGCAAACTATAGCGATGGCCACTGCTTTAGCTGTGGATACCAAGATTTAGGAATAGGTACTCTTATTGGCATGCCCGTACCAGGCACCTGTAGCTTTGCAGGCTGGGAAATGCTTCAGAATGGAAAAATTACGTGGGGTGCAGTTCCGGTTAGCGTAAAAAACATGAAGGGCGAATGGCTGGAAAACCACCAATCAGTACCCGATATTGTAGTGAAAAACATGCCAGGGCAAATAGATAATGGGCGTGACGAACAGCTCGAAGCAGCAATTAAAGAACTGCTTAAAAATATTTAAATGGCTTTATAAAAAAAGAGGGTGCAATGGTTGCGCCCTCTTTTTTTGTATTAAATATCTTGCCCTGAAATAGCGTTATATAATTTGTCTTTCTTATACAAAACTGTTTCGGATATTTAGGACAATTTAAGTTTGCCTTATTTTACCTTAATCAGTTCAACGCTGCGTTTTACAAACTTGCTAAGTTCTTCGCCTTTAAGCATATTGTTTGCAAGCAGTGCAAGGTCAATTAGCTGTTTTGTAAGTTTGTTGTCCTTACCAAACTTTTTCAGTGTTTCGGCTTTCGACGACTTTATCTCATCAATTTTCTTGTTCAAATCTCCCATCTCATCTTTTTCTGCCTGGGATATCTCCTCGTCCTTTTTTCCTTGGGTTTGCTTTCTAAGTTCTTCGAGCTTGCTGTTAAGCGGTTCAAGTTTACTGCTAAACTCCTGAATTTTATCGCTTAACTTTTTGTCCTTTTGCTCAACAACAGACTTAACTAATGGATGCGATATGTTTACAACAAGGTTTACCGTTTCGGGTATTTTCCCGTACATGCTTCCAGCACCACTCATGGCTGCCATATCTGCCATTCTGCGCATGTATTCGCTACGGGTAATCACTACGGGGGCAGATTGCTCACCCATATCTTCAAACTGAACCCAGTATTTAGATGTGTCGTTGGTTGCCCCTTCAAAAAGACTTCTTAAATCGCTTTGCTCATCGTAGCTTAGTGTTAACTCCTTTTTATCCTCTTTAACAATAAGTTTGTCAATCACATCACTGTCAACACGAATAAACCGAGAGTCTTTAAACTTTGCCTCAAGCGTATTGATAAGGTGAGGGTCGAGTTGACCATCCATTATCAGCACATCGTAACCATGGTTTTTAGCCATATCGATATAAGAGAATTGCTCTTCACTATCGGTTGTGTATAGGTAGATAAGGGATTTGTTCTTGTCGGTTTGGTTCTCCTTAATCAGCTTTTCGTACTCATCATAGGTAAAATATTTACCATCCACATTCTTAAGCAGAGCAAATTTATCGGCACGCTCATAAAATTTTTCGTCCGATATCATTCCAAAGGTAATAAAGAGCTTCAGGTCGTCCCATTTCTCTTCAAACTGCTCGCGATTCTCCTTAAAAATTTCTTGTAACCTATCGGATACTTTTTTGGTTATGTGCGATGATATTTTCTTAACATTCGAATCGCTTTGCAGATAGCTGCGTGATACGTTTAGCGGTATGTCTGGCGAGTCGATAACCCCATGGAGCAATGTTAAAAACTCGGGAACAATATTTTCAACCGAATCGGTAACAAATACCTGGTTGCTGTACAGCTGAATCTTGTTCTTTTGAATATCAAAATTCGATTTTATTCTTGGGAAGTACAAAACACCTGTTAGGTTGAAAGGGTAATCGACATTGAGGTGAATGTTAAACAGCGGATCCTGAGCAGCAGGGTACAAATCGCTATAGAAATTGGCATAATCTTCTTCCTTTAAATCTGCTGGTTTTCGGGTCCATAGCGGATTGGTTTCATTTATAATCTTGTCCTTGCCAGTTTCAACCTCTTTACCATCTTTCCACTCTTTTTCGGTGCCAAAGGCTATGGGGATTGGCAAAAATCGGCAGTACTTGGTTAGCAGCTCATTGATTTTGCCATCCTCTAGAAACTCCTCATTCTCCTTGCTGATGTGAAGCACTATATCAGTTCCTCTTGTTTCGCGTTCAGTATTCTCAATGGAGAAATCAGGTGTGCCCTTGCACGACCAGCGAACTGGGGTAGTGTTTTCTTTGTGTGAGCGAGTTACTATTTCAACCTTATCGCTCACCATAAACGATGAGTAGAAGCCTAAACCAAAATGACCGATTATGGCCTGTGTTTGATCTTTATACTTTGAAAGAAACTCCTCGGCTCCCGAAAAGGCAATTTGGTTGATGTACTTATCAATCTCCTCCTCTGTCATACCAACACCGCTATCGCTTACAGTAAGGGTTTTGGCTTTTTTATCAACCTTAACCCTCACGGTTAAGTCGCCAAGTTCGCCTTTGTACTCTCCAACCGATGCCAAGGTTTTAATCTTTTGAGTGGCATCAACAGCATTGGAAATTAGTTCTCTTAGGAATATTTCGTGATCGGAGTATAAAAACTTTTTGATGATCGGAAAGATATTCTCTGTTGTAACGTTAATTTTACCCTTTTGCATTGCTCTGCATTTTTAAGTTAAACAAAATATTTTCATTGGAACTTTTTACAAATGCAATGCCATGCAGTGTATTCTGTCAAATAGTCATGTTAGGGCTAGATGGGGTATGGCAAAATTACCTGATTTTGATAAAAAGGGTATAAATTACAAAACCGATAATTACAAGAGCTGTGGAGGTGGCTAGAATTTTAATTGAGGTGATAAACGAACGACGGCTATGCTCTAACTTTTTCTGGCTAATTATTCGCATTACAATGTTGTTTATGCGTAGGAATATGGTATCGGTTTTTGGTACAAAGGTGTAGGCTCCACTGTTTCGGGCATATGCTCCGTAGCTCGATTCGTCTTGGGCATAGAGCATAACAACTTCAACGTTTTTGGAAATAACCTTAACCGCTTCAAGTATCTCAATACCATTCATTAAGGTTTGGTTCTTTTCGCCGTAAAAATGGTAGCCAAGAAATACAATGTGAATATCTTTTATCTTAAATTTTAGTGTTGCAAGGTGAGCAATAAACTTTTCACCCGTAGTAAAAGTAAGTATGTTGTATTTATGGGGTTTTTCAATCGCTTTCTTTAGCGAAGAAGTGTATGTTGGGTCATAATCGACAATATAAATATTAGCTTTTTTAGGAGTTTTTTTCATCGCTATTGACAACCTAATTTTCCCCTAATTTAGTTAAATCGATTTTACCGAGCAACCCTTTATATCCGAATTTTTTCATTTCGAGTATTTTTAAAAAGGCTGTCCTTATCTGCATTAGCATTTAATAGACAGCCTTTATTATTGAACAGTTGCACGCTAGTTATACGTTGGAAGATAAGAGTATTTGCTTGAGTACTCTAACATTTGATCGGCATAGCTCTGGGTGTATTCAACTTTAATATCGATTAGGTTATCGTTATTGTCGTATAGAGCGGTATAAACAGGATTTACAAAACCACCATATGGGGCTATATTCAACTTTTCGAATCGACCGAGCACTTCCTTGTGCAAATCGTAATCAATTTTTACAGCATACCCTTCAATTAACTGCTGCGCACCAAGGTAGTCGCCAGTACTCTTAATGCGCTGAATCTCCTTGAGCAATTGACCAAACAGCTCTCTTAGCTTAGCATGATCCGTAATAACAAAATAGGTTTTTCCGTTGCGCTCTCTTTTTTCAATAACGTTATTGTCCTTACCATGCTCATAGCACCAACGTGCAATAAGCTGCCTATTGCGCATGTGGGCTTGCTCTATCTTATTACCAAGTTCAACGCGGGTTAGTTGTGTCATTAATCCATTGCGGATATATTGGTTATACTCTGCTTTTCCCACTTCAATGCTAGGCATAATACCAAGGTCCACCATTTTGGGATCCAGAATAAAGTAAAGGGCAAACAGATCGGCGCGGCTCTCCTCAATGGCAGAACCATACTGTTTAAGCTCATCACCAACAAAACCTGGAGCAAGTTTACCGCTGCCGTGACCTAGACACTCATGCAAATCGGTGTGCAGATTTCCTGCCAGTGATCCATGCTTACGATGCAATTCAACTTCTGATTTATCCCAAGCAAACTCCTCAAGAAAACCGTTCCCCTCCGATGCTTTATCATATGCATAGGTAATGTTATCGATGGTTACACTTTTTGATCCGTGCTTAGCCCTAATCCAATCGGGGTTAGGTAAATTAATTCCTATTGGGGTTGAGGGGTAACAATCGCCACCAAGCATTGCCACATTAATAACCTTAGCAGAAACGCCCTTTACTGTCTCCTTTTTATAATTTGGATCAACTGGGGAATTGTTCTCAAACCACTGAGCATTATTGCTTAGGATTATCGTACGCTTGGTTGCCTCAAGATCTGTATAGTTCACAATCGATTCCCACGATGCCTTATATCCCATTGGATCGCCATAGTTCTCAATAAACCCATTTACAAAGTCGATACGCGATTCTAAATCGGTTACCCATAGGATGCTATACTCATCAAATTTTCTCAAATCGCCAGTTCTATAGAACTCTATTAGCGTTTCAATAATCTGTTTCTGTTTTTGATTTTCGGCTACCGTGGCGGCTTTCTGAAGCCAATCGGTAATTTTTTCAAGGGCGGCTCCATACATACCGTCAACTTTCCATACTTTTTCAACTACTTGGCTCCCTTCCTTTATCAGTTTAGAGTTAAGACCGTAGGAGATTGGTTCAGGATCTTTAGGGTTTACCATTTTTGCGTAAAAGGCTTCGACCTCTTTTTGTGTAACCCCTTCGTAGTAGTTGTTTGCAGATGCTTTTACAACATCAGTGTCGGCCTCTTGACTAACGCGTTTTGAATCGATTTTTGGATCGAAGATAATGGGACTGTACTTGGCAATAATGTCATTTTTACTTCCCAATTCGGTTGAAAAAGATTCGGTTGGAGTTTCATTCACAAGCGTTGCAAAGTATTGCTGTTCAAATGACGGCAAAAACTTATCGGCTGAGTAATGGTGATGAATACCGTTGGAGAACCAAACACGCTTAAGATAAATGGTAAAGTTTTCCCAATCAAGTGTATTTCTATCTCCTTTGTAATCGCGGTATATGGTTTCAAGAATTCGTCTTACGGCAAGGTTATGCTTGTAATTCTGATCAAAAATAATGTCCCTACCGCTTAGCGCCGCTTGGTTAAGGTAGTAAATTAACTCTTTCTGGTTCAGGCTTAGGTCATCCCAGCCGGGTACTTGGTATCGCATGATGCGGATATCGGCAAATTGATCTATTTGCCATTCAAACGAGCCCTCTTGGGTTATGCCCTTATTCTGGTTATTGCAGCTAAACAAGCTACTGGTTGCCAATAAAATCATAATAAGTTTAATTTGTTTCATGTGTCTATTTTTTTGTTTTTTTAATGCGTGTATTCAACACCCATGAATAGTCATTCTATTGTGTTTTAACGTTGCTAAAATGGATGTTTCATTTAAATAAAAGGAATTGAGCAAAATAAGCTCATCAAAATTATAAAAAAAACACTATAAGTATTATTAATTCTTAATAATGAATACAATGTCCTTTATTTCAAAGGTTTATATTTAGATTTATACTGCTTACCGGATAGCAACGATAAAAAATATTAACAGGTCAATTGGTTTATTCCATAACGACTGGTGATAGGATGATATTCCTTTGGTAAGGCTATTTTAAAATCGTTTAACACTTGCTATTCGCAAAATATATGGTAAAATCCACTACTTTTGTGTAAAACTACTAGGTGTAATGTATGCAATACTAATAAAAGAGTTAAATAGTTTTTTCTCTTCGCTTTCGGGACTAATTGCTGCTGTTGTATTTTTGGTGATTAACGGGCTGTTCATTTGGGTTTTCCCGGGTGAATTAAATGTGCTCGATAGCGGATACGCAAATCTTGATACGCTTTTTATCATAGCACCATGGGTGTTTCTATTCCTTGTGCCTGCTATTGCAATGCGTGCTTTTTCAGAGGAGAAAAGAACAGGAACAATAGAGTTACTATTAACTAAGCCTCTGAGTGATACAAAACTTGTTTTAGGGAAGTATTTTGCAGTTCTAGCATTAGTGCTGATAATCCTTATTCCGGCTCTGTTCTTTTACCTTTCAGTTTACTTATTGGGAAGCCCTGTGGGGAATATCGATACGGGTGGTACTTGGGGCTCTTTTATTGGACTATTCTTTTTGGCGGCAGGCTATGGTGCCATTAGCGTTTTTGCATCAAGTTTAAGCCAAAACCAAGTTATTTCGTTTGTTCTAGGTATGGTGCTCTGTTTCCTATTTTATATGGGGATTGAATCTGTTGCATCGTTAAATCCCTTCAGAGGGATTGAGCATATTATTGTTTCGATGGGTATTAATGAGCACTACCGCTCAATGAGCCGGGGTGTAATCGATACCCGGGATGTGGTTTATTTCGTTGGATTAGCTACATTTTTTATACTGCTAACCCGAACTGCCATTCAGAGTCGCAAGTGGTAGAATTGCTCTAATAATAAAACGCCATGTATTTAAAATCATCACCACGAAATAGAAGTTTACTTGAGTTGGCAATGGGTATAGTAACAATAATTCTTGTTATCTACATTGCTTCGTTTGCCCATCTTCGCTTCGATTTAACCTCGGAGAAACGCTATACGCTTGATAAGAATACAAAAGAGATTCTCTCAAACCTCGACGATATTGTTCATGTTAGGGTTTATCTCGACGGCGATTTGCCATTGGGGTTTAGGTATATGCGTAGGGAACTTATGGAGTTGCTGGGAGAGTTTGAGGTTTATGGACAGAGGTTTTTCCAGTTTGAGTTTATCGATCCAGCAGCTTTACCCAATAAGACTGAGCGTGAGGCTTTGCTTCGCGATTTATACGACAAAGGCCTTGAGCCTACAAATGTTCAGGAGCGCGATGATAAGGGTGGATCTTCTCAAAGGGTAATTTTTCCAGGGGCAGTTATTAGCTGCAAAGGGAAAGAACTGGTTGTAAATTTACTTAAGAATAACCCTGCCCATAGCGGTGACGAGAATATTAATATCTCCATACAAGGGTTTGAATATGTTCTACTAAACGCCATACTCAAAGCACAAGCTGATAAGTTACCAAAACTTGCTTTTGTGCATGGGCACGGTCAGCTCAATGAATTCGATACTGGTGATATTGCACAAGAACTAGTTGATCAGTTTGAGGTGCACAGGGTTATGCTTGGGGGCGAGGTTGGTGGACTTGATCCCTACGCTGTAGTGATAATGGCAGGTCCAACTATGCGAGTACCCGAAAGTGATAAGCTTGTCCTCGACCAGTACATCATGGGTGGGGGCAAGGTGCTTTGGTTTGTGGATGGGGTAACGGTAAGCATCGACAGCCTATCGAATGGTGCAACAACTCTTGCATTTCCAAACGATCACAACCTTGAGGATATTCTCTTTAGGTATGGTGCAAGGGTAAACCCAACCCTTATTCAGGATATGCAGTGTGCGGTTATTCCAGTTAATGTTTCTCTTCAGGGACAAGATTCGAAATTTGCACCAACGCCTTGGGTATACTATCCTCTGCTAAATAGCCCAAGTAGTCACCCCATAACTCGAAACCTGAATCTGATTACCTCAAAGTTTGTTAGCCCGGTTGATACCGTTGGGATGAACTACGAGGTGAATAAGCAGTACCTTTTAAAAACTTCACCTTACACCCGAACGGTTAACGTACCCGCTTTTATCAATCTTGCTCAAATTGAGGAGAGTCCGCTCGAAAGGGAGTTTACACAGTCAAATGTGCCCGTTGCAGTGCTGCTCGAGGGAATGTTCCCATCGGTATTCACCAATAGGCCTTTAGCATCTTACAACAATGGTAAATCCTTTCGCTTTCGCGAAAAGAGTGTTCCAACTCGTATGATCATAGTTTCCGATGCCGATATTATCCGTAATGAGGTTAGCCGCAGGGGAGATGGTGCTTACATCACCCCGCTTGGGTTCGACAGGTATACAAGTCAAACATTTGGAAATAAAGAACTTGTAGTTAACATGGTGAACTACCTAAATGATGATTCAGGATTGATGAACCTCAGGTCAAGAGAATTTAAGCTAAGGCTACTCGATAAACACAAGGTGCTTGAACAGAGTACTAAATGGCAGATTCTGAACTTGCTTATCCCTTCGCTTATTCTAATTGTATTAGTAGCCATATGGTTGTTGATTAGGCGAAACCGATACGCAAAATAATCACCTTTAAAATGCAATTATTTAAAAAAATCTGGTGGCTTATTCTGCTGGCAGGCATTGCTGGAGCCATTCTGCTCAACAATCATTTTGAGCATAAAAGACTTTTGGCAAAAAAATCATTTGCACTTGAGGATTTGAGTTCCATTTCAACTATTCAGATCTGTAGCTTAGATGACAGCCTAACCCTAAATAAACAAGGCGACGATTGGATTGTAAACAACAGTTTTAAGGCTTATCCCCAGGGAGTTGATGCTTTACACCGAGTTCTTTTAGGCTTAACTCCAGTTGCTCCAATTCCTTTTATCGTTAACGATAGCCTTTTGCAGCAAGCAAGGGTAAATGGATTGCGGATTACAATTCGCTCGGAGCGAAGGAATGTAAAAGAGTATAATATTCTTGCAACAGATGCTTATAACCTTGGTGATATTGGGGTGATGAGTGGTGCAACAACAGCTTACAGACTAACCCTTCCGGGTTTCGATGGCAGCGTTGTTTCGCTTTTTAGAGTAGATGAGCCCTACTGGAAAGGCAGTCAACTTGATTTAGTCCCATTGCACGAGATAATTTCGGTAGAGGTTGAACTCCCAAGTGATATCGAAAAATCATTTAGGATAGATATTATTGAAGGCCATTATAGACTATACCATATTTACGATGGTAAATTTATTGCAGATTTCGATTCGCTTAAGGTTAAAAGTTTCTTACAAAGCCTTTATTCTGTTGATTATAAAGAACTTTTGGGTAGTGACAATATTCTAGAAATACTTGGCGAGCCCGATTATATCCTTAGTATAATGAGTAGCCATGGAGATGTGCATAAAATCAGCGTATTCCCTATACCCATTGAGCCCTATACCGATGAATTAGGGCGGAATATAAAATTCGACCCCAATAATGTTTACCTATCCTATCAAAACAAAAGGATGGTTTACGTTGTCCAATACATGGATGTTTATCCCGTACTTAGGGATCTATCGCACTTCATGCTGAAAATGGAATAGTTCACTTTGATTAATTGCTGTAAATATTGTAATATTGAATGGAGTACCCTTATGCAACTCGTTATTGGAACTTGTTTTAAAAGGGTGATATTTAACAAGCGGTATTAATACAAAATTTGTATATTTGCTAACTTATATCTTTCTAAATAAAGAATAAGAGTTACTTTTGCTTAATAATCTAAAAATCAATACGGATGAAATTTGTAGTTTCAAGTACCGAGCTTTTAAGCCACCTAACAGTGGTGAGTAGGGTAATCAGTTCAAAGAATACTTTACCAATTCTCGATAACTTTCTTTTCAACCTCGATGGTAACGACCTTGAGATTACTGCCTCTGACCTTGAGACAACGCTCACAACAAAAATTAGGCTTGAGAATGTAACCAACGGTGGTCAGGTAGCAATACCCTATCGTATTCTGGTTGATACGCTTAAGGAGTTTCCTGAGCAACCTCTTACCTTCGATATAAATGTGCAGAATTTTGCCATTAGGGTTAGTACCGATACTGGTGAGTTCAACATCGTAGGTCAGCCTGCTGAGGATTTCCCTGCTAAGGCAGTGGTTAAAGACGAAGCGAAGGTTTCGGTTAGGCTTCCTGCCCATGCATTGCTTTCGGGAATTACCAAAACTATTTTTGCTACGGCGGACGATGAGATGCGCCCTGTGATGAATGGTATTCTTTTCGAACTATCAGATGAGGCTTTAACATTTGTTGCCTCAGATGCTCATAAACTAGTACGCTATAAAAGGTTAGATGTTAAATCGGACCAAAGTAAATCGTTTATTCTTCCTAAAAAACCAGCCTCGCTTCTAAAGAATATCTTGGTTAGGGAAACATCAGATGTGATGGTTGAGTTTGATGAAAAGAATGCGCTATTTACGCTTGAAAACTATACTTTGGTTTGTCGTTTGGTTGAGGGAGTTTACCCTAACTATAGTTCGGTTATCCCCGCCAATAACCCAAACCAATTGACTATTGATAGGCTCGATTTTTACAATTCGTTAAGACGTGTTGCTCCGTTTACAAATCAGGCTAGCAATCTAGTAAAAATATCGCTTAGCGGTAACCAGATTGAGGTATCAGCACAGGATCTCGATTTCTCTATCTCTGCTTTTGAAAGGCTAAAATGTCAGTACGAGGGTGATGAGATGGAAATTGGGTTTAAGTCTGTTTTCCTAATCGAAATATTGGCTAACATTTCATCAGGCGATATAATACTGTCTCTATCCGATCCCTCAAGGGCAGGCCTCCTCTTTCCCGCAATTAATGAGAATGAGAATGAGGATGTGCTGATGCTGCTTATGCCAATGATGGTTGGAGCATAACCAAATTTACTGTTCTTAAATTTTAACGAAGCCCCTCTTACCAAGTGTAGAAAGGCTTCGTTTATTTTTTTATAAAACTCCTTCAGCTATGGAAATTAAGATAAAGAACCCACTTGTTTTCATCGATTTAGAAACTACAGGTCTTGATGTTGTAAACGATAGGATTGTTGAGATTGCTGCGCTTAAGCTAATGCCAAATGGAAACAGTGAACTCAAAACACTTAGAATTAATCCAACTATTCCAATCTCTGCCGAGTCCACAGCCATTCATGGCATATCTGATGAGGATGTTAAGGATGAACACACCTTTAAGGAGATTGCAAAATCGTTGGCAAAATTTATGGAGGGTTGCGATTTGGCCGGTTTCAACTCCAATAAGTTCGATTTCCCATTGCTTGCCGAAGAGTTTCTAAGGGCTGATGTAGATTTTGATTTTCGAAAGCGCAAGTTTATTGATGTACAGACCATTTTTCATAAAATGGAGAAACGTACACTTGAGGCTGCATATAAATTTTACTGTAGCAAGGATTTGAAGGATGCCCATTCTGCAGAAGCAGATACGCTTGCTACCTTTGAGGTTCTGAAGGCACAACTCGATAGGTATCCGGAGCTGGAGAATGATATTAATTTCCTCTCAGAGTTTAGCACCCACACTCAAAATGCCGATTTTGCAGGACGAATTATCTTCGATGAGAATGGCGTTGAAGTGTTTAATTTTGGCAAACACAAAGGCAAATCGGTAGAGGCAATTTTTGAGAAAGAGCCAAGCTACTATACTTGGATGATGAATGGTGATTTTCCGCTATACACAAAAAATGTTTTAACCAATATCTACCTTAGGCTAAAGCAGAAGTAGGGGATAGGGTTTAACTCTTTCTCTTTGTCCATTTAGTGTTTTAACCAATATCTACCTTAGGTTAATTCTGTTGCTAATACAGCCAGTTTAAAGTATCAGGTATAATTTAATAATAAGCAAAGCCACTAGATTTTTAGTGGCTTTTATGCATTTTTTACTTTTCGCTAATTATTAATTTATCCCGGATAATCTAAGTTGAATATTATCTATTATTCTGAAAAGGAGTTGATTACACGCTCAATAGACCTTTTGCATACGGGACAAAAGCCGGGTGCCGAATTGCTTTTCATTCTACAATCAATGTAGGGGCGGAAAACTCCCTTACTAGCATAGCCTCCACCTTCATAAACACCAATAGTTGTTTGGTTCTCCCTAGTAGAAGGGGTTGGAATAGGAGTTTTTGGGTTAAGCATATCCTGCCATTTCGACGAAAAATTGACAAGAGTGGTAATATTAGGTTCCCAGGGCTCAACAGTTAAGGAATAAAAGTCTTGGTATGCTACTTCAGAGTCGTAGTATTCATCGCCTAATCCTGCTAATCCATGTCCCAACTCGTGAATAAATACCTCATTTGAAAGGGCGTGGTTCGATGTGCAAACATTGTAATGGTTATAAATGCCACCGCCTCCATACTCCTTGGTATTAACAATAACATAAACAATATCGGCAGGAGCATTTGCAGCAATATCCATTACCCTCTTATACTTTGTTGTGGTAAGGTATCGATCAATCCCAAAGGTATAAAACGATGATTGTACAGCAGTTGTATTCCAAATTTGTTTTCCAGGGTTGGTGGGTCCACTATGCATTGATGGTGATTCAATTGCCCAAATATTAATATTGGTTTTTAGGTCATGAAAGGGTTCATGACTAAACAGATAATCGGTAAATTTTTTCACATCTTCAATAAATTTGCCCATTTGCTCGGGCAAATAGCCTTCGGCTATAAATGCTATATCGAGCTTGGCATTGTAATTTCCGTTTTTTAGTATTTGTGTTGTCTTATAGGTTTCAATCCCATGCTTGTTGATAAACATGCTGCTGGGGTCAACTTCAAATTTGAACAGTTCTTCAAAATTACAGCTCTTATCCCTAAAGCTAAACTTAACTAATACTTCCTTTTTGGGAAAGGGGATACGCGTAACCTGTTCAAACGATTTGCTAAGGTAGCTAGCCTCATGAATTGTTTGCCACTCTTGAAAAAGTGTGCAAAACCCCTTTGAGTAAAGATGTTCTTTTGTTGCTTTATCGTAAACATCAACTCTGTAACTACCCAGATTGAGTGTGTCAATTGTATTTCCATGAGCACCACTCCAGTAGGGTTCCGCTTTTAGCTCATCTAAAAAAATGTGCTGTTGGGTTTGATTACCCGATAGGAGATAATCTATACGGAGGGCTTTATTCTCAAACCAATCGTCAAACTGAATTTGGGCAACAGTAAATTGCGTAGCAAAAGGAATAAAGGCAAATACTAATGCAGTTTTAAGCAGATAGTGTATTCTTGTTTTCATTGCGTAATTAAATTGAGCATTATACAGTAAAGAAATGATGGGAAGGTTTATCCAAGGTAACTCTTAAGCACCTTGCTCCGCGTAGTTTGCTTAAGCCTTTTTATAGCCTTTTCTTTTATTTGTCGAACTCGTTCTCGGGTAAGATCAAGTTCTTCACCAATCTCTTCAAGCGTATGTGGATGCTTACCGTTAAGGCCAAAGTATAAACGAATTATGTCAGCTTCTCGTGATGTCAGAGTCGATAGCGCTCTTTCAATCTCTTTTCTCAGACTATCGTTTAACAGTCCTCTGTCTGGAGCAGGGGTTTCATTGGATAGAAGAACATCATAAAGGTTGCTATCCTCATCCTGAGATAGTGGGGCATCCATTGATATGTGTCTGTTTGAACTTTTAAGTGCCTCCTTAATATCGTTTGGTGCGAGTTCAAGAACTTCGGATAGTTCTTCGATCGAAGGTTCCCTTTCGAACCTTTGCTCAAGGAAAATAAAGGCTCTGTTTACCTTATTTATAGAACCAATTTTATTAAGAGGGAGTTTTACAATTCTGGCCTGTTCGGCAAGTGCTTGCAGAATTGCTTGCCTTATCCACCAAACGGCGTAGGAAATAAACTTAAAACCACGGGTTTCGTCAAAGCGTTGTGCTGCCTTAATAAGCCCTAGATTACCCTCGTTGATTAGGTCGGGTAGGCTTAACCCTTGGTTTTGGTACTGTTTAGCAACAGAAACAACAAATCGTAAATTAGCCTTTACAAGGTGATCCAAAGCCTCTTTATCGCCCTCTTTCAGGCGACGTGCCAAACTCACTTCCTCCTCAGTTGTTAAAAGGTCAACCTTCCCAATCTCATGAAGGTATTTATCAAGCGAGACGGTCTCACGATTTGTTACCTGCTTAATAATTTTAAGTTGCCTCATAACCCTAAACCATTAAATTTTAGCAACGAAATATATACATTTATCGGTTTAAATCATCACATTTTATTTTTTTTTTAAAATGAAGTCCATTTTTTTGCTATTTGTTAGGCATTTAGAGATAGAATGTTTAATATTGCAGAATATTCCCGTATATCTCATTTCTTGTATTTCCCTTAAAAACACGTCGTTACAATACAACTCTCTGATTATTTATGTAACATGATTGATGTACTAGCAATAGTAATCCCATAAAGCAATATAAATTCACAAAAACACATGTACGATATTTTAGAACTTAACAAAAAGTTACTTCCCGAGCTGAAAGATATAGCTAAAGGGATGAACATTAAGCGCATTGAGGCGCTGCGTAAACAAGATCTTGTCTATAAAATTCTGGATCAACAGGCAATAGATGCTGCTGCCATACAGGATAAAAAGATTATTGTAAAAGATATTGACAAGCGTGGGAGGAAACCTGAGCGCCCCAAGGAACTTATTAAACCCATAGTAAAAGCAGAACCCAAGGATAGCAATAAGGAAGTTAAGTATCCTCAAAAGCAAAATCAAGGGGGTGAGCAAAAACATTCTGTTGACAATCAGGGTAAATCGGACGATTCGCAACAGGGTGACAAGAACAAACGCAAAAGGTTTACCCGGAAGCACGAACAAGCGGATGGGCAAACTCCAAAATATACCAAGAGGGTAAAAGACGATTCACCCATTGCAATGCTTGAGGAGGATACCTCTGTTTCCGAAATGGAGAAAGCTATTGCTGTTGATGAGGAGATTAAAGAAGTGGAGGTTAAAATAGAAGTTCCAATCGAACAATCTACTTCGGAAAAAGATGAGACAGCAAAGCCAAGGCATGAGGGTCACCATAAAGTTGAAGCCAAGTCCGATGGACAAAATAAACAACCGAATCGTGATAATCAGCAGAAAAAAGGTTTCGAGAGGCGAAGTAATACTGAGAAATACGAGTTTGAAGGAATAATCAACGCAACAGGTGTTTTGGAAATCATGGCCGATGGCTACGGTTTTCTCCGCTCCTCGGATTATAACTACCTGAACTCACCCGATGATGTTTATGTTTCGCAATCGCAGATAAAACTTTTTGGACTAAAAACTGGAGATACGGTTACAGGTACCATTCGCCCACCTAAGGAGAATGAGAAGTATTTCCCACTGATTAAGGTCATTGAGATTAACGGACGGAGCCCTGATTATATTCGCGACCGTATCCCTTTCGATTTTCTTACGCCTCTTTTCCCAGATGAGAAGTTTAAACTTCTTGGCAACGGTCAGAATACCCTTTCGGCCCGAGTGGTTGACATGTTTTCGCCCATTGGTAAAGGCCAAAGAGGTTTAATTGTAGCTCAACCCAAAACAGGTAAAACAATTCTTTTAAAGGATATTGCTAACTCTATTGCTGCCAATCATCCAGAGGTTTACATGATCGTTCTGTTAATTGATGAGCGCCCTGAGGAGGTAACCGATATGGCTCGTAACGTAAATGCCGAGGTTGTGTCGTCAACCTTTGATGAACCTGCCGAGAGGCATGTAAGGGTTGCCAATATTGTGCTAGAGAAAGCTAAGCGTATGGTAGAGTGCGGTCACGATGTGGTAATTCTACTCGATTCCATTACCCGCTTGGCAAGAGCCTACAATACCGTTCAACCTGCTTCGGGTAAGGTGCTATCGGGTGGTGTTGATGCCAATGCTTTGCATAAACCAAAGCGTTTCTTTGGGGCTGCACGTAACATCGAGAATGGAGGTTCCTTAACCATTTTAGCCACTGCACTAATTGATACAGGAAGTAAAATGGACGAGGTAATTTTTGAGGAGTTTAAGGGCACAGGTAATATGGAGTTGCAACTCGATCGTAAACTATCCAACAAAAGGGTTTACCCTGCAGTTGATGTTACCGTTTCGAGTACTCGTCGCGAGGATCTGCTTCTCGATAAGGAAACTCTTAATAAAACATGGATACTCCGCAATTACCTCACCGATATGAATTCGGTTGAGGCCATGGAATTCCTTCGCGATAGGTTGGTAAAAACCAAAACTAACGAAGAGTTCTTTATGACCATGAATAGCGATATCTAAAAAGAATATTTATAGATTTATTAAAGCCATCATGTCTTGATGGCTTTTTTATTTGGAATAGGTTATGTAAACCATTTCTTTAATAAGTTAGTTGAAACAATTCTAACTTTAAACTTCATAGATTGGGTGAAGTTGCAGAATCTATAATTTGTTTGTATAGTCGGGGTGAAAGGACGATTTTTAGTTAACATTGGCATTTCACACACCTTAATAAATTCAACAAAAATACTTCTGAACTTAACTATTTACAAGGGTTATAAAAATACCTTTGTGTTAACTGTTGATAACTCATATTAATATATGTTTCAAAAAAGTGGGGAAAATGTGGGGAAAGTTTTATATTTGCATAAAGGATTTACACCCCGACAGCGGGGAAAATGGTTATAAACCTCTAAATCAATGCGATATGGCAACTATTAAATTTTTTACCCGAGCAAAAAAAGGCGATAAGAAAATTTCTAACATCTATCTAAGACTGAGGAGCGGAAAAGATATCGACTTAACGGTCAAGTCAGGCGAAAAAATTAGACCAGATCACTTCAATAATAATAGTGGTACTGTTAGAAACATCGCAGACGAGGAACTTAAAGACGAAATTAACGATAAATTAAGGGATTTATCGGCTATCGTTTTAAAGAACCTTCCAAAGAATAACGAGGAAATTACAAAGGATTGGCTGGAGAATACTATAAATAGGTTTTACAATCCCGACCAAAAGGAAAAAAGCGATACCAATAATCTATTTGGATTTATTGAGGACTTTATAGCCAAAGCACCCACACGACCAACCAAGACAGAAAGCCCGGCATGTTACAAACAGATTAGGGAATATAAGCGAACGTTTCACTACCTAAAAGAGTTTGCTAAAAAAGAAAAGCGTACCATAGATTTTAAGGATATAAATTCAGATTTCTACAATGGTTTTATTCAGTATTTGCAAGGGTTGACCCTAGCAAAAGAGCAACATATGGCAAAGAATACGATTGGTAAGAAGATACAAACCCTAAAGATATTTTTGAACGCAGCCACCGATGAGGGCAAAAACAACAATTTTCTATTTAAAAGCAAGAGTTTTAAGGCTATTAATGAGCCGAGTTACAATATTTATTTAAATGAAGACGAGCTAAAGCGTATTTTTGAACTGGATTTGAGCAAAGACCTTCGACTGGATAGAATAAGAGATTTATTTATTGTTGGCTGTTGGACCGGGTTGAGGTATGGCGATTGGAATAAGGTTGATAAAAAAAACATTGAGGATGGATTTTTAGAGATTAAGCAATCCAAAACAGGGGGCGAAATTGTAATACCAGTGCACCCTAACGTTGCTTACATTTTAGATAAATATAACGGCAACTTGCCCCGCATTATTTCAGATCAAAAAATGAGAGACTATTTAAAAGAGGTTGCAAAAATGGCGGGCATTACCGGTGAGGTTGAGAAAACAATCACAAGGGGCGGGCTACCGGATACAAAAACGCTAAAAAAATGGGAAATGGTTGGAACTCATACCGGGCGAAGATCGTTTGCAACTAATATGTATAAGATGCGTGTGCAAACTATTACAATAATGGCTATAACAGGACACAAAACAGAGGCGTCATTCTTAAAATATATTAAGGTAACGCCCAGAGAACACGCCCAAAAAATGAGAGAAATTTGGAGTAAACATTTAACAAAAGCAGTTAACTAATAACTTAAGATCATGGATAAAGACAAATATAAACAAATGATTGAGGCATTAAAGCCGATAATGGATGCTTACTTTAAAGAGAAAACCACCACCAAGGGTGGGCACGAAAAGTTTAAAGCGGATTTTGAACACTACATTCGTAAAAATGGCCTAATCTTTCCCACCTCATTTGATGATTTTTGGATGTGGTTTATTGGCCTGCCAGAAAATCAACAGAAAACACCGGGGATTGATCCTATTGAACTTGAGCCAAATCATTTCATAAGATACCATAACTATATGGAATCACAGTTATTGAAAACCGATGATGCTAACGACTGGGGCGTTCTCTATAATAATTTAATCAACATCTACATCAAAGATGCTAACTTGAGCGACTTTAGCGAAGTAATGAACTATAAGAGGTTACCTAATAGTAAGAATAAGATACTTTGGATTAGAGAGAAAACAGAAGCAATGTACTTTGGTAGGCATTATAATTTCGCTACCAAGCAATTAAATGAATGCTTTAACCACATTAATGGCGGGGTATTTCATGGGAATAACCTGCCAATTAACTATGCACCAAAAGCAGATTTTAAAAAACTACTGCAATAGAATAATTTTTATATCGACACCTTAAAAGCCTGATTTTCAGGCTTTTTTTATTTTATATCGACAAACTTCGACAATTATCGACCAAAATAGTCGCTATTTACTTGACTATCAGTGTATTAAATATTATAAAGTGTTGTATTTTTGTATCAAATAATATTAATTGATATGAACAACCTAAAAGATTATTTCGAAGCGGACAACATCACACTCAATGTGAAGGGGAGCGACTTAGTTAAGTTTGCTCACACCCTTGCCCAACAAGTTTTAATAGGGGCTGCCAAGACAAAAAAAGAGCAACCAAGCGGAGACACCTACCTTACGACTGACGAATTGTGCGCCAAACTATCAATTAGCAGGGTAACAGCCTACCACTGGGAGCGCAAAGGGATTCTAAACCCCGTAAGGTTCGGAAACTTAAAACGTTACAAACTTTCTGACCTCGAAAAAATTTCGACATGAAAAATCGAACGGGGAAAGTATGGGAAAACCTTAACACTATAAACTTATTTTACAGGCGTTTAAGTAATTTTTATTCGTTCAATTTAGACGAATTGACATGAAAACAAAAAAATCAAATGCACTAATTGAACTCGAAGCTTTGGCACTCGAAGCCAATAGGGTAAAATATCCCACTTTGCCCGAGGGCGCAAGGTATATCGGCAAATATGTTGAGCGCACCGCAAATGGCTTGCAGAAGTGTATTATTGACTTTCTCAAGTTTAACGGTTGGCAGTGCGAGCGCATTAGTGTGACTGGTAGATATGTTGATAACTCAAAAGTTGTTACCGATGTATTAGGCAATAAGAAAAAGATTGGAAGCGGGCAATACATCCCTAGCTCAATGCAACGTGGTTCCGCTGATTTGTCCGCAACTATCAAAGGTAGATCAGTAAAAATTGAGGTGAAAATTGGTAAAGACGTTCAATCCCAACATCAAAAAAATTACCAACTTCAAGTTGAAAGGGCGGGCGGGGTGTACCTTATCGCTAAAGATTTTCAATCCTTTTTTGATTGGTATAAAAATTTTTTAGCCAATAGTACTACTTAGAATTAGACTTAATAATAATGGAAGCGGACTTAAAAGAAATAAAATTAAACAGCATACCCACCGAGGGCACAAAGGTTGAGTTTGACCCGGCCGAAATACTTAGATCGGTTGAAGTTGACCCATACGCTGAAATTGACAAGCCACCAACCGCAATAGAAATTCACACGGGTGGGAAAGTTGCCCCTATTATGACTTTAGACAATTTCACCATGTTTATAGGCAAAGCGAAAAGCAAAAAAACTTTTTTGTTAACCGTGTTTCTTGCTGTTGTAATTATTGGCGGTTGGATATGGGATTTCATTAAATGCGTGCTACCAGCGGGCAAAAATTTTGCTCTTTACTTCGATTCTGAACAAAGCCCCTACGATCTAAATAGAGTTATTAAAAGAGCCTTAAAATTAGCTGGTAGGGATGCAGTCAATTTCAAAGCATACGGTTTAAGAAAGTTTAAACCAAGCGAACGATTAGCATTAATTGAATATGCTATTTACAATACCCCAAACTTAGGGATTGTATTTATTGATGGGATTAGGGATTTATTAAGCAAGGGGATAAATGACGAAGAGGAGGCAACCGAGTTAACCAGTAAATTTCTTAAATGGACTGCAGAATTAAATATACATATCGTCACTGTTCTGCACCAAAACAAAACAGACCAAAACGCTCGTGGTGTAATCGGAACCGAAATGCTAAACAAGGCAGAAACAACCATATCAATAAAAGTTGATGACCATGACAAAGATACTAGCATTGTTAGTTGTGAAATGAGCCGAAATATAGGATTTGAAGATTTTGCCTTTCGAATAAACGAACACGGCATGCCAGAGCCATGCGATATGCCGGAGAATGAAACTTGCAAACCTAAAACCGTTAACCCTGATCAAGTGAATGACGAAACGCACTTCACAGTATTAGCAGAAATATTTAAGACCAACCCCAACCCTAAGTATAGGGAATTATGGCAGACAATTAAAGTGGTGTTTGGTACATATCAAACCCGACTAGGAGACAATAAGGCGAAAGATTTTTTAGCATACTATCAGCAACAAGAATGGATCAGTAAGAATGGAACAGGCTATAAATATGAACGTGCAATCTTTTAGTTTAAGAATAGGTTTAGCAAAGTGGTTTAAGTTTAGCGTATATATATACGCTTAAACTAAACTAAACCAGTTTAGCGAACCAATAAACCAGTTTAAACCATTAAACCAGTTACAACAAATACAATGAATATTAATGCTAACATATCGGTTTTCAATAATTGCACAACAGTTACACCCTCAATTGAGATAACAATGTTTCAATTTTATGAGAATGTAATTTATTGCGATTATGTGGATGAGGTTAACGCAATAAGAGCTATTGAGGATAAAAAGCAAAGGGATGCCATTAAAAAAACATTACCAGCGATCACAATTAGCGGAACTTTCACCAAGCGCAATGCTAACAACTTGGTTAAGCATAGCGGATTTATAGCCATTGATATTGATGCAAACGATAATCCAAATATAACAGATTGGCAGGGGTTAAGGGATACGCTGGGCACTTGGAATGAAATATTAATGGCAGCCTTGAGCGTATCCGGGCGGGGTGTGTTCTGTATAATACCCTTAAGTTATCCACATAAGCACAAAGCGCAATTTGAAGCACTCGAAAAGGATTTTGAAGCCTTGGGGCTGGTTATTGATAAAGCTTGTAAAGATGTTAGCCGTTTAAGGACAATTTCAAGCGATTCACAGGCGACATGGAACCCACAAGCGCAATCATATCAAAAAGTAATTATTGAACAACCTAGAGCAACATACAATGCAACAGCAAGCGTTAAACTATCCCAACTTATAGAATGGGTAAACAGTAAGCATGGTTCATTCTCACCGGGCAATCGTAACCATTGGGTAACTCAATTAGTGGGTGCAGCGCATCGGTTTGATGTTTCACAAAGTGAGACAGAAAACTACTGCATATCATTAGCGGAAAAAGATTTTTCAGAGCGTGAAATTATGGCAAGTATCAAAACGATATACAGTAATTCTGCATGGAAAGGCAAAGCAATATAAACACGGGGAAAATATGGGAAAAATTAAACTATATAATACTGATATACAACGTTTTAAATATTGTATTTTCGTCTAATGTGGATTCGAACCTTCGACCTCGTCGTCCCGAACGACGCGCGCTAACCGGGCTGCGCTACACCCCGAAGAGTTGCTTTATTACCTTATATACTTACTACCCTTGTTTAATGGATGAAGAATAGCAGCAATTCCAAAAGATCTAGAGGCAAATTTAGATAAAACAATGCTCCCTTGTTTTATTAAGCGCAAAAAAATATCTTTACAAAAGTTAAAAGGTAAACCATGCACGAAGAGATAATTCACTTTGTATGGAAGCACAATTACACCATTTTTAATGGAGTAAAGCTAAACAATAGCGAGAGCATTGAGGTAATTTCCCCAGGCATGCATAATCACGATTCTGGGCCCGATTTTTTTAATGCTAAGGTTAAGATTGGCAATACAGTATGGGCCGGTAACGTTGAGATCCACATTAAGGCATCCGATTGGAACAGGCACAACCATCATAGCGATCCAGCCTACGATTCAGTAATCCTTCACCTTGTAGCAAATTACGATTGCGATGTGCTGAATAGCCAAGGCAATAAAGTTCCTACTGTTGAAATTCCTTATCCCGATGAGTTGGAGTGGGAGTTGCAAAGGCTTGTGGGACAAAATGCATGGATACCCTGCGCAGATGTCCTACCTCGTTACAACTCCTTTTCGCTCCAGATGTGGTTATCGTCATTGGCAGCCGAAAGGCTGGAGGAGAAAACCGAACAGGTTGATTTGTTGGTAGAGACATGCAAGGGAAGTTGGGAGGAGGCTTTTTATGTGTCAATGGCTCATAGTTTTGGCTTAAAGGTAAATGCTTTGCCGTTTGATCTTTTAGCAAAAGCAACGCCGCTTAAAGCCCTAGCAAAGGTTAAGGATAATCTTTTTAGTATTGAAGCATTGCTCTTTGGCCAAGCCAGTTTACTACCCGAGGGCAAACAAGTCGATGAATATGCTCTGGGTTTAATAAAGGAGTACACCTACCAAAGGGTAAAGTTCGGATTATCATCCATTCCAAAACATTTATGGAAGTTTATGCGACTTCGCCCTGCTGCTTTTCCAACAGTAAGAATTGCGCAATTCGCAATGCTAATCCACAAATCCACCGGATTGTTTTCGAGGTGTCTTGAGGCAACAACAATACAGCAACTTTACGATTTGCTAAATGTACAAACCTCGGATTATTGGAGTAATCATTACACTTTTACCAAGGATTCTGTTCCTTGCAACAAGAATCTAGGTAGGTCTTCTTTAGATGTTATTATCCTAAATACTGTTATCCCATTTACATTTGCCTATGGTACTGCTCGTGGTAATAAACAGCTAAAAGATAAGGCGCTTAGTCTGTTGGAGTCGATGAAGCCAGAAAAAAATAATGTTGTGAACGGCTTTGATAAAATAGGGGTTAAGGCTGATAGTGCTTTCTTTTCGCAAGCTCTAGTACAGCTAAAACATCAGTATTGCGATAAGCGAAAATGCCTTTATTGCCAGGTGGGTGCAAATGTACTTTTAAAGAGAATTTAACGGGTATTTAGATGATAACACCAAAGCCCGGTTTGGAACATTAAGCAAAAAAATAAGCGAATTGTCTATTTGTTTAATAAAAACTGTTACCTTTGCGGCTTGAAAAGTACCTTATGATACACCCACTAATTTACTGATTAGCTATGAATTATTTAACAGCAGAAAAGAAGCAGGAGATTTTTAATGAGTACGGGAAGTCTAATACCAACACAGGTTCTCCAGAGGGCCAAATAGCGCTATTTTCCTACCGTATCAGTCATTTAACAGAGCACCTAAAAAAGAATCGTAAAGATTACGGAACTCAGCGCTCATTGTTAAAACTGGTGGGTAAGCGTAGAAGGCTGTTGGATTATCTTAAAGAACGCGACATTGAGAGATATCGTACTATTATTAAAGCGTTGAACTTAAGAAAGTAATGAACAAAAAGGCAATTGTTTTCAATTGCCTTTTTTTAAATTTATTTATAAAAAAACGGGGATCAGAGGGATTACACGTTCCCTCTGATTTTTTGTTTTAACTAGTTTTTTATTTATCAATACATTTGATACCGCATGTTTAAAGAAGTAAAGAAATCGATTGATTTAGGTGATGGAAGGTCCATTACCATGGAAACGGGCAAATTAGCCCGCCAGGCCGATGGGTCTGTAGTTATTAGAATGGGTAACACCATGATGCTTGCAACCGTTGTAAGCGCAAAGGATGCTAGAGAGGATGTTGATTTTATGCCTCTTAGCGTTGAGTATAAAGAAAAATATGCCGCAGGCGGCCGTTTCCCTGGAGGGTTTCTAAAACGAGAAGCTCGCCCATCCGACTACGAAATACTTATAGCTCGCCTTGTGGACAGAGCATTACGCCCGCTCTTTCCCGACGATTTTCACGCCGAAACATTTGTTACCATAAACCTTATCTCTGCTGATAAGGACACTCCACCTGATGCGCTTGCTGGTCTTGCTGCATCGGCAGCATTGACTATTTCAAACGTTCCGTTTAACGGACCAATCTCTGAGGTTAGGGTTGTTAGAGTGGACGGCAAGTTCATCATCAATCCAACGTTCACACAGATTGAAAAGGCTGATATTGATATGATGGTTGGCGCAACTTATGATAATATTTTAATGGTTGAGGGCGAGCTAAACGAAGTTTCAGAGGCAGAAATGCTTGAGGCTATTAAGGTTGCTCACGAAGCAATAAAAAAACACTGTGTTGCACAGATAGAACTAGCCAAAGAGTTGGGTGTTGTTAAACGCGAATATTGCCACGAGAGCAACGACGAAGAGCTAAAGGCAAAGGTTAAAGAGTTTTGCTATGATAAGGTTTATAAAGTAGCAAAATCGATGTTATCAAAGCATGAGCGTAGTGATGCTTTTGCTGCTATAGAGAACGAGTTTCTTGAAAGCCTAACTGAAGAGGAGCGCACAGAGAAGGCATCATTGGTTAGCCGATACTACCATGATGTAGAGAAGTATGCCATGCGTAACATGATTCTCGATGAGGGCATTCGGCTTGATGGTAGAAAAACAGATCAAATACGCCCTATTGAATGCGAGGTTGATTTCTTGCCTTCAACTCACGGATCAGCCCTTTTTACCAGAGGTGAAACTCAGTCGCTAACAACAGTAACGCTTGGAACAAAGTTAGATGAGAAGGTTATTGATGATGTGCTGCAAAGAGGAACAGACAAATTTTTGCTTCACTATAATTTCCCTCCATTCTCAACAGGTGATGCAAAAGCATATCGTGGTTTAAGCCGTCGTGAAGTCGGACACGGTAACCTTGCCCATAGAGCATTAAAAAAAATGATACCATTGGACGAGAGCAATCCTTATACCATTAGGGTGGTAAGTGATATTCTTGAATCTAACGGTTCATCATCAATGGCAACTGTATGCGCAGGTACACTAGCGTTAATGGATGCTGGCATCAAGATCAAGAAACCTGTTTCAGGTATTGCCATGGGCCTTATTTCGGAACCAAAGGGTGCGCGTTTTGCTGTTCTTTCAGATATCCTTGGAGATGAGGATCACTTAGGCGACATGGACTTTAAGGTAACGGGCACTAAGGATGGAATAACAGCCACTCAAATGGATATCAAGGTTGATGGCTTACCATACGAAGTATTAGTTCAAGCGCTTAATCAGGCTCGCGAAGGAAGATTGCATATACTAGGGAAGATGACTGCAGTAATTGCTGAGCCAAATGCAGAACTTAAGCCCCATGCTCCCCGTATTGAGCGATTCAATATTCCACGTGATCTTATAGGAGCAGTAATTGGGCCAGGTGGAAAGATTATTCAAGAAATTCAGCGTACAACTGGTGCAACTATCAATATTGAAGAGATAGATAACCATGGTATTGTTACCGTATTTGCCGATAACATGGAATCGCGCAACGCTGCGGTTAAATGGATAAAAGGCATTGCAGTAGCTCCTGAGGAGGGAGAGGTTTATACTGGTAAGGTTAAATCAATACTTCCTTTTGGTGCATTCATCGAGATTATCCCTGGTAGAGATGGCCTTTTGCACATTTCCGAGATTGATTGGAATAGGGTTGAGAAGGTTGAGGACGTTCTAAAGGAGGGTGATATGGTTGAGGTTAAGCTAATTGAAATTGATAAGAAAACAGGTAAACTTAAACTTTCTCGCAAGGTTCTTTTACCAAAACCTGAAGTTAAAAAGTAATACCTTAGTAGATTGATATTTTAAGGGAGATCCTGATGGGTCTCCTTTTTTTATGAACTAATTTAATAAACTTCACCCTATATATTTAATTACTTTAAATAGACTTTGAGTTCAAAACCAGCATCATAGTAGTTGGGTATATTAAATAAAAAACTCTACATTTATGTTGTACATTTAATAAACATTTGTGTACTTTTGTGCAATACAACTAACAGTTTTTCACTGAAAGCAGAATATTTATGAAAAATTTTATACTTGTGACCCTATCTGGTTTTATGCTTTTGAGCGTTTCCTGTAACCAAAGCAAAATAAACTATCCTGAAACAGCTAAAGAAGATGTTACTGATAACTATTTTGGAGTTCAGGTTTCCGATCCTTACCGTTGGCTTGAAGACGATAAATCTGAACGCGTTGCGGAATGGGTTAAAAATCAAAACGAGGTAACTTTTGGTTACCTAAATGGTATCCCTTTTCGCGAGGGAATAAAGAACAGACTTACCCAACTTTTTAATTACTCATCCGTTTCAGCACCTTTTGTGGAGGGAGGAAAAATATTTTCGTTCCGTAGAGAAGGAATGCAGGATCAATGGGTTCTATACGTTCAGAATTCAACTGAGGATGAGCCTAAAGTGTTAATCGATCCCAACAAATTCTCCGAGGATGGGACAGTTGCACTAAATAATGTTGGTGTTTCCAGGAATGGGAAGTACATAGCCTATGCAGTTGCAGATGGTGGTTCGGATTGGAATAGAATTAAAGTTCGCCTAATCGACAATGCCCAAGATCTTGATGATGAAATTAAATGGGTTAAGTTCTCTTCAATACAGTGGTTTAAGGATGGCTTTTTCTACAGCTGTTACGATGCACCCAAAGAGGGAACGGAGCTAAGTACAAAGAATGAATACCATAAGGTATTTTATCATAAGGTAGGGACAAGTCAAAATGATGATAAACTTGTGTTCCAGAATCAAGAAGAACCCCTTCGCAATTTCACTGCACAGGTTACTTCCGATGAGAAATTTCTAATCATTTCAGAGACGGAGTCAACACACGGGAATTCACTTTATATCCGAAACCTAAATACCGACCACGATTTTATAAAGCTTACTACTAGTTTCGACTACAACTACCAAGTACTCGATCATATCGATAACAATTTATATGTGCTAACAAATTATCGTTCGCCCAAATACAAGCTGATTAAGATTAATGTAAACACTCTCGATATTGGTAATTGGCGGGATGTTATTCCTGAGAAAAAGGATGTGCTCGAAAGTTGTGTTCTTGCAGGCGGAAAGATTATTGCCTCATACATTGAAGACGTAAAGAGCAAGGTAGAAGTATATAACCTAGCTGGTGAAAAATTACATCAGGTTGAATTGCCAACGCTAGGAACAGTTGGTGGCGTTAGCTCAAACCTTAATGATACAAAAGCGTTTTATTCCTTTACCTCATTTACATTCCCCTCTGTAATTTATAGTTTTAACACCGATACCTATGAGTCGGAGGTTTACTTTAAGCCCGAAATAGATTTCGATTCTGAAGCCTATGAAACCAAACAGGTATTCTACAAGAGCAACGATGGAACCGATATACCAATGTTTATTGTTTACAAAAAAGGAATCGAACTCAATGGGAGCAATCCAACCCTACTTTATGGGTATGGTGGGTTTAACGCAACCATAAAACCATCGTTTAGCGTTTCAAGGATTGTATGGCTTGAGAACGGAGGAATATTTGCCTTAGCCAATATTAGGGGCGGAGGTGAGTATGGTGAAAACTGGTATCGTTCAGGCACCAAACTTAATAAGCAAAATGTATTCGACGACTTTATTGCTGGTGCAGAATATCTAATTGACAAGGGTTATACCTCAAATAAGAAGTTGGCTATTCAAGGCGCTTCTAATGGTGGGTTGCTAATAGGTGCCGTTGTTAATCAACGTCCCGATCTGTTTAAGGCTGCTATACCACAAGTTGGGGTTATGGATATGCTCAGGTTTCACAAGTTTACAATAGGTTGGGCATGGGTAAACGATTATGGATCGAGTGAAGACTCTATTCAATTCCTGAATCTTTATAACTACTCACCTATCCACAATGTGAAGACTGGGGTTAAGTATCCAGCCATACTTGTTACAACTGCAGATCACGATGACAGGGTTGTGCCCGCACACTCTTTCAAGTACATAGCTACCATTCAGGATAAGCAAGCTCGTGGATCTAATCCCAAACTAATTCGAATTCAAACACGTGCAGGACACGGAGCAGGAATGCCTATTTCATTGACTGTTGAAGAGGCTGCTGATATTTACTCCTTTTTGTTCTATAATCTTAATGAGAATGTTGAATACTAGTAATATTTGATAACTAAAAGTATAGTAGGAGTTGGCAAGGGTCCAACTCCTTTTTTTTAGCTAACCTTATGCTATGAGGTATCTTGTAATTGAAGGGAATATTGGTGCAGGTAAAACAACCCTAAGCACTATGCTGGCAAATGAGCTCAATGCGAAGCTTGTGCTTGAACGGTTCTCCGACAATCCTTTTTTACCAAAGTTTTATGAAGATGCAGAACGATATAGTTTTCCACTGGAATTATCGTTTTTGGCAGAACGCTACAAGCAATTGAATAATGAGCTTCGTGCGAGTTCTCTGTTTCAGCCGATGATTATTGCTGATTACTTTTTCATGAAATCACTCATTTTTGCCCAGAACACATTGGCTAAGGATGAGTTTAACTTATACCGACAGATTTTCGAAATAATCTATAGTTCAATCCCCAAACCCGATCTATACGTATTCCTTCATCTGCCTACCGATAGATTGTTGGAGAACATTAAGATTAGGGGAAGGGATTATGAGAAAACCATAACTGCAGACTATCTTGACAGAATTCAGGAAGGATATTTCTCATTCTTTAAACAGCATCCAGAGTACACTTTTCTAATCATAGACACATCAAATGTTGATTTTGTGAAGAATTCTGAAGATTATGAGAAAATTAAAACGGCAATTCTTGACGAAAGACATGAAAAAGGTGTTAAAAGACTATCTTTTTGAATTTAAACGTAAAAATTAAGGGTAAACGTTTCCTTTTTCGTAAAAGTGTATTAAATTTGTATGTTATAAACCAAAAAAGTAAGAAAACCAAATCAAACACTGATAATTATGAGAAAAATTAAATTCAATGTTTTAGCATTATTTGCCTTAGCAGCCATGATTCTTAGCAGCTGTGGTGGCGTTGATAAAATGAAGGAGTTTGCTGAAGGAACCAATTTTAAGGTAACTCCAAACCCACTCGAAGTACACGGGAATATTGTAAAAGGTGAAATCAATGGAACCTTCCCCGCAAAGTATTTCAATAAAAAAGCAATTCTTGAGATTACTCCTGTTTTAGTTTACGAAGGAGGCGAACTTCCTTTAGCAGTTAAAATGCTACAAGGTGAGAGCGTTGAGGATAATCATCAGGCAATTCCCTACGAAGCAGGTGGAAGCTTCAAGCAAGAGATAGAGTTTGAGTATATCGATGCAATGATGAAATCAGATCTTGAACTTCGTTTTGTTATTATTTACAAGGACAAAAGAATTCCTTTTGACGTTCCTTACAAAGCAGGTGTTGGTGTTATTGCAACCTCAAAACTTGTTGACCTTAATCCTAGGGCTATAATGCTTAAGGATGATTTCCAAAAGGTTGTTTCTAAAAATGAAGAGGCTCAAATAAACTTTGTTATCCAACGTTCAGATATTCGCAAAGCAGAACTAACCAAAGAAGAGGTTAAAGCATTAGAAGGCTTTATTGCAACTGTTGCTACTGAAGAAAAAATGGAACTAAAGGGCATTAACGTTTCTTCCTATGCATCACCTGATGGACCAGAGGCTCTTAACGAAAAACTATCTAAGGAGCGTGGAACAAACACGGAGAAATGGTTAGGTGGCGTATTTAAAACTGCCAAAATGGAGGGCAAACCAGCCGACTACGTAAAGGTTGAAACTACTTCTGAGGACTGGGACGGTTTCCAGAAAATGGTACAAGCTTCAGATATCCAAGATAAAGAGTTAATCCTTCGCGTTCTTTCAATGTACTCAGATCCTCAGGTTCGTGAGAAAGAGATTAAAAACCTTAGCAAAGTATACATGGTTCTTGCAGAGAAAATTCTTCCAGAATTACGTCGCTCCAAGATGATTGTTAACGTTGACAGAATAGGCTACTCCGATGAGGAATTAATGGAGATGATTAAAAATAACAATATTGATAGCTTAAATGTTGAAGAAATGCTCTATGCTGCTTCAATATGCCAGGATATTGACACTAAACTATCAATTTATACTAAGGCTGCAGAAACACATAATGATTTCCGCGCTTATAATAACATAGCATTCATTAACCTTAAAAACGGTAAAGTTGCTGAAGCAAAAACTGCTTTAGAAGCTGCTTCTGCAATAGATGCAAATAATGCTGTTGTTAAAAACAACCTTGGTTGTGTTGCTATGCATGAGGGTAACCTTGAAGAGGCTGAAAAACTATTCCTAAGCGCAACCAATGCTGGAGTTGATGTTAAGTACAACCTAGGTATTATTGCAATTATTAATAACAAGTATCCTGCTGCCGTTGAATATCTTGCTGGTACCGATAGCTTTAACCAAGGTTTAGCAATGCTTCTTACTAACAAGAACGATGCTGCTAAGAACACTTTTGTAAAAGTTGACGAGGCAAAAGCATTCTACGGTCTTGCAATTGTTGGTGCTCGCATTGGCGATGAGGCAATGATTCTTGACAACCTACGTACAGCTGTTGGTAAAGATGCATCGCTTAAAAAACGCGCTGTTAAGGATTTAGAATTCCGCAACTATCTACAGAATGAGGCTTTTTCTGCAATTCTTCAGTAGTTTAAGATAAATACTTATAAAAAAAGAGGGCCTAGCCCTCTTTTTTGTTTTGGTAGTATTTTGTAAAGAAATCCCAAAGAACAATGCCTACTGTAACAGAGATGTTGAATGAGTGCTTTGTTCCAAATTGGGGAATCTCAATTACATCGTCGCAAATATTAATTACTTCTTGATTTACCCCTTTTAGCTCATTACCAAATACAAAAGCAACCTTTGCGTTTACACCCGGGTTGAAATCTCTTAGATCGATGCAACCAAGTGTTTGCTCAACAGCAATTACTCTATAACCCTCGTCATGCAAATGGCTTATTGCACCTGCTGTATCTGTGAAGTATTGCCACGAAACGGAATTTTCTGCACCTAAAGCTGTTTTATATATTTCAGGGTGGGGGGGAGTAGCAGATATACCACATATCATTATCTTTTCTATACCAAGTGCGTCGCTAGTTCTAAATACCGATCCAATGTTGTTTAGGCTCCGAACATTATCTAGAACTATCGCTGCCGGAATCTTATCTTGCCTTTTAAACGCCTCTATGCTAACCCTATTTAGTTCCTCGTTTTTTAACTTTTTATGATGCTTCATCTAGCTTAATTGATTCGATTATTTGGTATGCTATCTTGCCTTTTTTTTGTACTTTAGTCGCAGTTGCAAATTAAACCTTTTTCTAATGAATATCCATGAGTATCAGGCTAAAGAATTACTTAAAAGATCAGGAGTAGCTGTACCCCAAGGAGCATTAGTGCTCAATTCTGACGATGCCGTTAAGGCTGCTAAAGAGATTATGGACTCAACAGGCACAAATGCCATTGCTGTAAAAGCGCAAATCCATGCAGGGGGGAGAGGCAAAGGGGGGGGCGTAAAAATTGCCAAGTCTATAGACGAGGTTAAAAAATATACCGAGAGTATATTAGGGATGACCTTGGTTACCCACCAAACAGGACCCAATGGAAAGCTTGTTAAAAAAGTACTTGTTGAGCAGGGGATATACTATCCTGGTCCATCACAGGTGCAGGAGTTCTATATGAGCATATTGTTAAATAGGTCAACTGGTCGGAACATGGTGCTATATTCAACTGAAGGCGGAATGGACATTGAAGCTGTTGCAGCAAAAACACCTCACCTAATTTTCAAAGAGGAGATTCACCCCATGGGCATTCAAGGCTTTCAGGCTCGTCGCATTGCATTTAACCTTGGACTAAAAGGAAAAGCCTATTCGCAAATGGTAAAATTTGTTACAGCACTTTACAATGCCTACATTGAGTACGATGCCACGCTTTTTGAGATTAACCCAGTGTTCAAAACTTCTGATGATTTAATCTTTGCCGCAGATGCTAAGGTAAATATTGATGATAATGCCCTATTTAAGCATGCCGATATACTGGATATGCGCGATTTAGACGAAGAGGATCCTGCTGAGGTTGAAGCTTCAAAATCAAACTTGAATTTTATAAAGTTGGATGGGAATGTGGGGTGCATGGTGAATGGAGCTGGTTTGGCTATGGCCACTATGGATATTGTTAAACTTTCCGGTGGAGATCCTGCGAATTTTCTTGATGTAGGAGGTGCTGCAAATGCTGAAACTGTAGCAGCCGGATTTAGGATAATTTTAAGGGACCCTGCTGTAAAGGCAATACTGATAAATATCTTTGGTGGTATTGTTCGTTGCGATAGAGTAGCCCAAGGTATAGTAGATGCGTATAAAGAGATTGGTAATATTCCTGTTCCTGTTATTGTCAGATTGCAGGGAACAAATGCAGAGGAGGGTAAAGTGTTAATCGATAAAAGCGGCCTTAAGGTTTACTCTGCAATTAGCCTTCAGGATGCAGCGGACCTAGTGGGCAAAATGGTTTAAAAAAGAGTTACAATGAAATAAAAAAAGGAGGTGTTTTATATTCACCTCCTTTTTTATTTATGCTTTTTTCTTTGCAGGGCAAGTATTTATTCCAAGAATGGTGTAAAGCCCACAGAAGCTCGTAAAAGCAGTTGCTAAAGGAAGTATGGCAATCAAACCCCACCAGCTCTGGTAATAAATACCTAAAGCGGCTATTGCCAGCCCAATAATAATCCGAATTGTTTTATCGGTTGTTCCAATATTATGTTTCATGATTTTAAAATATTGATATGACAGGGTAACAATCAATCTTTAATAATGTTCTTAGCTTGATTGAAATCAATTTTTATAAAAAAGGAAGAGGAAAGTAACTCTTTATCCTATCACAAATTAAAAGTATCACCCTAACAAGGGATGCCGGTTCGTTATTTTTCCTTAACATTATTATTCTCATTGAAAAATAGCAGAGTTATTTATCTCTGCTATTTTATTAATTTTTTATAAGTATATATTAAACATCCTGAATAATAGATACTTAAAACGACCTAACGGCCCGAACATAGTACGTATTGGTCTTAGTTCCTGGAGCCTGTGAGTTACTATTAAATGATTGTAACCATGCTGAGTTCATGTCCTCCTCGCTTGAACTCCAGTAAAAGGCTACTGCAAAACCGCCTATTACATCTTTATTTAGGAATAATTTTTCTAATTCGTACATACTCGGAAGGTACCAATCTTCATAACCCTCCAGAACAAGGTCGTCACACAATTTAGCTGCATAGCTTCCTTCTCCTTGGTCAGTTACAATTGTATTTGTATTTGCTTGTCCTGTACCGTAAGCCTGAGCTGTTGCTCCGGTTGTTGTAAATGTAAGCGACCAAGGTGCAGATGTGCTTTGATCACTTAGGGCTGCAATTAATCCATGTTGAACATTGGCATCGTATCCTGGGTCATCCGATTGCAATACATAAGCAATAACCCCGCCCTGATAATTATCGCCAATACCTACTAAAGTTAAAAAGCTTAACTCGTTTCCATAAGCAGTGCCAACACTATTGGTTGCAAAAGCTCTTACGTAATACAACGTGTTCGAATTACCTGTTACTATACCTTCAAATTCTCCACTACCAGTTCCGCTATATGTAAGGGTGTTAAGAATGGTAGGATTTGGCTCAGTGCTCCAGCAAATTCCACGAGCAGTAATTTCTGTACCACCGTCAGATGTGATCATACCTGCACATACAGCAGAAGAATTTGTTATTGAAGTTATTGGCCCAGTTGTTAGAGTTGGCAAAGACAAACTAACAGAAGTAAAGCTAAGTTCACTCCCATAAGCAGTTCCAACCTTATTTCGTGCGTAAGCCTTTACATAATATGTAGTTCCAGAAATCAAATCAGTCATAGTGCTGGAGTAAACACCTATTCCATCACCATCATTTGTCATATATGAGTTTGATGCTCCATACATAGGATTTGAAGTGGTGCTCCAAACAATACCTTTTTCAATAATATCAGCACTCCCTTTGGAGGTTATATTTCCACCACTTTCTGCTGATATTGTTGTGATATTAGTTATTGGCTCTGAAGAAACAGTAGGCAATTGAGGTTGCGGCTCTTGATCCGTCTCTTTTTCACAAGCAGTAAATATTGTAGCTGCTATAGTAAATGCAATAAATATTTTTTTCATTGAAATTGGTTTTTAGTTTATATTTTGTAGGTCAGTTTATAATTGAGCTATAGTGTTTTACAATGACCGCTAACTAACTATTAGCCAATTATTTTTTGAATTTATTTACCACTTTAGCAATGCCGCTAGCCCTTTCATTCTTAATTTTCTCGAGTAGAGGCACCTCAAGCTTTTCAAGCGTACTCTTATATAACTCTTCAACACTGGTAGCCTCTTCTCCATCGTCGTGCGCCTTAACTGGAGTAACAAAACCACCCATATTAAGAATTTGTGCCAAAAAGTCCTGTTTTGTTGCAGTGGTATTTCCAATATACTCCTTTACAACCATCGATGTACGAAGATTGAGGGCTGTAGTATTTTTATATTCGCCCTTTATTGACATAACCTCGTATCTCAGCAAAGGGTCAATGGTGTACTCAAATACAACTTTAAATTTAGATGCCCACCAATCGTCAAGTCGTACTGCATGACCCATCACTTTAGTATCCCGATAAGGCATTTTCGACAAGTCAACAAGTTCAATTACAGTAGTCCCAAAAGCCTCATTTAACTCCTTAACAATTTGAATCCCTGCTTCGTAGAGCGACTCGTCCATATATGAGTTTTCGTCATTTACAACTTCCGACCCCAATTGTTGACCAGACGCAAGTTTTCGAACAGGGTTCAAAATTAAAAGTACTCCAACTTTGTTGCCATCGGCAGCAATACGTTTAAGTTTGGCATCGAATGTTTCTTTTTTAACAGGAGTGTTGTCTTTTGCAGAAGCCAATTCTGGTGATCCAGCAGGCGTTCTTCCTGCCCATTGATTATCTAGTTTTGCTTGTTTTTCAGCCTTAATCTCTGCATCTGTTTTAACTTTAGCAGGTAGGGCTTTCCAGATAGGCTTTGATACAAAATAGTATTTGATTTTACCCGGGTTCTTAGCTTCGTAGTAGGCATTGTAATTATTAACCAATCTCCACATATCAATATTGGTAGCTGCTTCTTGCTTTACTTGTGTTTCCTTAATTTTTGCATTCTCAAGTGCGCCCAATAACCCCTTACGCTCAGACTTACCTTGAGTAACTCCAGCTGCACTTAAAGAGTCGAGCCTTTTTGTTTCAGCAGTAGCATCTTTTTGGGCTAGCCTAAAATCTTCCATTGTTTCAGGGGAGTCTGAAATCCACTCAACTATTTTCTCATCGCTGGGGTTGCCTGCAATATTTTCATTTTTTAAATTATTGCGAGTTATCAATTTTGTTCTTGATCCTAGAATTATATATTTCTCATCCTGATGTTCCTCCTTAACCTCACCAAATTTGCCATTTATTACAACTTCAAATTGCTCTATTGCACCCTGCATTCTAAGAGATACAAACTGATTTTTTCCTTCGACAGTTCGTAAAGCCCAAACTGTATTGTCAATCAAAAATGCTTCAATACCTCCGGTATGTGAATATGCTTCACTTTCAGCACCCATTGAGATGGTGAATTTATTAGAAGGATTTTTGAAAAATTCAGGTTGTTGATACTTCATAAGAATATCGCGAACCACGCCATCTTCAAAAATAATTTTTGCAGGAAGAAATTTACCCTCTAACTCAACTTTGTAAACTTGGCCGTATCCTGTATAATAGCCAAGGATAAATAAGAACACTATTATTTTTTTCATATAAAAAAAGGTGTTGAATTCTTACTCATTAGGCTTTTCAGAATACGCCCCGTTTTTTTATGTGGGTTCTGGACTCCACAATTTCAATATAGAATTGCGAATAAAAAAACTTAAAAAACAGTTATATTAATTTATAGATATTGATTCTCCATATGCAGAAGAACTTTGCACATTAAGATCATACTGCCAGTTTTTGTGCTGAACTAATACTAAGCTTATTCAAGGGAAAAATTTATCCAGTTTTAATAGATAGAACGTGTTTGTTTAGCTCGGTTATAAGTGCATTTCAAAAAGATCGGGGCAAAAAAATGGTGAGAATGTATTTACTTGAAAAAATCTTTTAATTTCTGCTGCTGCATCGAGTTTTTAATATCCCTGTTTAACTCATCCCAATAACCATTTACAAGACATTTTCCATGTAAATCACATGTATTTGGTTCTTGAAGACATTCAACAATAGCAAGTTCTGGCTCAAATGCGCAGTAAACATCGTACACCGAAATTTCGTCGGCTGATTTAGCTAATATGTATCCACTCTTTTTGCCTTTAACATTTCGGATTAAACCCTTTACTTTTAAAGCAGCAATTATTGGATCCAGATACTTTATTGAAATTTTCTGCCTCTCGGCAATATCCTTTTGGAGTAACCCTAGGTCACCCTCAGTATTAATTTCTATAAGGGCTCTTAAGCCGTATCTAATCTTTGTATTTAACTTCATAAACTATATATCCTATAACATTAGTAGTAAACAAATTTATATTGTAATTTTTACTTTGTCAAGTATTTTTTAAGAAATTTTAAGAAATTGCAAATAAAAAAAATAAAACCCCAATGAATATTGAGGTTTTAAAGGATAGAATTATTGGTTTTATATCCCAATAAAACTGTATAGTGAGATTTTAGGACATGCGGAAACTGCTATTTACCACTTTACAGGTTTCCTACTAACGGGCATTGTCATACATCTGGCCCCGCCACCTCCACGAGCAAGTTCGCTTCCGTCGAGTGTAATTACGTACTTGTTAAAGTTATCTATATTTACTCTATTGCTAAGTACTTCTTTGGCTCGGATTATATTGTATCCATTTTTACTCATCTCATCTAAAGTGTAAGTATTACGAGCATATCCTATTACTTTTCCGGGAGCTATTGCAAAAAAGTTAGCACCACTGTGCCATTGCTCTCGCTCTTGTGTCCATGGATCTTTTGTTCCCCCACAATAAATAGGTTTTAAATCCATTCCTAAACTTTTAAGAGCCACTATAATGTTTTCAACATTTTTTATTTCCTTAACCTTACAGCCCTCAACAGTAATTAAAACTGTTTGAAACTTGTTGGGTCTAAGGATAAGCGGTTCGAAGATCATGCACGAATCAACATCGAGGAACGTGAAAACCATATCGAGGTGAATGAATGATTCTGGCTTATAGGGCAGTTCCTGTACGATTATGTGATGCTTTTTTTTGAGGTTTTTAGAGCATAATCTGTTAATAATAAAATCGATGCCTTGGGTTGTTGTTCTCGAGCTATTGCCAACAACTATAATATCATCGCGAGCAATAAGAACATCGCCTCCCTCTATTGATATATCCGAACTTCTAATTGAAGAATTTGGATTTATGGTTTTAGTTTCAAACGAATCTGAGTGGTTGAAAATAGCCTCCATAATAATCGTTTCGCGATCACGAACCCCATTGGCCATTTTACCAATAAGCACCTCATTATAAACTGAGATTGATGCATCGCGTGTGAAGTAGAAATTGTAAAGAGGGGGTAAGGCATACCTCTCATTGCTCAGAAAACTTGTAAGGGAGTTGCGCTTCAGGGTCAATCCCTCAATTAAAGTGTTCACTAATTGTTTTGGAGGGATATCACCAAGTTCTTCTTTAAGGTGCATAGCCCCTTCGTGTAGGCATATCTTATTTATTAGTTCCTGCTTTGCATTTGGCTTGCTAAGAACTTCATAAAGTAAGTCTTTAATCTCATAGGTTTTTGTCACTTTTGATAACACCCCGCAAAGTTGAGCGTACTCTTTACGGGCAACATCTAGGTTAAGAATATCGCTATATAAAGCCCTATGGGCATCCATAGGCGTCATGTTCTCAACTTCAGCCCCTGGGGTGTGAAGTATAACGCCTTGAAGTTCGCCAATCTCGGAGCTTACATCTACCGACAACTTTCTGTTCATAACCAAATAATATTAGATTAATACTTTTGCATTAAAACATGCAAATATAGTGGGCTTAGTGCGAATTGTTCAATAAAACAAACTGTTAAGCGACACAATTGTAATTTATAAAGTTAATATACGAATATACATAACGGTTCACTATACCTTTATTCATAAATATTTGCTTTGTAAAACGTGAGTTTATCCTTAGGGTATAGGGTGTTCATCAAAAAAGGGTAGGGTTCTTGGCTCAGTTTAGCTGCTTTTGGACTTAAGAAAGAATAGGCAGTTGCTTATTGATTACCGGTGGTTAAGTTAAGAGAGTGCGGTGTAGTTTTTATGCCACACTTACTTTTTCAGGTAATTATCAGTCTCATTCTCTTTAGTTCCCTTGCTAATTTTATGCTTATTATTTTTGTTGGGCATTGTTCTTAACCTAAGTACATGAACTGAAACAGCTATGGCAACAATTACTAAAAAAAGTTGTAGCCAAAGATTCCCTCTAACCAGATATATGCTCAGCAGAATTGTTGTCCAAAGCAAAAGGAGCGTAAAAATCTTTATCCCTTTGCCAATTGCCTTATGATGAATATAGTTTCTGATGTAGTTACCAAAGAGTTTATGGGTTAATAGCCAACGGTAAAGCCTTTGCGAACTCCTTAAAAAAAGGTAGGCCGATAGCAGGAAGAAAGGGGTTGTAGGGAGAACTGGAATTACGATTCCAACAATACCTAAACCTAAAGAAATTAAACCCGCCAGAATTAATAATGCTTTTACAAATGGGGAGGTTGGTTTATTGCGCTTTAAATTCATCTAATATATTTGCAGTTAACCGTTATGCGAACCATCGCAAAAGGGTTTCTTTTTCGACTTACCGCAGGCGCAAAGATATACCTCATTCTGGTTTTCGTCATCAACTCGGCTACCGTCTGTTCCTGAAATTTGGAATTTGCCCGTAATCTTAATGGGTCCACCTTTATTGATCTTAACCTCGGTGTGAATATTTGTGTTTTTCGTATCCTGCATAGCTTATTCCTCCGGATCTTTAAAGCCAATTTTAAAATGTGTGCCATCGCAGAATGGTTGATTATTTGATGCGCCGCATCTGCAAAGTGATATCATATGCATTGATTTGAGTTCCTGTCCATTTTCACCTATTAGCCTGAATTTGCCTGAAAGGAGCAAGGGACCATTCCTCATTACCTGAACTATTACTGGTTTTACTTCTGGTACAATAGATGGGGTTTGCTCAGAATTGTCCTTAATTGCTTTGGGCGATTCTTCCTGATTATTTTTCTCAGTATCATTCCATTTAAAGGTGAGGGCATTTGTGGGGCATTGGTTTACTATGTCTATAATCTGATCGGTTGGGGCGCCCTGCATGTTTACCCATGGGCGGTTGCGAGGATTAAAAACCGACAGTAATTTTGTATAGCAGGTTGTTGCATGTATGCACTCACCACGTTTCCAAAAAACGGTTATTTCTTCGCTTGAGTAACTTCTGTTGTTTTTTTCCATAAACTTTTATTCTTTTTACAAAACAGAAACCCACCTGTAATTGTTGAGTATGAATTAATGTTTAACAACAAGGCAACTGGCAACCATATCGTGCAATGCTTGTTTACGATCTGTAAACCCTGCAATGATATATCCAATTAGCATGGTCATGTTGGTTATTATTCGCGCAAAATATCTTCCAGTGGCCTTTCCAAAGCCTATCCTATTTCCCTCGTAATCGGTAACCTTAACTCCAAGGGCTAACTTGCCAAGCGTGCCTTGATACTTTGACGATTCCATTAAAGCATAGTAAAGCCAATTCAATACAAGGTTGAATAGGGCAAAAAGAAGAAATCCCCCTAAAGCGGCTGATATCCGCAGTAGATTTTCAATTTTCATTAGCTCCTCAGTGCTACTTATTGTAGATAGTTTTGCAGCATAAGCAAGTGCTACCAACAGAGGAATAAGTATAAATAATGATGCTGCGCTCAGTACAATTCTATCGATGAGGTAAGCAGCAAATCGATTCCAGAAACCGGCGTAAACAAACTGTTTGCTGGATGTTTCTTCAATTATCTCCATTTTATTGACATTAACTTAACGTTAGTTAAAAGCGCTGTAAATTCTTTAAAAAAATTGATATAAAAAAATTTTGGCATTCTTTATGAGTACTAACTAGGTACAATTTTATAACTTTTTATAAGTTAAAACGTTTTAATGCGTAGGTATATAAGAAGGTTTATGAGGCAAAAGATAATTATACTGCTGTTTACTCTGAGTTTTACATTCGTTTTTAGCAACCTAAAGGCTCAAAAAGCGATTGTAATTGATGGATTTAAGGTATACCCTGCAAGAATTGTTGACGGCGATACATTGGCCAATATCCTAATTAAAGAGGTAGTGGTTTTCCCTAAGCGTAAATTTGCAAGTAAAAAGGATTATAGGCAATACAAACGATTAGTTCATAACCTTAAGGTGGTTTATCCATACGCTCAGATTGCTAAGTATAAGATTTCTGAGATGGATGTTCACTATCGTTCCCTAAAAACGGATAAAGAACGAAAAAAATATACCAAACAGGTTGAACAGGAACTCAGGGATGAGTTCGAGGGTCAACTTGTAAAGCTCACCATCTCACAAGGGAGGCTATTAATTAAACTAATTGATAGGGAGGTAGGAAAAACCACCTATGCAGTTATTCGCGACTTAAAGGGAGGGTTTTCTGCCGTATTTTGGCAAAGCCTTGCCCGGTTGTTTGGCTCAAATCTTAAAACCGAGTTTGAAGCTATGGGCGACGATAAGTTGCTGAATGAGCTAATTATGATGTATGAACTGGGTGCACTATAGCTTTTAATGCCTTTGTAAAGTGTAATTACAGATTCTGTAAGTTTTTACATAAATCTAATCATCTCTTTAACAATTGCAATTGCCCCATTGGCAACATCCACAATATTTGCATCTAGCATGTAGCATGGTGTTGTAAAAAGAAGATTTTGCTCGTCGATTGTAACTTCACCATGTGATGTGATACTATGTTTTACACCAAGTAGTTCAACGGCCTTTATTGTTCCCTTATCGCTTCCAAGTGTAAGTTTTGCACCTTTTATCAATTTTGCTAAAAGTACAGGCGATATACAAAGGGCGCCTATGGGTTTGCCTGCTTTATGGGCTTCTGTAATTACTCTTTCAACATCTTTATTAACCTTACAGTCAGACCCATCGAAGGCAAATGTGCAGAGGTTTTTGGCAACGCCAAAGCCACCGGGTAAAATAATTGCATCAAATTCAGTTACCTTAAGCTCAGATAAGGGTTTGGCATCACCTCTTGCAATTCGGGCAGCTTCAATAAGCACATTTCGACTCTCGTTCATCTCCTCACCTGTAAGGTGATTTATTACGTGATGCTGCTTGATGTCAGGGGCAAAAATTTGATAATCGGCTCCTTGTTGCTTAATGGCGTATAACGTCATGGTTGCTTCATGAATCTCTGCACCATCTTTTGATCCGCAGCCTGCAAGGATTACGGCAAACTTTTTTTTAGTATCCATATTATTTTCGTTTTATGTTTAATCTGATTTTAACAAATTTAGCATATTTGCCATAACTTAAGAAATTGTTATTATAATTCAACTGTTACTATGAGAACATTTATTGCCTTAGGAATACCCTTAAGCCCTAACTGTATCAAGTTGTTAAATAGCCTTAAGCAGAAACTTGGCCAAGAGAGGATACGATGGGTCAACTTTGATACATTGCACCTTACCCTATTTTTTCTTGGTGAAGCTAACCAGATGCAAGTAAATGAGATTGATAGTGTATTTAAAGCGCATATCTCATCCTTTGCTCCATTGGAAATTGCGCTGAAAGGGATTGGAACATTTGGACAAAAGAACTATCCAAAGGTGCTTTGGTTGGGTGTTGAGGAGAGCGAAATGCTAAAGGAACTGCATGCTGAAGTGAATAGAGTGGTAAGCCCAATTGGCTTTACCTCAGATCAAAGGGGTTTCAATCCGCATATAACCATCGGCAGGATTAAGAGCATTGAAAATATACAGCTGATAGAATCAATAGTAAAAGAGGCCAGTAACCAATCTATCCAACGATCAATGGTTGATAGGATAACCCTTTATAAAAGCACTTTAACGCCTAATGGTGCAATTTACAGCACTTTGCTTGAACAAGACCTTATGGGCAAAGTATAGTTCAGCAGGCTTATTTTGGTGCTAATCGATAAAGGATGAGAGCAATTACTGCATAGAGTAGGTTAGGAATCCAAACAGCAATTAGTGGAGGAATACTGCCCCCTACAGAGAACATGGTTGAAAATCGCATGAAAAGAATGTAGCTAAAGCTTAATCCTAATCCAAGCCCAATGTGTAGGCCAATACCTCCTCTAACCTTACGCGATGAGAGCGCAACCCCGATAAGTGTTAGGATAAATGTAGAGAAAGGGTAAGCCACACGACTATATTTTTCAATAAGATAGAAATCAACATTTCCGGCACCTTGTAATCTCTGTTGATCAATAAACTCATCAAGTTCAAACATATTCATTGTTTCAACAATGTTCAGTCTCCTTGAAAAGTCCGATGGGTCTAGGTAGATGGTGGTATCAATTTTCTCTCCTGATATCACTTCCTCACCTTTGTCGGTATAATTTCTTATGTGATAGTTGTTTACAGTCCACTTGCTGTTTTCCGGGTTCCACTTTATATAATCGCTCATGAGTTTAGATTCCATTTTGCCATCTACAATTTTTTCCATAGTAAACTTGTATCCAATTTCACTATTCGTATTGTATGATTGCATGTAGATAAAAATGCCAGACCTTACCTGCCGGTGAATATTTCGTTCGGTACTTTTTAACGCTTTTTTTACGTAGGCATTTTCAAACTCAATACGTGTTCGGTTTGCTGGGGGAATAATAAAACTATTAAGCAGAAACGAGAATAGGGCAATAATTGTTGCCGAAACAAAGTATGGGAACAGCATCCTTCTGAAGCTAACACCGCTGCTTAAAATGGCAATAATCTCCGTGTTGTATGCCATTTTTGAGGTAAAAAAAATTACGGCAATAAAGGTGAATAACGAGCTAAAAAGGTTTGCAAAATAGGGGATAAAGTTCAGATAATAATCGAAAATAATCGCGCTTAGTGGTGCACCCTTCCCCATGAAATCGTCCATTTTTTCGGCAACATCAAAAACAACGGCAATTCCAACAATTAGGATAATGGCATAAAAATAGGTGCCAACAAATTTACGGATGATGTATATGTCGAGTATTTTCAGTCCAAACCTTCTCATAAGCGTTGTACAAGTTTCTTAACCATCTGTTCTTTCCAGGGTTTAAATGTGCCATCCTCAATTTTTTGCCTTGCTTGGCCTACCAACCAAAGGTAAAATCCAAGGTTGTGCAAGCTTGCTAACTGCGGGCCAAGCATCTCGTTGGCAACAAAGAGATGCCTGAGGTATGCTTTACTGAAGCGGTCATCGGCAAATGTTGTGCCCATTTTATCAATTGGTGAAAAATCGTTACTCCACTTTTTATTTCTGATGTTGATGACTCCCTCGCTTGTAAAAAGCATTCCGTTGCGGCCATTGCGTGTTGGCATAACACAGTCGAACATGTCAACACCTCTATCAATTGCCTCAAGAATATTGTCAGGGGTTCCAACACCCATAAGATAACGAGGCTTATCTTTTGGAAGTATATCGTTTACCACCTCAATCATCTGGTACATTACTTCAGCGGGTTCGCCAACTGATAGACCGCCAATGGCATAGCCATTGCGATTTGTTTTGGCAATATTCTCTGCTGCCCTTTTTCTTAGTTCGGGATAAACGCAGCCTTGTACTATGGGGAAAAGTGTTTGATTGTGGCCGTAAAGCGGTTGAGTTTCATCAAATCTTTTAATGCATCTTTCGAGCCAATTTTCAGTTAAATCAAGCGATTTCCTTGCGTATTCAAAGGTGGCATCTCCCGGAGGGCATTCGTCGAATGCCATTATGATGTCTGCTCCAATAATCCTTTGAATATCCATAACCTTTTCGGGCGAAAAGATATGCTTCGACCCATCAATATGGGAACGGAAATGGGCACCATCGGGTTTTAACTTTCGATTTGCAGCAAGTGAGAAAACTTGGTATCCACCGCTATCGGTTAAAATTGGCCGATTCCATGACATGAACTTATGCAAACCACCTGCTTCACTTAGTACATCTAACCCTGGTCTGAGGTATAGGTGGTAGGTATTGCCTAAAATAATTTTTGCGTTGATATCGTTCTCAAGTTCACGATGATTTATCCCTTTAACGCTACCCACCGTGCCTACAGGCATGAATATGGGTGTAGGAATTTCGCCATGATCGGTTGTAATTAATCCGCTCCTGGCGTTACTATCTGTGTTGGTCTTGCTTATTGTAAAATTCATTAATACCTATTGTCAAGAGTATTCTATCACTTGATGTTAAAGTGATTATTCTATTATAAGGCTACAAATTTAAGCATCAAAGATAGCAGAAAAGTTGTAAATTATTTTTATACACTACCTTAGCTGCTTGCTAAAGCCAAAAAAGTTTAATAAAATTGCTACAGAATTTAATAAAATAAACAGTGAACCTTTACTTCTTTCAATCAACGCCTTACGAGTTTTTCGCCTTCTTATTTCTCTCCATATTACTCCTGATACAGTTATACTATTACCTTTTTGTCTTCGGAAGGATACCTTTTAGTAAAACTTTGCCCATATTAAATAATCTGAAGGATAATTGGCAACCGGTCTCAGTTGTAATCTGCGCTCGGAACGAAGAGCAAAACTTAGCGGAATTTTTACCTGCTATATTGGAGCAAGATTATCCTGATTATGAGGTAATTGTTGTTAACGATTGCTCAACAGACGATTCGGAGATAGTACTGAGGCGTTTACAAAGTGAGTATAAGCACTTAAGAGTAACAACAATTAAACCCGATCTAAAATTTTCGCACGGTAAAAAGTTGGCTTTAACGGTTGGAATAAAAGCGGCTAAAAATAATCGCCTTTTACTTACTGATGCCGATTGTAGACCCGAAAGCAATGAATGGATTAAGCACATGGCTGAGAATTTTAGCGATCAGAAAACTGTTGTGCTTGGGTATGGAGGTTATATAGAAGCAAAGGGGATTTTGAATAGGTTTATTCGCTTGGATACATTCCATATTGCAATACAGTATCTAGGTTTTGCATTGGCAAAAAAGCCATACATGGGAGTTGGAAGGAATTTAGCCTATACCAAGGAACTCTATTTCGACAATAGAGGATTTGCCTCTCATAGCCATCTACGTTCAGGCGATGACGATCTTTTTATTCAGCAAGCAGCCAATAAGCATAACACTGTGGTTGAGATAAGGCATTTCGCACATACGAGATCTAGAGCATGCAGCACTTTTGAGGAGTGGATTAACCAGAAACGTAGGCACTTAACAACTAGTCCATTATATAAAAATGGCGTAAAGTTTAGGCTTGCACTTGAACCCATTTCCAGGGTTTTGTTTTGGGCGGTTGGAATTTATCTGCTAGCAACAAATTTTTATCCACTGACAATTGGGGCAATTCTTATGCTCCGACTGATTATTGTACAGGTTATACTAAAAATAGCGATGAATCGTTTGAATGAAAGGAAAATATTCATAATTTCGTTAATCTATGATTTGCTTTCACCATTTTTGTATGGAGTATTCATGCTTGCAAATAGGCTAACCTTAAACCCCCGCAAATGGAAATAGGTCCAAATCTATCAGATAAAGGCAAGTACGACCTTATCCTTGTTGAGAAAGCAATCAATGGTGATCAAAAGGCCTATGCTGAACTTATGGAGAGATATAGAGATGCTATCTACTTCATGCTTTTAAAAATGGTAAATAATAAGAGCGATGCGGAGGATTTAACCATTGAAGCATTTGGAAAGGCCTTTAAAAGCATACAGCAATATACACCAAACTATGCCTTTAGCACTTGGCTATTTAAGATTGCAACCAATAATTGTATCGACTTTATCCGCAAGAAAAAGGCAAATCTTGTCTCCATTGATCAGCCCACAGAGGATGAGGATGGAGTTCAATCATTGCCCGCTTCGAATCTTCTATCGGGGGGTCTCGATCCAGAGGAGAGTCTTATTAAGGATCAAAATATTCAGCTCGTTAAAACCCTTGTGCTAAAGCTAAAGCCTCGCTACCGGAGACTTATAGAGTTGAGGTATTTTAAGGAATACTCCTACGAAGAGATTGCCGATGAGCTATCTCTGCCGCTTGGTACAGTTAAAGCACAACTTTTTAGAGCTAGAGAGTTGCTCTACAATATCCTAATGAACAGCCCCCATAAACCATAAGATTATGGATGTTGTTTTTAAATATTTCCCTGAGCTTACAATTACTCAGCGTAACCAGTTATTGCAGTTGCCCAAGCTATACGAAGAATGGAATGCAATGATTAACGTAGTTTCTCGTAAGGATATTGAGATGTTGGCAATTCACCATGTACTTCACTCTTTGGCAATAGCAAAGGTTATCTCGTTTGCAAAGGGTACAAAAATTTTAGATATTGGTACGGGTGGCGGCTTTCCAGGTATCCCCTTGGCAATTCTTTTTCCGCAGGTGTCGTTTACCTTGGTAGATTCAATAGGGAAGAAGATTACAGTAGCAAAATCGGTGGCAGAGCAAATTGGTTTAACCAATGTTGTAGCCCAAAAGGGTAGGGTTGAAGAGTTGAATGCCAATTTTGATTTTGCTGTTACGCGCGCTGTTGCCCCAGTGGCAAAACTGATGGAGTGGACCAAACGTACAATTAAACCAGGTGGATATAATAGCCTACCCAATGGAGTTATTGCGCTAAAGGGTGGCGATATAAGTCAGGAAATAAAACCCTTTGGAAGAAGAGTGAAAAAGTGGAAGATTTCTGGTTTTTTTGAAGAAGATTATTTTGCTGAAAAACTGATAGTTTATGTGTCTAACTAACTGTTTGCTTATACAATTTTAACTAAGTGAGTATTTTTTAAGTTTTTTTTTCAGAATTCCTTTTTCACTTTAAAAAACTTAATTACCTTTGCGAACCTGAAATGCGGGTGATTGATTACCCTTTTCGATTGATAATCAGAGAAAATAAATAATTAAAGAACTTATAGCGATGAAAAGAACATTTCAACCATCGAACAGAAAGAGAAGAAATAAGCACGGTTTCCGTGAGCGTATGTCTACTGCAAACGGCCGTAGAGTTTTAGCTTCCCGCAGAGCAAAAGGAAGAAAAAGGTTATCCGTATCGGATGAGCCTAGGCATAAAAGGTAGATTATAGCATTCCAACATAGTTAAGAGCTAATCAGATAACGATTAGCTCTTTTTTGTTTTGTTCTAAACTATTAATCTATCCTATCGATTGTTATCTTTTTCGTTATTTTTGCGAACATAATAGTTCAGTCAATTTTCAAAGAAAATGTCAAAGCATTTAATCAGTAGTTCTAGCCAATTTGTCCAGCAAATTAGCCTAAGCAAAAGTTTAAAACCTATTGCTGATAAGGTTTTTGAAGGAATTCGCATATCGCCAGCCGATGCAGAATTGCTTTACAATGAGGCTGAACTAGGGTTTCTTGGAGTTCTTGCAACATATGTTGCAGAGAGGATTAACGGAAAGTTTGCTCTTTTTAATAGGAACTTTCACATTGAGCCAACTAATATCTGTATTCACAACTGTTCTTTCTGCTCATATCGTCGCAACGAGGGCGAGGTTGGAGCATGGATATCATCGCTTGATGAGATTAAGGAACAAGTAAAAAGGAGTATGGTTAAGCAGGCAACTGAGGTTCACATTACTGGAGGAGTGCACCCGCAATGGGATATTGACTACTACTGCCAGATGGTTAGGGCAATAAAGAGTGTGAATCCGGATATACACGTAAAAGCATTCTCCGCTGTTGAACTCGACTATGCAATAAGTAAATCGGGATTAACCCTCCGAGAGGGGATAAGGGAACTAAAGCGCAGTGGGCTCGATTCCATCCCTGGAGGTGGTGCCGAGATTGCCGATAGCGAGCTAAGGAAAATCATTTGCGGCTCCAAAACATCTTGGGGTCGTTGGCTTGAGATTCATGAAGCAGTCCATAGTGAGGGCTTAACCTCAAATGCAACCATGCTTTACGGCCATATGGAAAGCTATGCCCATAGGGTTGAGCATATGAATGGTATTAGGAAACTGCAAGACCAAACGGGCGGATTTAACAGCTTTATACCACTAAAGTTTAAATCGCAGAATAACAGCATGAGTCAAATAGGCGAAGTATCAACGTTAGAGGATATGAAGAACTTTGCCGTGGCAAGAATTTTCCTCGATAACGTTCCACACCTAAAGGCATACTGGCCAATGCTGGGGAAATCGGCTGCAAAACTTGCGCTAGGCTTTGGGGTTGATGATTTAGATGGAACAATTGACGATTCGACTAAGATATATAGCATGGCTGGAGCCGAGGATCAGTCTCCATCGATGACCATTGCCGAGATATGCTCAACAATTCGATCTGTTGGGAGAACTCCCGTAGAGCGGGATTCGCTCTATAATCATCTTAAAACCTATTAATGGCTTTTTAGTTAAGCCATTTTGTTGAAACTTTAGTGTGGCATTTACTATTTAATTATAATTTTGCTGATTAGAGTAAAAGATACAGCATTTTATTCACTAACATATCCTGCAATGTTTAAGCAAAAGGTTATAAATTTTTTTAAAAGAATTGTTCAGCATCCGCTTGTTAAGACCCCACTTCTAGCCTTCGGGATTATAGCCATTGCTTCAATTCTGTTTTTTTCTTTTCTTCATGTGTTCTCAAGGCATGGCAAGGGTTTTCCAGTGCCCGATTTTTCATCACTTACAATAAAAGAGGCTAAAGGTTTGGCAAACAACAAGCGTTTACGATTGGAGATTACCGACTCAGTTTACATTGCGACACGCAAACCAGGAACAGTTATTGAACAAAACCCTAAACCGGGAACCTATGTAAAGGCAAAACGCAGGGTATTTATTACAACCAATGCGGTTAATCCTATTCTTGAAGATATGCCAAACCTAGTTGGATTAACCCTTAGACAGGCAAAATCGGTATTACAACTTCAGGGTTTTAGAATAGCGAGTCTGGCATTTATCCCTGATATTGCAGTGAATAATGTGCTCATTCAAAAATTTAAGGGAGAGATTATTGCTCCAGGCGAAGAAATTCCTAAAGGCTCCGAAATAACACTTGTATTGGGAAAGGGATTTTACAATGAAAGTACAGTTTTACCGAGAGCAATTGGGATGACTTTAGCTGAGGCACGCAATCTTTTACACGATGCTTCGTTAAATCTAGGTAGATATACTTTTGATGCAACAATAATTGACAATGCAGACTCATTAAGTGCAAGGGTTTACAGTCAGTATCCAAATCCGGTGGGCATCACAAGTATTGGATTTGGTTCACAGGTTGATTTGTGGTTAACCCTAAACGAATCAAGAATTCCGGTGGAGCAAAAGCCCAATGCAGAAAAGGCTGATTCAACAAGTGAGTTTGATTACAGTAAAATGGAATTTGAGGAAGTATTAGAATGAGAGCACCCGTTAGCGTAGTTTCCTTATTAATGCTTATGGCATCGGTTAACCTCTTTGCTCAACAGGGTGGAGAGGTTTTGGTAAACCTACAATCCATGCCTTTAAACAATAATTCAAGCAGAGTAACTGCAAAGAGTTCGCTTGAAGTCCCATTCTTTGACGATTTTTCTCGTGTTGGGACTGCTCCATCATCCGATTTGTGGTTTGGTCCGAACGTTTTTATTAATACAACCTATGGCATTAATGCACCATCCATTGGGGTAGCAACGTTAGATGTGTTAGATAGTCGTGGCAACTTGTACCCCAATGCTTCAACCTATCCCTTCCCTGCAGACACTTTAACTTCGAATTCAATTAATCTTAACTACCCAAGTAGCGACTCTATTTACTTTAGCTTTGTTTTTCAGCCACAAGGGCTAGGCTATCAACCTAGTGTTAGAGACTCACTTATTCTAGAATTCTATGATGAGGTAAATGATAAATGGGTAGGTGCTTGGGCAACTTGGGCCAATTTTGCCGATGATTCAATTTACCAAGTATACAAAGTAATTTCCGATGATGTAAAGGCAATTAAGTCGGATACGATCCATAAAACATTTTTCAGAGCCCATTTTCCTATAATCGATAGCAGATTCCTGAAAAGCAATTTTAAATTCCGCTTTAGGAATTATGCTTCACTTCAGCAAAATGGAACAGTTCCGGGTTTATTATCCAATTGCGATCATTGGCATATCGATCAGGTTTACATTGATAAGGGTAGGGCATTTGACGATACTTTGCTGTACGATATTACCTTTGCACGACCGCTAGGGTCAATCCTTAAAAATTTCGAATCGATTCCATGGAAGCATTTCAATAGTCAAGCCCAGTCTGTTGAGCTAACCAATCCTTTGTACTTCACAATTCTTTACAGAAATCTTAATATGGACGTAAATCCGGGTGGTCGTCAGGTTACCCGTAGGTTCAGCATATTTAACTATTCAACTCAAGAGAGCTATAACTTCTCATCAGCAGCAGAAAATATAGCATCCCTAAGTGATTTTCTATTTGTTAGAGAATATACTTACAATTTTGAGTCTGCCTGGGAAGATTCTGCAAAGTATGAGTTTAAGTCTTATCTAGTAACTGCAGATTTACCTTCATTTTGTTGGAACGATACCGTTAAGTATACCCAAGAGTTTAAAAATTATTATGCATATGACGATGGCTCAGCCGAAAGCGGGTACGGTATATACGGTGAGGGCTCACAGAATGCCCAAGCTGCAGTTAAGTTTACTACATATAAATCCGATAAGTTGGTTGGGGTGTACATGTACTTTAACAAAACCAAGGACAATGCAAACCAAAAGTACTTTAAACTGGCTATTTGGAATGATAATAATGGAAAGCCTGGGAACTTGATCTATCAGCAGCTTGGCCTTAGACCCTTGTTTGCCGATAGTCTCAATAGGTTTGTTCTCTATAAACTTGATGAAGAGCTGTGGATTGATGAGGGAACTTTTTATGTTGGTTGGATACAGACAACTCCAGATATGCTGAATTTTGGATTTGACAAGAATAGAAACAATAAGTCAAAACTTTTCTATAATATTGATGGCAATTGGGCTAATACATCTTTTGAGGGCTCTATAATGATTCGCCCTGTATTTGATAAATTAACCGAGTCGCCAACCCACAGCAATATTCAGTCAGCAATAAGGGCAGTACGTATCTTTCCTAACCCTGCAAACGATATTCTCAATATTGAGTTACCATTCCCTTATACACAAGGCATTGTAAAAATTTACAACCTTATGGGGCAGCAGTTACTATCTGTGCCCATAAACGGAAACCCAATTAGCGTTTCATCTCTAACAAGTGGTACATATATCGTTAGGATTTTTGGGAATAGTGAGATAATAGGAACACAGAAACTAGTTATTACTAAATGGTAACAGATAGGAGCCAATACCCCGACGACGAGTTGGAGGATGGGAGTGAAGAACAGCAGGAACTTTTTGAACATTTCCATATTGATGTAGATAAGGGGCAGAGCATGCTTCGTATCGATAGGTTTATTACTGATAAAATTCCGAATGTAAGCCGAAATAGAATTCAATCGGCTGCCGATGCAGGTAATATCCTTGTGAACGGTAAGGCGGTTAAATCATCGTACAAGGTAAAGCCCCAGGATAGTATCTCGATAGTGATGGCTTATCCGCCACGCGAAATTGAGATAATCCCAGAGAATATCCCCATTAATATTGTTTACGAGGACGATGACCTGATAGTGGTAAACAAAGAGCCTGGCATGGTTGTGCATCCTGGACATGGCAACTATTCAGGTACGTTGGTAAATGCATTGATGTATCATCTAAGAGATGTACCCCTCTTTAGTTCGGGCGAAGTTCGACCCGGTTTAGTGCACAGAATTGATAAAAATACATCGGGCATATTAGTAATAGCCAAAACAGAGTTCGCAATGAATCGTTTGGCACGCCAATTTTTCGAACGTACAGCAAACCGTAAGTATGTTGCCCTTGTTTGGGGAGATATGGAGACCAATGAGGGAACTGTTGACGCACATATTGGGCGTAGCCCTCGCGATAGGATGAAGATGTTTGTTTTTCCTGGGGGCGAAGACGGTAAGCATGCCATAACCCACTGGAAAGTTATTGAAAGGCTTGGCTATGTAACCCTTGTGGAGTGTAAATTGGAAACAGGTCGAACACATCAGATTAGGGTGCATTTTGAGCACATCCGCCATCCTGTTTTTAACGACGATCGCTACGGAGGCGATAGCATTGTTAAGGGAACAACATTTACCAAGTACAAACAGTTTATTCAGAATTGCTTTACAATTTGCCCAAGGCATGCACTTCATGCCAAATCGTTAGGGATTATTCATCCTACTACGGGCAAGGAGATGTTTTTTGATTCAGAGTTGCCCGATGATATGGTACAGGTGGTAGATCGTTGGCGTACATACACTTCAGCCCGACCAAACTAAAAAGAGGACAATTTCTTGCATTCCCCTTTTACCTTGAACATTTCTGATTAATTTTGATCTGTATTTTAAATCATTATCGATGAATAGTAAACTCAATATCGCCATAATGGCAGGTGGTAACTCCTCCGAGGAAGGGATATCGCTTAAGGGTGTGGTGCAAATTGCAAAATGGCTCGATCCTAATAAGTACAATGCTTTCCCCGTAATGCTAAAGGGCATTAAAATGACCCTTAAGCACCCTCAGCATGGAGATATTCCTGTATCATGGGATAACTTTAGTGCAAAAGTTGGGGATGAGGTATTGTCGTTTGATTGTGCACTTATAGCCATTCACGGAACACCCGGTGAAAATGGTTTGCTGCAGGGATACCTTGAGATGATGAAGATTCCCTATACAACGGGAGGGGTATTAAACACTGCGCTTACCTTTTGCAAGGATACAACAAAGCGAATGCTCGAAGGGGTAAATGTTCATTTGGCCAAGGATTTAAGGGTACATAAGGGTACGCCTGTTAATCCGGATGATATAGCAAAAAAAATTGGCTTACCACTTTTTGTTAAACCCAACGAGAGCGGAAGTAGCTATGGAATAACCAAGGTGAAATTAACCGAAGAGATAGTTTCAGCATTAGAGAAATCATTTACTGAGGATCCGGTAGCACTAATAGAGGAATTTATTCCCGGAGTGGAGTTAACCTGCGGATTGGTTAAAACAAAGAATAAATCGTTGGTTTTTCCTGTTACGGAGATTGTGCCAAAGAATGAGTATTTCGATTATGGCGCAAAGTACGAGAATCAGGTTGAAGAGATTACCCCCGCAAGAATTCCCGATGATTTAGCTGATTACATCCAATCGGTTTCATCGGAGATATACGATAGGTTAGGTTGTAGAGGAATTGTGCGTATCGATTATATTTATAGTAACAAAAAACTCTATTTTTTAGAGGTGAATACCGTTCCAGGAATGAGCGAAGCCAGCATAGTTCCTCAGCAGGTAGCAGTAATGGGACTTACCATGAACGATGTGTTTGGAATGGTGATTGAGGATGCTATTGCAGGCAAGACAAAGTAAGGAGCCAAATGTGATAGGTTCTTAATGCTTTAGATCATATAAATAATAAGGGGCTATCTTTTTGAGATAACCCCTTATTCTATTTAGCATAATTTGCTACTACAAATAGTCCTCAATAGGAGCGCAAGAACAAACTAGATTTCTATCTCCATAAGCAGAGTCGATTTTGCCAACTGCTGGCCAAAACTTGTTATTGGCAATCCATGCTAGCGGGAATGCTGCTTTTTCACGGTCATATGAGTGTTTCCATTCATTTGCGGTTATCTCAACAACGGTATGTGGAGCATTTTTTATCACGTTATCCTCCTTATCAGCCTTTCCATCTTTTATTTCATCCAACTCTTTCTTTATCGAAATCATGGCCTCAACAAACCTGTCGTGTTCCTGAACCGATTCGCTTTCCGTTGGCTCAACCATAAGGGTTTCGTGAACTGGGAACGAAAGGGTGGGAGCATGGAATCCATAGTCCATAAGCCTGCGTGCAATATCGCCGGTCTCAACCCCGTAGGTTTGCTTATAGTGACGGCAGTCCAGAATCATTTCGTGTGCAACACGACCTGTTTTTCCGGTGTAAAGCACTTCATAGTGACCTTTTAACTTTGCTGCCAGGTAGTTGGCATTTAGAATTGCCATTTCGGTAACCTTTTTAAGACCTTCGGCACCAAGCATAAGGATATACCCATAGGTAATGGGTAGCACCATTGCACTTCCCCAAGGAGCTCCTGCTACAGCGGTAATTCCTTTGTTTCCACCAGTTTTAACAACTGGATGTGAAGGTAGGAATGGAGTTAAATGTTTGGCAACGCCAATTGGGCCAACACCGGGGCCACCACCACCGTGGGGTATTGCAAAAGTTTTATGAAGGTTTAGGTGGCAAACGTCAGCGCCAATAAATCCAGGACTGGTTAAACCGACTTGAGCATTCATGTTTGCGCCGTCCATATAAACCTGACCACCATTGTCGTGAGTAATCTTCATCATCTCCTTTATCTCTGGCTCAAATACACCGTGAGTTGATGGGTAAGTAACTATAAACGACGAAAGGTTGTCTTTATGTAGCTCGGCCTTGGCTTTAAGGTCTTCAATAGAAATATTCCCGTCCTTATCGCACTCAACTATCACAATTTCCATACCTGCCATTGCTGCGCTTGCAGGGTTGGTTCCGTGAGCCGATGATGGAATAAGCGCTATGTTGCGGTGACCTTCTCCGCGACTTTTGTGATACTCACGAATAACCATGAGACCTGCGTACTCCCCTGCTGCACCTGAGTTAGGTTGCATCGACATAGCATCAAATCCAGTTATTTCAGCAAGAAGTTGCTCCAGCTCACAAATAAGGCTCATGTATCCTTGCGCTTGTTCTGTTGGAACAAATGGGTGCATGTTACCAAATTCAACCCAGCTAAGCGGTAGCATTTCACTTGCAGCATTTAATTTCATGGTACAACTACCAAGTGAAATCATGCTATGGTTTAGCGCAATATCCTTCCGCTCAAGACGCTTAATGTATCGCATCATCTCTGTTTCTGAGTGGAATATATTAAATACCTTATCGGTTAGGTATTCAGATTTCCGTTTCAGGTTTTCTGGAATTGCATTGGTTACCTCAATAGAGTTGATTTTTATAGCAGGCTTACCCGCTACCTCAGCAAATATTTCAATTATATAATTGATTTCAGCAATAGAGGTTAACTCATCAGTGCTGATTCCAATAGTACCATTGGGTTTGTAGTTAAAATTGATTTCTTTATCAAGTGCTTTGCGCCTAATCATATCAACTTTAACACCTGTTGGAAGCTCAACCTCAAGGGTGTCAAAAACAGTTTTAGCATTCTGTTTATAGCCAAGTTTGGTTATCTCCTTAGCAATTATAACTGCAGCGCTATGAGCATGAGTTGCAATACGCTTAATACCTTCGGGACCATGGTAAACGGCGTACATACCAGCCATGGTGGCTAAAAGTGCTTGTGCAGTACAGATATTTGATGTTGCACGCTCGCGCTTAATATGCTGCTCGCGGGTTTGTAAAGCCATACGTAGCGCCTTGTTGCCGTGCTTATCTATGGATACGCCAATAATACGGCCTGGGAGGTTACGCTTGTACTCCTCTTTGGTTGCAAAGTAGCCTGCATGCGGACCGCCAAAACCCATGGGAATACCAAATCGCTGGGTACTGCCCACAACAATGTCGGTACCCCATTCGCCTGGAGGGGTGATTAGTGCAAGTGAAAGAATATCGGCAATTACCGTAGTAAAGGCACCATTCTCTTTCGCTTTAGCAATAAATGAAGAGTAGTCGCGCACGTTGCCCTTGGCAGATGGGTACTGAACAATTACACCAAATTCTTTTCCGGTGAATTTATATTCACTGTAGCATCCGGTTACAACTTCAATATTTAATGGATTAGCACGTGTGCCTATTACCTCCATACTCTGAGGGAACGTATCACTATCAACAAACAGTAAATTGCGACCCTCCTTTACTGCTTGACGTGAGCGAAGACTGTGCATCATTAGCATAGCTTCAGAAGCTGCGGTTGCCTCATCGAGTAGTGAAGCGTTGGCCATTTCCATTCCGGTTAAATCCATAACCATGGTTTGGAAGTTCAGTAATGCTTCAAGTCTGCCTTGGCTAATCTCGGCTTGGTATGGAGTATAGGAAGTGTACCATCCCGGGTTTTCAAAAATATTTCGAAGTATAACCGAAGGGGTATGTGTTCTGTAGTAACCCATACCAATGAATGAACTAAATATCTGATTTTTGGATGCTAGGCCTTTAATCTTAGCAAGATATTCATGTTCAGAAAGAGCAGCAGGAAGGTTAAGTAAACCATTCAACCGAATTCCTTTGGGTACGGTTTGGTCAATTAGCTCATCAAGAGTTTTTACCCCAACTGCTTTCAGCATTTCGTCAATTTCGCTATCGCGGGGGCCAATGTGGCGGGTATCAAAGCGTTCAGTCGACATATATGAGTTTTTTAAGTTATGTGAGTATATAATTGAATTTTTAAAACAAATAGGTTTATTGAACTTGTAAATTTGATGTAAAATTAAGAAATTGGTTACAATTTCACATATGATATTAGTAAGTTTTTAAACTACACACTAAACAGCCTTAAAGTGTTAATGTTTAGTTAAAAAAGGGTTGTTCTCTTTTTCCCAGCCAATTGAAGTAGGATCGCCATGGCCAGGGTAAACCTTTGTGTTTGAGTTTAGTGTGAGAAGTTGACTTTCTATACTCTCAATTAGTTGATCGTAGTTACCTCCAGGCAAGTCGGTTCTGCCAATGGATCCTTGGAACAGAGTGTCGCCCGACAGTAGGAAATTATCCTCCTCAGAAAGTAAGCATATTCCGCCTTGTGAGTGACCTGGTGTATGAATCACCCTAAGGGTTGTATCCCCAAACTGAACTATATCACCATGGTTTAGATTGATATCGATGGGAGGAACATCATCAATTGTAAAGCCATACATAATAGCGTGGGTTGATGCCGATTGTATCAGTTGTGAATCTTCTGGGCAAGCTGCAATGTCAACCTTGTATTTCGACTTAATAAAAGCATTGCCCAAAATATGATCGACATGTCCATGAGTACACACGATTAGTTTAAGGGTGAGGTTGTTCTTCTCAATAAATGAAACAATCGCTTTTTGCTCATCCTTAGTGTAGCATCCAGCATCTACAATAATGCATTCCTTTGTTTCATCATAAATTATGTAGGTGTTCTCCTGGAAAGGATTGAGAACGAATATTGCTATCTTAGCCATAGTCAGTGTTTATTTGTTAGTACCTTTTAGTAGTGGAACAAAAATAAAGCGTCCATGGTTCGTTGTCTTTGTTTCTGTATCCGATATTTTTTCAACTACAATCATATCTTGCCCGTTGTTATCACCTACGGGTATTACCATTAGGCCGCCAATCTCTAACTGTTCAATCAATTTTTCGGGTACTGAGGGTGCACCTGCTGTTACCAATATTCGCTTGTATGGTCCATAGCTAGGCATTCCCAGGTATCCATCGCCATAAAAGAAGTGAGGATTATAGCCTAATCCTTCCAACTGCGACTTAGCTTTAATAAATAGCTCTCGTTGGCGTTCAATGGTGAAAACTTTTGCGCCCAACTCAACCAGAATAGCCGTTTGATAACCCGATCCTGTGCCAATTTCAAGCACTTTATCCATTGGATTAACCTGTAGCAGTTGAGTTTGAAATGCTACGGTGTAGGGCTGAGATATGGTTTGTCCGGCACCAATTGGAAAGGCTGAGTCTTTATATGAGAAGTTAATAAAACCACTCTCCATAAAAAGATGGCGTGGTACTTTGTTTATTGCTTCAAGAATTTTTTCGTCGGTTATTCCTTTGCTGCGAATCTCATCAACCAATTTCCTCCTAAGCCCTTTATGTCTAAACGAATCTCCCATTTTTATAGCGCTGTTTAAATCAATTGCAAAGATAGCATCATTAAACACCCAATAAAACTGTAAAAGCATTTAGCTGGCAGAATAGTTTGCCAAATGTGTATTTATTAACACTATTGGTTGAAAACTAATACCTTTTTGCTAACCTATAGACGGCTTAAAAGCCATATTTTTGTTGCGACTCAATTTTGTTTACTATGCAGGTAGGAATTTATTTTGGAAAACACTCTGATGATAATTTTGCCCCAAAATCAAATTTTGCTGGCGATGTAAAGGTTTTTGGATATTCATCTGTTGAAAACGAGCCTAACAAGAACATTCCATTTGCTTTTATTCCCGATTATGCAGAACTTTTAGCTGCCAGTGATGTCCTTTTAGTTGTTGCAGGGCAATCCGATTGTTATAGTATTGCTGTTGATGCCATTCGGAAGGGAATTCACGTTTTCTACAGCGATCTTAGTCAGCTCTCCTTGCAGAATTTAATAGATATCAGAAACCTGTTACAGGAAATAGATGTTAAGGTAAGTTTTGGCTATTCTGGCTTTAATGTAATCGATCATTTACCGGTTAGCAAGTCCATTGAAAATGCCATATTTGTTGATTGCAAAAGGAGCGTTCAGCAGGTTAATAGGCAGTTACAATTCCATAAGATTTTGACTTTTGATTTAGCTTCACTTTTAAGGCTGAGCACAAGTGCAGTTAGAAAGGTTAGAATCTCAGCATTCCCAGTTAATGAAGCCTCTTTCAGGCTGTTAAATTTAAGATTGGAGCTAAATGATGGAAGTATCTATTGTTATACGCTTGCGGATAATCTAGCACCCGAATCATATTCGCTAACGCTATATTCTGATCAGCAAACAGATTTGCCATGCTATAGTTCTAATGAATCCTTTGCCAACTTTGCTCAGAATACCCTTGCCGATAACGTGCTCTATTTTGCCTCCCAAGTTGACAATAGATGCCCTCAATTTACAATCGAAAGAGCTATTGATCTTCATCGATTGCTACAAGGCATTTTTGATAAGCTAAGCTTTTAATTTAAATTTTGGTTTAGCATACTTTATTAACGTCTCAAACGTTATAAATTTGGCATTTTTATTATTTTAGTTCCTAATATTTGCCTATTTTCGCCGTTTAAAATAAACCAAGTGAATCCCAAATTACACACTACTAAATACATTGCATTTGATTTTGCTGGCTCTGCCTTAGTTTGGTTTCTTTTTCACTATTACCGAAAAAGCGTTATTGAACCCCAACTGCTTGGAGAATTTGCTCCATTTAATTTCGATCAAAAGTTTTTGCTGAGTTTGCTCATAATCCCCACTTTCTGGTGCCTACTTTTCTTTTTTAATGGATTTTATAAAGATGTGTACAGGAGATCGAGGTTAAAGGAGCTTAGCAGCTCAATATTAGTTACATTTCTAGGTGTTCTGTTTTTTTTCTTTGCGCTATTACTCGACGACTATATTGCTACCTATAAGAATTACTATCAGCTATTTTTTACACTATTAGGTTTACAGTTTTTTATCACCTATTTGCCGCGCTTGATCATAACCTCATCAACAATCAAAAAAATAAGAGCACGAAAAATCGGATTCCCAACACTTATTGTGGGAGATGGGCAAAAAGCTTTTGAACTATTGGATGAGATTGAGGGGCAAGAAAAATCGGGTGGGAATAGAATGGTTGGCTTTGTGAGTATTGGCGTAAACCCCAACGAGGCTCTAGCAAGCAGACTGAGTATGCTGGGAGGTTATAAAGAACTTCCTCTAGTAATTAGGCAGAATAAGATAGAAGAGGTTATTCTCGCTGTAGAGCATAAGGATAGCCGCTTTATGAGTAAAATAGTAAACGATTTGCTAGGAGAGGATGTGATTATCAAAGCCATACCAAGCATGTACGATTACCTTACGGGAAAGGTAAAGATGTCGTCAATATTTGGTGTTCCTCTTATTCATATTTCAGTTGATTTAATGCCCCTATGGCAAGAAAAACTGAAACTATTACTCGACATCTCTCTTTCTATCATCGCACTAGTTGTACTTTCTCCTTTTCTGCTAATTATTGCAATAATGGTGAGGTTTAGTTCCAAAGGGCCAATCTTTTATTCGCAGGAGAGGGTTGGCCGATACGGGAAACCTTTCATGCTTTATAAGTTTCGCACCATGTATATTGACGCTGAAATAAATGGACCAGCACTCTCAAGCAAGAACGATAACCGCATTACGCCAATTGGTCGTTTTTTAAGAAAAACGCGAATTGATGAGGTTCCAAATTTTTTGAACGTGATTAAGGGTGATATGTCGCTAGTTGGCCCTCGCCCAGAGCGGCAGTTTTTCATTAATCAGATAGTAAAAAAAGCACCACACTACATCCATCTGCAAAAAGTGAAACCAGGTATCACATCGTGGGGGCAGGTTAAGTATGGGTATGCCGAGAATGTTGACCAAATGGTTGAGCGGCTAAAATACGATTTGCTCTACATTGAAAATATGTCCCTTTTTGTAGATTTTAGAATAATGATTTACACCCTGATAATCGTTTTTAGGGGTAAAGGTGTTTAGTTATTCTAGTTTTCTATGCTTTTTTTAAGCGTTTTTAATACCCACATAATCAGACTTCTGAAATTTTGTTGATAACCCATCCCTCTTTTATTCTGAAAGAAAGTTTAGGTTCTTTACTTTTGTAAAAAAATCTATTGATGGCAGAAAAAAGAGGCTATACTCACAAAGTAAATACCACAGCAATGGCCGGGCTCGAGTTAGGTAAAATACCGCCTCAGGCTGTTGATCTTGAGGAAGCAGTATTAGGAGCACTTATGCTCGAAAAAGATGCTGTTATTTCAGTACTTGATGTATTGAAGCCAGAATGTTTTTACAAAGAGAGCCATCAAAAAATTTTTAAGGCTATCATAACCTTGTCAATAAAGCTCGAGCCTATTGATATCCTTACAGTAACCGAAGAGTTAAGGAGCGAAAGTTTGCTCGATGAGGTTGGAGGGGCAGTTTACTTAGCGCAGCTTTCATCAAAGGTTGGCTCTGCCGCACACCTCGAGTACCACTCAAAAATTATTGCTCAAAAATTTATTCAACGTGAGTTAATCCGTGTTTCCACTGATATCCAGAATCGTGCTTTCGATGATTCGATTGATGTTGACGATTTGCTCGATTACTCAGAAATGGAACTTTTTAAGGTTGCCGAGGGCAATATTAAGAGCGAAACAGCCCCAATAAGCCAAGTTATTAGTGATGCTCTGGAACGGCTTGATGAGGCAAGCAAGCGTGATGATGGTTTAAGCGGCGTACCCTGTGGGTTTTCTGAACTCGATAGGATGACATCAGGATGGCAACCGTCCGATCTGGTTATCGTAGCTGCTCGTCCATCAATGGGTAAAACAGCTTTCGTGCTATCTATGGCTCGCAATATGTCGGTGGATCACAAAGTGCCGGTTGCATTTTTCTCGCTTGAAATGTCGAGTATTCAGCTTGTAAATAGGTTAATAGTAAGCGAATCGGGTATTCCGCATGAGAAGATTAGAAACGGAAAGTTAACACAGCACGAGTGGACTCAGCTAACCACAAAAATTAATGATTTAAAGAATTCCCAAATCTTCATTGATGATACTCCAGCCCTTTCAATCTTTGAACTTAGGGCTAAATGTAGGCGTCTTAAAGCGCAACATGATATTGGAATAATCATTATTGACTATCTGCAGCTAATGACTGGCCCCAATGATGCCAAGGGGAACCGAGAGCAGGAGGTGAGCACTATTTCCCGTTCGTTAAAGGCTATTGCCAAGGAATTGGATGTACCCATTATTGCACTTTCGCAGTTAAACCGTTCGGTTGAAACCCGAGGGGGTAATAAACGTCCACAACTATCCGACCTTCGTGAGTCGGGTGCAATTGAGCAGGATGCCGATATGGTTATTTTTATCCACAGACCAGAGTATTATGGTTTTATGGAGGACGAGGATGGTAACTCGCTTATTGGCTTGGCAGAGATAATTGTGTCAAAACATCGTAATGGAGCCACTGGCGATATTAAGTTACGCTTCAGAAAAGAGCAAACAAAGTTTACCGATTTGGACGAAATGGATTTTGCTACTTACGCTGTGGAAGGTTCAACTTTGACGCAAGCAGTTACTTATGGTTCAAAGATGAACGAAGATCCATTGCCATCATCCTCGGGTAAATCCGATTTCGATTTTTTATCGGGACCAATGACCGATGATGAGATACCCTATTAGGGTTTCATAGGATTTTTAGCAGTTCTAGCAGTGAGGTAATTTCGTGCGTTACCTCTTGGGTGTGTTTAGCTTGAGTCGGATTAAAATAGATCTGGTCAATTCCAAAGGCTTTAGCACCCATGATATCAATTTCAAGATTATCACCAATCATAATGCTTTCCTCCTTGCGCGCATTGGCCGATGCTAGCGTATAGCCAAATGCTTCGGGGCGAGGTTTGTGATAGCCCGATATCTCCGATGTTATTACTTTGGTAAAGTAATGCGATATTCCGCAAAGCTCTAACTTTGTAAACTGAACCTCGTTAAAACCGTTTGTTATGATGTGAAGTTGATATCTGTTTATAAGGTAATCGAGTACCTCAATTGAGTAGGGAATAAGAGCCGTTTTTTTAGGACTTTCCTCAATGTACTCCTGTCCTATAACCATTGCTAAGTCTTTGTTGCTTATACCATAATCGCTTAAGGTTTTTTCGAAACGTTTATACCTTAGCACCTCTTTTTTTAAGTCGCCATTCTGGTAGCTGTTCCAAAGCCTATCGTTGTGGATGTTGAAAGTTTCAATAAAATGCTCTGGACTTGGAGCGTAATCGCCCAGGTTGTGTCTATGAAAAATATCGGTAAGGGTTAGGCGCATGTTATACTCAAAATCCCATAGAGTTCTGTCAAGGTCAAATAGAATATGCTTGTATTTCATCAGTTGTTGGCAATTCAGTTAAGTGCAAATATACAGATATTGGATTATTGGCAAAACTGCAAGAGCAATTTATAGCATAATGATTGGAGCGAAAAAAAACTATTACCTTTGCAGAGCTCAAAAGGGATAATAGATTTTAAGGTATAATATTATCAAAACTGAGCCTCAGAAAAACTAATACAGAAATAATTTGAAATTTAAGGACTTTAATTTTACCAGTACAGTTAACGAGGGCATCGAAGCCATGGGCTTTAATGAGCCTACCCCAGTTCAAGAGCAGTCAATAGGACCGATTTTGCAGGGTATTGATGTGATAGCCTGTGCCCAAACAGGAACTGGGAAAACGGCAGCGTTTATTCTTCCAATAATCAACAAACTTGCGAGCCTTCCAGCAAAACTAAACTATACAAGTACCCTAGTAATTGTACCAACCCGTGAGCTTGCACTTCAAATCGATCAGCAGCTTGAGGGGTTTGGATACTTTTCACCCGTTAGCTCAATAGCTGTATATGGCGGTAACGACAGCACCGGATGGGATAAGCAAAGGCTTGCCATACAGAATGGTGCGGATTTTTTAATAGCAACGCCTGGACGACTGATACAGCATATTCGTATGGGTTATGTTGACCTTAGTAGGGTAGAGCACCTTGTGCTTGATGAGGCTGATAGAATGCTCGACATGGGGTTTTATGAGGATATCATGGAGATAGTAGATATGCTACCGAAGAAAAGACAAACTTTGCTTTTCTCAGCAACTATGCCGTCCAATATACGGAAGTTGGCCAAGACTATAATGAGTAAGCCCATTGAGATAAGTATTGCAGTTTCTAAACCTGCCGAAAACGTACTGCAAGCAGCCTATTTTGTTGAGGATACCGACAAGATAAAACTACTTGCTCATTTGTTGGTTGACAAAAAGAATGTGAATAGCGCCATAATTTTTTCGTCAACAAAAGTAAAGGTTAAGAGTATCGAGAAACTTTTGAGATCAGAGGGGTTGTCAGTAAATGCAATTCACTCAGATTTAGAGCAAAAGCAGCGTGAAGAGGTACTTAGGCAGTTCCGTAACCGTTCTTTCCAACTGTTGGTGGCAACCGATATCATTTCAAGAGGCATTGACATTGAGGATATTGATTTGATTGTAAACTATGATGTACCGCACGATCCCGAGGATTATGTGCACCGTATAGGAAGAACTGCCCGAGCTCAATCCGATGGGGTAGCGCTTACTTTTGTCAACAAAAAAGAGCGAAAACAATTCGAAAGAATTGAGGGTTTTATTGAACGAAAAATTTACAGAATTCCACTTCCAAATCTCTAGTTTTCCCCGTTTTTTTATCTATCGTATTGATATACAGTTTTAAACGATCGATTAAAGTTATTTCGGTTTTTTGCTGTTTTTATTGTTGCTAAATGACTGATAATCATATGGTGTTAATAAATTTACATCAAAAACTGAACAGAATGTTACGCTTATTACCAATTGATTTATTAACGTTGTACCCGTAAATTGTATAAAAAGATTTTTTTTGGACAAACAAATCTAGTACTAACAAACAAAGGAGTGATATGCCTTTAAAAAGAAAAATTTTAGAGCTTCAGAAACGCAAGGAAGAAATCCTATTGGGGGGAGGAGAACAGGCTATAGCAAAACAGCAAGCTATGGGAAAACTTACAGCCCGCGAAAGGGTTCTTGCACTTCTCGATGAGGACTCATTTAATGAGTACGACCTTTTTGTTGAGCATGAAGCGCGTGATTTTGGTATGGAAACCAAAATTCTCCATGGCGATGGTGTAGTTATCGGAACTGGGACCATTTATGGTGCACCCGTAGCTATTTTTGCACAGGATTTTACGGTTGCTGGGGGATCGCTGGGGCTAATGCACGCCCGTAAAATTACTAAGATTATGGATTACGCCTTAAAAATGCGTATTCCACTAATTGGTATTAACGACTCTGGAGGAGCCCGAATCCAAGAGGGAGTAAACTCACTTGCTGGCTATGGTGAAATTTTCTTCCGCAATACTATTGCCAGTGGTGTTATACCACAAATTTCGGTAATTCTTGGCCCATGCGCTGGTGGTGCGGTGTATTCGCCTGCTTTAACCGATTTTGTATTTACAGTTGATAACATTTCAAAGATGTTTATTACTGGACCAGAGGTTATTAAAACTGTTCTTGGAGAGGAAATCTCGATGGAGGAACTTGGAGGAGCAAGGGTGCATGCCGAGATTACCGGTAATGCCCATTTTTTTGCCGAGAGTGAGATGGAGTGTTTTGAGCAGATTAAGAAACTTATTACTTACATTCCTTGGAATAACACACGCAAAGCTCGTAAATTTGAGCCTAAAGAGCCCAAGCCAGAATATAACATCGACGATATCGTTCCGGGTGATTCAAAACAACCTTATGATGTGCGGGATGTAATTAGGTCCATAGCAGATGACTCTGATTTCTTTGAGGTTCATGAGTATTGGGCTGCAAATATTGTTATTGGCTTTGGCCGTATAAATGGAGATACTGTTGGCTTTGTAGCCAACCAAGCCCTTGTGCTTGCAGGTGTTCTCGACGTTGATTCATCGGATAAGGCAGCTAGGTTTATACGTTACTGTGATGCATTTAGCATACCAATAATTACGCTTGTTGATTTGCCCGGTTATCTGCCAGGCGTTGATCAGGAGCATGCTGGAGTAATCCGTCACGGTGCAAAAATGCTGTATTCTTACAGTGAGGCAACAGTTCCCAAAATATCAGTTATACTCAGAAAAGCATACGGAGGAGGCTATATTGCCATGAACTCACGTCACTTACGTGCCGATTTTGTTTTTGCATGGCCTGGTGCTGAGATTGCGGTTATGGGACCCGAGGGAGCAGCCAACATTATTTTCCGCAAAGAGATTATGGAGGCCGAAGACCCAGATAAAATGCGTCGTCTAAAGGTAAAGGAGTATAAAGAGAAGTTTGCAAACCCCTATGTAGCAGCTGCTAAAGGGTATATAGATACAGTGATTGAACCTTCGGAAACACGTAAACTTATCATTCATGCATTAGAAGTTTCCGTTAATAAGATAGTTGATACACCCTGGAAAAAGCATGGGATACCTCCATTTTAGAAAAAAATTTTGGAAGCAATGAAAAAGAATAAAGAGACCAAGGCAGATGAAGTTTTAAAGGTCAAAACTAGCATTACAGAGCATCCAATGTTTAAGATGCTGGTTATTGAGGGTACTAAGTACCGAACCCTTACTTCCAGAAAAAATGAATTGCGCACAAAGTGGGAGGCACCAAAGGTTAAAGAGTTGAAATCGTTTATCCCGGGTACAATTATTAAAGTTGCTGTAAAATCGGGCGACAAGGTTGAACCTGGAGATTTACTAATGATCTTTGAGGCCATGAAAATGCAGAATAAGGTGCTTTGTCCATTTCCTGGAGTGATTAAAGCAATTAACGTAAAAGAGGGGGAAAGAATCCCCAAAGGCTTTGTGATTGCAGAGTACGAATAGATATAGGAATCGGGGATTTTTCCCCGATTTTTTTTTCTCCATACTCCTTGTTAGCTCCTTATGGATAAAACATTTGAAAAGTTGTGAAGAGTGTCCTATATTCTTGCTATTTTTGGCAAAGCTAAAAGCGTTTACTAAAACATAATAAAATATCCCTTTTACCATGGAAGTAACTTTAGACATTGCAAAAGAGTTAGGTCTATTGCCCAGCGAGTTTGAGATGATTAAGAAGATACTTGGGCGAACCCCAAACTATACAGAGTTAAGTATTTTCTCAGTAATGTGGAGCGAACATGCATCGTATAAAAATTCGATAAAATGGATAAAAACATTACCACGTAAAGGGGATGCAATTCTTGCTGAGGCAGGAACTGAGAATGCCGGTCTTGTTGATATTGGTGATGGTTTGGCCTGTGCTTTCAAAATTGAATCGCACAATCACCCCTGTGCAGTTGAACCCTATCAAGGCGCAGCAACAGGAGTGGGGGGCATTAATCGCGATATTTTTACAATGGGAGCCCGACCAATAGCACAGCTAAACTCCTTAAGATTTGGTAATATTAAGCTCGATAAAACCAAGTGGCACATAAAGGGTGTTGTTAAGGGAATAGGTGATTATGGGAATGCCTTTGGTGTACCCGTTGTTGCTGGCGAAGTGTTTTTCGATGATTCCTACAATACCAATCCACTGGTAAATGCCATGTCGGTTGGAATTGTAGAAAAAGATATGGTTATTTCGGCAATATCTGAAGGTGCAGGAAACCCTGTATTCATTGTAGGTTCTTCAACTGGGAAGGATGGAATACATGGTACCACCTTTGCATCTGCCAATATTACAGAAGATTCTGCAGATGATATTCCATCAATTCAAGTGGGCGATCCATTTATGGAGAAGTTACTGCTTGAGGCAAGCCTCGAGGTAATTAAAACAGGAGCCTTAGTTGGGATGCAGGATATGGGTGCAGCAGGTATAATCTGCTCAACCTCAGAGATGTCGGAGAAAGGGGGGCATGGAATGAGGGTTGACCTAAGCAAAGTGCCCTTACGTCAGCAAAATATGGAGCCTTTTGAAATATTGCTATCCGAATCGCAGGAGCGAATGCTAATTGTTGTGAAGAAAGGACGCGAAGCTGAGGTTGAAAAGGTTTATAAGAAGTGGGACTTAAACTGTGTGCAAATTGCTGAGGTAACTGAGGGCGGAAGGCTTGAGTTTTTTTGGAAAGGTGAAAAGGTAGCCGATGTTCCTGCTGAATCGCTAGTGCTTGGTGGAGGTGCACCAGTTTACGATAGGGAATACACTGAGCCAGCATATTATAAAGAGTATAAGCAGTTCGATATTAATCAGGTGCCCGAACCAGCCGATTTGAAAGAGGTAGCAAAAATGCTCATTAATCACCCAAACATTGCATCAAAGCGATGGATTTATGAGCAGTACGACTCGATGGTGGGCACAACCAATATGGTAACTAACTTTCCTTCGGCTGCAGGAGTTGTAAACCTAAAGGGTACAAACAAAGCCCTAGTACTTAGTGTTGATTGCAATCCTCGGTATGTTAAAGCCGATCCAATGGTTGGAGCTATGATTGCCGTTGCTGAATCAGCGCGTAATATAGTATGTACTGGCGGTAAGCCATTAGCCATAACAAACTGTTTGAATTTTGGTAATCCTTATAAACCCGAAATATATTGGCAGTTTGTTAATGCTATTAAGGGAATGAGCATGGCTTGTGAGAAATTTGGGACACCAGTAACCGGAGGCAACGTTAGCTTCTATAATCAATCTAACATAGGTGGAAAGGACGAGGCCGTTTTTCCAACCCCAACCATCGGTATGCTAGGGTTACTTGATAATAAAAACCATCATACAACATTGGCATTCAAGGATAAAGGTCATATGATATACCTAATTGGTAAGTCGCATAACGACATAGCGTCCTCTGAATACCTTAACTCATTCCACGGCATTAAAAAATCGCCTGCACCCTATTTTAATCTTGATGAAGAGTATCAAACACAGCAGTTGGTAATGGAGCTAATAAGCTTAAACCTTATCCAATCAGCCAACGACGTGTCCGATGGAGGCCTTTATGTTAGCCTACTTGAGAGCGCTATGCCCCGCAACCTTGGCTTCGACATTACTACCGATGCAGAGATTAGATCTGATGCTTTCCTCTTTGGAGAGGCGCAGGGGCGCATAGTAGTTTCCGTATCGCAAACTAAGGAAACCCACTTTATCGATTATATGGTTGAGAGCAAGATTCCATTTACTGCACTTGGTCATGTTACCAAATCAGAGATTAGGGTAGATGATGTTTCCTTTGGTTTTGTAGTCGATATGAAAAGGGAATTTGACAATGCTCTAGGTGAGCAAATTGTTGGGAAATAGAGGTACAGCTAAGTGGGCGATTCAAAACCTAAAGAAGAACAAGTAAAGGCGATGTTTAACCACATTGCCCCACGATACGATTTCCTTAACCACTTGCTAAGTTTTGGTATTGATAAAATTTGGAGGAAGCGATTAATCCGTGGCTTACTAAAGAAAAATCCGGAAAAGGTAATCGATGTGGCAACTGGTACAGCCGATTTGGCCATTGCTTTGGTCAAAAAAAGCGATACAGTTTATGTTGATGGTGTTGATATTGCAGAGGCAATGCTTACTGTTGGAAACCAAAAACTTATTAAAAAGAAACTTGATAATAGGGTAAAGCTAAGGCTTGCTAGTGCTGAAAACCTACCCTTTAGCGACTATCAGTACGATGCCTGCATGGTGGCCTTTGGAGTTCGGAATTTTGAAAATCCTTTGGTTGGCCTAACAGAAATTTTTAGGGTGCTTAAATTAGGTGGTACCATTAATGTACTTGAATTTACTACCCCAAAGTTTTTTTTAGTAAAGTTCGTTTACCAATTCTACTTTACTAAAGTACTGCCCTTTATAGGTAGAAAAGTTTCTGGGCACAGCACAGCTTACAGCTACTTACCAAATTCTGTTGAGAGATTTAAAGAGCGCAACGAGTTTATCGATTTACTTAAGCAGGCTGGTTTTGAGCATGCTAGTTTTAAATTGCAGAGTTTTGGCATTGCTGCAATATATAGAGCTCAAAAGGTTTAACTAGAAAGCAAACAAGTTTGCCATTCGTATAATATGCAATATCTTTAACCTCTTGTCGTTTACTATAAATTGCAAAGCATAATAGGGTGAAAAAGTTATTATTCATAATTGCTACTTCAACAATTCTTCTGATAGGGAGCACAATGGCCTATGCACAGCTCAAGCCAAATACCATACTTAACGATCCCGATTACGAGCGTGAGAAAAGATTGCGCTTTGGTTTCTCATTGGGATTAAATTTTATGGATTTTACGGTTAAGAGTAGTGTTCAACCGCAGGTTTCTTTTGACAATGATACTACTCAGTTTTTTGTTGATAATAGCCATATAATTCCTGGTTTTAACGTTAATGTGGTATCAGATTTTCGGATTATTGAGAATCTACACCTTCGGTTCCTTCCTGGACTTTCATTCGGTCAGCGCGATGTGTCTTTTTACTTTCCTGAAAATCAGAAGCAAACCACCATGAAACTCGAATCGTCGTTTATCGAAATGCCTCTTATGCTTAAGTATAGTGCTAAGCGTAAAAACAATACAGTGCCTTATCTTATTGCTGGCACCAACTTTAGAATAGATATGGCTGCCTACAAAAAACTAAATATCGAAGAGGGAGTAATGATTAGGTTGGTTAAGGGCGATTTTTACTATGAGATAGGGTTTGGGCTCGATAATTTCCTAACCTTTTTCAGATTATCTACTGAAATCAAGTATTCTTCAGGTTTCTTTAACGTTTTTGCCAACGATTATGCTGAAGGGGCAGAGAACTATGCACAAGCTATTAGTCACCTTCGATCAAACGTTATTTCCATATCATTTCACTTTGAATAGTTAGCACTATGCCAACTGATGTTACCCTTGTGCTAAGCCCAAGGCAAGCTTCAAATGAGAGTTTTGTAAAAGATCAGGCTATCCGTAAACTTGGGATAAAAGTATCCGATGTTGGAGTTATACACATTACCCGAAAAAGCATAGATGCACGCAAGGGTAAAATTCAGATAAATGTAGGACTAAGGGTTTTTGGTAAGGATGAGAAAATTGATTCCTACTTCCCCAAGTTTACCTACAACAATGTAACTTCAAAACCCGAGGTAATTATTGTTGGCTCAGGGCCAGCAGGTTTATTCGCAGCGTTACGTTTGCTAGAGCTAGGCTATAAACCAATTATATTGGAACGAGGCAAGGATGTAAGCAGTCGAAAACGCGATGTGGCCATGCTAAACCGCAACAAATCTTTTGAGCCCAACTCTAACTATGCCTTTGGCGAGGGAGGAGCAGGTACTTTTTCCGACGGAAAACTTTACACCCGATCACGCAAAAGAGGAGACATCAATCGAATTATCAGCACATTGCATTTGCATGGCGCACAGGATGAAATTCTTTACGAAGCCCATCCGCACATTGGAACAAACATCCTCCCTCGCGTAATAACCAATATTCACAATACCATTGAGCTGCATGGTGGAGTGTTTCTTATTAATAGTAAGGTTGATGATTTAATAGTTGAGAATGCTGTTGTAAAAGGAGTAGTTTTGCACGATGGCACAAGCCTAAGGGCAAAAGGAGTAATACTGGCTACCGGACATTCTGCCCGCGATATATACCAAATGCTTTGGCGAAAGAGCCTACTGCTAGAGGCAAAGCCCTTTGCAATTGGTGTGAGGGTTGAGCACCCCCAGGAGTTAATAGACTCCATTCAGTACCATGGTGTTTCTCGTGGCGATTATCTTCCAGCAGCAAGTTACAGCTTAGTTGATCAGGTTGATGGGAGAGGTGTTTACTCGTTCTGTATGTGTCCAGGAGGGTTTATTGTTCCTGCTGTATCAGGCGAAAATCAGATTGTTGTTAATGGGATGTCGCCCTCGGCCAGAAGTTCCAAATGGGCAAACTCTGGAATTGTAGTTGAGGTTCGTTTAGAAGATATTGCCCATCTATCTAACCATGGGCCTTTGGCGGGATTAGAGTTTCAAATGCAGATGGAGCAACTGGCCTATCGGCATAAGAGTGGCGATGGTTTTATAGCACCAGCCCAACGCCTCGATGAGTTTGTTGCGTCACAGGTTTCTAATGCACTTCCAGAGTGCTCTTATCAGCCTGGCGTATCATCGTCACCAATTCATGAGTGGCTTCCAAACGGGATTACAAAACGGCTACAGGAAGGATTCAAACTTTTCGATAGGCGATTAAAAGGGTTTATTACCAACGAGGCTTTGGTTGTTGCTCTTGAGTCGAGAACTTCTTCGCCAATCAGAATTCCGCGTGATAGTGAAACATTGCAGCATCTTCAGGCAAAAGGTCTATTCCCTTGTGGAGAGGGTGCTGGATACGCCGGGGGTATTGTGTCGTCGGCAGTAGATGGGGAGAGATGTGCCGAGGCCTGTGCAAATTGGTATGCCTCTATATAGATCGTTTTTTTAGTTCAGAGCAAACTATGGCTGTTGCCATTGAAACATTCAACGATTCGCTTCCCACATTGCTCAAAGCAAAACTTGGAATAGTTATTCTGTTGGTAATGTAACTCTCAATTTCTGGTCTAATTCCTTTACCCTCGTTGCCTATTAAAATTACTCCAGTTGAGGGTAGAACACTGGTGTAGATATTATCGCCATGCAAAAAAGTGCCAATAAGCGGAATTTCCTGCAGGCTAATCTCTTTCGCCACTTCTACCAAATCAGCATAAATAATATTAACATTTACAATGGCACCCATGGTGGCCTGCACCACTTTAGGCGAATATGCATCGACCGTTCCGTTTGAGCAAATTATTGTGGTAACACCAAACCAGTGGGCCAAACGAATTATTGTTCCCAGATTGCCAGGATCTTGTATATCATCGAGGGCGAGAGAAAATGTGTTTTTTAAATTTTTTAGATTGTAATTTGATTCTGGCTGTTTAACAATTGCTAAAACTTCACTAGGTGTTTTCAAACCACTAATCCGTTCCATCTCCTTAGGGTTAACCTGTTCCGAAATTAAATTTTTTGGCAAGTATTTGTTATCCCACGATGACGTATGGTAAACCCTGTAAACTTCGAGGTTCGACAGTAAAACTTCTCTTACCAGTTTTGATCCTTCAGCAATAAAAAGATTTAACTCTTTACGGATTTTCTTTTGCTGAAGTGAGCGAATAAATTTTATACTACTTGTTGAAAGCATCCATGATTGTTTATATGCAAACCTACTAAAAAAACCGTTTGTGCAAATACTCTAACTCTGATCTATTTTAATTAGAAGCACGTTAGAACTTCTAATTGTGCAGCTTTTAACTAATCATCTTATCATTATTTTGATAAACGTATGAAAACAGCAACCATTTGGCACTTTTTATGCTATATCTTTCATCCATTCTATAGCAATGGTTTCAATGGGTTTTACTAACTTTCAGCGTTAAAAGTTGCGATGTTGAGTTTTCATTTTTAGTTGCTAATGCCAAAAATAGACTTTCAAAATAATCTACACATAAATAAAAGCATAGTATTGTTTTTGTTTATGCTGCTTTTATCTGCAACATCTTGTAGGATTACTAAGAATGTTCCTGAAAATGAGTATCTGCTAGATAATGCAAACATTAAAATTGAGGCCAAAGAGAGAAAGCCAGGAATAAAAGAAGGGAAACTACAAAACTACATCAAGCAAAAGCCCAACAAGCGCGTTTTGCTGTTTAGGCTGCACTTACGCATGTACAATTTAGCCCGAAAAGATAAGGAGAAAGGGTTAAGCAAACTCCTACGAACCATAGGTGAGGAGCCGGTTGTACTTGATACCCTCCAAACAAACCAATCGGTTGGTAATTTGAGTAGATACATTATCAGTAAAGGATACTATGATGCTGTTGTAAGCGACACAACTATTATTAAGGGACAAAGAGCAACCGTTAACTATAAGATTACCATTGGCAACCCTTATAAGGTAAAAAGGGTAAACTACGTTATTGAGGATACCCTGATTAGAAATATTGTGCTGAGAGATACAGTGAGTAGCCTAATACCTAGGGGTTCTAGGTTTGATATGGACCTACTAAGACAAGAGCGAATTCGAATAGAGAAGAATCTTAAAGAGAATGGTTATTTTCTGTTTTCGCGCGATTTTATAACATTTACGGCCGATACAAGCCTTGGTAGAAAACGGGTTGATCTAGATTTGGTGATTAGGAATAGATTTATTCGTACTGAATTTGGGGATAAGATTCCTCAACCTTATCGGAAGCATGTTATTAACAATGTTTTTATATATACAGGATACGATCCTGTAGAGTACTACTATTTAGAAGAGGACCAACTATTAGATACAGTAACCTTTGATAATCAAAATTTTATCTATACCCTTTCACCTGGGATTAAGTACAAAACTTTGAGCGATGCAAATCTGATTAGACCAGGGCAGATCTATTCCGAAAGTATTGCCCAGAAAACCCGCGATAACTTAAATTCATTAAGGTTATACAGGGCAGTAAACGTGTTTTTTCGCCCTGATGAGGAGGCCGAGAGGATTGCTAAACAAGAGGAGAGTTTTTTAATATTTGGCGATGAGGATATTGCTGAAGGCCCTCCCATGGGCAAACTAAATTGCCACATTCAGCTTACACCCCATACGTTACAAAGCTATCAGATTGATTTGGTTGGAACAAATACCGCATCAGACATTGGTGTGGAAGGCAACCTGAGCTTTCAGCATAAAAATATTTTTAAGGGAGCAGAGATACTCGATACAAAGTTTAGGGGTATGGTTCAGTTTTTAACCGGTGATAATGTATTTACTAACTCAGTAGAAGTTGGAGGATCTGTTGGGTTAAGTTTTCCTCGGTTCTTAGGACCATTTACTGGGAAAGAGTTTGTAAAGCGCTATGGCCCCCGAACACAGTTTTCATTATCATATAACTATCAGCGAAGGCCTGATTATACAAGAACCCTAGCAGGATTTAACATTGGTTATAGCTGGAGGTCTGAGAATAGATTTGCGCATACATTTATTCCTGCAGAGCTTAGCGTAATCAATATCTTTAGCATTGATGATAATTTTTTAGATAGGATATCGAATACATACCTAGCCAATAGCTACAAAAACCAGCTGGTTACTTTATCAAGTTACGGCTTAACCTATAGCAACCAATCTGCACAAAAGAGAGACTATGCAGTAGTTAGGTATAACTTTGAAATTTCGGGGAATACCCTAAAAGGTATTTACTCACTATTCGGTAAAAAGGCAGAAGATGGTACTTATCAGCTCTTTAATACAAACTTTTCACAATTCGTTAAGTCTGATATTAATTTTGTTTTTAATCAGCAAATTGATGAGAATAACACAATAGTATATAGGCTTTTTGCTGGAGCAGGTTTGCCCTATGGAAACTCCAAAGCATTGCCCTTTGAGAAGAAATACTTTTCTGGAGGTTCATCAGGAATTAGGGCATGGCATGCCAGAGGATTGGGACCGGGTACCTTTGTTGAAGAACAGCTAAAAGTACCCAACCAAACAGCCGATATTAAAATTGAAGCTAATTTTGAATATAGGTTTAAGTTGTTTTGGATGCTTGAAGGTGCACTCTTTCTCGATGCTGGTAATATTTGGGCAATTTCATCTGCCGATGAGCGGGTAGGGGCAGTTTTTTACCCAGATACTTTCTATAAGCAATTTGCTCTAGGTACTGGAACCGGTATTAGGATGAATCTTGGGTTCTTTATCATTCGAGTTGATTTGGGTATGAAACTTCACGATCCGGGCATAAAATTACCTTCACCCGACAATCCTACCCAAGAGATTGTAAACTACAATTGGCTGCCTTTTAATAAGCGCTACGTATTTAAGGATGATTTTACAATTCATTTCGGAATTGGGTATCCTTTTTAATATTTAACCAGACTTTAGCTTTAATTTTTTTTAGCTAGATTTGTTTTTCCTGAGTAAAAAAACAATTCATTATTTTCTTATATCATGATAAAAGATTTACTTCCACGCGATAACTTTGGTAGCAAGTTTGGGATAATAGCAGCAGCTGCCGGTTCCGCAGTAGGGTTAGGGAATATTTGGAAGTTTCCTTACGTCGCAGGGCAGAATGGCGGTGGAGCATTTCTGTTAATTTACCTGTTTTTTGTCCTGGTCATTGGAGTTCCCGTTATGATGTCGGAATTTGCCATTGGCCGAAAAGGGCAAAAAAATGCCTTTGGCTCGTTTTCTCTAATTGCACCGGGTACTCGATGGAATTTTATTGGATTAATGGGTGTTGTAGCGGCATTTTTTATCCTTGCCTTTTACAGTTCTGTGGCAGGATGGACGCTTGAGTATATAGTAAATTCGGTTACACACAAATTTGCGGGACAATCACCCAACGATTTAGAGAAAAGTTTTCAAAGTTTTATTGCAAACCCTATACGCCCAGTTGTTTGGCAACTAGTGTTTATGGTTTTAACGGCCTTAATTGTTTTAGCAGGAATTAAGAAAGGGATAGAGAAATATACAAAGCTATTAATGCCATTACTGTTTTTACTGATACTGGTTTTATGCATCAGATCACTAACACTTGATGGAGGAAAGGAAGGTCTTACATTTTTATTTAAGCCTGATTTTAACAAAGTTACAGCTAAGACTATACTCTATGCACTTGGGCAAGCATTCTTTTCACTAAGCCTGGGTATGGGTGCTTTAATTACCTATGCATCGTATTTTAGTAAAAAAGAAAATTTAGCCTCAACAGCAATACAGGTTGCATTGTTTGATAGCTTAATTGCCATAATGGCTGGTGTGATGATTTTTCCCGCAGTATTTGCGTTTGGCATAGAGCCTGGTTGTGGCCCAAGCCTTGTATTTATTACTTTACCCAGCATATTTCAGCAGATGCCGGGAGGAGATTTTTTTGGCACATTATTCTTTATTCTACTTGCTATAGCAGCATTAACTTCAACAATTTCTCTACTTGAGGTTGTTGTAGCTTGCTTTTCTGAGGAACTGAAAATTTCACGAAGAAAAGCAACTCTAATAGCAACAATTGCCATATCTGTTTTGGGTGTTTTTGCAACACTTTCTTTTGGGCCACTGGACAACATAACGCTTTTTGGCAAAAGTATTTTCGATATTCTCGATTATACAGCATCCAACGTTTTACTTCCACTGGGTGGTTTGCTTATCATCCTTTTTGTTGGTTGGTTTACTGGGCATAAACTTACTAAGAGCGAACTGTCAAATGAGGGCGCCCTAAAGGTGAAATATTTCCCATACTTTGACTTTGTTGTAAAGTTTATTGCACCCTTTGCCATTGCTGCTATTTTTATCTACAGTATTTTTTGGGGAGGGTTAGGTTAACAATAATGCAGGATTATTAGCTATTTTCAAATTACAGTTTCACTCCTTATTTGCTTTGAAAATCCGGTACTTATAAAATACAACTTTGCAGAGATATTCGATTAAACTATTACCTATTTTTTTTACACTCGTATTTCTTTCTTCTTATAGCAGTTTTGCCCAAAGTATTTCAGGCACTGTAACCGATGAGGAAGGAGAGCCTGCTATAGGAGCATCGGTTTATTTTGATGGCACAACCATTGGCACTTCCACCAATGCGGAAGGGCATTTCAGCATAAATTCTAAAGGGGTTATAAATTCCGCCCTAGTAATAAGTTACATGGGCTATGAGGCGGTTATTATTAGTAATCCTTTTGAGGTTACAAATCACAAAGTAGTTTTAACCCCAAAGCCAATAGCTATAAGGGAGGTTTATGTGGTGAGAAACCCGTTTACCCGTGAGGAGTTGATGAAGGTTTTTAAAAAGGAGTTTTTGGGCTCAAACAAGGCTGGTAGGCGGTGCATAATACTCAACGAGGAGGATGTAGATATTTACTATGATTATGGCACAAAAAGGTTGGAAGCCTCATCGATTAAACCTTTGCAAATTGAAAATTCATACCTAGGCTACAAGGTTGAGTTTAACCTGACAGATTTTTATATTAAGTTTAACAAGAGTTCGCTTAAGCAAGAGTTTATCCATAGTAGCTTATTTTTGGGAACCTCACTCTTTACTGAGGAACAAAAGGTAAGCAAACGCCAGCAAAGGCGCAGACAGAATAGTTTTAAGGGTTCGCAGCTTAATTTTTTCAGAGATTTAGCCCTTATGAGCTGGGGGAAGGATGGTTTTACCCTGTTCTCTGGGAGTATGCCCATTTTACCCACCACTGGATTCGAAGTGAAGGATACTCTAGGCATGAAGTTGGTTAAAGTTTTACCTGATCCGAGAATGCCATTGATTACGAGCTCTGGTGGTAAGGTAATTAAGCCCAAAGGGCGAACATTTAACCTGCTGTACAGGAATAGGCAGCAGTCGATGGTGAAATTCTCAACAAACCAGTTCTTTATCGATTCAAATGGGAACAACTCACATCCTCAGCTTATTTCCTTTGGTGGCGAAATGGGCAAACGGCGGTTTGGTAGCCTTTTACCTTTGGATTATGGACCCTAAAAAGTAAGTTGCCCGTGCTAGAGTTTTATTGCAATTGTATATTTGCAAAGCAAAAAGGGTAGTAAATATTTTCACCCCAACTTCCCAGCAATAAATGCTGTTGTCCAAGCTGCTTGTAGGTTAAAGCCACCTGTTATTGCGTCAATATCAAGCACTTCGCCAGCAAAGTATAGGTTTTTGCAAACCTTGCTCTGCATTGTATTAAAGTCAATACTTTCAAGGCTAACGCCCCCACAGGTTACAAACTCATCGCGGAATGTGGATTTGCCCTTAACCAAAAAGTTGTCGTTGGTTAGGAGGTTGGCTAGCTTGTTTATACCTTTTTTACCAAGTTCTCCCCACTTTTTATTTGAAGGAAGTTCGGATTTTTCGAGAAGGTAAACCCATAGTCTTGCACAAAGGGCATATGGTCTTATATTGGTAATTAGTTTTTTTGAGTGTTCCTGCGAAAGCGAGAGTAAACTGTTGGCAACAGCCTCATAGTTTTGCTCATTCACCCAGTTAACCTGAATGGTGAAGATGTAGTCCTTTTCGCTTAATAACCGTGCGCCGTATGATGAGAGTTTAAGAATGGCTGGACCACTCATTCCCCAATGAGTAATAAGTAGTGGACCGTCGGATTTTAAACGAGTACCCTGAATGCTAACTAGTGCATTGTCAACCACAATACCCATAAGATCGGTTATGCGATTGTTGGGTATATTAAATGTAAATAATGAGGGTACAGGAGCCTCAATCTTGTGGTTTAGCTGTTCTAACCATTTTAGGCCCTCCTTTTTTGGCGACCCGCCTGTTGTAACAATAACCTTGTGGACTTGTCGAGGTTTAATGTCAGCATTGGTAAATGATACTTCCAACTTGTCGTCAATTGGGGTAATTGCCTTAACACTTTTGCCTGTTTCTATTGTAATTTTCAATCTTTTTGTCTCACGTAAAAAACAGTCGATAATGGTTTGCGAGTCCTGCGAAGCTGGAAAAACGCAGTTGTCGCTTTGGGTAACAAGGGGTACACCCCGCTTCTCAAACCATTTCATAGTATCACCTGTACTAAATAAATGGAAAGCATTTTTTAGGCTTCGTCCGCCCCGGGGGTAGGCCTTGCATAACTCCGAGATACTTCTCACTCCATTAGTTACATTGCACCTTCCGCCACCCGTTATTTTTACCTTGGCAAGGACGTTTTGTGATTTCTCGAAGATTACCACAGAGGCATTGGGGAAGTTTTCCTTAACGGCAATTGCCGAAAAGAAACCTGCTGCACCTCCACCAATTACTGCTATCTCCATTTTACTATGAATCGATTTTGTTAGATATTTTATAATTTTTGGCGAAGGTAAGTATTTAGGTGTGATGTTTTTTATCTACCTAAAAGGTATAATTCCAATTCCTTTTAATTGTTATTATTGAGTTGTTTCATTAGAACGAATCGGAATAGAATTCTATTGAAACATTGAGGAATTGATTCTCCGCTACTGAATTTTAGTAACGGAGAAGATCAATCTCTTTACTTATACTAATATTACTTAGCGTTTAAGTATTGCGGTACTTTTCGTTGATTCGTTTTACACTCAAATGCATAGGCAATTTCAATAAGCATTGGTTCGCTCCATGCCCTTCCAAAAAAGGACACGCCAACGGGCAGTTCATCAATATAACCCATTGGTAGACTTATGATTGGATACCCAGCTTGTGCAGAGGGTGAAGAACTAGCGAGTTGAAAACTATCGCCATTAATTTGATCCGTTTTCCACGCTGGGCTACCTGTGGGTGCCACAATAGCATCAAGGTTATGTTCATTCATTACCCTATCAATGCCATTTGTTCGGCTTTGTCTCATCAAATCAGCCAAAGCTTTTTTATATTCAGGCGATTGTAAATCGCCTTTTGCTAGGGCCATTTCAAGGTATAGTTGGTCGAAGTACCTCAACTCAATTGAATCTGCTTTGTTAAACTCAATTAGCTCCTCAAGGTTTTTAATGGGGGCATTGGGGCCAAGGCTAGTAAAGTATTTATTGAGCCCATCTTTGTATTCATAAATCATAACCTCAAAAGAATTTTGCCCTGCACCGCGTTCATCTATTTCATTAATCTCAATAATTTCAACTCCTTCATCTTTTAGTAAACGTATTGTTTGGTTCATTAAACTATCCACCTTAAAATTTTGGCCAGATGCACCAGTAAAGAAACCAATTCTCTTGTTTGCCAATCCATCCTTTTTAAGGAACGGAGAATAATCTGTATAAAAGTTCCCTTGACTTAGTAATGATTTTTCATCCAAACTATCGATTCCAACAAGAGTGCCAAGGCAAATGGTTACATCCATTACCGACCGACCCATTGGGCCAGGCGAGTCATGAGTGTAGGATATTGGTATTATCCCCGAACGGCTTATGAGGCCAACGGTAGGCTTTATTCCCACAATTCCGTTGGCGTGCGATGGGCAAACAATTGAGCCATTGGTTTCTGTTCCAATGGCCAATACGGTAAGGTTTGCCGATACGGCCACCCCTGATCCTGAACTTGAACCGCATGGGTTTCGGGTGATATCGTAAGGGTTTTTGGTTTGTCCTCCTGTACCGCTCCATCCACTTGTTGAGAGGCTTCCTCTAAAGTTTGCCCACTCGCTTAGGTTGGCTTTACCGAGTATTATGGCTCCAGCCTCCCTCAGTTTTTTTGCCACATAACTATCGTTTAAAGGGAAAGAGTTGGCCAATGCCCTCGATCCGCCAGTTGTTGGCATCTTATCGTGCGTATCAATATTGTCCTTAAGTACTATTGGAATACCATGTAACGGGCCCCGTTTATTGCCATTCTGCAACTCTTTGTCTAACTCTTTGGCAATGGTAATTGCATCGGGGTTTATTATTACCAATGAACTTAGGCTTGGCCCATTTTTATCAATACTCTCAATCCTATCAATATAGGCTCTAACAACCTCCTCAATGGTAAAATCACCATTGTTGTAGCCCTCTTGAAATTGCACAATGCTATACTCTAAAAACCGAAAATCATTGTAATCAGTTTTTTTGTTCTTGGTACATGCCGCTAAAACAAGCATTAACCCTAGGGTGATAATTTTTGTAGAATTTAAAATAGATTTCATGGCATTAGGTTTTGGGGGTTTATTCAAAGTAAATTTAGTTGATAAGTTAGCTAATATGTTGATGCAAAAATATTTTGAAAGCATTTGTTTGATATACTTTCCCCCGCTTAGGTTTAATTGCTTACAAACAATGAGGATTTGAATACCAATGGTGCAAATGAAAATCGCATAATGTTTTAGCGTAAAATTCATATCTTTGCCATTGAGTAAAAAACCTAATAATATTATAGCATGAAATTCTTTATTGATACAGCAAATCTCGATCAGATTCGTGAAGCCAACGATTTGGGGGTTCTTGATGGTGTAACAACAAATCCATCACTTATGGCCAAAGAGGGTATTAAGGGTGAGGCAAAAATAAAACAGCATTATGTTGATATCTGTAATATTGTAAAAGGTGGCGATATATCGGCAGAGGTAATTGCTACTGATTTTGAAGGTATGATTCGTGAGGGGAAAGAGCTCGCAGCCCTACACGAGCAAATTGTAGTTAAAGTTCCTTGTACAAAAGATGGTATTAAGGCTATAAAATATTTTACAGATAATGAGATTAGAACCAATTGCACATTGGTTTTCTCAATTGGTCAAGCGTTACTTGCTGCAAAGGCAGGTGCAACTTATGTTTCGCCATTTATTGGCAGACTGGATGATATATCAACCGATGGTGTTGCACTTATCCGTCAAATTGTTGATGTGTATAATTACTATGAGTATGGTACTCAAGTTCTTGCTGCATCAATCCGTCATACCATGCATATAGTTCAGTGTTTAGAGGCTGGAGCCGATGTGGCAACTTGTCCATTAAGTGCTATTCTGGGATTACTTAAGCATCCGCTTACCGATAGTGGATTGGCACAATTTTTAGCGGATTACAAAAAAGTTAACGGATAATTCACATGAAGAACTAAAGGGCATGCTACATAAAGTAGTATGCCTTTTATTTTAAGGGTATAAAATCGAAAAGGTATGCTGATTAAAATCTATCCTGAAAATCCAAATTTGCGCGAACTTGAGCGTGTAGCTGAAATATTACGTGATGGTGGTATTGTAATATACCCCACCGATACGGTGTATGGCATTGGGTGCGATATTACCAAGCCAAAAGCAGTTGAACGTATTATAAAGATCAAGGGGTTGAAACTAAAGGAGGCGAAATTCTCGTTTATTTGTAGCGACCTTAGCCATATTGCCGATTATGCACGGATTGATAATAGTACCTTTAAACTGCTAAAAAGAAACTTGCCAGGTCCTTTCACTTTTATTATTCCTGGGTTGAATAAGGTTCCCGATTTTTTTATTACTAAGCGCAAAACAGTGGGCATTCGAATTCCCAATAATCCAATTCCGCTTGAGTTGGTTAGGCTATTGGGCAACCCAATTCTTACCACTTCGCTCAAGGATGATGATGGTGTAATTGAATATACAACAGACCCTGAGCTGATATACGAAAAGTATGCTGAACTAGTAGATGCGGTAATTGATGGAGGCTATGGCGATAATATTCCTTCCACAATAGTTGATTGCACTGCCGATGAACCAGTGATAATTCGTGAGGGGAAGGGTGTGTTAGTTTGGTAGTTATACTAGTTTAACACGGTATGATGCACTGAATTTTCCTTTCGAAATAGCATTCAGCTTGCCTTTGAGCAATTGCCTCCTTATGGCCGAAACCCTATCGGTAAACAGTATTCCGTCTAAATGATCGTACTCATGCTGAATTATCCTAGCGGCCAAACCCTCGTATTTCTCTTTGTGGGGGGCAAAGTTTTCGTCTAGGTACTCAATGGTAACAGTTTCAGGACGTTCAACATCTTCGCGGAGATTGGGTATACTCAGGCATCCTTCGTTGTAGAGTACCGGATTACCTGTTCTTTCAGTTATTTTTGCGTTAATAAAAATTTTCTTAAAATCTTTCATTTCGGGGTGATCCTCCACTAAGGGAGATGCATCAATTACAAAAACCCTAATGGATAGTCCAACTTGTGGTGCAGCCAATCCAATACCATCCGACTGGTACATAGTTTCAAACATATCCTCAAAAAGTTGAGGCAGATTTGGGTAATCTGGAGTAATATCTTCAGCTACTCTGCGAAGTATTGGCGATCCGTATACATAAACAGGTTTAATCATTTTTGTTCTTTAACTTTTGAAAATCTAAACTCTCTAAATAGGACTGTAATATTATTGTGGCACTAATGGTATCAACAAGTTCTTTATTTCGTCTATCCATTTTTTTTAAGCCGCCATCGAGCATAGTTTGATGAGCAATTTTTGATGTAAAACGTTCATCAACAAGAACCATTGGTATTGCTGAAAAAACTTTTTTTAGCCTATTAACTACTGGCTCGATGTACTTAACAGCATCAGATGGGGTATTGTTCAATTGTTTTGGCATGCCCACTACCAATAGTTCTACGTCTTCATTCTTAAGGTAATCTTGAATAAAAACGCTGAGTTTTGCTGTTTCAACTGTGGCAATTCCGTTAGCAACAATCTTTAGCTTATCGGTAACGGCCACACCAGTTCTTTTTCTTCCTATATCTAAGGCTAAAATTCTACCCACAGTTTAGTTATTCTGATTTTTGTTATACTTTGTGAGGTGTTCAATAAACTCTTCTTTTGTTATTGTACCTATTTCAATCGCATGATTTCCTTCAAGCACTATGGAGCCCTTGCCTGTTTTTTGAAACTTTAAAACTTTGCTTAGGTTTACCATAATCCCCTTATCAACAAATAAAAATCCTTTTTGGGCAAGAAGTTGGGACATTTCAGTGTTGGTGTTGTTGTAGTGGTTTACCGAACCATCGCTCATGGTAAAGCTAATAGTTCCCTTCTCTAAACGAGCAATAATTGCTAAACTTAAATCAACATAGTTGTATTTTCCTTTATCTGGGATTACTAGTTTACGGGGTATAATCTCCTTTATATTTTCAAAAAGTATTGTATATCGCTCTCTTGGATCAATGTGGTTTTTTAATTGCTCTGTAACTTTCTCAACCGCTAGAATAAGTTCGTTAATATCTATTGGTTTAAGAATGTAATCGATAGCGCTATACTTAAATGCTTTTATGGCATACTGGTTATAAGCAGTAATAAAAATTACCTCGAACTTATAATCAGGTAGTTGCTCCAGCAATTCAAATCCATTTCCTTGAGGCATTTCGATATCTAGGAAAACAATATCGGGGTTTGTTTCTTTAATAAGTTTTATGCCCTCGCTTACAGAAAACCCTTTCCCAACTATCGAAACATTGGGACAGTTGAGCTTCAGTAGAATTTCGAGTGAGCGATGTGCTGCTAACTCATCATCAATGATAATTGCCTTAAGCATATATCTTTGCCAAATTTATATGGCAACAAAGGTACTAAAAATGAAGCAATCTATTCTAAAAAAATGCCTATGGAGAGGGTAAACTATTCCTCTTGGAAATTAATAGGTATGATAATTTCAACCATTGTCCCATTTGGTTCACCATCGATATTGGTTAGGTCAAAATACTTAATTAAGAACTTGTTTTTGTATAACGAATTGAGCAGTTCTATGCGTTGGGTTGTTATTTTAAAGCCAAGAGATTTACGTTCAATATCCTGCTTGCTCCTTATGGCTTGTGCCTTTTGTCGTCCAATACCATTGTCTTCAACTGTGCACACCAATTTATCTGATACTTTTTTTAGAACAATTTTAACCCACCCCTCTTGGCTTGGCTTGAGCATAATGCCATGCCAAATTGAATTCTCAACAAAGGGTTGGATAAGTAGGGTAGGAACTTTTTGTTTAAGCAGCTCATTGCTCTCAATATCTATTGAATAATCAAATTTACCTGACAACCTAATTGATTCTAACTCGAGATATAGCTTTAATGCCTCCAATTCATCCTTTAGGGTTATGGTGGGTTGTTGAGAATTATCGAGAATCAGCCTCATTAGTTTGGCAAACTTGGTAAGGTATTTATGTGAACTAATAGTGTCCTTTTCTAGGATAAAGAGCTGTATTGAGTTTAGGGTGTTAAAAATAAAGTGAGGGTTCATTTGCTGCCGAAGCGACTGTTGCTTATAGGTATTCAGATTATTTATTAACTCATTCCGTTTTCGGATTGAAGTAATATTTACTTTGTAGATAAGGAATATAATACCGCTAAAAAGCAATGCTAATAGAAAGATAAACCAGAAACGGTGCCAGAATGGGGATAGTACGGTAAACGAAAACTCGGTAGGTGTGCACCAGGAATCATCAGGACATTGCGCTCTTACCTGAAATGTGTATCTGTTGGGGGTTAATCCAGAGTACGTTGTGGCTGTTGAAGCAGTATTTACCCATGAAGAGTCAATTCCCAAAAGGCGATATTGGTAATTAATGCTTCCCATCTTACGATAGTTAAACCCAACAAAGTTGAAAGTTAAGTAGTTCTCGGAGTATTTAAGGGTTGCGTTTGGTTGAATGCCAAACATCTCTTTACCGTTAATTTTTATACCCGTAATTAAAGTTCTGGATTTACTGGGCTTTAAAGGGTTGATCTGCTCCTTTTCAAAAACGCATAATCCTTTTGGAGTGGCAGCGTAAATTTTACTATCATATGAGAAAATATCTTTAATCTCATTCGAGGGTAATCCCTTAGAGATATCAATGTTTCTAATTATTGCGTTGTTCTCTTTGTCAAATGTGAGTGCAGATATTCCTTTTTTTGTGGCCAGCCAAACGGTTGTGCTATCAGTCTCAATTTTATTAATATAATTGCTTCCCAACCCTTCTTTTTGGGTTATAGCATAAATATTGTCGTTGGTCAGAACAATTAGTCCAAGCCCCTTTGATGCAATTAGTATTCTATTTTTAAAGGTTGATATATGGTTAGCAGGCTGTGAGAACAGGGTGTTTTTATCACCAAGATATAGGAATGAGCCATTTTTATATTGCCAGATCCCATTTGTTGTTCCCATCCACAGTGTTCCCGAAATATCCTGATAAACCGTGTAAACCATTCCCGAAAACTCTTTTCTTTCCCTAGAGTTGTATGTAAATTCTTCACCATTGAACTTACGAATCCCCCAACTACTGGCAATCCAGTATTCGCCATCAACAGATTTTATCATTTGCCTAGGATAAGAACTACCCGTTTTATTTTTATTTAGTGGATAACTTTTTATCGCTCCATTTCTAATGCTATGTAAATGGCTAACAGACCCAACCCATAAGGTATTGCCGCTAGGGTTACTATCAATAAACCTTATGGGTGAGTTCCCTTTATATATTGATTCAATATTGTAGGATTGAATCCTCTTCTTGTCAATTCTTACTACCATTCCCAAGTCGTTTCCAGTATAAATTCCTTGTTTGCTAACAAAAACACTGGTAGTATAATTGCTGGGCAACCCATTATCTTGACTGTAAACTAGTATTTCTTTGTTTGGGCAGTAAAAAATTCCATTCGAAAGAGTAGAGAACCAGTAACCGCCTTCAAAGTCTCGAATAACTGAGGTTACAATTTCTCCTTCAAGGAAAATGCGTTTGCTTTCACTCCAGGAATCGGTTTCTTTAAACATAAAAATTCCACCTTCAATGGGTGCTGCCCAAAGATTATTTTCAGCATCAGTGCTTGCCCATATAATTTCTACCCCTAAATGTGCAGATTTTACAACTAAACTATCCTCAAGCCTAAAAAGATGTCCCATTGTGCTTAAGGTAAACTGATTTTTGCTATGCCTAATAAAGTAGGTATGAAAGGGTGATCCTTTAACCGAGTTTATTTTTGGTGAGTTAATAGTAAAAGTTCTATTATGGGATTTAAATACAATTTGCTCGGTACTAATGTTGTTAAAAAAAGAAACCAGTGTAACTCCATTATCAATCTCCTGTAAAAGAGCATCGCAATTGTATTCTGTTGGCTGAAACTCTTTAACAATTCCTTCGGAGCTAATGGTTATAAGCCCAATGCCTTTAAGTGACAGGTAAACGGTATTTAACGAATCAACATAGAATGATTTTTTAAACGTTCCCCTTGATCTTGCTACATAATCGTTTATTCGATAATTAAATTTATAGGGTTTTATAATATCATTCTCCATATAGGCTAACCGGCCTGAGTTGCTAATAAACCAGTATCTACCTTTGTAGTCAATGTAAATTTCATGAATTGAGGTTTCGATTAGGCCATCCTCTATGCCATAATTTTTGAATGTGTAACCATCAAAACGGCTAACCCCATTGTTGGTCGCTATCCATATATATCCTAACGAGTCCTGAATTACGTGGTACACCTCGTTGGAAGGCATTCCATCGTCAGCGGTAAAGTTTTTTAAGACAGGGTCAGGCTCTATGGCTTGGCTGAATCCCAAAGAGTAACTGAATGCTAGTAGGGCTAAACAATTAAAAATTGTTTTCATAGTATGCGGATAAAGGGCTCTTTGGTCTGTTTTTTAGGATTTACTATGATGCAATTTACAAAGGATATTGCAAAGCAAAAAAAAAGGTGCCGAAAACGGCACCTTTTTTAGGTTTAATATTGAAGAATTACTTTGAATAATCCATTGCGGCAAGGCGCAGGTATGAGTTGTATCTCCATTGTGCACTCTCCTCAGCCGCCTTAAATAGTTCTGCTGCATTCTCGGGGAATGATTTCTGAAGTGAAGTGTAACGAACCTCGCTCTTAAGGAAATCTTGGAATTTGCTCCAATCTGGCTCTTTTGAATCGAGTTGGAATGGATTTTTGCCTTCAGCCTCAACTCTTGGATCAAATCGGTAGGTATGCCAGTATCCAGCTTCAACAGCAAGTTTCTCTTGGCGTTGAGTTGCTCCCATACCGTTATGAATACCATGATTTATACAAGGAGAATATGCAATAATTAGACTAGGTCCGTCGTATGATTCAGCCTCTTTAAGCGCTTTAAAATACTGATTTTGGTTAGCACCCATTGCAACTTGTGCAACGTAAACGTAACCATAACTCATGGCCATCATGCCCAAATCCTTTTTGCGAACCCTTTTGCCCGATGCTGCAAATTTTGCAACCGCCGCAATAGGAGTCGATTTAGAAGCCTGTCCACCAGTGTTTGAGTAAACTTCTGTATCAAGTACAAGGATATTCACATCCTCGCCTGATGCAATAACGTGGTCTAAACCGCCGAAGCCAATATCGTATGCCCAACCGTCTCCACCAAAAATCCAAATTGATTTTTTTACAAAGTATTGTTTTAGCGCAAGTAACTCTTTGGCCAAATCATCGTTCTCTTTTTCAAGGGCAGTAACCAATTTTGCAGAAGCATCTTTTGAACCCTCTGCATTTTCTCTGTTCTCAAGCCAAAGTTTCATGGCTTCCTTAGTAGTTTCGCTGTATCCGTTGGCCAATCCAAGCTCAATGCGCTCAGAAATTCTGTCCCTCATCTTGTTAACACCGGTAGCCATTCCAAAGCCATATTCGGCATTATCTTCAAATAGCGAGTTTGCCCAAGCTACTCCATGGCCATCCTTGTTTGCACGGTATGGAGTTGAGGGAGCCGAACCACCATAAATTGAAGAGCAGCCGGTTGCGTTGGCAACCATCATACGGTCTCCATATAGTTGAGTAATGGCCTTAATGTAAGGTGTTTCACCACAGCCAGCACAAGCGCCGCTAAACTCGAATAGAGGTTGAGCAAACTGGCTATTCTTAACACTCTTGTCTTTTCCAAGAACGGTATCCTTATATCCAACCTTCTCGTTCATATAGTCAAAACGCTCAGCCTCGGCCATTTGGGACTCAAGAGGTTTAAGTTCAAGAGCCTTTGTTTTAGCAGGACAAACGTCAACACAGTTTCCGCAACCTGTGCAATCAAGTGCACTTACCTGAATGCGGAAGTTATACTCTTTAGTCCCTCCATTGCCCTTAACAGTTGCTGTACCCTCAGGAGCATTGGCCAATTCCTCATCTGTTAAAAGGAATGGACGAATAGCAGCGTGAGGACATACAAATGCACACTGGTTACACTGAATACAATTCTCAGGAATCCACTCAGGAACGTGCACTGCGATACCTCTTTTCTCGTACTGGGTAAGCCCAGATGGGAAAGTACCATCCTCGCGACCAATGAATGCGCTTACAGGTAGATCGTCGCCAATTTGATTGTTAATTGGGGTGGCAATATTATTTACAAAATCAGGTGCATTTGGAATGGTTTGTGGTTTCTCTGCATCAAGTTTAGCCCATTCTGCAGGAACATCAACTTTAGTTACAGCAGCACCTTTATCAATGGCAGCATAGTTCATTTTAACCACATCCTCACCCATACGACCAAAACTTTTGACAACAGCATCTTTCATTGCCTTAACTGCCAAATCGTAAGGAATAACTTCTGAGATTTTAAAGAATGCACTTTGCATAAGGGTATTAGTCCTAGTGCCAAGGCCAATTTCATCAGCAATTACCGTAGCGTTTATTATATATAGGTTTACCTCTTTTTGGGCTAGAACTTTTTTAACTGAGTTGGGTAGGTGCGCCTTAGTTTCTTCGGCATCCCAAATGCTATTTAATAGGAATGTTCCGCCTTTGCGAATTCCCCTTAGCATATCGTATTTTCCGAGATAAGCAGGTACGTGGCAAGCCACAAAGTCAGGTGTGTTTACAAGGTATGGCGAGCGAATTGGCTTGTCTCCAAAGCGAAGGTGCGAAGTGGTTATGCCACCCGATTTTTTTGAATCGTATGCAAAGTAAGCTTGGCAGTACTTATCGGTGTTTTCGCCAATAATTTTAATTGAGTTTTTATTTGCACCTACAGTACCATCCGAACCTAAACCGTAGAATTTACCTTGGAATGTACCCTTATCGGCAAGGCTAATTTCCTCGCCAAGAGGGAGTGATTTAAAGGTAACATCATCAACAATACCCACAGTGAACTGATTCTTGGGCTCCTTCATCTTCATGTTATCGAATATCGAGATAATTTGTGAAGGAGTAGTATCCTTAGAACTTAGGCCATAACGTCCACCAACAATAATGGGGGCATTCTCTTTTCCGTAGAAAAGGTCTTTTACGTCAAGATATAGTGGGTCGCCGTTTGCTCCGGTTTCCTTGGTACGATCTAGAACTGTAATTCGCTTAGCAGTTTTTGGGAATGCTTTAAAGAAATGTTTAGCCGAGAATGGGCGGTAAAGGTGTACTGCAATCAGTCCAACTTTTTCGCCTTTAGCTATTAGGTGATCAATAACCTCTTTAATAGTATCGGTTACTGAGCCCATGGCTACTATAATGTGCTCAGCATTAGCATCACCGTAGTAATCAAATAGATCGTATTTGCGACCAGTAATTTCAGAGAGTTGCTTCATGTAATCCTCAACAATTCCTGGTAGGGCGTCATAGTACTTATTTGCTGCCTCGCGTGATTGGAAATATATATCGGGATTTTGTGCAGTACCACGGGTTACAGGATGCTCTGGGTTAAGAGCGCGATCGCGAAAAGCCTGAAGGGCTTTTTTGTCAACCAAGCCAGCAACTTTTTCCATTTCTAACACTTCAATTTTTTGAATCTCATGTGAGGTGCGGAAACCATCGAAAAAGTGCATGAAAGGAATCCTTGATTTGATTGAAGCAAGGTGTGCAACTGCTGCTAGATCCATTACCTCCTGAACACTACCAGTGGCAAGCATTGCAAAGCCTGTTTGGCGAGTGCTCATTACGTCGCTATGGTCGCCAAAGATAGAAAGAGCCTGAGCGGCCAAGCTACGTGCTGATACATGGAAAACGCCAGGGAGAAGTTCGCCAGCAATTTTATACATGTTAGGAATCATAAGTAACAATCCCTGAGAAGCGGTATAGGTTGTTGTTAATGCACCAGCTTGTAGAGAACCGTGAAGAGCACCGGCAGCACCTGCTTCAGATTGCATTTCGGTTACTTTTACAGTCTCTCCAAAAATATTTTTTCTGCCATTAGCAGCCCACTCATCAATGTATTCAGCCATTGTTGACGAAGGGGTGATGGGGTAAATGGCTGCAACTTCGCTAAACATATAAGCTATATGCGATGCCGCATAGTTACCGTCGCAGGTGATGAACTTTTTTTTGTTTGCCATTTTCAAAAAATGTATTATATTGATAATAAGTTACTTGAGTCGATATTTAGCCGAACAAAGTTAAGCAAAAAAGATGAATAACGAAATGTTGTTAAGCAGTTAATACTTAGTAAAGTTGACTAAATCATTTGCTTTTATCAGATGATAAAAACTATTGTTAATGACTAGGTAGTTATAAGTTAAGCAGAATTATATGGAAGTTACGTAAATACAGTTTTTTAAAGGTTCGAGGCTTTCCAAAGCATCAAAAAATCTGCAAGAGCAATGGCCGTTATTGCCTCAATTACAACAGGAACACGAAGTGCAATACATGCATCGTGACGACCCTTTATTACCAATTCTTCAATTCTGCCAGATTCAATGCTAAAGGTATTTTGCTTTATACCAATGCTTGAGGTTGGTTTTACGGCAACCCTGAATACTAGGTCATTCCCATTGGTTAGCCCGCCAGTAATGCCTCCGGCATTGTTTGACGATGTTTTCCCCGAATTATCCATAATTGGGTCGTTGTGCTGTGAGCCCATCATTGTGGCAGCGGCAAAGCCAGAGCCAAACTCAATGCCCTTAATTGCCGGAACGGCAAAGGCCAGATGGCTAATTGTGGATTCAACAGAATCGAAGAATGGTTCGCCCAGGCCAATGGGTATTCCTTTTGCTGTGCACTCAACTATTCCACCTACTGAGTCGCCTTTGTTTAATGCAGTATCAATGGTTTTTTCGATGTTGTTGCTAGCTCCAACTGTAAGTAACTTTGCCGAGATATTAATGCCATCAAGTATCTTTTTGGCCACAACACCCGCAGCCACCAGCGTAAGCGTAAGCCTTCCCGAGAAATGACCTCCTCCACGAAAATCGTTAAATCCTCTAAATCGTATATAAGCCGCAAAATCGGCATGTCCGGGGCGTGGTGTGTTGGCAATATTGCCATAATCGGCCGATTGGGTGTTGGTATTGCGGAACAGAATGGTGAGCGGAGTTCCAGTGGTAAAACCATTAAACCATCCCGATACAATTTCAGGATTATCATCCTCTGTGCGAGGTGTTGTTCCTTTGGCGCCTGCCTTACGGCGGTTCAGGTCAGTAGAAAAATCCTCTTCACTTAGGGCAATCCCTGCTGGGACACCACTAAGGGTTACGCCAATGGCTTGTCCGTGCGATTCGCCAAAAACTGTTACGCGGAATATGCGACCGATTGAGTTCATGTTTTCAATTGTTTGCTACAAATTTACTGAAAGTTAGCTATGTAAAGGGCAAACAATTGAATTAATTGAGCTGAGGTATGGATTCTTTTTTAGGTATGTAAAGAATGGTTACCCTAACCCGAGTTGGGTATAGTAGTACATTAGTAATATTTTGGAAAGGAAGGATAGTTACAAACTTAGTTAAGATGATCTATAACACTAAAAATATTATAGATATCAGTAATAAATCAATGTTCATAAACAATAAATATATTTAATTTTGGCATCTTAATAAGACTCATTCTAAATCACATAAAAACTTACATATTACCATAAAACATTTGGAAGTTACCGTTTTTTTTTTTTCTAAGTTTGTTTATCAATTCTTTATAAGGCGCCCGAAAAATGGATTGTTAATTAATCTGTAAGTCAGTTGTTTCACAAGCCTAATCTGCAATGGTTCTAAGAACAAAACTATAATCAGTTGAAAGTGCTAGAACTATAAAGAAAGACTAGTGATGCCAAATAACTAAAAAAGATACTAAAAGTAGAGATTGCTGGATGGAAACCAAAAAGTCTTGCTGGACATCTGTAAGAGTTAGGAGAACTAAAAAACAACTAATCCGAAAATGAGAGAGTTAATTAAAAGGTATTTTAAAGCAAATAATTGGGTAGTGCTGATTGTATTAATAGCCATTTACGCAATCGCACTGACCATAGAGTTTAGTTATGTCTTTACCGATGATTTCTACATTTCGTCACTTGAAAGTAAGCGAAGTCTAGATAGTATAGATAATTTTATAATTAAAGAAAGAGGTTCCCAATGGGTTAATTACCCAATAACTATTATAATTGTTCTTATACCCACATTACTTGTTGCATTTTGCCTGAATATTGGGGCTGTTTTTAATAATTTTAAAGTTTCATTTTCAAATTTATTCGGAATTGCCCTTAAAACTCAACTTGTTTTTGCGCTAAACTACCTTATAGTTGTAATATTAAAATCTGTGGGTATTATAGATTTTACTTACTCCTCGGTTAATAATAATTATAGTTTTCAATCATTACTCGCTTTTTTTGATACAAGTTCATTACCCTATTGGTTGCTTTATCCTTTGCAATGCATAAATATTGCAGAGGGGGTGCACATGCTTTTCCTTGCGCTGGGTATTTCATTTTTGCGGAATAAAAAATTTGGCAACTCCCTACTTTTTGTCTTGCTGTGGTACGGCATGGGGTTGCTATTTTGGATAGTATTCTCGGTTTTTCTGCAAACCATTTTATATAGATAGCCTACCATTGAGCACCCCAGTGGTAAATATTAAAAATGGGTGAATAATACTAACTTAAACTATTTAACTATGAAAGAGTTATCTTTAGAGCAAATGGAAACAACCCAAGGTGGAAAGTTTATTGGGATTGACGAAAGTTGTACTCCCTGTATATTGGGGCACATGGTTTGTACAAAACAATTATATGTGTTTTGGATACCTATAAACGATCATTGGGTTTCATTCGATGGGCCTTGTTAATTTTTTAAAAAAACAGGTGGCTATTGCCACCTGTTTAAACTTTAAAAATTTGTTATGAAAAAAACACTATTCTTATTATTGCTGCTTTGCTCACAAATATTTGTTTTCTCGCAAACAAATGAAATGTTATATTTACTAGATTCAATAACAATGCAACCTATTCCTTATGCTAATATTATTTGTTTGGATAGTATAAACGGAACTTATACTACTAGCGAAGGAGTTTTCACAAAACCTAAATATGGTGTAGCATCAATTTCTTGTGTTGGCTATTTTACAAAAAAAATTACATTTAATGGAGGTAATGACACTATTTTATTAGCCCCCAAGATTTATAGTTTAAAAGAAATTGTTGTTGTGCCAAATAACAATGAAAAAGAAATTATTGAAGGTTATGCAAATAATAAATCTGATTTTTCACTCAGTTATTCAAGTGGTACAGAAGTTGCAGTTTTTATAGAAAACAAGAAAAAACAAGAAAGCCTAATTAAGAAGATTTTTCTAAAAATAGATGTTAGAAGAATTGTTCGAAAAACAACCAACATAAATTATACTAGTGTTTTCAAGATAAATCTTTATAGTGTAAAAGATAAAATAAATATTGGAGAATGCATTGGGAGTATTATTCTTAAAAGTGATATATTAACCACAAAGAGTTTTTTTGATATTTCAGATCTGAATTTATCGTTTCCAAAAGATGGCCTTTTTGTTGGTATTGAATGGGTTGGAAAGGAGAATCTTGAAAACAATGAATTATATATTGTTACAGAAAATTTATTAGAACCTTTTATTTCCACAACATTTAAGGAAAACTCTATTGTTTACGAACGTAAAAAATTCATGTCTGATACATGGCTCTTAGTAGATGCAACAAATATTATGTCAATAGTCAACAAAAAAAACAGAGGGTTTACTCCATTAGTTTCTTTAGTAGTTAGTAACTAAGAATTATGAAAAGAATAATTTTTGTTTTAATTGGAATAAGTTTAATCGGAGTTGCATTGTGTATGATTGTAACGATTTTTTATCGGATTAATTTTTTAGCACAGAAATTACCCAATACGCAACTTTGCAAACTTAATGGTGATCCCTATAATTTAATAATTAAAAAAAATAAGATATTAGTTTTTTTTAAACCGGATTGCTATTCTTGTGAGCAGACTGTAAATGAAATAATTAATTCAGGGAACGAATTAGAAAATGTAGAAGTACTTTTCATATCATCTGAACACCCTGATAGTGTACTGCTCTTTTCCTTGAATTTTTCATCCGAGAAAATAACCTATCTCTGCGATGAAACAGCTCTTTTTAGCAAGGAACTAAAGGTGAATAAATACCCCACAATTTTCATTTACAGTGGCAAGAACCAAAAGTTAACCAAACGATTTGTTGGGGCTGTACCGCTAGAACAAATACTTCAAGCACTCAGCAATGAGTAAAAAAAACTCCAAGTTTCTTGTAAAACAAAACGACCAGTCAGACTGTGGTGTTGCCTGCCTGCTGTCCGTTATAAAGTACTACGGGGGCAACGCTACCCTTGAACAGCTACGTGAGCATAGCGGAACAGATAGGATTGGAACAACCCTTTTGGGGTTAATGGAGGCGGCCAGTGCAATAGGCTTTGAAGCTAAAGGATATGAGGCTGATTCCAAGAGTTTAATAGAACATAACCAGCCAACCATTTTGCACGTACAGAAAGAAGGGTTGGAACACTACGTGGTATTTTTTGAATACAGTAATGGCATTTTTACTATTGGCGACCCAGCCGAGGGAGTCAAGGAGTATTCAGTGCTAGAAGTCAACGAATTGTGGAAAAGCAGGCGTTGCCTTGTACTTAAACCCAATAGTTCTTTTCAATCTACCAATCAGCAAGATAAACGCAAACTAAACTGGTTCTACCAACTAGTAAAAGAAGACTTTAACGTTTTAATTTCCAGTGCAATTATTGGGCTAATTCTTGCAGGCCTGGGTATGGCAACGGCTGTCTTCTCACAAAAACTTATTGACACCATTATTCCTAGCGAGAGTATTAGTAATCTTATAACCGCAACGATTTTACTTTTTTTTATACTTATTATAAGAGCTTTACTCCAATACATGAGGGGGCGTATGATTATTGGACAGAGTATGAACTTTAACAACCGTATTGTGAACTACTTTTACGGTTCATTACTTTATCTTCCCAAGCGTTTTTTTGATGGTCGCGAAACTGGGGATATGATTGCCCGCCTAAATGATACAGCAAGGATACAGAGTACCATTACGCAACTTGTCGGAACACTGCTTATAGACTTGCTCACGCTACTTGTTACTCTTGCTGTTATATTCCACTATTCATGGCAAATAGGCATAATTGCTGTGTTCTTCGCTCCATTGTATTTTGTAATAATTTGGGTTCACAATAAGCGAATTATAGAAAGTCAGAGAGAAGTAATGAAAAGTTATGCTCAAACTGAGAGTTTCTATATCGATACTATAAAGGGCATCGGAGATGTTAAAATTGCTAATGCCGAGGAACGTTTCAGTTCTCAGGGTAGTTTAATATACGGAACATACCAGAACAAAGTATTTTCGCTGGGTTCAATTGGCGTTTCTCTTAATCTCCTCTATGGTCTCGTTGGTATTCTATTTACTTCTACGGTTTTAGCATTTGGTGGGGTACTTGTCATTAAAAATACCTTAACAATCGGTGCTTTGATGGCCCTATTTGCTCTAGTTTCCGCCTTAATCCCGTCTGTGCTAAATTTAGCCATGCTTCCCATTCCGTTAAGCGCAGCACGAATAGCATTCGATAGAATGTTTGAGTTTACAGGCATTATGCCAGAAAGCATTAATAAAGAAAGAGTTGAAAGTATTACGGATTTTTGTTTTGACAACGTTTTCTTTCGCTTTCAGGGCAGAAGTGCTTTGCTAAAGGGAATTAATTTTGATTTAAAACAAGGTGAATTAGTTACACTCACAGGTGAAAGTGGTTGTGGTAAAAGCACCATTGCACAGATTATTGAAAAATTCTACCCTATTGAAAGCGGTAGGATTTTGGTGAATGGGGATATACCATTACAGGATATTAATATAAACTGCTGGCGCAGTATGGTTGGATACGTACCCCAGAATCCTCATGTGTTTAATGGTACGATATTGGAAAATATTCTAATAAACTGCAAAGATAAAGCACAAGATTTGTATGAGCAAATCAAAGAATTTGGTTTAATAGACTTTTTTAATCAGTTTCCAATGGGGATTAATACCCTCGTTGGAGAAAAAGGCATAAATCTTTCTGGTGGTCAAATTCAGGTAATTGCAATTCTTAGAGGGCTAATTAAGCAGCCTCAGTTACTAATCCTCGATGAGGTAACTTCGGCGATGGATAGGAAGACCGAAAAAATAATTATAGATTTACTGAAAATAATTAAGCCTAAAATTTCCATATTACTTATCACCCATAAAATTCACTCGTTAAGAGTTATTGCTGATAGAATATACATACTTGAGAATGGTAAAATAGAGCATTTTGGTACACACAAAAAACTAATGGACACCGATAATTTTTACAGCCAATACTGGAACGAAATAATAAAAAAACCTGTACAGCAATGCGTATGGGTTATGTTTACAGTATATTATGGGATGTGTTTTGCTTTACGCCATTGCTTGAGGTTGGCTTTACGGCAAATCTGAAAATTAATTTATTCCTTTGGCATAGGCCTTACGTCGGTTCAGATCCGCATAGAAATCCTCTTCACTTAGGGCAATCCCTGCTGGGACACCACTAAGGGTTACGCCAATGGCTTGTCCGTGAGATTCACCAAAAACTGTTATGCGGAATATGCGACCGAATGAGTTCATGTTTTCAATTGTTTGCTACAAATTTACGGAAAGTTAGCAAAGCAAGGGCAAGCAATTGAATAAATTGGTTTGAAGTATTGGAACTTTTTTAATAAGTAAGTTTAGAATTAATTAGTCTATACCTTTAATAAAAGTTGATCGTCGGGTTACGATGTTCAACTCGGGAACATTCTTTCTTCCATTTAACAATCTTTAGCATTGTAATAATAAAACAAATCTACTTATGCTAGAAACGTTTAACACACCTCTTCATACCCACTCTTTATTACTGTTGACAACATCTTAAAGCGAATATTTGCCATAATGGTGTTGAAGGAGTGGGCTGGAATAATTATTGACTGACCAGTTTCAAGTTGATTTGATACTCCTTCGATAATAATTTCAGCCCTTCCATCAATTATTTGAATGTAGTTATCGAAAGGCGACAATCTATCGGTTAAGGTTTCGCCCGAATCGAAGGAAACCGCACTGATATTTCCTGTTGTTTTTTTTATTATGGTTTTAATTACCACTGAATTTGGTACGTACTCAATTATCTCAACAATAATAAAAACCTTCCCTTTTTCTAGATCAAGATTTTCCATTTTGTTTAATTTTATTACTTGATGCGTTTAAAGTCGCTTATGTTAAAGCCGTCCTTATCCGCATTTGTAATCATCCGGGAGTGGTAGTAGTAAAGATTTCCATCCACATCAAAAATCATTTCAAAGCATTTGCCAACATTCTGATCCTGGTTTGGGCCTACGTGAAAGTGAAAAAGGGCATTCTTTGGGTTTGATGCAATTTCTTCTTGTATCTCGGAAGAGGAGAGTAGTTTGATGAAGTAAGGGTAAATGCTATTAATTTTATCGATTGAGTATGCATCGGGTGCCATTTTTCCGCGGTTCATTAATAGTTGCTTTCCCTTAAATCCCGATTTGTTATAGTATTGCAATTCTCTTAGTGAGATCCCAAAACGTTTCTTTTCAAGATTTTTTGCATGAATTTGAACAAACTTTACAATTGCGGGTATTGCATACTCATAATCTAGGTTGTTATCGTCGGAATATTTAAGGGGTATATTAGATATCTCGGGCATATCTGCAAGTTTTTGTGCATTTGACCCCAGTACTAAGCTAATATAGTCGTAGCTAACACCGCCTGGGTCGTTGTCGTACACATTTTTCATTAGTACCAGAAAAGAGTACCTTGAATCGAACCGACGAATTTCAAACTCGGTTTCGTCAATAAATTCAAATGGGGTGGTTTTCCAATGTTTTTCCACAGCTTCTTTAATAAATCCATTATACAGATTCACCCCATTTTCTAAAACTACACAGGTGGTAGAGTTTAGGAACATTCCAATTTGTTTCTCCGAAGCTAATGGTGATCTTGCCATTGCTACTATGCTAACAAGAACTATAGCCAGACTTAAGGTATGTCTCTTTGATAAAATTCTTGACAGCAAATTTTTGGTAGTTTGAATGATATTTTTCTCTCTCATAATTTCTCTTTTTAGCGTTTATCTTATCTGATATACAGTTTTCTATTGTATCAAAGATAGCCCCCTTACTAGCCAAGGTTGTTACATATCTTTTCAATAGATTTACATAATTCACATACAAAAAAGAAGTTGCCAATTGGCAACTTCTTTTTTAAGCTCAATATAATTTGTTTTACTATGGCTGAGTTATTGCGTTACCATCGAGCACAACCGCGGTTTGCGCAAGCGCTCTTCCATTCATCGAAGCGCCAGTTTGGAAAGTAATCCCCGTCATTGACAGTATTACTCCCTCAAAATGAGATGTTGTTCCAAAAGTTGCCTGTCCTGCCACCTGCCAAAATATATTTTTAGCCTGAGCACCGTTACTTAAAATAATTTTAGCGGCTGAACTCATTGTAAGGTTTTGAGCAATTTGGAATATCCAAACATCAGTTGAACTGCCTGAAATGGTAACATCAGTGGGAATAGTAACCGTATTTGTCCATTTGTAGATACCAGGTGTTAAGGTTTTTCCACCAATATTGCCTGTACCTAATTCCAGAAAATCGATTAATGTTCGACCTGCAGCATCGTTGTATGCAGTTATCATGTTGTTTACTGCAGTTGTAAGGTTAATAGGAGTAGGATCGGCCATATCGGCAGCAAATACTTGCCCAGTAACCTGAGCAGATGTTGCATAACCAGTGAAATCGGTTAAAGAGAGACCCGTAATATACGAGGTTGCCGCTGGACTAAGGCCCAGATCTCCAGTAACAGCAGAAGTTCCACTGTTATTGATTGCTGTTTTGGCTAGAATAACATAGTTAATTGCAGATCCAAGATTAACAGGATTTATACTTGCAGTGCTGCCACCTGTAGTAAAGTTCCAAGCGTGATTTTTTCCCAGTGTTTTTCCTTTAATGCTTTTAGCCGCAGTAGTTATTGTTGCGGTATAATTGCTTTTTGCATTAAAAGTGCTCGATGAAGTAAATGTTGCTGTTACTCCAGAATATGCTACAACACCTACAATTTGAGTAGTGCCCTGTTTTAGTGTAAAGGATGAAGTGTTAATGGTTGTTGGATCCATGGCTTCGCTAAAAGTTATGGAAATAACTTTATTACGAGCAACGTCCGTTTGATTGCTTAGAGGGTCGGATGATACGATTGTGGGCCTTAAACCATCATCTGTGTCATCTTTTTCACAACTTGACATAAATACAATTGGTAGCAAAATAGCTACGATCGGAATAATTGTTTTTAGTTTCATTTTATTGTTTTTAGTGAATAGGTTTTTGATGTATGTTTATTTTGTTAAGCAAAGATACCTTGATAGTAAGAGGGTATTGTTACATAGTAATCAATATAAGTTACATATATCACTGATAACAATAATGTGGATTGTTTAGGAAATACTTAATTGAGGAATTGGGAATAAGGTTTACATCATGCGGGCGATGAAGTAAGTTTATATTAAAAACTTTGCTCACATCAGAACAGCTATGAGGCAGAGTAAATACAATAATTGATAATTATAAATCATTAGCGATGCTCACATTGAGCACCGATAATGATTTATAAGTTTATCTAGAAAATGCTAAATCCTAATGTAACTTGGTACCAAACATTTTTGTAACGTGGGGTTATTGAGGTTCCATCACCAACGTTCTGATAAAGATCCCATCCAACTCGTGCACCAATTATTAAACGGCTAACATTTACATCGAAACCACCTATAAAGCATAGCGTGTTTTTTCGTATGTTATCATTCTTAAACTCATCTTGCTGTTCAGTAGTAATTAGCGAATTAGAGAAAACCTCTTTTCGGCTCAGTAAATATGAATACTGGGGCCCAGCCAATATAGTTAACATTGGGGTTGGCTTAAGTGTTATTAAAAGAGGGATATCAAGATAATTTAATGTGCGTGTAAACGTATAAGGAACACCCAGTGTACTTCCCGATGCCTTAAATCCCTTTTGCGAGTATAGCAGTTCTGGCTGTATGCCTAAAAAACTGCCAATGGGAATGGACAAGAACGCCCCGGCAACAAAACCAAGTTTTGCGTCGGCATCGAATTTTTCACCCTTCGTGTCGTAAACGTTGGCTAAATTTAGTCCAACTTTTGGCCCAAAATGTATATCCTGAGCAATACTAACATTGGCAACTAGTAAAGCCAAAGCGAATAGAAATAAGATAGTTTTTTTCATTTTTTTTGTTTTTAAAAGATGTATCTAATTGACAAAGCCCCACCATCGGCCCAGAAACCAGATTGGCCGTAAACGTTAAATGCGGGTTTCCAGTCGATACCAATATTTATTGGAACCTCTGTGAAGCTGTACTCAAGTCCCAAAATTCCATCAAGTCCAATAACGGTATACGATTTTCCAGGATCGCCCCAGTATTTTTCTGTATAATCACCATTCCAAAACCCAACGTGTGCACCAAATCCGATGTACCATTTCATTCGCTCGGTTTGAAATGCTCGCCCATGAACCTCGTAAAGGCCAGTTAATTCAAGCCCACGCCAGCGACTTGAAATTATTCCCTCAAAAGCTGCCTTTTGAGTAACAAAATGTTTAATGGTTATCCCATTAGCAAACCCACCGCGAAGCCCAATACCAGTATTGTAATCTTGTGCATTACTTAAAAAGTAACTGGATAATATTAACAGAATGGTAAATCCTAATTTTTTCATGCCTTCAGTTTTAAGTTTCCTACTCGTAAGGCTTTTCGGTTTCGCCCCTTGTTCTCCCACAAGGATGGTTTTTATAAGATTTTTTTTTATTTACTAAGCGTGATAATATTTTTGGATCTAAATATTGTTCAAATTTCTTACTATAGGTTTTGATCTAAAAAGTAAACAAGATGCCATTTCTTTTTAATTAGCTCAAAGCGGCATTGTGAGGCAAATCCCGAATTCTCAACCCAAACTTTTTGAGTAAATGTATTTTCAGTTTTCTTGTAATCTACCTTGAAATCTGTTGTATCAATGTCATATATTCTTGTTTTAATTATTACCCAATTCTTTTTATCCCATCTTTTTTCTTCATGACCATTTGTATACATTCCGTCCAAAGGGAAAACTATTCTTGAGATCTGAAATGCACTATCGGCATGAAACCTATTGTAAAACTTGTCGAAATTCTCATCTGATGAAATGGAAGATGTATACGTGTTCTTTGTTGCTTGCTTTGCTTTGCAACTTGAAATTAGTGCAGTTAGGATAAGAAGGTAAAAAAAAACTTTAGGTATTTTCATATGTTCTAACTTGTAATTAATGTCGATTTTGCAATAAAAATATACATCAAAACGCCCTTACTCTATAGTTAAAGCATTAATAATTTCGCGTAGTTCATCTTCTGATTTACCAAGTTTGTAGCCTAGTATCTCCATCATCTCCTTTTCTTTGCCTTCATAAAAGTGCAGATCATTATCGGAGATATTAGGGAAATTTTTCTTTAAAATTTCCTTTCGTACATTCCAAAACCCAATAACAGTATTCATGGTAATTGATTTTACAGTATTGTTAATAATTGACTTAGCAAATTTACCCTTGGTTTACAGTTATACTGTTATATAATTTCTGCTAATATTTACAGAATTCACAGTATTTAGTAGAAAGTTCAAAGACAGAAGTCGGCACTTCGATCTACCTGTCGGTAGCGAAGCAAGCTCTGTGACCAAAACTGGAAGTCCGACGATCGAAGTGTCGTCTTATGATCATCAAATATTTGCTAATTGAATTAGCTGTAAAATATTTAAACCTATGTATTTTCAATACATCATGGTTTAGTTTCTAGTGTACTTTTATTTAAATGAAGTTCCCCAGCAATTTTCTTTTATTAATTAGCTTAACTTTTTTGCAGAGCCCATCATTACTTTCTCAATTTAGTTGCCAAAACGGGAAGATATTATCATTGAATTCATCCTTGAAATATATGTCTTCCTGTCAAACCTCTCGTAAACTCTAACACAAAAAGGTAGGGGAAATATGTTGGACTTATACCCTCAGAAAGAATCATTCATCATCTTGTTCTTTTCCTTTTGCAAACTAGCCATCCCAGTGCAAAACCGATAATTAAGCTAATTATAATTTGTGTCCAGTCCCATTGAGAATATCCAATTGAACGGCCTATGCTAGTCCCTCTTAATCCATCTCCGCCCCAAAAAAACAGAATAATTACCAGAATCAAAATTGCAATAACTATGTAGGCTAATGTGGTTTTTGATTTTTTGCGACTTTTGGCATTCATGGTATAATTTTTTTGATTAAAATTTATCAATTTCTTCCTTAAGTTCTTTGACCGTTATACCTAATTTGCTCGAGATTGTCTTAAGAGTTTCGCTAATTGTGCCATTTCGCAAAATCAGATCTGATTTTGTTAGCGTAGGATGAATTTTAATAAGTTTATCCTTTAACCTTCCCCAAAACTTATAATCAGTATCACTAATCATGTCTATTTTTTAGGTTTGGCAAATGGACTAACAATAGGGGAATTACCTCCCGTTCCTTTCTCATTTCGTTTTGCAGCCTTGTCGGCTCGTTTCTCCTTAAGGTTTTTGGCGGGAGTTTTCTTACTCAACTTTTCTTTTCCTTCTTTTTCGTGTGACATGGTAGCATTTATTAAACGTAATTAGTTAGTCAGCTTGTTCTTAAAGTGCAAAAGTTAGAAAATCTTTTTACCCTGAATAATTCTGAGCAATATAGCAATAATGGCAATTATGAGTAGAATATGAATAATGCCACCAGTGTGGAAGCCCAAGTATCCTATTGCCCACAAAATAATTAGAATTACAGCAACTACATATAAAATATTTCCCATGATTTCTCTGTATTAATTAGTATTGATGACAAAGTTGATTCTATTCGACAAGAGAAGTATTACATAAAAAAAGGAAAGAGTTACATCTTTCACAGTCCTGCAATTGATGAGTTAGAAAAGAATGCCTGGTTTTGATGATATTCCTATGCGTACCACGCTAAGATGTCTGCCAAAGTTAATATTGTAGTAATCTTGGCCATAATAATACTGAATAAAAACATTCACCTCTTTCAGAAATGTGGGAGCAAATGAAAGTGAATAATCAAAAATTAGTCGTTTAATATTAAAAGCCTTTTCATCATTTAGTTCACCTGCTATCCATCCCAACTTAACAGATTGGTTGAAAACATACTTCTTGTTTTTATCATTGGGTGACACAATTATTCTAAATAAACTTGAAAGTTTAACGGTGCTCTTTACATTAGCAAAAAATCTTAGCCGTCCGTAGGCTCCGCCCAACTTTTCTTCTTGCATAAAATTGTAGGTAGCGTATAGTTTTATGTAATTGGTATTAAATTGTAACTTAGCATTTGGTCGCGAAAGAAAAACTCCTCCCTCAACCCAATTTGTAGAGAAATCACCTGTATTGGTGTTTATGGTTGAATCTGCATTAAAAAAATTTTCCTCTTGTCCATTTGAGTGATGCATTACTGATAAGTAGGTAAAGAAATCCCTTTTTTTAGTCTCTTTATCGAGGAATTGATAAAAGAAAGTAGCTCTTGGCATAAAAGAGGGCGTTCGAATTGGGTGGGAGTGTTCGTTGAGCATCCGAATTACGATACGAGGTGAGAGCTCAATGCCCCATCTTACTTTTTCGCTAATGCTTATCATGAAGTAGGGCTCAAGATTACCCTCAAATATTAATGGCTCCAAGTTTCCAAGTCCCCTGCTAAACAAAACGTAGCTGGGTTCGCGATACATATTAAAAGTTGATATGGCACTTTTTTTTGCAGCAATTTCCACCTTGGTTGGGGGCGGCATAACAGTATCATTCTGCGAATATGCATCGTCAATTAAGAAGGATGTTATCAGGAGACAAAGGGATAACTTTATTGTATTATGCATCAGGTTAAGTCTAATAATCCTAGTTAAATTTGTTGACTTAAAGTTTATCGTTCTTGGTAAGTCATTTATTATAGGCTTAAAAGATTAAACTATTTTTTCTATAGCTCCTCGATTAGACCTCCACCTCCTAAAACCATTGCCACAGCACCAACCAAGGGCTACCAGACTATGGAATGGTTCTTGTTTCGTGAGATTTTGAGATCTCCAATATCCACTACTTTTTATCTGGTAACGAGGTTGAATCCTTTGATTACAGTTATAGCTATGCCTATTATTAAAGTAATGACTCTAACTGTCCTCGTGTTTTTCATAATTAAACCCAACTTTTCAATATTTACGTAATGGTTTTCAGTTAATTAAAGTAAAATAATTAAAAGAATGATAATGATTATAGCGGCACCTGCCGAAATGTAAATCCCATCACCTCGTTGTTTTAGCTCGCTTTTAATGGTGCGAACCTCTTTGCGAAGCTCTTTTTTTTGCGAAAAGCTTAAGTCCGACTTGTTCGAATCCTTAATCTCTTCTAAACGTTGAACTAACTCTTTGCTTTCGGTTGCTTGAATGGCAATAGCCGAGTTAGTTGCTACTGGAGTGGCTTCTGTTGCTGCGTTAAGTTGAATAGGAGAAAACACAAATAGCATCAATGCTCCAAGTGTGCAAACTGCAAGTTTTTTCATTTTTTTTGTTATTGGTGAGTGACTCGTCCTGAAAAAAGTTTA
>DHQB01000003.1 GCA_002410065.1 Bacteroidales bacterium UBA5349 | reverse complement strand
ACTAAAAGGAACAAGTCAGGAAAACATCAATATGTATTTAGATGTTGCCCTTTAAGCGCAGCAAAAAAGGCTGCCCATAAAAAGCAGCCCTCCTTGTTGAGTGTTTAAATTCTCTATTTCTTAAGTTGTTCTTCAATTTGTTGCAGCCTTTGCATAATCTGATCGTCTCGAGTTTTCAGAATCCCTATAACCTCGTTCAGATTAGAGATTGTTTGCTGCTGCTCCTTAATTGCTTCAATAAGCAATACGGTTAACTTAGGGTAGTTTATGGCATATTGCTCACCATTTTTATCAATCAGATCCGGGATTATTTCAATAGCCTCCTCTGCATTCAATTCAATTTGTTTGGTAGTACCTCCTTCTTCCTCTTTTAAATAATACTCAATGCCTATCAAGTTAACAATTTTTGAAAGTGCATCGTTTATTCTTTTAGAATCCTTCAGATTTGAATTATCAAAGATTGAATAAAATCCTTTACTATTCCCGATAGTACCGTTTACAAATAAGGTGAATGTAGATGGGTCTGTAGAATTAATGGCTACCTTTTTATTGTCGAACTCACCATAAATAAGGGGTGGAGTAGTTCTATTGCTTGCTATGGCAAGTCTATGGTCTGCTGTACTGAGTGTTTCCCCAGCGTAGCAGCCAATAAAAACATTTCCACCTTCGCCCGTTGATGCGTTGTTATAACCTGCTCCCATTCCAATAAATACGTTTTTTTCTGATTTCATATCTCTGCCCGCAACGTAGCCTATTACAACGTTTCCCGTTCCAAAATCATTTGCAGAACCAGCCCCTCCCCCCAAAATAGTATTGTAAAAACCTGAACTTTTTGTACCTGCAAGATTTCCTACATAAACATTATATTGGCCTCCAACATTCTCTCTTCCAGCATGGTGTCCAATAAAAACGTTTCGAACTGGAGAAGCTGAATAATAACCCGCTTCGTTGCCAATAAAAATATTCTCATTACCCCCTAGTCCTGAGCCCCCTGTGTTAAACCCTGCTTTATTCCCAATAAAGATGTTATCGCTACCATTAACCAATGAGTAGCCAGCTTGATAACCGATTACAGAGTTTCGGATACCTTCATCGATATTCTGAGCCACCTCGTGACCAATAAAATAGTTGTCGGGGGTTAGTTGAAGGTAATTTGATTGGCTTTTTGTTTGGTCAGAGAATCCTCCCACAGCAAAGCCCCCGCGGTTACCTTTAGTTCCAGTCTGATTTCGAATATTTACTCTAGCACTATCAGGAGTTATCCGCAAATAATCAATCCCTCCTTCTTTTATTTGATCGCTAAAACCACCTACGGCAAAACCTCCTCGGTTTCCCTTCACCTGTGTATCGTCAACGTAAACCCTTACGCCAGTTTGGTAAACCCCAAACACCACCTTGCCATCGCGGTTCTTCACCTCGAAAATAGGATCGTCATCGCCAGCCACACTGGGGCTGGTAACCTCAAAACTATTATCGTACGATAAAGCCGTTAGGCTTGACAGGGTTGACTCGTCAGTCCAAAATGCAATACGCCCTGCCTGTCCCTCGCCCGAGACTGCTGCCCCATTGTTTGCAGTAAAAAGCGCATAGGGTACCGACTGCAACTTAGCGCTTCCCATGCTCACGTAGTTATTTCCTCCAGCGGCATCTACTGATATGCTAATGTAAATATCACCCAATTCCCAAGGAACATTTGCGAATGAGCCTGCTACAGGCTCACCCTCACCCACAACAAGGGTCACTACTCCCAAAGAGGTAGTGGATGCAGTTGCCGTTTCAGAGTAATGTATTGTTGTCCCATTTTCATTTTGAAGAGTAACTTTTACTCCAATTGGCTGGTTTGATAGTGGTTTTCCATCCAAATCTCGAACTACAGCCTGATAGGTAAATCCCATTGGGGGTTGCTGCGCTAAAAGAAGTGCTGGCGTAAGAAGCGCAAAAAGAATGAATTGTACGAACCTTTTCATTTGTGCAGGATTTTTTAGTTATTGATTACGTGTGTGGTAAATTATTGTCTTAACGCTTTTTAGCAACCCAATGAGCCCCGAAGGGCTGATTTAAGGCAAGCACATATAGTTATTTATTTGTGCTTACCCTTGCTGAGATCAACGCCATTTAGCGGCTCAGTTGTGCAGGTAGTCTCTTATTTGGTTGTTCCTTACTGAAAAATATAGATTGCAATTCATATCCAATTTACATTAAAGTTCTATAAATCAGATGATGGAGGTGTACTTTTTTGACCAAATTAAATATTTAAGGATATTAACGCTCTTAAATCTAAGTGTGAAGTTACATGCAAAACATAGTCAGACCAAGGCTGGCGCGGATTTGCAATCCGCACCAGCATAAGTGGATTTTTTGAAACGAATACTACTTCGTTGCCACACTTGGAGCCTCGTGCGGCAGCAACGGCAAGGATTGCAAATCTACGACGGCAAAAGCTACACGAGAGGTGACTCGTGCAGCAACAAAAAAGGCTGCCTATAAAAAGCAGCCTTTTTTGTTAAATTATTAATTTTCTATTTATTGAGTTGTTCTTCAATTTGTTGCAGCCTTTGCATAATTTGTTCGTTTTGGCTTTTCAGCACTTCTATAACCTCATTCTGATTAGTGATTGTTTGCTGTTGCTCCTTAATTGCCTGAATAAGCAATGGAGTTAGCTTGGTGTAATCAACCGATTTAATCCCGCGCTCATCAGTAAGCACAATTTCCGGGAAAACCTTTTCAACCTCCTGAGCAATAACCCCAACCTGTGTTTCTTTAGAAACTTCTTCCCCATCAGAATATTTACCGTCTTTGTCGGGCGCAGAGAATCTGGTTGTTGGTTTCCACTCAAAATAAACTCCGTTGAGCTGCATTATCTTTTGCACAGCGTTTGCTATGGGCTTTATGTTCTGCTTTAGGTTTAAGTCGGAAGGGTTAACAAAACTTCCTGTCACACGAACATCCCCTACAAAATACCCTGCATAATTGGTTGTTCCGCCTGAGGCTTGAGCGTAAACACCATATCGCGTTCCTTCTCCCTCAAAAGTCGCGATACCTTCAACACCTTTATATCCACCAATCCCCTTAACACCTACTCCCCAATTACTCGTAACATCATGTTTGCCAACAATAGCAGGTGAATCATTTGAGGCCCTGATATCCTCAACAAGCAATGTTTGCGTAGTACTTGGTGCAGCATTTATGCCAACAGCTGTAGCGTTAAACCTCAGTTGTTTTAGGTTAAAATCACCCCAAATTAAAGGAGTAGTTGTATTACTATTTGCTATATATAGCTTATCGTTGCCTTTTTCGTTGTAACCAGCTTGGAAACCTAGGAGCACATTTCTGTAACCCGTTGCCTCACCACCAGCTAAAGCACCAATAATTGTGTTATCGTTACCCGAGCCGCCCTTATAATTTGCATAAGATCCAAGAATTAAATTGTTACCTCCACCTGTACGTTCTTGTCCAGAATGAACCCCCAAAAATGTATTGTTTGAGCCGGTTTCGAGAAATTCGCCAGCAGTATGCCCAATAATGGTATTCCCGTGCTCAGTAGAGTGGTAACCTGCACTTCTACCCATAAATATATTTCCAGAACTTGAAAGATTTTCCCGACCAGCGTCGTTTCCAATAAAAATATTGTTTGTGCCAGTTGTATTCGAATAGCCTGCCCCCTGGCCAATAAAATTATTGCTAAAACCCGTAGTATTACTATAACCACTAGTGTGCCCAAGAAATACGTTATGAGTCCCTGATGTGTTGAATCCGCTTTGGTAGCCCACAAACACGTTCCATGAGGCGAACTTACCCAGCCTTCCGGCACCATCGCCTAAATATACATTGGCAAATCCGCCTTGGTTTGAAAGACCTGTTTCATTCCCAATGAAAACGTTATTATTTCCTGTTTCGTTGGCAAATCCTGCCTCGCTCCCTATAAAAACGTTATATAGTCCTGTTTCATTAGCCCAACCCGCCTCACTTCCTATAAAAACGTTTCTATGTCCTGTTGTATTCAAGTAGCCTACCTCATGTCCTATAAAAACGTTACTCGTCCCTTCAGTATTATAAAGACCGCAATCCTTCCCAACAAAAACATTAGCACCTCCGGTAGTATTTGCCTGCCCTGCGTTGTGCCCCACAAAAATATTAAATACTCCGTTTGTGGTTGCCTGCCCTGCGTTGTATCCCATAAACTGATTATATCTTCCGGTAGTAATTGACTTGCCTGCATTATGTCCGATAAAATAGTTTTCAGGGGTAATATCTAAGAAGTTTGAAGGACTCTCCTTTATTTGATCGGAAAAGCCTCCAACTGCAAATCCACCCCGGTTCCCTTTTGTTCCAGTCTGATTTCGAACATTTACTCTAGCGCTATCGGGCGTAATTCGCAAATACTCAATTCCTCCATCCTTTATTTGATCGCTAAAGCCACCTACGGCAAAACCGCCTCGGTTTCCCTTCACCTGTGTATCGTCAACGTAAACCCTTACGCCAGTTTGATAAACCCCAAACACTACCTTGCCATCGCGGTTCTTCACCTCGAAAATGGGATCGTCATCGCCAGCCACACTGGGGCTAGTTACCTCAAAACTATTATCGTAAGATAAAGCCGTTAGGCTCGACAGGGTTGACTCGTCAGTCCAAATTGCAATACGCCCTGCCTGTCCCTCACCCGAGACTGCCGCACCATTGTTTGCGGTAAAAAGGGCATAGGGTACCGACTGTAGCTTAGCGCTTCCCATGCTCACGTAGTTGTTTCCTCCGGCGGCGTCTACTGCTACATTAATATAAATATCCCCCAATTCCCATGGAATCGCAGAGAAGGAGCCAGTTACAGGCACACCCTCTCCCACAACAAGAGTTACTACACCCAAAGAGGTGGTGGTTGCCGTTGTGGTTTCGGAGTAGTGTTTAGTTGCTCCGTTTTCATTTTGAAGAGTAACTTTTACTCCAATTGATTGATTTGACAATGGCTTTCCATCCAAATCTCTAACTACTGCCTGGTAGGTAAATCCCATTGGGGGCTGCTGCGCTAACAGAAGTACTGGTGTAAGAAGCGCAAAAAGAATAAATAGAATAGATTTTTTCATTCGTACAAATTTTTTAGTTGCTGGTTAATTATGTGTTATAGTGTTTTTAGAAAACTTTCCTAACAAGCAAAAGAACCCCGAAGGGCTAACAAGGGTAAGCATCTCTTCTTTATTTGTGTTTACCGTAGGTGAACTAATTTAAATGGGAGACTCTTAGAACAAAATTCAAATCTAAATTACACTAAAGTTTTATTTTAAAAAAATGCTAATGTACTCTTTTGATTAAAGTTAATGTTTAGAGTATCAACGTACTTTAATGCAAATATAAAATCGTGAACAAATCCAATTAAAACAAAAAAGAGTTTTTTTTTAAAGACTCTTTAAATAGTTTGCCATCATGGCTCACAATTGAATTACTTTCCCAGTATGGACAAAAGTTTGCGTACACTTTCAACTGAATCAATGTAGTATCTTGCCTTTGTGCTCTTTGTGCCAACCTTAATGGTATGGGCATTGTCGGGCATGGCTCCAAAGGTGTACTCATCAGTCCAGTCGTCGCCAATGGCCATGATAAAGTCAAAACTATCCAGAGTCAACTGCTGGGCAGCAGCACGCCCCTTGTTGATACCCGAGTTCTTTATCTCAATCACCTTGTCGCCATCCATTATCTCCAAATGGAGGTTTGATACCAAATCGCGAAGTTCATCCTTTAGTTCCCAAGCGCGGATTACCCCTAAATCGGGATCAGCATTCCGATAGTGCCAAACCAACGAATAGTTCTTCTCCTCTAGGAATGAGCGAGGGGTTCTGTCGGCATAAAAATTTATTATGGGTTTAATAATCTCCATCCAATTCTTTTCAATCTTTTCAATCATGCCCCATTCCCCATCGGGTGGCTTTAGCCACACACCATGCTCTGCCACAAAGGTTAATGAGCTATAGTTGCTAAACCATTTGCCAAGAGTTTCCTTATCCCTACCGCTTATCACCACCAACCTATTACGCTTATCGGCAATTAGGTTATCAAGAATCTCGTATAGTTCATCATTGGGCACAGCCATTTGAGGATCTTTATGAAACCCTGTAAGGGTTCCGTCATAGTCAAGAAAAATGATCCTCCGTTTTGCTTTATCGTATCTCTCCTTAAAGGAATTAATAATTTTAGGGGATACTTTGCGCGTCAGGTTCTTTTCCTGCAACTTTTTAACTCCTTTAAGTGCATCCAGAAAATCGGTTGCCCATTTCTCTTCATTATAAACACTTAGGCGTTTTTGCATAACAGCGTTTCGGGATATTTGCTCACTTACTGGCATTTCAAGGGCTTGGCATATTGCGTGAGCAACCTCAGCTGTGTTGTTGGGATTTACCAGAATTGCCTCGCTCATCTCTTTGGATGCACCGGCCATCTCGCTTAAAATCAGCACTCCTGTCTGATTGGTTCTTGAGGCGATATACTCTTTTGCTATCAGGTTCATCCCATCGCGGAGTGGAGCCACAAGGGCAATTTGCGAAACGGTATAGAGCTCAACCATTTCCTCTTTGGATAAATTTCGGTAGAAATACCAAATGGGCATCCAGCCAACCGAGCCATACTGACCATTAATTCGACCAACCATCTCATCAACAGTGCGCTTTTGGGTTTGGTACTCAACAAGCACCTCTCGCGAGGGAATTACAAAAAGTGCTAAGCAAATTTTCCCAGAATATTCAGGATTATTAGCAAGGAATATTTCGAATGCCTCTAGGCGTTGCGCAATGCCCTTGGTGTAATCGAGCCTATCAACCGATAACATAAGCGTGGTATTTCCATCGTTCAAAATATTCTGTGCTATGGTATCGGCAAAGCCAAGAAGTGATTTACCTTTTGATGATTTAAAATGATCTGCCTGCTCCTTGAAATAGTCATAGTCAACACCCAATGGGAAGTTGTCAATTTTAACAATCCTTTCATCGAGTTTAACGGTATTTAGCATGTTGTCGTAACCGAGCAAACGCCTAACTGAACTCATAAAGTGCCTCTCGTAATCAAATGTATGAAAGCCCACCAAATCGGCACCAAGCATGCCTTCAACAATCTCTTTACGCCAGGGCAAAACTCTAAAAATCTCATATGATGGGAATGGAATATGCAAAAAGAAACCTATGGTTAACTGTTGTTTAGCCTCTCTAAGCATTTTGGGCAAGAGCATTAGGTGATAATCATGGACCCAAATGGTATCATTATCCTTGGCAACTTTAAGAACAGCGTCGGCAAAAAGTCTATTCACCTCAACATAATAGTTCCAGTACTCCTCATCTAGCTCGCTATGCTGGGTAAAATAGTGAAACAATGGCCAGATGGTGCCATTGCAAAACCCATTTTGGTGCATTGCAATTTGTTTGGGCGTTAACTCTAGTGGATGACAACGCTCTTCTTTAAACCTTTTGTGAACATATTCTTTCTGGCTCTTTGATAACTCAGTCTGTTCATTCCCAATCCCTCCAACCCATTCGCAATTATTAAGTTTATAATAGATATTTAACTTGTTGGGAGTTCTCCCTCCGTTCAGCTCCACCCTAACCCTATCATCTTCCTTAATCACCCCAAATGGAAGTTTATTTGCAACAATTATTAACCTGCTCATAACAATGAATTTTACTGCATTATACTTCAAAAAACTTTACTATATTAGCAAAATAATACAACTTTATCAAAATAAAACACTGCTTTAGTTTGTAGTGTTAACACTAAGACAATTAAGAAGTTTAATCCCCACCTAATAGCAAAAGAGATGAATAGATATAGCTTTGATGCGGTAATTTTTGACCTAGACGGAGTAATTACCAAAACAGCGCTTGTGCATGCTACTGCTTGGAAAAACATGTTCGACGGTTTTTTAAAAGAGTGGGAAAAAAAGCACGGAAAAATCTTTATTGAGTTTACTCATTATAATGATTATCTCCCTTACGTTGATGGTAAGCCTCGTTACAAAGGAGTCGAATCGTTTTTGAAATCCAGAGGCATTGACTTGCCCTATGGAGATCCGAGCGATAGCCCTAATGCTGAGACAATTTGCGGATTGGGGAATAGAAAAAATGATGCTTTTAATGAGATATTACAACGCGATGGAGTGGAAGTTTACGAATCGACCGTTGCCCTTTTGGATGAACTAAAAGAGAAAGGGATTAAATTGGGTGTGGCCTCATCGAGCAAGAATTGCAAGCAGGTATTAGAGCGGGCAAACCTTTTGCACTACTTTGAAACCCGCGTTGACGGAGAGGTATCGGCAGAGCTAGGTTTGCATGGTAAGCCCGAGCCCGATATTTTTATAAAAGCCTGTGATAACCTTAAGGTTGAATACTTTAGAGCAGTTATTGTTGAGGATGCGGTATCGGGAGTTCAAGCTGGGCAGAAGGGAAACTTTGGCTTTGTACTTGGAGTTGCCCGCGAGAACAACGAAACAGAGCTTAAGGCAAACGGAGCCGATGTGGTTGTAACCGATCTTGAGGAGATTAATGGTGTTGATGGTATTGAAAAATGGTTTGATTTGGGTTTAAACGATGAGCTTTGGTCCATTTCCTTTCACAAGTTCAACTGTAAAGATGAACGATCACGTGAAGCCCTGCTAACTGTTGGAAACGGATATTTTGGTACGCGTGGTTCTTTAGAAGAGAGCCAAAGCTCTGACTGCACCTACCCCGCAACCTATATGGCGGGCGTTTATAACAGAATTAAATCGCCTGTTGGTGATAGGGAAGTTGAGAATGAGGATTTTGTGAATACCATCAACTGGACTACCCTATCGTTTAAAGTATCGGAAGACGACTGGTTTGACCCAAGCCAGCACGAAGTGGTGGAGCTGAGTAGAAGTTTAAACTTTAGAAACGGTGTTCTGATAAAACGAATGATTGTTTGCGATAATGACGGAAGAGAAACGCTAATTGAATCGCGACGAATAGCCAGTATGGCAAACCAGCACCATGCAGCTATTGACTACTCGTTAACTCCATTAAATTACAGCGGCTACATTAGGGTTAAGTCGGCTCTATCAATCCCCAAAAAAAACGACGGGGTTGAACGCTACCGAGAACTCAACCAAAACCACATGAAGCCCATTGAGCAGGGAGCAAAAAACAACATATCGTTTATTCACGGAAAAACTACTCAATCAGCCATTGAAATTGCTGCAGCAGCTAGGATTGAGGTTTTTTATCAAGACAAGCCTCTTGCCACAAACTATAGGGTTAAGAATGAAAAGGGTTGGGTTAACACCTACATTAAAGCAATGGTAAAAGAGGGTGAAACCCTTAGAATAGAGAAACTTGTATCGCTATGCAATTCCCGTTCTAACAATACCCCAAAGCCCCTTGAGTTTGTTAAGGAAGATATAAAGCATCTTAAATCCTTTGGCATAATGCATGCCGCCAGCATAAGGGCATGGGAAAAAATTTGGGATCAGGTTGATATTCATATTACTGGCGACAGAATAGCGCAGAAACTAATCCGCATGCACATTTACCATTCGCTATCCACAACATCACCCCACAATGAGGACATTGATTTTGGCATACCTGCCCGAGGCCTTCACGGGGAGGCATACCGTGGACACATATTCTGGGATGAACTTTACATCTTACCTTTCTACTGCCTTCACTTTCCCGAGGTGGCAAAATCGGTGCTTATGTACCGCTATCGTAGGTTAAGCAAAGCACGAGAATATGCAAAAGAACACGGATATGAAGGGGCTATGTTCCCATGGCAAAGTGGAAGCGACGGCCGTGAGGAAACTCAAGTTGTTCATTTAAATCCTGTTTCGGGTGAGTGGGGCGACGATTACAGCTCTCTGCAACGACACATTTCAATAGCAGTTGCTTACAACGTATGGAATTACTATAACATTACGGGCGACACAGATTTTATTAGCACTAATGGAGCAGAAATGTTCCTCGATATCTGTAAGTTCTGGGCAAGCAAGGCAACCCTTAACCAACAAACAGGCAAAATTGATATAGATGGGGTTATGGGGCCTGACGAGTTTCACGAGAAAAATCCTGAATCAAATAAGGGAGGGTTAAAGAACAATGCCTACACCAACATAATGGTTGCTTGGCTTTTCGAAAAAGCCAACGAATTGATTCGTGCATTGGATAAAACTCAACTAGAAAAAGTTCTATCTAAAATTGGGCTATCAAACAATGACATTAAGGGCTGGAGTAATATGGCCCAAAAGATGTCTGTTTCAATAAATCAAGAGGGTATTATTGAACAATTTGAGGGTTATTTCAATCTGAAAGAGTTGGATTGGGACGAGTATCGTAAAAAGTACGACGATATACATAGGATGGACAGAATTCTGAAAGCCGAAGGAAAATCGCCTGATGACTACAAAGTTTCCAAGCAGCCCGATACGCTAATGACCTTTTTTAATATCGACCCGCGGGAAGTGCAAAACCTTTTGGTTAACATGGGGTACAAACTTCCCAAGGATTTTCTGCAAAAAAACTTTGATTACTACATCCAGCGATGCTCCCATGGCTCAACCCTTAGCCGGGTAGTTCACTCTTACGTTGCCTCGCAAATTGGACGTAAAGATCTGGCCTGGGAACTTTATCTAGAAGCGCTCAAGAGCGACTTTTCCGATATTCAGGGCGGAACAACTGCCGAGGGTATTCACATGGGGGTTATGGCGGGTACCGTTATTATGACCCTTACCTCCTATGCAGGGCTTAACTTCCATTCCGATACCCTAAGCATTAATCCTAGTCTTCCTAAACATTGGAAATCCCTGAGGTTTAGTTGCACTTTTAAAGGGGTTGGATATAAATTTAACATTAGCAAAAATGCTGTAACAATTGAAGCGGGTAAAGACAAAACAACCCTTGTAGTTAAAGGCAAATCTTACTCCCTAAACGCAAATGAGGAGATTAGTATTAAAATTGAATAATATTAAATAGTTTTGCAGGCTAAACAATCTGCCTATGCTTGGTGATATACTAATGATTAACGACCTGCACAAGGCTGCAGCTCAGGTTATACTTGATTACGTTATTGAAGACAGGGATAATAAGTTAGAGCAAGACCCAAACTACAAGTATATTGTTGCCATATCGGGCGAATCGGGCGCTGGAAAATCAGAGTTATCCCATTCGCTTGCGCTTTTGCTTAAGGCGCAAAACATTAGGGTAAAAATAATTCATGCCGACAACTACTACAAAGTTCCTCCCCTATTGCGCAAGGAGTGGCGTTTAAACAAAGGGCTAAAGGTAATTGGCCCCAATGAGTACGATTGGAAATTGCTGCATAAAAACATCAGAGAGTTTAAGGAGGACATGATTGCCCGCCTACCCTGTATTGATATAATCCCCGATCAGGTAGACGAGCTCATAACTGATTTTCAAAAGATAAATGTGCTTATTGTTGATGGTCTGTATGCCATTAAGGCGAAGAAACTCGACCTAAAGGTTTTCATCGAACTCACCTATCATGAAACTAAGATGATGCAACTAATGCGAGGCAAAGAGGAAGTTGATGAGCACAGAGTAAAAATTCTTGAGCGCGAGCACATGGGCGTAATATCATTATACCCATTGGCCGATTTACTAGTCAACAAAAATTACGATGTTATTCCCGCAAAAAAGAAACCCCAAGCACAGTAAATGCTTAGGGCTAATGCTTTTCATTTAGCAAAATCTATTACACAATCACTCTAATCTCGGTAGATAGAGGTATTGCTTTTTTATACACTGCGCTAACACCACAATACCTGTCTTCGGAAAGGCTTACTGCCTTTTCAAGTTTATCCATTGGCAAATTCTTGCCCTTAAATTCGTAAATCACCTTCATGCATGAGTACTGCTTTGGTTGATCTTCTGTTTGCTCCGCCTCAACAAATATCCTCAGCCCCTCATACTCAACCCGCATCTTCCTAAGAATCGATACCACATCCATTCCTGTGCATCCGGCCAAAGCAACTAGCATAAAAGGTTTTGGTCGTGGACCTCTATTTTCACCACCAACGTCTTCTGATGCATCTAAAGTTAACTTATGGCCATCAAGCTCTGTTTCAAATGACATCCCGCCTTTCCAATCTATATGTACTGATGTTCTGCTCATGATTTATGTTTTGTTTTTATACTAAAATGATTAAACAAGCAAAACTGGTAAATGTTTAATGAATAAAACTCCCATGACTCCTATAATTCTTATCATCAGTGGAAAACGGACTAAAAGCCTATCTAGTTAATCAAAAGCGCTAACTATGGACGACTCTATTTCCCTGAAGTTGAAAGGTTTTCTGAAATACTTATTGATAAGATTGCTTTTAAGTGCATTCGAAATCTCGTCGGTTATTTCAAAGCCAGTGAGAATAAAGAAAACTATGTGGGGAAACTCAACCTTTGCCTTGCCAATAAACTCCAAACCATCCATTTTTGGCATCCGCATATCACTAACAACCACCGATATTTTTGAGTTATTTTTTAGAATTTCGAGACCCTCGAAGCCTGAAGCGGCGGTTATTATGTTGAAAGTACTTTGAAAGTTGAGTTCAAAGAGCTTAAGGTTAATGGGCTCATCATCAACGTATAGAACAGAAATTTTTTTACTCATGGCTTAACTTTTTATTGGTAACCGAACCGTAACCGTAGTTCCAACGCCCAATACAGAGTCGAAAGAAATACTACCGCTATGTTCTTCAATTATGCTTTGTGTTATTGACAGGCCTAGGCCAGTCCCTTTTCCTGGATCCTTGGTAGTGAAAAATGGATCGGCTACTTTGGTTACATTTTCCTTGCTAATGCCACAACCACTATCAGAAACCATCACTATCAAAAATTTGTTCTTCAGGCTTGTGGTTATATCTATAGTTCCATCGCCCTCAATGGACTGAATGGCATTGCTTAGTATATTTAAAAATGCTTGATGCATTTTACCTTCCTTACATTCAATCGTAAAAGGTTTATTTGTATAATTTATTTTTACGTTTATTCTATCATCAAGCTCACTACTAAGAATCATTAAACAGTTATCAATTACTGTATCAATTTTAACCTCAGCAGTTTTAGTATCATCTTTTCTGCTATAATGATTTAAACTTTTAACTATGTCTGCAGCTCTTTCTACCCCCACATTAATAATGTCGAATAAATGTGAAATTTTTGATAGGTGACCCTCTATATTATCCTTTACATAATTTTCAATTGCAAGTGCTCCTCCCTTAATAAAGTTGAGTGGGTTGTTAATTTCGTGAGCCACTCCTGCTGCTAGGATTCCAAGTGAAGCCATTTTTTCAGAGCTAACCAACTTATTCTGGGTCTCTTTAAGTGTTGTGAGAGTTGACTGTAACTCTTCGCGTTGGGTATGCAACTCTTCGTTAATTGCTGTAAGTTCTTCGTTGGCTGCAGCTAGTTCTTCTCTTTGGTCTTGCAAAATCCTATTCTTCTCCTTGGATTTCCTTATTAATCTATACGTTTGAAAGACAACAACCAATAGTAGGAAAACAAGAACTGCTGAACCATAGTTAACAATTACCCGCTGCTTTATATTAAGATCCTTCAACTCATTATCAAGCCTTAAACGCTCTATTTCCTTCTCCTTTTGATTGAGCCCATATAGTTTTGAAAATTAGCTAAACTCTCATTAAACTTGTTACTAGTGATGCTATCGCTTAACTCTTTAAAGCGGATATGATTTTTGATGGCTGAATTAAGATTCCCGCGCAGGGTATCAATTCGAAAGGATAGGCTATAGTATGCCATCCGGCGGGTATTACTTGGATTATTTTGAAGTACTGCCTTTGTTTTTTTATTATACCTCTGTGCGTTTGAACTATCCCCAAGTTGTAGGTATGTATCAGTAAATGAAATGTAAAGGTTGGTTAAAACTCTAGTGTTAATTTTTTCAAGATCGTATTTTCTTTCTATCAACTTAAAAACCTCTAATGCCTTTTCTGGTCTTTTAGTAAAGCGATAAACATCCCCAATGTTATACAAGCTGTGTACCTCATTTGGCTCATCATTAATTGCCTGTGAGAGTTGAAATGTTTCATTAAAGATAATCAAGGCCGAATCTAATCTATTGGTATTGCCATATATGGACCCCTTACCAATTATTGCCCTAATCATCAGTTGAGTATTATCCAAGGCTTTACCGCAATCAAAAGCTTCTTCGAAATAGCCCAAAGCCAAATTAAATTGCCTTGCATGAAAGTAAATATTTCCGATCTCTATAAGTGTTTGGGATCTATTGTGCTTATCACCCATCTCGCCAAACAATGTTAATGCTTTGGAGAGATTATCAAGGGCTTCTGTATTTGCTCCCAAATAGTTATAGCACTTTCCTGTGGCCAAAAATGCTTCTGCAATTAGTTCCTTATTCTTTAAACTCTCAGCAACTCCAAGAGCCTCCTTTGCAATTAGAATTGCCTGTTTAATATCAGAATCCTTAAGCTCATCAACAATTTGCAACTTAATTCTAATCTGTTCTTCGCTTTTAAGCTGAGTATCTATTAGCATTAATAAACTATCCACACCTTCTCCCCTAATTGGGCAGCTGTATGAGGTTAAAAACACTATAAATACTAAGAGTATTTTGGGGAACATTTATTCGTGTTTAGATGGTCAACAAGTAGCGTTATCAATCATTTGTAAGGTATCTTTTTTTTGCTTAGTAAAAAGAATTTATACTATTATTTTCTCCGTTTTTAAACAAAAACAGAGATTTAGAATCATACAAACAAGTTTCTGGTAATGATGTTTAAGAGTTGTTAAAATTCCTTAAATAATATTAAAGATAAATACTAAATTATATGTAGGTAGGATGCCTCTGAGGTAAATAAGTTTAACAAATTGTTTAAAATATGAAGTGGCAATAGTTAAACTGAATGTGAAGGTGATTTTTAAACCTTATATTAGAGCATCAACTCAATTATTGCTGTTTCAATTTCTTTGTAATTTAAAGGCTTCCTAAAATACTTGTTTATAAGTCTATCATTAAGGGCATCGGCTATTTGCTCATTTATATCGTATCCTGTTAAAATGTAAAAAACAGTATTTGGAAATTCTTTTTTTGCCTTAGCTATAAACTCTAATCCATTCATTTTGGGCATCCGCATATCGCTAACAACCACTGGTATATCTGGATTTTTTTTAAGGATCTCGAGGCCTTCGAACCCCGATGATGCAGTTGTTATGTTGAATATGTTTACAAGATTAAGCTCAAAGAGTTTAAGGTTAATAGGCTCATCATCAACGTATAGAACAGATGTTTTTTTGCTCATAACTTAACCATTTAAAGGTAATCGAACAGTAACGGTAGTACCAACTCCAGGTTCCGAGTCGAAGATGATTTTCCCGTTATGCTCTTCAATTATATTTTGAGTTATTGACAGTCCAAGCCCTGTTCCCTTTCCTGGATCCTTTGTTGTAAAGAATGGATCGGTTATTTTAGATATGTTCTGCTTGCTAATGCCACAACCACTATCAGTAACCGCTACAATTAGCGTCCTGTTTTTCTGGCTTGTGGTTATGGTTATGGTGCCTTCACCCTCAATGGCTTGTACAGCGTTAGTTAGAATATTTAAAAATGCTTGGTGCATCTTGCCCTCCTTACAGGAAACCAATGTAAGTTTAATTGAGTATTTTCTGTCCACTACAATCCTCTTTTTAATCTTATTATCAAGCATCAGTAAACAGTTATCAATAATCTTGTGAATATTGCAATCAATCACTTTTTGTAATTCGTCGCTTCGACTATAGTGGCTTAAACCCTCTACAATACCTACGGCTCTGGAAACACCAGTATTTATTATTTCAACTAATGGAGATAGTTCTTTAAGGTGTTCAGCAGCACTATCCTTTATGTATTTCTCTAGAGCAGTAACACCGCCATGAATAAAGTTAAGTGGATTGTTAATTTCATGGGCAACCCCTGCCGCTAGAACTCCTAGCGTTGCCATTTTTTCTGATTGCACCAATTGCTGTTGCGTACTCTGTAGCTTTGTTAGTGCTGTTTGCAACTCCTCCTTATGATTATAGATTTCTTCGTTGGTTGCCTGTAACTCTTCGTTGGTTGTCTCAAGTTCTTCGGTACGTTCTTTAACAAGCATCTCAAGACTATTTCTATACTTTTCAAGTTCTAAAGCGGTTTGTTTTCGCTCGGTGATATCACGAACAACAGCTAATACTCTTCCCTCTCCCCCTATTTCGGTGCTTTTTAATGAAATTTCAGAATAAAATAGTTCTCCATTCTTTCTTGCCGAGCTCCATTCAAAAACCTGGGTACCCTCCTTCACGGCCTCTCGAATAAGTGATTGTGCTTTCCTCTGCGTATCAGAGTTGTTCTCGGCACTAAGATCAGCAATTGATAGTTTACATGCATCCTCCTTACTGCCAACACCATATATTCTTAACATTGCGTCATTCACATCATAAACATAACCGCTGTTTGCATCATGAATGAATATAGCCTCAGTAGTTGAGTTGAATATTTCACGATAGTTACGTTCACTTTCAGATATTCTGGTATTCTGCAGCTCTAAATCGAGAATCAATCCAGAAAAGGCCTTAAAAACTTTACGAGTTACATAAAGAATAATTAGTCCAACGGATAAAATATGAATGGCATTTATAATCCATGTAGATATTTTTAAAGAATGACTTATAGTTTCATAACCTTTAGGCAGTTGAAGTATTTCTAAGTGATGAAAATATCCAATAATAATAAAAACGCAAATCGAAACTAAAAAAAGAATTAAACTACGAACAAATGGAAAATAAATTATTGCATACAAAGGGACTAAAATAAGGTAAACGCGAGCCGTGGATAATATTCCATAAAAAAAAACATCTGACAGTGATAAGAATAGGATTAAACTTACCATTAAGGCAGCTTTAGGGGTGTTCCCCATCGATTTTCTGCGGATAGTAACGATTAAAAGGGAGAGTAGAGCAAAAGTCTCAAAACCCATTGAAAAATTAAAACTTCCACTTTGTAACCGTGAAAAAAGTGTTACGAAATAAGCTAAGCCACCTACTAATGATGCAACAACAAGCGATGTATTAATAACCTCTTCTTTTACATATTCAATATTATATTGTTCTGCTTTATTTTGCATATAGCAACTAATTATTCTGAATATCTAAAAACGAAATACGCACTATAAGTAATGCTAAATTACACTAAGTCAAAGGAAAATAAAACCCTAAAAATGAATATTCTGACGAAAAGGATGTGTTATTTGACAAACAGCAGGTTTTGAATGGGTAATATTTCCTCCTTATCAAATTATAAAAAAAGGGGCTATTAAGCCCCTCAAAGTCTACTGACTAAAATTCAGATAATTGCCACTAGTATGATGCTCCACTTGTACGGAATGTACCCGCAATAAAAACATCTTTAGGCGTAATACTAAGCACAGGTACTGGAGATTTATTGAGCATCTGCTGTGCAAAACTTCCCAAAACAAAATCGGTTATACATCCGTTTTGTTCTGTCATTATACTTATTAAATTAGCCTCAACATCAAGTGCATAATCAATAGTTGCATTTACCATGTTTTCGGCTACCAAACGGTGTTTTACATGTTTTATGTCTCGCTCCTTAAGGTAATCGCAAGTTTGCTTGGTGTATGCTTCAATCTTGGTATCAATATCTTCCGATTTTGTAACTGATAATCCAAGAACGTGAACCTCGGCATCAAACATTTTTGCAATTTCTGCTGTAAGCGGCACCTTCTGACGAGTTTCTACTGAACTATCAATCGGCAAGATAATGGTCTTTATTTCACGAGGCACTGCCCCATGCCTTATGGTAATAACAGGGTTTTCGGCGGCTGAAACTATTTTAAAAGAATTGCTCCCCATAAAAAACTCTTCAAACCCAGATGCACCATGGGTTGACGAAACAATTACAGAATCTTCAAAAGCTTGTGCTTGGTTAACAATCTCGCGGTAAATTTTCCCCTTTTTAACAAAAAACTCGAGTTTATCCGCATCGTGAAACTTAGGCGAGAACTCTTCTATAATTTTTTTAAACTCTGCATCAACTCTCCGTTTCTCCTCCTCAAAACCAACTCGACCCAAATCGCTCGGGAACTTTTGAACGTAAACCATTTGCAATCTTGCCTTAAATTTATTGCCAAATATAAAGGCCATTCTTAAACCGTTAATTGACTCCTCAGAGAAATCAATAGGGACTATGATGTGTTTCATGGTAACTTAAATTTTGTTGTCAACACAAACGTAAACATTTTTTGTAATATTACCCTCTAACTATCAGGTGTTTTTTATTACAAAAAACCCTTATGCCTTGCTAATAAAATGGCAAAGTCTTTACTTTGTGAAAACTTTAATAAATGAGCAAAAGCAATCCCAAATCATTATTTATAACCAAAGGTTACACGCGTAAACAAACAGTTGAGGTAAGTGTTGGCGGTATAGCAATTGGTGGAGATAACCCTATTCGGGTTCAAACCATGACCACCACCAATACTAATAATATTGAGCAAACTGTAGAGCAAACTCAAAGAACCATTAAAGCAGGCGCAGAACTTGTTCGTATTACAACTCAGGGATTAAAAGAGGTTGAGAGCCTGGCAATGGTTAAGCAAACTCTTCATAAAAATGGTGTGGAAATTCCGCTAATTGCCGATATTCACTTTAACCCTAGAGTAGCGCTTGCAGCCTCTATTGTTGCTGATAAAATAAGGGTTAACCCTGGCAACTATTCCGATAAATCGAGGGCCTCTACACATATCTTTTCCGCAGTCGAATACGAAAGTGATTTAAAAATTGCTGAAGAACAGTTTGTTGAGCTTATTGAAAGCTGCAAAAAGCACAATACAACCATGAGGATTGGGGTAAATCATGGTTCACTATCGAAACGGATAATGGACAGGTTTGGTGATACACCTGCCGGTATGGCTGAGTCGGCAATGGAATTTGCTCGGATATGCAGTAAAAACAATTACAGCAAGGTTGTTCTCAGCATGAAATCGAGCAATACCCGAGTAATGGTTCAGGCCACCCGTTATCTCGTGAACATGATGGAAGCCGAAGGGCTTAACTACCCCATGCACCTTGGCGTAACGGAAGCTGGCGAGGGTGAAGACGGTCGAATAAAATCGGCTGTTGGTATCGGCGCTCTACTTGTTGATGGCATTGGCGATACAATTAGAGTTTCGCTAACCGAAGAACCAGAGAATGAGATTCCTGTTGCACAAATCCTAGCACATCTTTTTGATGGATGGGGAAATACTGAAACATTTACACCTACTAAAATCAGTGTAAACCCTTTTGAATACAGCACAAGAGAAACCAAACCACAACTCAATATTGGCGGCAATAACGCACCCGTTGTTATAGCCCAAATTGATGAACCTACCATTAGCAACCTTGCAAGTTGGGGCTGGCAATACAATAGCATCGACAAAAAATGGGAGCACAATGATAGCGCTGCCGATTATATCCTTGTTAACAAAAGTGAACCTAGCCAGCTACCCAATACCGAACAACTTCCGTTAATTGGAAGAGGTTTAGGCTTATCGTACAGTCTAATCAACGTTAAAGATGTTAAGGCTAATACGACCTTGCCCAACATAACTTTTTTAGAAATTGATGCAGACGGATACAGTGACCATGCTCAACAAGTAGTAGAAAACAATCCAGATACAATAATTATTCTGCAGGGTAGCAGTCAGCGCTCAATCTACACCATTCGGAATATTCTATTCGATTTTGCCGCAACTGATAAAAAAAACCCTTGCATTGTTTCAATGCAAATAGATGCCAAAAATTCTTCCGACTTTCAAATTATTGCCCCAGCCATTACAGGCGTACTTTTTATTGATGGCCTTGTCGACGGAATCCTTCTTCAGACAAGCAATAAAGCATCTCACGAAGTGATTAGGGATACCTCATTTGGCATACTGCAAGCCGCAAGGGTAAGAATGACAAAAACAGAGTTTATCTCGTGCCCCGGATGTGGGCGCACCCTTTATAACCTAAATACTACACTGCAAAAGGTAAAGCAACGTCTATCGCATTTAAAAGGCCTGAAAATTGGTGTTATGGGCTGCATAGTAAATGGCCCTGGCGAAATGGCCGATGCCGATTACGGTTATGTGGGTTCGGGCCCTGGTAAGGTAACGCTATACTACCGAAAGGAAGTGGTGAAGAAAAATATCCCCGAGGAAAATGCGGTTGATGAGCTAGTGGCGATTATTAAGGCAAATGGAGATTGGATTGAAAGGGAATAATTCATCAAATCCAGCATAAAAAACAATCTTTACCATAAATAATATTGATTTTTTAGCAATAGAAACTATCTTAGCTCACTGGGGACATAAAACTATTGGTTGGTAACAAATGGCAAGAATTCTTGTAGTTGATGACGATTCGAGTTTCTGCATTATGCTTAAAACCTTTCTTACAAAGAAGGGGCATGATGTTGATGAAGCATTCTCGGTTAGCGAGGCGATTAGGGTATTTACCAACGGTAATTACGATATAATTCTTGCCGATTATAGGCTACCCGATGGTTCTGGGCTTGATATACTTACCCAAGTAAAAGAGTTAAAACCTAGCACGGGTGTTATTATTATGACAGGCTATGCTGATATCCGCATGGCAGTTAAAATGGTGAAGCTAGGTGCTTTCGATTACGTTGCCAAGCCCATAAACCCCGATGAAATTTTGCTCACTATCCAAAACTTGCTCAAACAAAAGCAATCTGGCAGTGAGACTACAAAAAATACTGAAAGTAAGATTATAGCAAACTCAACGTTTATTCAGGGCGATAGCGAGAATGCTAAGGAGGTTAAGGAGTATATTGCTTTGGTTGCACCAACCAATCTCTCAGTAATTATTCAGGGCGATAGTGGCACTGGGAAAGAGTATGTAGCCCGAAAAATTCATGAACAGAGTATTCGTAGTACAAACCCATTTGTGGCGGTCGATTGCGGAGCACTTTCCAAGGATTTGGCGTTAAGCGAATTTTTTGGACATATAAAAGGCTCTTTTACAGGTGCAATATCCGACAAAACAGGCCATTTTGAAGTGGCTAATGGTGGAACTATATTCCTTGACGAGATAGGAAACCTTACCTACGACATGCAGGTAAACCTGCTACGAGCCATACAGGAACGGAAAATTAAACCCATAGGCAGTAACCGCGAGGTTAAGGTTGATGTTCGCATTATTGTTGCCACCAACGACGATTTAAAGGAAGCTGTTGCACAAGGAAAGTTTCGCGAAGATCTATATCACCGCCTAAACGAATTTACAATTAGCGTGGCACCACTATCCGAGCGAATTAAAGATCTAACTCTGTTTGCAGACCATTTTTTACAGCAAGCAAATAACGAACTCGGAAAACATATTGATGGTTTTAACGACGAGGTTTTAGAGATTTTTAACCTTTATGGATGGCCAGGGAATATTCGTGAACTCAGAAATGTGATACGAAGAGCAGTGCTTGTTGAACAAGGAAAGATTGTTAGCACAAAAAGCCTTCCACCCGAAATTATTGCCAGCAAGCACCGTCAGCAACTTTTAAGCAAGACTGCAAGCAAACCCGAAAACCTAAAAGACTTAAAAGAAGTGGCAGAAAAAGAGATGATTATATCAACCCTCGAAAAGGTTCGATACAATAAGAGTAAGGCTGCTACAATCCTGAACATCGACCGTAAAACGCTTTATAACAAGATGAAACAGTACGGGCTGAAAATCTGATTCTATTCAAATTTTAACAATCCTCACATTTTACTGTTAACTATCTACCCCCGAAAACCATTAACGCGGGTATAGAAGAACAATGAATATTGATCTGGCTGATCAATTTTTTATACCTTTGCGCCGAGATGAAGATTACAAAAACACTACCCTACTTAATTTCTCTGCTTATTATTAGCGGAATGATTCTTCATGGGTTAGTGCCACATCATCATCATGAGTTTGCAGGCGAAGTACACGCTTGCTGCGAGTCGCACCATAATAATAACAGCCCAAGCAATTCCAACTCAGAAACACCCTGTAACATTCTTTCAAATATCCATTTTGAGAATAATAAACCCGATATACAGGTCTATTTTAAGGATGTAAATCCCAATCATACCGTATATAGTAATTATGTTTGCGAGGATTGCTTTACACAGCACTTTGCCTACTTAGATAACAGAACACCAGTTTTTGTCCCAAGGGCTAATTTCTCAGAATCCGAATTCTCTCAATCCTTCTCGTTTAGGGGTCCCCCCACTGCTTAAACAGCAATTAACAATCATTGTAAAAACGATTTTAATTAAGCATTCCGCTTTTTTATAAATCAAAGGTTGTTTCTAACACTTTCGGGGCTGAATAATCTGCCATACAGGTTTTTACCCACAATTTAAACTAGCAGTTAAAAACATAGGTTTTCAAAACCTAAAATCAATAAATACTATGAGGTATTTTGCATTTATACTCGCAATCGCATTTCTGGCTGTTTCTTGCCATAACGAGCAAGGCCACGATTTGCTGGGCTGCGGTCACGACCACAGTAAAGACGACGACCATAACCATGCTCAAACTTCAACAGGGCCAAATACTCAGCATAAAGATGAGGGGCATAAGCACGACAATGAACACGAGCACGAACACAAATTATATGGCGTAACTCACATTCAGTACACCCCGTTTGGAGAGGTAATTAAAAGCGGAGGCGAAATTATGCCCGCCCGTGGCGATGAGCAGGTTATAGTGGCCAACCACGATGGGCTCATTTCCTTTGCGTACAATGGTATGCAAGAGGGGGTTGCCGTAAAAGCTAGCCAACAGTTAATCGCTCTCACATCGGGTGGATTGGTGCATGATAACCTCGAAGTGGGTTACCTTGAGGCCAAAGCCCAATTTGAAAAGGCTAAAACAGATTATGAACGAGCAGAAAAGCTAATGGCCGATACCATTATTGCTAAAAGTGAATATTTAGATGCCAAACTAGCCTTTGAGAAGAGCCAACTCGCTTTTAATAATATCCGCAGAAACTATACCCTTGGCGGGCAAAAAGTGCTATCGCCTGTTGCAGGTTTTGTAAAGGCAATTCACGTTACCGAGGGCGAGTTTGTGCAGGCAGGCCAACCGCTTATCACTATCTCGCAAAATAAGCGATTGGTAATTAAGGCCGATGTTCCTCAGGATGCCATTCCTAAGCTAAACAGCATTCGCACCGCCAATTTTATTACGCCTTACGATGGCAAAATTTATGCTACAACCGACCTCAATGGCAAGCTTATTTCATGGGGAAAATCGACCATAAAAGACAATTTTTATATCCCCGTTTTCTTTGAGATTGATAATAAGGGCGGACTAATTCCCGGCACATTTATAGAGGTTTACCTTAAAACAGCGGCAACTGCTCAGGCTATTGCTATTCCACAATCGGCACTACTTGAAGAGTTTGGCAGCCATTACGTTTTTGTTGATAACCACACTGGCTGGGAAAAAAGATATGTTAAACTCGATGGCACTGATGGTAAGCTAATTCGAATTGTGGATGGACTAAAAGTAGGCGAGCACATTGCAACAAAGAATGTATCGAGGATTAAACTCGCGCAGATGTCGGGGCAACTACCCGAAGCTGCTCACGTTCATTAATATATTGGCATACGGATTATGCTCTTTTTTATTTTTTGCGAATAAGCCCGTATTATGGGTAAAAGTAATCTAGGGATACTGATTATCAACAAATTGCAGTTTAAAATATTCGCAACAACCAAATTTTTATAACCAATAGTTATGCTAAATAGAATAATATCCTATTCACTCAGTAGTCGCCTGCTAGTGCTAATGCTGGGTTTAATTTTAATGATAGGGGGCACATGGATTACCACAACCACTGAGGTAGATGTTTTTCCCGACCTTAACGCCCCCACCGTGGTGGTTATGACCACCGCTTCGGGCATGGCGCCTGAGGAGGTGGAGAAGATGGTGACCTTTCCCATTGAAACCTCTGTGAATGGAGCCACGGGCATTCGGCGTGTGCGCTCAGCATCGGCCATGGGAATGTCAACTGTTTGGGTTGAATTCGATTGGGGAACAGATATTTACAACGCCCGCCAAATTGTGAGCGAGCGGCTTATGTTTGTTGCCGACGAGCTACCTAGGGGCGTTGACCGTCCCATGCTTATGCCCCAATCGAGCATAATGGGCGAGATAATGCTGTTTGCCCTAACATCCAAAGAAACAACACCGCTAGAGCTGCACACCATAGCATCGTGGGATATTCGTCCATTGCTACTATCCATTGGTGGTGTGGCCGAAGTATCGTACATAGGTGGTGAGGATAAGGAGTATCAAATCCTTGCCAATCCACTTAAAATGAAGTACTACAATGTTACGCTGGAGGAACTTCACCAAGCTTGCGACCAGCTAAACACCAATGTTTCTGGCGGATTTATAGAGCAATACGGAAACCGATACCCTGTGGTTGGGCATTCGCGCACCAGCGACCCAACAGAAATTGGGAGCACCGTAATTAAAACGGCCAATGGTTATCCCATTACCATTTCCGATGTGGCCACCGTTAATGTTGGCGCTGCACCCAGAGAGGGCGATGGCTCATATAGGGGCGAAAAGGCGGTTATTGTTACCATTACCAAGCAGCCCAATGTGAACACGCTAGAGTTAACCAAAAAGATAAAAGATGCGCTAGTCAATGTTCAGGGCTCACTTCCGGCTGATGTGCAAATTCACACCGATATTTTTGAGCAGGCTACCTTTATCAATACATCAATAAAAAATGTGCAAAAAGCGCTAATTGAGGGGGCAATTCTTATTGTAGTGGTGCTGCTTATTTTTCTGATGAACTTCCGCACAACCATTATCTCTGTTGTGGCAATCCCAGTATCAATTCTAATTACCCTAATAACGCTTAGGTGGATGGGATTAACAATTAACACCATGAGTTTGGGCGGAATGGCTATTGCCATTGGCTCGTTGGTTGATGATGCCATTATTGACGTGGAGAACGTTTACAAGCGATTACGGCAAAACCATATTCTACCTAAAGAGAAGCAAAGATCAGTACTACAAGTGGTTTACGATGCATCTGTTGAGATACGCTCATCCATTTTTAACGCAACGCTAATTATTGTTGTGGCGTTTATTCCGCTCTTCTTCCTTAGCGGAATGGAAGGACTTATGCTTAAGCCACTTGGCGTATCGTTTATTGTTTCGCTTTTTGCATCAACTCTAGTTGCGCTTAGCCTCACACCGGTGATGTGTAGCTACATGCTTACCAGCAAAAAGCAGCTTGAACGCAACAGTAAAGGCAGCTGGGTAGAAATTAAGCTTACCAATGCCTATGCAAAGGTTCTCAGAAAATCCCTACACTATAAAAAGTTGATTATAGGAGGAACCGTGGCCTTTTTTGCCCTATCGGTTGTGGTGCTGGCATTTCAAGGTCGTAGCTTTTTGCCACCATTCAATGAGGGCTCGTTAACCATAAACTTGGCAAGCCTACCGGGCATTTCGCTTGAGGTTTCCGATGATATTGGTCGTCAAGCAGAAGAACTGCTACTCTCTATCCCCGAGGTATCCTCAGTAGCGCGACGAACAGGGCGAGCAGAACTCTCAGAGCACTCGTTTGATGTAAACCAATCGGAAATTGATGCACCCTACATCCTAAAAGACCGCAGCAGGTGGGCATTTTTGAGCGAGGTGCGCGAGAAACTAGGCACGCTTGAGGGTGTGGTAATTGAGGTGGGACAACCCATAAGCCATAGAATTGATGCAATGCTCTCGGGCCATAAGGCAAATATCGCCATTAAGGTTTTTGGCTACGATTTAAACAAGATGTATGCAATTAGCACCGAAATTAGCGAGGCAATTGAAAATATTGAGGGCATTGGCGACCTAGCCGTGGAGCAGCAAATTGAAATTCCGCAGCTACAAATCCAGCCCCGCAGGCAAATGCTTGCTCGCTACGGCATACCCACCACTCACTTTAACCATTTTGTTAGCACGGCGTTTAGTGGCGAAAAAGTATCGGATGTGTTTGAGGGCGATAAAAACTTCCCAATGGTGCTTCGGTTTGAGGATGATTTTCGGAACTCATTTGGCTCAATTGGCGAAGCACCAATAGATACCAAAAACGGTAAAACAGTACCCCTTAAATATGTGGCTGATATTGTGAGCACCTCTGGTCCTAATACCATAAACCGCGAGAATGTGCAGCGCAAAATTGCTATCAATATCAACATAGCCAACCGCGACCAGCTAAGCGTGGTAAACGATATTAAAGAGCGCATTGAATCGACTATTGCACTTCCCGAGGGTTATAGGGTTGAATATGGGGGCCAGTTTGAGAGCGAATCAGCGGCAACCAAAAGATTGCTACTTGCATCAATACTAAGCATTGCAGCAATATTCTTACTGCTTTACCATGAGCTAAAAAAGCCTGCCCTATCGGCCATTGTGCTCACAAACCTACCACTGGCTCTAATAGGTGGAGTAATGGCTATCTGGCTATCATCTGGTATGTTAAGCATACCCGCAATTATAGGGTTTATTACTCTTTTTGGCATTGCCACCCGAAATGGTATCCTTTTAATATCAAGGTATGAGACCCTTAAAAAAGAAGGGCATGCGCTATTGGATCGGATTGTGGAAGGCTCACGCGATAGGCTTATGCCCATTGCCATGACTGCCCTAACCACCGCGTTGGCCCTTGTGCCACTTGCCCTATCGGGCGATAAGCCTGGCAACGAGATACAAAGCCCAATGGCAGTGGTAATTCTTGGCGGTTTATTAAGCTCAATTCTGCTAAATATGTTTGTGGTACCTGCAATTTACATGGTTTATGAAGGACGCAAAAAGCAGAGCAACCCTGAAGTTTTGTAAAAAAGAAAAACAGAATTGATGAAACATTCATGTTAACACACAGGAGAATAACTACCCCATGAATGTTCCATGTGAAAATTAAGAAACAAATTATAAACACATGAAACGAATATTATCCATACTAATAATAGCCGCATTTGCCACAACTGCGCTTGCCCAATCGGGCATAAACGATGCTCTTGTGCAAATTGAGGAGAACAACCCCACAATTAAATCGCTTAGGGCACATTTTGATTATGCAAAGGCCGATGCAAGAACAGACCTAGCCCCACCAAACCCAACCATTGAGGGTGGTCGATTCCCTTCCGTTGAGGGAACAGGCATAAAATACGCTTGGGGCGTAAGTCAGAATTTTGAGTTCCCAACGGTTTACGCCAAGCGCTCAAAATTGGCCAAGGTTAACGATAAATTTGCCGATGCAGGCTACAATGCCGCAAGGCAAGAGGTGCTGCTCAATGCAAAACACACCATTTTAGAGTCTATCCATACCAAGTGCATGCTTGCCGAGTTTCGCCGACGCGAGGTTTTTGCCCGCAATATGCTGGCAATTATGCAAAAAAAGTTGGATGCTGGGCAATCAACCATTATGGACTTGAATTATGCCAAGCTAAGGGTTACGGAAATTACCCAAAGCATGAAGGATTTTGAGGCGCAGACAGATATAATGGCTAAGCGAATTTCGGTGCTAAATGGCAACCTGCCCATTACCATTTCCGACTCGGTGCTAATTCTTTCGCCCCTACCGCCTAAAGATTCATTAATGGCCCAATATATTGTTAACGACCCACGGCGAATAGCCCTCGACTATATGGTTGATATGGCACAACAGAATAAGCAGTTGGTAACGCATCAGGGTTTGCCCGAGTTGAGCATTGGGTACGAGTCGGAAAAAAACGATGCCGAGCATTTTATGGGATTCCGTGCAGGCCTATCCATTCCTCTTTGGGGAAATGTTGGCAAGAGCAGAGCTGCTAAAATTAAGCTTAACGCAACCCAATCGGAAAAGCAAAGTCAAGTTGAACTAATTCAGCTCGAATATGATGAGCTATACCTAAAGGCAAATAGTGCAAAAGCTAGGCTTGATGAGCTGAAGCAAGCCCTTGCAGATTACAACAATCTGACCCTGTTGCGTCGTTCATTAGAATCGGGGCAAGTTTCAATTATCAACTTTTTTAATGAAATTACATTCCTATACGATATTACCGACAGAATTATGGCACTTGAACTTGAGTACGCTAAGTACTATGCCGAATTGTATAGGTATGAATTGTAGAACTTTAAAAAACTAAGCAAAATGAGTCGCCAAAAACTAATTAACATAGCACTTACCCTTACCATAATCACTCTTTCATACAATCTTGCTGAGGGTTTAGTATCGGTATTCTTTGGTATAAGCGATGAAACCCTTGTGCTTCTTGGCTTTGGTGTTGATAGTTTTGTTGAAATAATATCGGCATTTGGTATTCTACATATGGTGCTTAGGATGCGAAAATCGCAGGCCGAAACGCCCGATAGTTTTGAAAAAAATGCGCTAAGAATTACCGGTACTACATTTTACCTACTCACAATTGGGCTTATTGCAGGTGTTGCCATTAACCTAATTACCAGCGCTAAACCCGAAACTACATTAGTAGGCATAATTGTTTCGTCTGCATCAATACTGGTCATGTGGTTTTTAATGCGTGCAAAGCAAAACGTGGGAAAAAAACTTAAATCCAACGCCATAATTGCCGATGCCAACTGTACAAAGACATGTTTTTATCTTTCTTTCATCCTTTTAGCATCAAGCCTTTTATATGAATTTACGGGAATTAACTGGGTTGATAGTATAGGTTCAATAGGCATAGCTTGGTTTGCTTTTACTGAGGGTCGAGAGGCGTTTGAGAAGGCTCGATTGGGAAATTTTAGCTGTGGATGTGAAGAGAATTGCCATTAGTTTTTATATTTGTAAGTATCATAAGTTTTTAAGCAAATCGCTATTTATCAATAAAAATAATTTCATCATGGAACCAAAAGACAAAGTGCTTGACACAATTAAGAAAGCGGGCAAACCCATGAAAGCCGGCGAAGTGGCCGAAGCCGCAGGGATTGATAAGAAGGAAGTTGACAAGAGCATTAAAAAGCTCGTTGCCGAGGGTGTTTTACACTCACCAGTACGCTGTTTTTATGATGTAAAGAAGTAATTGTAATGCATTGACTTTAAAAACGCTAAAGGATTTTCTGTTCCCTTAGCGTTTTTTTGTTTCCTAAATTCCGGAACAGAAAAACAAATAATATCCATACACACAATTCTTTGCTACTTATTTTGAGTATTCATACCTTTAACAAATAATTCAAAACTTTATCCTATGAGAAAAATACACCTATGGCTGATGCTGGTTTTGCTAGTATCAGTATCGTGCAACAAAGTTCAGCAGCCTACCGAACCAATTATTGGCCCTGCAACCATTAAGGTTGAGAACGGAATACTTACCCCCGAAGTGCTTTGGTCGTTTGGTCGCCTTGGCGAGGTAGCCGTTTCGCCCAATGGCGAAAAAATTGCCTACACCGTTTCGTACTACTCAATTGAGCAAAACCGAAGCAACAGCGAGGTATTTGTGATGAATGTTGACGGAACCAATAACCAACAAATTACAAAAACCAGTGCACACGAGTTTAATCTAGCTTGGGTTAACGACGATTTGCTTGCATACCTATCCACCGAGGGCGAAACTGCCCAAATTTGGACCATTAATCCTGATGGCAAAAACAGCAAAAAAATATCAAGCTTTGAGAGCGATATCAACGGCTTTTCCATTTCGCCCAATGGCGATAAAATCCTTTTTATCAGTGAAGTTAAAATTGATGATGCAGTTGCCGATATCTATCCAGACCTACCAAAGTCGAGCGGTTTAATGTATGACGATTTGATGTATCGCCACTGGGATACTTGGGAAGATGGATACTACAGCCATATTTTTGTTGCCGATTTTACGGGCGATAAGGTGCTAAACGCTAAGGATATTATGCCCAATGAGGCCTTTGACTCGCCCCTAAAACCATTTGGAGGAATGGAAGAAATTTCATGGACCACCCATGGAAAAGGGATTGCCTACACCTGCAAAAAGTTAAGTGGAAAAGAGTACGCATTTAGTACTAACTCTGATATTTACCTCTACAAACTCGAATCGGGCGAAACCACAAACCTTACCGAAGGAATGCTAGGATACGATAAGCAACCCGTTTTTGCCCCAGATGCTGGGAAGATGATTTGGTCATCAATGGAACGCCCAGGTTTTGAAGCTGACAAGGAACGTGTTTTTCTGAAGGATATTAAATCGGGCGAAAAGACATACCTAACCGACAATTTTGACTACTCTCCTTCTGGTATCCAGTGGACTACCGATGGTAAATCAATCTACTTTGTAGCAGGAGTTGAAGGAACACACCAAATTTATAGGATGAATATTGAGACTAAAGAAATTAAACCCATAACAGAAGGGATACACGACTATCACTCTGTTGCTTTAGCGGGCAATATGCTAATTGGCACAAAAGTATCAATGATATCACCCGCAGAGATTTTTAGTGTTAATCCTGAGACTGGTGAAGAACTGCAAATTTCATCAATAAACACTGAAATACTTAGCCAGCTAACCATGCCCACCGTTGAGCGCCGTTGGATTAAATCGAGTGACGGGAAATTGGTGCATACTTGGGTTATTCTTCCTCCAAACTTCGATAAAACAAAAAAACACCCAGCATTACTCTACTGCGAGGGCGGTCCACAAAGCCCCGTTAGCCAGTTTTGGAGCTACCGCTGGAACTTCTCTATTATGGCATCAAACGGCTACGTTGTTGTTGCACCAGCCCGTAGAGGCTCACTGACCTTTGGTCAGCAATGGACCGACGAAATTAGCAAAGACCACGGCGGACAAGAAATGCGCGACCTGCTTGCTGCAATAGATGAGGTTAAGCAAGAGCCATGGGTTGATGAGAATCGCTTGGGTGCAATTGGAGCCAGCTATGGCGGGTACACCGTATTCTGGCTGGCAGGTAATCACAACAAACGCTTCAAGGCGTTTATCTCGCACTGCGGAGTATTCAACTCCGAAATGGAGTACATGACCACCGAGGAGATGTTTTTTGATGAGTGGGAAATGGGTGGAGCACCATGGGATACAGATAATAAAGTAGCCATGAATAGCTACAAGCAAAGTGCACATAAATTTGTGAAGAATTGGGATACCCCTATTCTGATTATTCACGGAGGTAATGATTTCCGTATCCCTTACACACAGAGCATGGCAGCCTTTAATACAGCCCAAATGCTTGGTGTTCCAAGCAAACTCCTTTTCTTCCCCGACGAAAACCACTGGGTACTAAAACCCCAGAACGGAATTCTTTGGCAAAGGGAATTTAAGGGCTGGTTAGATAAGTGGTTGAAGGAATAAGGCAACCATCCACTTAAAGTTCGGCTTAAACACTCCTGAGATTTATAAAAATGTTTAAGCCGGACTTTATTTATTTACTAGTTAGGTTTCATGCAAAAAACATGCTGCAAATTATTGACATAACGAATTTTTAGAAATAAACCATGAAATATATATTTTTAATAGCTGCTTTCAACGCTTTGTTTTTTGGGTTTTTGGTTTTACAGAAAAAAAAGGCTATACATGATAAGATACTAATTTGCTGGTTAATTTATTTAGGTTTATACACAGGCATATACGCTTTGTTTTCAAATAAACTCTTTATAGAATTTCACCTTCTTTCAGCAAGTTTTATTTCATTACTCTTACTTCATGGGCCATTCCTGTTTTTGTATATTTCTGCATTGATTGACCAAAAATTTGAATTCAATAGAGAAAAACTGCTACATTTTATACCTTTTATATTATTCAACTTATTTATCGTTATCGCTTCCTTCTTTCCGGAAATATCAGAAGTAATAAGACTTGACCATGTAGAAAGTGAACATGGGACTCCTATGTTTTTTAATTTATTTCTAATTATTACAGTTTTATCAGGGCCATTCTATTTTATTTTTTCAATGATTCTCTTTAAAAAATTGGACATCAATATTTTCAATTATTTTTCATCTTATGAGAATGTTAACCTGAACTGGTTAAGAATGCTTGTCTATATTTTTGGGGGCATTTGGACAGTATTAATGATTTTTGCTACGATCCATCATGTTTTTCATCTGTTCTCCTGGATTTTTTGTACTCACGGCCTTTCTCTTTCTTTGTCCGCTTTTATTATCCTGATTGGTTATTATGGCTTAAAGCAAAAGGAAATTTTCATTCAATATTCTGACCGGGATACCGAAGAAGAGACCGAACCAAAGACGAAATATACCGGTACATTTTTGAAAGAATCTGATATTGAAAATTATGTGAGTAAATTAAAACTTTTTATGGCTACCGAAAAGCCTTATCTGGAGGCTAATCTTTCACTTCCTGAATTGGCAAAAAAAATTGAAATACCTTCACATCACCTTTCTCGGGTTATTAATGAACATTTTGGTGTTAATTTTTTTGATTTTGTTAATCAATATAGGATAGAAGAAGTGAAATCGAGGATAAGTAACCCTGATTTTGAAAACTTGTCCTTTTTAGGAATTGCCTACGATAGTGGTTTTAATACTAAATCGGCATTTAACAGGGTATTTAAAAAAATGACAGGCCTTACCCCGAGCGAATACAAGAAGAAAATATAAAAGCGTGCATTTAATCTACATAAACTGTCTAATAAAGTCCTTTTTTAAGAAATAGGACTTCAAGTTGTTATTAAATGGGTACTACATTACAAAGTAGGTCGCACAAGGATATTTCTGAGCGTACTTTTGACCCAAGATAATTTTATTAATAACAATTAAAAAATTTGTGTCATGAGAACAACAGAAATGAATTTGAGAACAGAAGTTCCAACGAGACTTCTTAAAAACCGTAAAACAAGTTTGCAAACAGTCCTATCACTTGTATTCGTATCATTCTTTATGGTATTCGGCTCACCTCCGGCATCTGCCCATTGCGACTCCTACGATGGTCCTACAATTAAAGATGCTACTAAAGCCCTAGAAACGAACAACGTTAATTTAGTTCTGAAATGGATTACCCCTGAACAAGAAAAGGAAATTATTCCTTTGTTCAATAAAACCTATGCTTTAAAATCTAGCGACAAAGAAGTATATGCTATTGTTGAAAAACATTTCTTTGAAACCCTTGTAAGACTGCACAGAGAGACAGAAGGTGCTCCATACACAGGGTTAAAACCATCTGGAACTACTAAGCCAATTATTCAACTTAGTGACCAGGCAATAGAAAGTAAAAATATAGATGACCTTCTTGTCAAATTAAACAACCATATTGGAAAAGCGATAAGGGAGAAATACTTAAAAGTAGCAGCACTTGACAAAGTTAAGAATGATTCTCCAGAAAAAGGCCGCGAATATGTAGAAGCGTATGTTGATTACACCCATACTATCGAAGCTATTCATGATATCGTTGACCAAGGAGCTGGACACTCCACGCACAAACATTGAAATGATTTCAAATAATGATTGAATAACTTTAAAATCTTCTCCGATGAATTTCGGGGAAGATTTCGTATTTTTAGATTCACAACAATGCACGAAAACCTAACACGCGGTATAGTAAATTGCCGGTGCAGTGAGTATTCGAGCGGCACAGCTCGTATCAAAAGAAGTTGTAACTTGATAGGTAAGTGCTTCGAAATCGGCAACTAACCATACCGCCATCCGTTAAGGGCAAGTTCATGAAACACAATCACAGTGATTATGGTAACAAAACCAAAGATTAGAATAATTGATAACATCGATTTGCGTAATGATATTGATGAGTTTTGTGGGCAAACAAGCCAGATTAATTTAACTAAATGGGCGATTAATTGCGTAAAACACATATTGCCACTCGCTGATTTTGAGGGAATTGACTTTACAACAATTACCTTTGGATTTAAAACAAATGAATTATGGCAAATAGGAGAAGCCTCTGTCCATGAAGTTAGGCAAGCAGCTTTAAAAATTCATGAAGTTGCAAGACAATGCAAATCTGAAATTGTAAAAAATGTTTTTAGGGCAGCGGGACAAGCCGTTAGTGTTGGTCACATCAAAGAACATGCAATAGTTTGTTCTGATTATGCTATAAAAACAATACAATTAGCATTTCCAGACCAGTTAGCTAAAGTTACAAAAGAGCGACAATGGCAACTCAATGAATTAAAGAAATACAGCTAATATGAATATACTTATAGATGAATATATGCCAACAAGCGGATAATGAGTGAGTATTTCTAATACTTAAGTATTTTAGTCCTTAATAATACCAAGTTTAATGGCTTTAATTATGAGCCTAACGCTATTATTTACCTCCATTTTATTAAATAAAGTCTTTCGGTATGTTTCAATAGTATTAACCGAAACACCCATATCTACCGCTATTTCTTTAGAGGTTTTGCCCTTGGCAATTAGATTAATAACTTCAATTTCACGATTGGTGAAGCATGGTTCATTAAGAGTAAATGAAATTTCAAAAATTTTATCCTTAACCGCATCACTATAGTATGTTTTGCCGCTAACAACAGCAGTTATAGCATTGCTTATTTCCTCAACTGGGTCGTTTTTAAAAATAAGCCCATTAGGCTTTTGCTTTAAAGCGGATTTCACTCTCCACGGTTTGTAGTAATCAGTCGCAAATATAACCTTTAGCGAATCAGCCTCCACCTTTAGCCTTCGAACAAGTTCGGTGCCATCCATTCCTGTGGGGTATAAATCAGTAATTAGGAGGTTTGGAGTAATTTCCTTTGACTTTTCAATACATCTCTCAGGACAAACAAAGCTAAAAATGTTAAAGTTTTTGTCAATCTCAGACATAACTTTTTTTAAACCCTCCAAAACCATAGGGTAATCGGCAACCAAAAATACTACCTGCATAACTAAAGGCTAAGTACTAGAAAATTTGTAGAAAAAAAACACAATGCAAGATAGCAATATTTCTAAAATAAGGGAAAACCCTTTTTTTTATAACGGTTTCCCGTGATTTTTATTAACAAGTAATTGCCAAACTTTGTAAAGCAGATGAATCTACTTAGATTTTACTCTCGAAAATGTTATGGGTTTGCCGCTCTCGCTAGTGTTTTCGAGGCTTTTATTTGAATAGAAAAAAACTAGAGTACGATCAATTGCTATAAAAAATATCGATTTTGTTAATACGCCTTTATATTATCTCGTTTTTTAATTCCGCTCAAGATTATTTTGATGTGGGTTCCGACACTGAAGTAAATCCTTACCTGGCGAAAATTGCCGACAACAATAACAACGTGCCAGGGTACTCAAAAAAACATTTCCTGAAAACCTCCAGGTTAATCTTGCATTGCCCATGGAACAAGAGCGAAGGCTTAAAACAAAAACTATGGCCATAACGATTTTTTCACACAACTAATCATTTTAACAAACCAAAAGCAGCAATAATTAAACAGAAACAAACCAATTACTTTTAAAAACGACCCATTAAATTTTACAAAAATGATAAAAAAAACAAGTTTTTTGCTTTACGCATTAATATTGGGATTATTAGTGCTTTCGAGCGGTTGCAAAAAGGATGATGACAATGAACCTGAAGAAATTGTTATAGATGCCGATGGCAACGTTTATAAAACTGTAACCATTGGCAACCAAACTTGGATGGCCGAAAACCTAAAAACCACCAAGTACAACGATGGCAGTGGAATACCATTGGATGAGGTTTGGAATATCCCTGCAAACCCTGCCTATTGCTGGTACGATAATGACCAAGCGACGAATGGCAAAACCTACGGAGCTCTGTATAACTTTTCCGCAGTAAACACTAAAAAGCTATGCCCCACGGGCTGGCATGTACCAACCAATGCCGAATGGACCGAACTAATTAACTTTTTGGAAGGTGAAGACGTAGCAGGAGGCAAACTTAAAGAAACCGGCACAGCGCATTGGACTAGTCCTAACGTAGGAGCAACCGACGAATTTGGTTTTACGGCCCTTCCCGGGGGCTCCCGTCGCTGGAGTGGGGTAGCCGCTAATATTAAAGTCCACGGCAATTGGTGGACTTCGAGTGTTCTTGAATCTGGCACCCCTTTTTACCTAAATTTAAACCACGAAACCTCTGTAATTAAAAAATACGTTGGCAGTGTAGAAAACGGTTTTTCTATTCGTTGTATAAAGGAGGACTTGAATCTGCCCGTATTAACCACAACTGAAGTTACCCAAATTACCCCAACAACCGCCGTATCGGGAGGTGATATTACCAATGATGGAGTCTCACCTGTAAAAGCCCGTGGCGTATGCTGGAGTACAAACGAAACCCCAACCATAAACGACAACAAAACTGCGGATGGTGAAGGGAAAGGAATATTTATCAGTGAAATGAAAGGCTTAGTTAAAAAAACAACTTATTACGTTCGGGCTTATGCTTCCAACAGCAAGGGAACAAGCTATGGTGAAATCATAAAATTCACCACTCCGGAAGATGTCAAAGATGCCAGTGGCAACGTTTATTCAACCGTTAAAATAGGTACACAAACATGGATGGCCGAAAACCTAAAAACCACCAAATACAAAGATGGAACAGCCATTACGTTAGATGAAGAGTGGTATAATGACAATACCCCCATATACTGCTGGTACGATAATGATGAAACGGCTAACAAAGATACGTACGGAGCTTTGTACACTTGGTATGTGGTTAACACTGGCAAAATTTGCCCAACGGGCTGGCACGTACCAACCAATGATGATTGGGCAACCCTAACTGCCTATTTGGGGGGTTCCGCTGTTGCAGGGGGTAAACTTAAAGAAGTTGGCACTACCCATTGGTTGAGCCCTAATACGGGAGCTACCAACGCGTCTGGCTTTACAGCTCTTCCGGGAGGCATTATTACGCGCATGACTGGCTTCGGTTTTTTAGGTACAGACGCAGTGTGGTGGAGTGCGACCGATGACTCCTCCGACTCCAGTCAAGCTTATATGCAGGGTATGACAAATGAAGATGCTATGATAATCGAACAAACAAATCCTAAAAAAATGGGCAGTTCTATACGTTGCGTTAAAAATTAATTGTCCTTATTGCCTTGTTTTTTTGTTGATAAATAGGCAGATTTTATTTACCCCATGAAATTTAACGCAGTTACCACAAAGCGTATTTCACGGGAATTAAGATTCTTTTTATCAAACCCTAACAGATATAATAGAACACCAGCAAAACGATAAACTAAAAAACATTTAACCATTAAATCTTTACAAAATGATTAAAAAAACAAGTTTTTTGCTTTATGCATTAATAATGGGTTTATTAGTGCTTTCAAGCAGTTGCAAAAAGGATGATGCTAACGTTCTCGCCGTATTAACCACAGCTGAAGTTACCGGAATTATGCGTACAACAGCCGTTTCAGGTGGCGATATAACCGATGATGGCGGTGCAGCGATTATTATCCGTGGAGTATGTTGGAGTACAAACGAAACCCCAACCATAAATGACAGTAAAACAGTGGATGGCGATGGAATAGGCAGTTTCACTAGCAATATTAAAGACCTAGAAGCAAACACGACCTATTACGTTCGGGCTTATGCCGTCAACAGTGTGGGCACAAACTATGGCAACGCCTTTTCGTTTACCACCAAAGATTGCGTAGATGGAGATGGCAACATTTATGAAACCGTAATCATTGGTAACCAAACTTGGATGGCCGAAAACTTAAAAACCACCAAATACAGTGATGGTTTAGCTATTCCTTTAGTAACCGATAAAGACGCATGGCTCGGTTTAACTACCCCTGGATATTGCTGGTACGATCATGATCTAACTTCACATGCCAACATTTATGGAGCCTTGTATAATTGGTACACAGTAAATACGGATAAACTATGCCCCACTGGTTGGCACGCACCAACCAATGCCGATTGGACAACCTTAATCACCTATTTGGGGGGTGCAGAAGAAGCCGGAGGCAAACTCAAAGAATCTGGAACAACGCATTGGGATGAGCCTAACCAGGGGGCAACCAACGAAAGTGGTTTTACCGCCCTTCCGGGTGGCATGCGATACAATGGAGTATTCTCGAGTATGAGACGGACAGGTCAGTGGTGGACTGCTACCCAGGATGATACCCATACCGCTCTGGCTATTTACCTAGACAGCGCTGAAAGCGATGTTATGAAAAGTGAAAATAACAAGACGAATGGTTTTTCTGTTCGTTGCGTTAAAAATTAATTAACCTAATTACCTAACTTGTTTGTAGGATAAATAGGCAAATTTTAATTACCCCGTGAAATTTAACGCAGTTACCACAAAACCTATTTCACGGGGTAAATTTTGTTATTTCTGACCTGAATTTGTAAGATGTTTTAATCTGAGCCTATAAAAATTTAAAATCCTGAAAGGGTTAGTTGTCTTTAAAATTCCATAAAATCAAATACTTATATATTAGCCCCAATTAAAACCG
>DHQB01000017.1 GCA_002410065.1 Bacteroidales bacterium UBA5349 | reverse complement strand
TTTTTTCAACCCTTAATTCGCATTTATAAGTTGAAAGATCGAAGGTTTCAATTTGTGCATTTAATAGGCTCGTACTTGATAATAACAGAGCAAATGCAAATAGTAGTTTTTTCATAGATTTTTAGTTTTGGTGTTATTTATCACAAATATAAGTTTTTTCTAAAAAGTTTAGTTGAATTATAATATTTAGATTTATTTATAATGAATCTAAACTACAAACTTAAGTCCAGTTGATTGATATCAATAATTAAAGTAATTATTTTTGTAGATAATTTTCAAGCGTATACTAAATGACTAAAAGTACTAAAACTGTAGATCATATTGGTAGGGTTCAGGAAATTAATTTGGATGAAATAACTGTGTCTATTATAAGCCAATCGGCTTGTGCAGCTTGCCATGCAAAGGGTGTCTGTGGCCTTTCTGATACCACCGAGAAAATAATCTCCGTTCTAAAACCTAACCATAATCTGAAAGTTGGCGATAGTGTTTTGGTAATCCTTAAGCAAACTATGGGGTTTAAGGCTCTTTTTATTGGATATATCCTGCCATTTATTGTTGTTGTTGCCGTTTTAATTATTCTAACCATTTTCAATGTTAGCGAGGGAGTAGTTGGATTGGCATCTCTTGGTATTTTGGCGGCTTATTATTATGCGCTATATTTATTCAAGGATAACATTTCAAACCACATTACTTTTGAACTAGAATCACTTTAATTATAGAATAGCATGAGTTATTCAATTATTATTTATACCGTTTTAATGCTAAGTGCACTTGGAGTGCTTTCTGCGGTAATTCTCTATTTTGTAGCCCAGAAGTTTAAGGTGTATGAAGATCCTCGCATTGATGAGGTAGAAGCCGTTTTGCCGGGTGCAAACTGCGGGGGGTGCGGGTATCCGGGGTGTAGGGGGTTTGCCGAAGCATTTGTTAATGCAGATGATATCAGCGGCTTTTTTTGCCCAGTAGGAGGGAACGAAACTTCAGTAGCTGCAGCTAAAGTAGTAGGTAAGAGTGCTGCTGAGCAGTTACCAATGATTGCTGTTGTGCGCTGTTCTGGATCCCCCAATAATAGGCCTAAAACAGCTAACTACAATGGGGCATCTTCGTGCAAGTTGGCAACAACATTATTCAGTGGCGATACGGGTTGCCAATTTGGCTGCTTGGGTTTAGGCGATTGTGTTGCTGTATGTGCATTCGATGCAATTTATATTGATGAAAAAACAGGCCTTCCAATAGTTTCCCAAGATAATTGTACAGCGTGTGGTGCTTGTGTTACAGCATGCCCTAAAGGCATTATTGAACTACGCAAGAAAGGACCAAAGGATAAGCGTATTTTTGTTTCGTGTATCAACAAGGATAAAGGGGGAGTTGCCAAAAAATCATGCTCGGTTGCCTGTATAGGTTGTGGCAAGTGTGTTAAGGTTTGTCCATTCGATGCAATAACTCTGGAAAATTTCTTGGCGTATATCGATTACGATAAGTGTAAACTTTGCCGCAAATGCGTGGATGAATGCCCAACTGGTTCAATTTTGGAAATTAACTTTCCGCCCAAAAAGGAAAAGTTAGAAGCTAAAAGTGAGACAGAAACGGCGTAACGCTGGAAAATCTGCAAATAGTTTTAATAACTCATATCTAAAAAACCAGATAATCGTGTTAAAAACGTTCCCAAAAGGCGGGGTACATCCCCCAGAGAGTAAACTTTCGGCCAATGTGCCAATTGAGGTACTGCCTTTACCTCAGCAAGTGGTTATTCCTATATCTCAACATATTGGTGCTCCTGCAACCCCTGCTGTTGCCAAAGGCGATAGGGTATTGGTGGGACAGATAATTGCCAAAAGTTCTGGTTTTGTTTCTGCTAATATACATTCTTCGGTTTCGGGAACCGTAGCATCGCTTGATCCAATTATTGACTCAACTGGGTATAAGCGCCCTGCTGTTACAATTACGGTTGAGGGTGATGAGTGGGTTTCTGAAATTGACAGAACCCCAGATCTTAAGAAGGAGATTGCTTTATCGGCAGAGGAAATTATTGCCAAAGTGAATGGGGCTGGTATTGTTGGACTTGGAGGCGCAACTTTTCCCTCGCATGTAAAACTCTCAATTCCCAAAGGTAAAAAGGCCGATGTGCTTATTATTAATGGTGTTGAGTGTGAGCCTTACCTCACATCCGACCATAGGCTGATGCTTGAAAAAGCAAATGAATTGATGATTGGAATCCTTCTGCTAAAAAAAGCGCTTGGAGTTGAACGCGCCCTTATTGGAGTTGAGAACAATAAGCCCGATGCGATTAGGCATTTAAAGTCTACCGCTGCAAATTACAAAGGGATTGAAGTTCATGCTCTAAAAGTGAAATATCCTCAAGGAGGTGAGAAACAGTTAATTAAATCGCTAATTAACCGCGAGGTTCCATCGGGTGCATTGCCAATTGAAGTTGGAACTGTAGTTCATAATGTTGGTACTGCCTTTGCTGTTTATGAGGCGGTTCAAAAAAACAAGCCTTTAATTGAGCGCGTGGTTACTGTTACGGGAAAAAATCTTGCTAAAAAAGGCAACTTTATGGTTCGAATTGGTACACCAATCTCAAACCTAATTGAGGCTGCCGGTGGAATACCAAAGGATAATGCCAAAGTTGTAAATGGCGGCCCTATGATGGGTAAGGCATTAAGCTCTACTGAAGCGCCTGTTACAAAAGGTACTTCTGGAGTTATCCTTTTCCCAGTTAAGGAATCTCTACGCCCAGTAATGCAGCCAGCATGCATAAGATGTGGTAAATGTATTAGTGCTTGCCCTATGGGGCTTGAGCCATACCTACTTATCCGACTATCACAGCGTAAGATGACAGAACGCATGGAGGAGGATCGGATACTGGATTGTATGGAGTGCGGATCGTGCAGCTTTGTATGCCCAGCAAATCTCCCTCTACTCGATTATATCCGCTTGGGTAAGGGTGATGTTTCAGCAATGATTAGAGCCCGAAAGAAATAAAAATCAAATAGAATAGATGATATAAACCCTAAAATAATGAATAAACTGCTTGTTGTATCACCATCGCCTCATATCCACAGTGGTAATTCTACTCCAAGGTTGATGTACAATGTGGTGCTGGCGCTCATTCCTGCGTTGGCGGTTACGCTTTTTTACTTTGGCATTGAAGCGCTGGTGGTAACGTCAATATCCATATTAACGTGCTTGGCTTTTGAGTTCCTTTTGCAAAAGTTTGTACTAAAAGTTAAACCTAGCATAACCGATGGGTCAGCTTTGGTTACTGGGCTTCTTTTAGCCTTTAATCTTCCGTCGAATTTACCCTGGTGGATTGTTATTATTGGCGCAATGGTGGCCATTGGGGTTGGAAAAATGACCTTTGGGGGGTTAGGGAAGAATCCTTTTAACCCAGCCTTAGTAGGTCGTGTGTTCCTACTTGTTTCTTTTCCTGTGCAAATGACAAGTTGGCCCTTGCCAATGGCAATGCGAATGGATACCGATGCGATTACCGGCGCCACCCCCTTGGCAATTGTGAAGGAGGGTTTAGCAAAGGGCGATTTGATGAGCAATATCTCTAGTCAAATTCCAAGTCATATGGAACTCTTTATGGGAACCATGGGGGGATCACTAGGTGAAATTGCCGCATTTGCACTGCTCATTGGGCTACTATGGATGCTGTTTACAAAAGTTATAACCTGGCATATTCCCATTTCTATTATTGCAACCATTAGTGTTTTTACAGGGATCCTTTGGTTTATTAACCCCGAGGCTAATGCCGATCCTCTTTTCCATTTGCTTACAGGAGGTGTAATGCTGGGGGCGATATTTATGGCAACCGATTATGTTACCTCGCCAATGCATCCCAAGGGGATGTGGATTTTTGGAATTGGAATAGGATTAATCACCGTAATTATAAGAGTTTGGGGGGCTTATCCCGAGGGCATTTCCTTTGCAATTTTGATAATGAATGCTTTTGTACCCCTAATTAACAGATACATAAAACCATCACGATTTGGAGAGGAGATTAAATGATTAATAATCATTGATTAATGAATAATTTGGATTAGCATGGTTGAAATGGATTTAAAGAAAAGAACAAAAAAATTTGCACATGATTGTGTAAAAATTTCCATGCAATTTCCAAATAATAAATTAGGAATGCACCTTCAGGGGCAGTTAATTAGATGTTCAACATCTGTTGCTGCGAATTATCGTGCAGCTTGTATTGCCCAGTCAAAAAAGAGTTTTGTCTCAAAGTTAAGCATAGCTCTTGAGGAGGTTGATGAGTCACATTTTTGGTTAGAGTTTGCTAGAGACGAAAGTGTTTTATCAAATACTGAACAATTGCACCTATTAATAAATGAATCAAGCGAGTTAACAGCGATATTTATATCATCCAGAAAAACAGCACAAAAAAATGCGAATGCAAAGATTATTAATCATTAGTCATTATACATTTAACATTTACTAGTATGGCTAAAGAATCAACTTTTAAGAACATGACCATCACTCTGCTAACGATAACACTTCTATCATCAGCAAGTTTGGGATTTGTTTACAGTTTTACTAAGAGACCAATTAACGATGCAAAAAATGCTAAGGTTAATGGTGCCATAAGTAAGGTTCTTCCTGAGTTTGACAATAAACCAACAGCGCAAAGTTTTGAGAGGGAAGTTGATGGAGGTAAAATAATCTTTTACCCTGCCACAAAAAATGGTGAGCCCGTAGGCACAGCAATTCAAACCTTTACCAAAAATGGTTTTGGCGGACAGGTTGATTTAATGGTAGGTTTTTTGCCTGATGCAACAATACACTCCATTGAGGTTATTGCCCATACAGAAACCCCAGGGTTGGGCGATAAGATGGAAAGCGGAAAATCAAAATTCAGCGTTCAATTCCAGGGTAAAAATCCTTCAGATTTTAAGTTATCTGTTAGAAAAGATGGTGGAAATGTTGACGCCATTACCGCATCTACTATCAGTTCAAGAGCATATTGCGATGCTGTTCAAAGGGCTTACGATGCATTAATTAAGGAAGGAGGCGTGAAATGAACCGGCTATCAAATTTTACGAAAGGTTTTGTAAAAGAGAACCCTGTTTTTGTTTTGTTGCTGGGAATGTGTCCAACCCTTGGAACCACAACTAGTGCAATTAATGGCATGGGAATGGGGCTTGCCACTACCTTTGTACTAGTAATGGGTAACGTAGCAATATCAATGGTTAAAGATGTTATTCCTGCTAAAGTACGTATCCCTTCCTATATTGTTATTATTGCATCATTTGTAACCATGGTCGATTTAAGTATGGCCGGTTTTCTCCCTGCATTGCACGCACAGCTTGGTCTGTTTATTCCGCTAATTGTGGTTAACTGCATTGTATTGGGTAGGGCCGAAGCCTTTGCTTCGAAGAATACGGTTGGCGCTTCATTTATTGACGGTTTAGGTATGGGACTTGGATTTACTTTTGCACTTACTCTGCTGGGATCAATCAGAGAAATTCTTGGCAGTGGAAAAGTTTTTGGTGTAGCCCTTTTCCCCGATAAATATGCAATGCTTATTTTTGTTCTTGCGCCAGGTGCTTTTATAGCGCTTGGTTATCTCATCGCCGTTATGAATAAATTATCCAAAAAATAGTTATTGATATGGAATATATAATAATTATAATATCAGCCGTATTTGTCAACAATATTGTGTTGGTTCAATTCTTGGGAATTTGTCCTTTCCTTGGGGTATCAAATAAGATTGAAACGGCAATGGGAATGGGTGGTGCAGTAACCTTTGTTATGACAATTTCTGCTATTGTTACGTACCTCGTCATGTATTTTGTGCTAATCCCCTTGGGCATTGCTTATATGCAAACTGTAGCCTATATTCTGGTAATTGCGGCTCTGGTTCAAATGGTTGAGATTATACTTAAAAAGGTTAGCCCTGCACTATATCAGGCCTTGGGTGTTTTCTTACCCTTAATTACAACTAACTGTACTATCCTTGGAGTAGCCATTCTTTTGGTTCAAAAGGAGTTTAACCTTCTTGAGAGCGTAGTTTTTGCCGTATCCACTGCGGTTGGGTTTGCATTAGCCTTGGTAGTATTTGCAGGGATTCGCGAATCGCTTGATTTAGTTGACCTTCCAAAGGGAATGAAGGGTGCTCCAATAGCACTGGTAACTGCAGGTATTTTAGCATTAGCTTTTATGGGATTTGCCGGAATAGTTTAACCATATCCAGCCTAATAATTCAAGGCACTCCTGTTCCTTTCATCGGTCAGTAGTGCCTTTTTTGTAAACATTCAGTATGTTAATCAGATTTGAACGTTCTCAATCCAATGAGAATCTTTTAGCCATAAAAGAACTTTATGAGAATAGTTTTCCACCAGAGGAGCGACGAGAGCATAGTCAGCTTGTTCAACTACTCTCAAACCCCCGTTGCCATATCAACCATATTTATCAGGATGATGCTTTAATTGGCTTAATCACCTTTTGGGACTTTAATGAGTTTGTTTATATCGAGCACTTTGCCATTATGCCCTATCTGCAGGGCAAGGGCATTGGAAAGCAAGTTGTTCGTAAACTCCTCAATTCCATAGTTAAACCTTTGCTTCTCGAGGTTGAACCGCCGCTTGATGATCAAAGCAAAAGGCGAATAAAATTCTATTCGGAATTAGGGTTTAAATTATTAAACAGGGTTTATGTTCAGCCCTCGTACGATGGCGTAAAACCTTCAGTAGAGCTGAGGCTAATGTGTACTTTAGATAATTTATCAACAACAGTATTAAACCAGTGGATTGATAAGGTAGTGCAGGGTGTTTACTTTGGTGTTGTAATTGATAGCAGCAAAAGTTAAACTCTTCTTATCTTTGCTAGGTAATTTTAAACTAGGTTAGCTAACATGCAGAATATCTACCCTAATACTTTCGAGGAGAAGATTGGTTTTAAGAGTATCCAGAATCAGGTAGTAGCACTTTGCCTTTGCCCAATGGGTAAACGCAAGGCCGAGGAGGTTTCTTTTTATACTGACTTTAAGGTTATCTCAAGGTTAATTCATCAAACCAACGAGATGAAAACCATCTGCCAGATGGAGGACTCCTTTCCGGTTGATGGTTATGCCGATACAACTCCCTTTCTTAATAGGATTAAGCATGATGGAACTTGGCTCGACGAGGCGGAAGTGTTTACCCTCCGCCGTTCGCTAGATGCCATTAAGGCAGTTGTAAGGTTTTTGAAGAAAGGCGAAAAACCGCAATATCCATACCTTGCTGATTTAGCTACGGGTGTAGATTATTTCCCCTTTGTAGCCGACAGAATAGATGCAATTCTGAACCGTTTTGGCAAAATAAAGGATAATGCATCATCAGAACTTGCCCGTATTCGTAGCGAGATTGCATCAAAGCAAACCTCGGTATCAAAACGTATAGGTTCTATACTTAAGGCTGCTCAAGCGGAAGGTTTAGTTGATGACGACGCCACAACATCCATGCGCGAGGGTCGTATTGTTATCCCAGTTAGTGCATCAAATAAGCGTAAACTAAAAGGGATTATCCATGATGAGTCTGCAACAGGGAAAACTGTTTTTATTGAACCTGTTGAGGTAGTTGAACTTAACAACGAGATTCGAGAGTTGGAATATGATGAGCGCCGTGAGATTGTGAAGATTCTGGTAGAGTTTGCTGATAGTATAAGGCCATATTTACCTGAATTACTAAAAGCGTATGATTTTCTTGGCGACATAGATTTTATTAGGGCCAAAGGGCTTTTTGCGGTTTCTGTTGTTGGTGCAATGCCTATTCTGCAGGCAGAGCCTAAGATTTACCTTCGTAAGGCAGTTCATCCATTGCTATTACAGGCGCTTAAGAGGGAGGGAAAACAAGTTGTTCCGCTCGATATCGAGTTGGATAAAAACAACAGAATCTTGTTGATATCAGGACCAAATGCTGGGGGTAAATCGGTATGCTTAAAAACTCTTGGAGTATCACAATACATGCTGCAATGTGGTTTTTTACCACCAGTTCTTGAAAACTCAGAAATGGGTATCTTCTCAAAACTGTTTATTGATATAGGTGATGAGCAATCCATTGAGAATGATTTAAGTACCTATAGCTCTCACCTGCTTAACATGAAGTTTTTTATTAAATACGCCAATGAGCAAACCCTTGTACTTATTGATGAGTTTGGTGCAGGAACCGAGCCTATAGCTGGAGGAGCAATTGCCGAGGCAATTCTTCAGCAGCTAACCCAGTTGGGTACTTTTGGGGTTATTACCACGCACTACAGTAACCTTAAGCATTTTGCAGCCAACACCCAAGGGGTAATTAATGGTGCGATGCTTTTCGATATGGGGAAGATAGAGCCTTTGTTTAAGTTGGAAATAGGCAAACCTGGGAGTAGTTTTGCCTTTGAAATTGCTCGCAAAATTGGAGTCCCTGAGGAGGTTCTTAAACTTGCCGAGGCAAAAACAGGAACCGACCACATCACTTTTGAGAAGCACTTAAAGGAAATATCGAGAGATAAGCGATACTGGGAGCGCAAGCGCGATCAGATTAGGATATCATCAAAGAAAACTGAGGAGTATGAGAACCAACTTGCTGAGGAGTTAGAAACCATAAAAAGTAAGCGAAAGGAAATTCTGAAAAAGGCAAAAGACGAGGCTGAGGCTGTACTTGCTAAATCGAACAAAATTATTGAGAATACCATACGTGAGATTAAGGAGTCGGATGCTGATAGGGTTAGAACCCAGAAGGCTAGGGCAACCCTTGAAGAGCAAAAAAAGATTATTGCAGAGCAAGAACCTGAGTTCGATTCGACCCTAGAGAATAGGATGGAGCAGATTCGTTTGCGCCAGAAGCGCAATGAGGAGCGTAAGACTAAAAAGGGAGAACCAAAATTGACTCCAGATGCGGTGCCCGAAATTTCAAAACAAATTGCACCGGGCGAAAAGGTTCGGATTATTGGGCAGGACTCTGTTGGAGAGGTAATGCAGATTGATAAAAAAAGCGCAATGGTTGCGTTTGGCAGTATGCTCACTAGTATTAAGGTAAACAGGTTAGAGCGAGTTTCGCTAAACGAGTATCGCAGAGCAGAGCGAATAGTACGTTCGCCCCAAACAGGCATGGGCTTCGATTTGAATAAGAAAAGACTTAACTTTAGATCTGATATCGATGTTAGGGGATATAGAGCCGACGCAGCACTTGAAGAGGTGCAGGATTTAATTGATGAGGCTGCTATGATTGGTATCCATCGTGTTCGGGTGCTACACGGTAAGGGCAATGGAATTCTCCGTCAGGAGATACGGAGTTTCTTAAAGACCATGCCATTTGTAAAAACCTTTGCCGACGAGCACGTTGAGTTTGGCGGTGCGGGTATTACAGTGGTAGAACTAGATTTTTAAAATCATTGTAAATAATAGCTAATTTTAAACTTTGTTGTTTTAAATTTTGCTGATATTATGATAATCCATCCAATAAGGCCAAAAATAATACTCATTCTTTTTTCAATCCTGTTTTGCTTTGTGGCTTGTGAAAAAGAGCAGCAGGATGATTATCGAGATAAATATGTTGGTGATTATAAGTTCGAAATAACCTATAGTGATCCAATTTATATTTGGGTTGATAGTTTGCAAACAGGGATACTTATTTGGTCTGATTCTACCTATTATTATTCTGGGTTCATTAAAAAGTCACTCAATGTTAATAATCGAGTATTGATTCATTGGGGAATCGATACATTGACTACAATATCTGATGTTGTTTATACTCAGAGTAATGAGATGATAGTTGACTCAAGTGGAGTATTAAGCTATCCAGAATACTCCGGAGGTGGTCACACTCATTTTTATCCTCCTGCATATCTAAGAAATGATTCAGCAATATTCAATTTTGGAATGGGTGGAATAGGTTCATGGGTCACATGGGATGTGATTGGAGTTAAAAAATAACCCCAATTATTGCATCGTATAATTTAAATTTCCCTAAACTTTTTTTGAATGGTTGTAAATTATAAAAAGGCAGAGGTAAAGTGAAAGGTATTCGCATTGAACCCTTCACCAAACCATACGATTAAAACCTAAAGCTAAATCCCAAAGTACGACGTAGCAATTGAGAAATAGATTAGCACCCCCGTAATATCGGCGATGGATGTAATAAGCGGTGCACTTGCCGCTGCTGGGTCGAATTTTAGCAGAGTAAAAGCAAATGGCAATAAAAGACCGATTAAGCTACCGACAATAACTGTCAGTATCATGGTAAGAGCAACAACTGCAACAATTTCAGGTGCACGTATGCTCGCAATTAGGCTAACTCCAACAGCCATAGTTACTCCAAGCAGCAGCGAAACCAAAAACTCCTTACCTACCAACAACAACCAGTCCTTTGTTTCTACCTCACCTGTTGCCAGAGATCGGATCATAAGGGTAGCCGATTGTGCACCAGCATTACCGCCGCTAGCAATTATTAACGGTAAAAAAAGAAGCAATCCAGCAACAGCCTGAATTGTTAGTTCAAATCTTTCGATGGCTGCTCCCGAAAAAATGTTCATAAAAACTAGAGCAGTTAGCCACAGAACCCTTTTTTTGTAAAGAAAGCCAATTTTTGCTTTAAGCGGGTTCACAATGGCATCCTGAAAGGCACCAAACTTGTGAAAGTCTTCTGTCGACTCCTCCTCTGCAACGTCCATCATGTCATCGAAGGTTACAATTCCCAGGAGTACTCCCTCAGTATCAACAACGGGTAAAGCAACCCTATCCTGATCCTGAAAAACCCGAATGGCTATCTCTTGGTCGTCAAAAGCACTTAGAGATACGTACCGGCTGTCCATCAAATCCGCAATGGTTTTGTTTGGGTCTGCAAGCAGAATATCGCGAATACGAATGTCGTCAATCAGTTTCCAATCATTATCAATAACATAAACCACATTAAGGGTTTCCGAATCGTGCCCAAATCGTCTAATGTGATCGAGTGCTTGGCTTACTGTAAATTGTGGTTTAAGGGCAACAAATTCGGGGGTCATAAGCCTTCCAATACTATCCTTTGGATAGCCCAGTAGCTTTGTAGCCACGCTTCGCTCCTCTGGCGATAGGAGTTGTATAAGCCTAAGGGTAATTTGCCCCGGCAACTCTTCTAGAAAGGCCGTCCTATCATCAGGGTCAAGGTCGTTAAGCAGGCTTGAGAGCTTGGTGACGTTGTGCGCCAATCCGCCAATAATCTGCTCTTGCTTATCGTGTGTAAGGTGTTGGAATGTGTCTTTGGCAATATCCCGAGGTAGTAAGCGGAAAAGAACTACATCGTCCTCATCGCTTAATTCCTCAATTACCTCGGCAATTTGGTATGGGTCAAGAAGAATAATTTCATTCCGCAGCGTTTTCCATTCCTTCTCCTGGATTAACTCTTGGAAGTTAACTTGTGTTTCAATCATAACTGTTTCCCTACAATTATATCTGTAAGGAAACAACGTGGTCCCTTACAAACTGGTTAGTATTTGGCAACTACTCGGATAAGGGTCCTCGTCCATGTTATATCTATTCTTTGGTTTACGCTGTAAAAGTAAAGGTAATTATGGTTTCAGCAATAAGTTTTATTAAAAGATTGGGATTAATTTATCGATTACAATATATTTTTTAGAATTTGGTGTAAACAAGTAACAATCTTAATGGTTCATTTAATTTATAACACTATATTTACGCCCCTTTTTTGACAGTTTAATAATGATTTAATTCTGTTTTTAAATAAACCAAATTTTGGAATTACTCTACAAAACAATACAAATATTTAATCGCTTTTTATGAAAAAATTATTAGTCCTTTTTACCCTCTTTATTTCTATCAGTTTTTTTTCATTGGCACAGGCCCCCAACGGCTATTACGATGAGGCAAATGGGTTAGCTGGCGCTGAATTAAAAACAGCCTTAAGCAGTATTATTGACGGTCATACTGTCATAAGTTATGATGGCTTGTGGACAGCCTTTAAGTTTACCGATAAGAAGCCAAATGGCAAGGTATGGGACATGTACTCCGATGTTCCGGGTGGTACTCCCGCATATGAGTATACATTTGGTTCCGATCAGTGCGGGAATTATAGTGGTGAGGGCAGCTGCTACAATAGGGAGCACTCTTTCCCTAAAAGTTGGTTTGATGGTGGAAAACCAATGTATTCCGATATGTTCCACTTGGTACCAACCGATGGTTATGTAAATGGACAGCGAGGGAATTTTCCATTTGGTGAGGTTGGAAGTGCTACGTGGACATCAACCAATGGTTCAAAAAAAGGAACTAGTTCATATCCGGGCTATTCGGGTACTGTTTTCGAGCCCATTGATGAGTATAAGGGCGATTTTGCCCGTGGATATTTTTACATGGCAACCCGATACGAGAGCAAAATCTCTGGTTGGAATTCTCCTATGCTTAACGGAACCTCTTACCCGGCATATACGGAATGGGCAGTTAATCTGCTAATGGATTGGCATGAGCAGGATCCGGTTAGCCAAAAGGAGATTGATAGGAATAATAAAATTTATAGCGATTATCAGCATAACCGTAACCCATTCATCGATCACCCCGAGTATGTAAATTTAATTTGGGGTGATGGCACAATTAGCGTGCACTTCACATCTGTGCCGGTTACTGAAGTATTGGTTGGGGAGCAATACGCATACAGCGTTACTGCAACGGGCGAAAGTGGTAACCCCATTACCATAAATTGCACACAAAAACCCACTTGGTTAACTTTTACCGGTGGTACAAATGGTGCTGCAACCCTTATGGGTACACCAGTTCAAAGCGATCAAGGAGTTCATAATATTATCCTTACGGCAACCGATGGCGAAACATCTGCCAATCAGTCGTTCACCATTAAGGTTGTTGTTCCTGAAGTTGTTTTTGGTTCAACTCCAATAATTTCGGCTACAGTTAATCAGCAGTATTCTTATACTGTTCAGGCCAGCGTTGTTGGTAATGCTTCAGCCGCAATAGCATTCAATGCAACCACAATACCCACATGGTTAACCCTTACCGACAATGGTAATGGCACCGCCATTCTTTATGGCACTCCTGCCGAAGGTCATATTGGCGATAATGATGTGGTGCTGGTGGCAAGTACCGAAGGTTTAAGCGAAACTCAATCTTTCACAATAAGCGTTTCTGGTGGAGGTTCAGGGAGCCAATTTGTAGAGACCTTTACTTTAATGCCAGCGGCAAGTTCATCCTATAGCAGCAGGAGTTGGACAGGCGATAATAGTATCAAATGGACCGCTACAAATGCTCGTACCGACCTAGAGATTGATGGACGGGCAATATGCTTAAATAAAACGAGTGGTTCTTATTTACTGTCCCAAACCATTTCAGGAGGTGTTTCATCTATCACTTTTGATCATGAGCAAATGTTTACTGGCTCAGATGGAACCATAACTCTTTTAATAAATGATGTGCAAATTGGCGATCCCGTTAGTGTTTCAACGGATACTGGTAATGCCTCTTTTGGTAGCATTAACGTAAGTGGCAATTTTACCATAAAACTCGTTTCGGATGGTGTAACCCGAATTGCCATTGATAATTTGGGGTGGACTAGCCTCGAGTCGGCACCACAATCGCCAGTGTTTGGAAGCATATCGCATTCGCCTGTGAGCCCCTTTGCCAATGATGAGGTTACTTTTATTGCTGAGGTTACCGACCCCGATGGAAGCATTCAGCAGGTATCGTTAAAGTATGGTAACTCTTCAGAAAACCTTGACCAAACCATCGCTATGGAGTTTGTTGCTGATGATACCTATACAGTTTCACTGCAATTGCCGCTTATAAATGGTGAAGTTTACTATGCTGTTGAGGCTATTGATAATGACGACAATACCACGGTTAGCCCTACGTTTGTTGTAATTCCACAAATTGAAGAGTTTACGTTAACTATTACTATTGTTGGCAACGGAGTAGTTGAGGTTGATGAGGTTGAATATACTTCACCAATTACGGCTGAAGATGGAGACAGCTTTACCCTATTGGCAATTCCCAATACAGGTTTTAAGTTTGATGGATGGACAGGCAGTTTTACCTCGACAGATGCAAATGTAACAATAGACCTAGTTGAGGATATGGATGTAACTGCAACTTTTTCGCCAATTAGTGGCATTGGCTACAATGGTTTGGATGAGGTTAGGGTTTACCCAAATCCATTCAGCTCAAGTATAAGTTTAGAATCTTCGTCGAGTATTAATCGAATAACCTTCTACAGCATAATTGGTCAACCCATATTAACAGTTAATAATCCCAAGGGTTCTATCAATACCGATAGTGTTAAGTCAGGACTTTATCTGCTTAAGGTAGAGAGCAGTAATGGTAAAATATCATTTTTAAAGATTATTAAAGAGTAAATCTAATTTGCAAAGAATACTAGTTAAGAGGGGATTTTTCCCCTCTTTTTTTGCTAAGTGGGATTATGATTCGGCCAACGAATCCAATAATTTGGTGAAAATTTCGTTAAAGATTTTATACTTTTATCAGCGCTAAACCTTATCGCGTTCCCATGCAGTTACTTGTGCTTGTTGATACTATTACACCACGGATTCAGTACATTTTAAATCATGTGCTGGGCACTATGCTTGGGTTTAAAGTTGAGTTAACAAGCGATGAGAATGTCTTTCGTTCATCAGCCTTGCCCAAAATTGCATATTCTTGCCGTAGGGTTGAGGGTGCAATTCAGATTTACCCTCATGGCATAATGCAGCAGAAAGGTGTTTTGGAGCAGTATATTCACGTTTCGCAATGGCACGATCTCCCTATCTTTTTCAATACAGATGAATCATCCACTATACCATTCGATATTTTTGCTGCATCGTTTTATTTAATTGCACGTTACGAGGAATATCTTCCATTCAATGCCGACCAGCATGGGCGATTCCCTTCGGAGGAAAGTCTAGCAGTGAAAAACAATTTCCTGCATCTACCCCTAGTCGATTTATGGGTAAATGAGTTTACCAAAATTTTGGATAAAAGTTTCCCTGGCCTCAGAATCTTTAAGCGCAAGTTCAAATATATACCTACTATTGATATAGATAATGCATTTGCCTATAAGCATAAAGGTTTATTGCGAAACAAGTTAGGTATGGCTAAAAGCCTTGTGCATTTTAAATTTGCTGATGCATATAGGCGTTGGCAAGTGTGTTTTAGGCTAAAGTCAGATCCCTTTGACACCTACGATACGCTACTCAGTTTTTTGCCTCCCAATGCTATTTGGTTTTGGTTGGGGGGTAGTTTCTCAAGGTTTGACAGGAATATTTCTGTAAATCACCCTGCTTTCCAGAAAATAATGCGCAAAATTAGGGCAAAGCATACCGTCGGCCTCCATCCATCGTACTCCACGTTTAACAATTTTGATAAGTTGATGAGGGAGAAAATAACTCTCGAGAATGCCCTCCACTTCCCAGTTCAGCATAGCCGGCAGCATTTTTTACGTTTACAGTTTCCAAAAACCAATCAAATGCTTGCTCAAGCCGAAATAGCATACGATTACAGCATGGGATATTCTGATGTAATTGGATTTAGGGCAAGCACTTGCACCGCCTTCAATTTTTACAATGTTGTTGATGAAAAAGAGTTAACTTTGAAATTAATCCCATTTCAGGTTATGGATAGGGCTCTTTTACAAGGGTTGAAACTTAATCCAGAGCAAGCCATTGAGCAAGTTTCAGCAATGGCAAAAACGGTTAAAAGCGTAAATGGGACGTTTGTAACTGTTTGGCACAATGAAACCCTCTCTGGATTAAATGAGTGGAAAGGGTGGGAGAATGTTTTAACGAGTATTGTTAAAGAGATTAGCATACTTGATTAGTAACGCACAATAGTTTGAATAAAAATCGCGGATAATCTTGAAATTACAAATATTTGACATTATATTTGATAGTATCAAATGATAGTATCAATGGAACCACCTTACAACATTACCCCTAGAATTCTTAATCTGATTTCCTCTATTTCAGAGAAAATTGGGGAAGTTAATGCTAACTTAATTAGCAAACCATCTCCACATTTAAGAAAGCAGAATAAAATAAAAACAATTCATTCATCCTTAAGAATAGAGGGGAACACTTTAACTCTTGAACAAGTTACGGCTCTGATAGAAAACAAAAGGGTTATTGGGCCAAAGAAAGATATTCTGGAGGTTGTAAATGCAATTAAAGTTTATGATAACATCGCTTTATATGATCCTTTTTCCTCAAAATCCTTTTTGAAAGCGCACAAGGACCTATTGGAGGGATTAATTGAAAGTTCAGGAAAGTATAGAAATCAAGGGGTTGGAATATTTCAAGGCTCAAGAGTTACACATATAGCACCACCAGCAGAGAATGTAACTTACCTAATGAATGACTTATTTAGCTATTTAAAAGGTAACGAGGATTTAATCTTAATAAAAAGTTGTGTTTTCCATTATGAAATGGAATTCATCCACCCATTTTTGGATGGAAATGGTAGAATGGGAAGATTTTGGCAAACGGTAATTCTTATGAATAAATACCCTGTTTTTGAGTTCTTGCCCTTTGAAACCCTTATAAGTCAGACACAACAAGACTATTATAATGCTCTTGGGAAAAGTGATAGAGAGGGGAATTCAACTATTTTCATTGAATATATGCTAAGTGTTATCGAAAAATCTTTGACTGAACTCCTTGATTTTAACAACCGAATTTTGAGTGATATTGACAGGTTAGAATATTTTATTGCATTAGGGAAAAAAGAGTTTTCGAGAAAAGATTATATGAATATTTTTAAAGACATTTCTTCTGCAACAGCAAGTAGAGATTTAAAAAAGGGTTTAGAATTGAATATGTTTGAGAAAACTGGAATAAAAAACAAAACGACTTATAAACTATGAAAATAACTACTGAGCATAACAAGGGGTGAAGCCAATGTGGGTTGATACTGGGAACCCGGAACGGTTTCGCCTGCTTTGTCGTTTTCGTTGGGGGACGAAAACGTGGCACTCTCTCCCACACTAGCCACACCCCCAACCAATATGGATTTATCATTTTACCGAATTAAATTCAATTATTTTGAAGATAACTTACGTTAAGCGCAACGATATTGATACTGCCAAGTGGGATTCATGCATAGCCCATTCGGTAAACGGAATAGTTTATGGCTACTCCTGGTATCTCGATATCGTGGCAGAAAATTGGGATGCATTAATTGGAGACGATTACAAGGCTGTTTTTCCATTAACGTATAACACAAAGTTTGGCATTAGTTACCTCTATCAACCCTTTTTTACTCAGCAGTTAGGGCTTTTCTCGTTGGGGCTTATAAACCATAAGCTGGTTGGTGAGTTTTTAGATGCAATACCCCCAAAGTTTCGTTTTATTTCTATAAGTCTCAACACTTTCCTTAAATTCGATTATCCCAAAGCCAAAGTATCACAAAGGGTTACATACCATTTGGATTTAATTGAACCCTATGCAACAATTTCGTCGAGGTACTCAAGTAATACCAAGAGAAATATATCAAAGGCCGTTGCCTATAATGTTCTTGTTCATAAGGGTTTAGGTGCGCTTAAACTCCTTGAACTTAAAAAAGGGAACCAAATGGTACCCTTAAAACAAAAGCATTTTGATATGCTAACAAAGTTAATTACGCAAGCGGTAGCTAAAGGGGTGGGCGAGGTATTGGGTGCATATGATATGCATAATGAGCTTTGTGCAGGTGCACTTTTCCTTAAGTCGAACGGAAAGGTTATCTACCTTTTGGCCTCATCAACAGAAGAGGGGAAGAATGTCCGTGCTATGTTTGCGCTAATCGATCATTACATTCATCAGAATGCAGATTCGCACCTTGTGCTCGATTTTGAAGGTTCAAATATCGATTCAATTGCCCGTTTCTATTCTGGGTTCGGTGCTACCCCCTGCGAATACAACCATTTAATAGTTAATAAGCTACCTTGGTATATAAAACTATTTAGGCAATGATTCGAGAATTCTCTCATTCCATCGCACAACTTTTCCCCTACAGGGTTTTACATGGCTTGGTAAAGCCAAAAATAGTTGCTCCCTTTTATCATACAGTTGCTAATGTATTCCCTCTGCACGTTGCCTCACTCTATCCAGTTTATACTCCAGAGCAGTTTGAACAGCATCTCGAATTCTTGCTTAAGCATTTTGAGCCCACTATACCTGCTGATGTCCCTTTAATACTCTCGGGGAAGAAAAAGTTAGCAAAGCCTGCACTATTCCTAAGCTTCGACGATGGTTTTAAGGAAGTTACCACTATCGTAGAACCAATCCTTTCAAAAAAAGGAATTCCCGCCACCTTTTTTGTTAACCCAAATTTTATCGATAATCGCGATTTACTCTACCGGTGTAAGCTTAGCCTTATTGATAATCGTTTATCGGTTTTTAAGGATAAAAAATCATTAGTAGAAATCCTCAGAAACAATACGGGGATTCAGAGTATAGGTGTAGAGCAGATTAAGGAAGTGCTCTTTAGTTTGGGCCACAACGATTCCAGCACCATTGATTTAATTGCCAATGCAGTTGGGTTAAATTTCACGGAGTATTTGGATAAACACCAGCCTTATCTTACTCTCAATCAGATTTTAACATTGAGTAGTAAGGGGTATACAATTGGGGCTCATAGCCTTACTCACTCTTTGTTCTCAGAGTTATCCTTTGAGCAGCAACTCATCGAGGTTCAGCAAAGTGTTGATTGGGTGCAGCAGAATATTCCAAACCAACCTAAACTATTTGCATTCCCCTTCACAAGCCATGGGGTAGATGGGCGAATATACAAGCATTTTATTGATGGCGAAAACCCTAAAATCGACCTAATGGTTGGTACATCTGGCTATAAGCCAACCAATAATTATCGGTTTTTACATCGTATCCCCATGGAAGTGAATGTGGTAACTGCCAAAGTCAGATTAAAATCAGAGTTGTTTTATTACCTTGCCAAAGGGTTGGTAGGTAAGCATAAGGATGAATTAGGTTATGGTAAACATTAAGCGGTATAAAGTTTCTGAGCTGCTAGCTTTTGTTGAAAGCTCAATCTATAGTAATATGGCTATTGTGCCTATTAGCAGGCATAGGGCCAAATCGTACGTTCAGAACCCAAGGGCAAATCCCGATGATGTGGTCCTTTATATGGCTTATGTTGATGATGAACTCGTTGGCTATAGAACCCTTTTGCCCGATACAATTTTTGCTGGCCAAGATATTCATAGGGTTGCATGGCTTAGTGGCAATTGGGTAAACCCAAAGTTTAGGCGAAAGGGCATTGCATCTGCCTTGTTCTCAGAGGCTTTTGCCGATTGGGATGGTAAGTTAATTTTTACAAACTATGCTTTAGAGTCGAAAGCTGTTTACGATAAAACGGAGAGGTTTAATCTTATTCAATCCTCAAAAGGGGTAAGGTTATATTTAAGGCCTTGCCTTACGGCAATACTGAGTAAGAAAGGTAAAGGTTTTAGGTTTTTTAATCCACTTTTGAGAATTCTCGATGCCTTGCTAAGCCTAGTTAATCCGCTGCCGTTTTTTGCTAAGATGTATCGGATGAAAGGCCTACAGTTTGAATATTTATCCTTTCCCGATGATGAACTTGCAAAAATGTTTGAACAGGCAACAGCAAACACTCCATCGCAACGCAAAAGGCAGGAGTTGGAGTGGGTTATTAGTAACCCTTGGCTTGTATCATCGCCATTGGGAGATGTGGTTGGGCAGAAATATTTCTTTTCGTCGTCGCCAAAAAGGTTTGACCAATCGATTATAAAGGTACGTTGTAAAGGTAATCACTTGGGTTTTATAATGATAAATGCAGCAGATGGCGTGGTATCTGTGCCTTATGCATCATGCTCAACAGAGAATGCAATACTCTTTGCCAAAATTATTATTAAGCACAGTATGGTAATTGGGGCCAATAGGGTAACCGTTTACAATGGGGGAATTGCCAAATCAATGAGAGGGTTAAAACCTTTTTCATGGCTATCGCGCATACAGTATCGAAACTACTTTGCAACAAAATTGGTTAGCACACAATTAAGCAACAAAACATTTTTAGATGGAGATGGTGATTGTGCTTTTGTATAAATATGAGGTCATTCAGATCTCAATATGATTCAGAGTAATAAAAAGAAATACTTAAGGTTACTCCATTAAGCTATCAAAATCAATCTCCGATGTGTGATCGGTTTCCACTAGTCTTGTCTTTTCGCAGCGCAAGGTTTTCGATGGAAATTTTTTAAGCAAGCTATAATTGTGAGTCGCCATAATAACAGCTCTGCCTGTTGCTGCAATATCAAACAGAATCTTCATTATATCGTCGGATGTTTCAGGGTCGAGGTTGCCCGTGGGCTCATCGGCAAGTATAATGTCTGGGTTATTTAAAAGCGCTCTGGCAATTACAATCCGCTGTTGTTCTCCGCCTGATAGTTGGTGGGTCATTTTAAAATCTTTATGTTTAAGGCCCACTTTATCAAGAACATCGTCAATCCTATCTTTCATCTCCTGCTTATTCTTCCATCCAGTAGCCTTTAGAACAAAGGTTAGGTTGTCATTAACAGTTCGATCGGTTAGCAGCTGAAAATCCTGAAAAACGATTCCAATTTTTCTTCTTAGATAGGGTATCTGTTTGTTTTTCAGTTTATGGAGTTCGAAGTTTACAACTCGTCCCTCGCCTTTTTTTAGTGGAATTTCGGCGGTTATGGTTTTTATTAGACTTGTTTTTCCGCTACCAACCTTACCAATGAGGTAAATAAACTCACCTTTATCTACTTTCAGGTTTACATCAGCAAGCACAAGGTTATCTTCCTGAAAGATTGATGCCTTTTTAAACTCAATAATTGTGTCGAGTGCCATCTACAATTTAATTTTGGTTAGTTTACCATAGGGTAGCTGCCCAATGGCATTTGATAATTCTTCGATAATCGTTTCGCCCTCAAATAATCGTTTAAGGCCTTGATATGGAGGTGTACACCTAATATTGCCAATAAGTGTCATGGTACTATCGCGTAGCTGCAGGTAATCTGCTTGAGCACCTGCTCCATGAACCTTTAGGATATAGATGTTGCTATCCATAGTGCAATTTTAAAGTATAAAGATAGGTTCAATTTTTATTGAATAAAAAATTAGCATTAAAAATTTGGCAGTTAATCTGATTTCGCTAATTACAAATATTAAGGTTCTGACTAGGCCAAAAATTTAATTGAAATTCTAATTGTTCTTAGTGATTACAACTGGGTTACGTACAAATGTTTTTCCTCCAATTACCAGGGCAGCACTAATAATTACAATGTTTTTAATAATGTATTGCCCTTCGAGGGTTGGCGCGTAAGGAATTGCATTAAAAACCTCATTGGGGAAAAAGAATGCTGGTGCAAAGGTGCCTGCCATTTGAACGAAGAGTAAAACTAGGATTGGTTTCATATACTTACCCGTTAAAAACCCAATGCCAATTAAAACCTCCCAGCTGGCTAAGCCAATAATTATGGTTTTGCCCGATATTAAGTTTAGGGTTAGTAGGCTAATTGTTCTAATGGCCAAATCTTGTGCAGGGCTTAAGCCGGGGAAAAACTTTAGAATTCCAAACCAAAAGAATACAATTCCAATACTAATTCTCAGGAGTAAAAGACCATGCTTGTGCATCCAAATCGATGCTTTGGCCTCAATATGTTTTATTTTATTTGTAGAGTATTCCATTGTTTTTGTTTTTTTTGTTATTCTAATAACAATAGATTGACGTTAATGTTTAATGATTGTAAATAAATGCACCCATAAATTTTCAAAAGGTCTATTTCAGCATAATCTCGATTTTTTTTGGCATAAAAAAAGTGCCCACCCTATTCATTCAGGTGAGCACTTTTTGTTTTTTTATTACCACTACTTTCTAATAGCTTTCCCGCTAAGTATCGGATTGTAGTATTTGTCAAGTGTTCCGCTAAATCTAATCTTTCCTCTTAATTCATCTTCATCGCTAAATGAACTCACCGGGTTTCCGTTGATGTCAAATGCATCTCCCTCAACAATACCTGTAGGGGTAGTACCTTCTCCTTCTTCATCGTAGGGTCTGCTATAAATTACATTGCCAACGGGTATGATAGTTCCATTTTCGTCCACAACAGTTCCATCAGAGCGGAAAGTAAATGGCACATGATCATCGGAACTACCAAACACATCTTTACCTAAATTAAAACTTTGATCGAGAACAATTTTACGATATCCTTGGATGTTGGCCTTCATAGTTTCTGGTAATGGGTAAAAAACGTTTCCTTTTATGTAATAGTTATCGTCATCGTTGCAATACTGCATATACTCCATGCTTTTGCTGTACATGCGCATTAATGATTGACGTGCAAGCAACAGCGGCTCTCTTTGCTCTTTGGGCATTTGTTTAATGGCTTCATCATCGAGTATGGCAGTTACTGCAAAAGGAAGAGTTATGTTCGATTTTTTTACAAATTGCATGAGTTCATTTTTTACCTCAGTTTTCATCACTCCATATAAATCTGCACCAATAACGCTATGATAAAAATAACCCAATTCTCCCATTTGCTCTCGTTCGTTGAGGTAATCGTGAAGTTTGGTTTTGCTAGGGTCCTTTGATGAGTATTGCCCGTAATTCATATCGGCCCAACCTTCCATTTCGGGCAGTTTGCGCTGGAACGACCATACTGCATCAACGGTAGTACCTACTTTTGCGTGACAGCCCAAGCATTGGGCTAACTCCTCAGTTGTTTGTGGACGAAGCTGTCCATGCCTATTCTCAATAAATGCGGCAATTATCCATCCTACTCCATTATCAATCCACCCTTGTCCTTCAACGCCAATATATGTACCAAAGGAAACTTCGTCATCTTCCTCTTTCTCTTCCTCTTCAATGTCCTCAAGTCCTACCTCTTTCCACTTATACATATACCTAATCTCCTTAACCCTCTTCGAGCGGGTGCCAGGAAACTCATACTGATAGCTGTTGTTAGCAGCAACACCATCAATATTTAAGCCTATTTCGCCATCGGCATTTAGATCGACATAGTGAAGCGGGTGGGCGAATTCAGTGCCTACAGGGTAGAATCCTTTCTTTACTTTAACATTACTGGCGTCGCCTATATAATTGGTAAACTTACAGGGTTGATTTTTAATGTTTTTCTCAAGTATTCTTAAGTTTTGCTTATAGATATCAATATTAACCTCTCCATTTGTGGACATAAAATTCTTAGGTAGCCTTACGTATATTCCGCTTACGCTTCCGGTAAGAGGGGTGAATAGGGTGTAGGGAAAAAAGTTTACTGCTCGCCAACCTGTGTGTTGCTCTTGTTCGGTTCGTACAAAACCCTCGTTGTCAATAAACCCATGTACTCCATTGCTAGTGGGGTTTTCCTTTTTATATGGAAACAGATGGTTTGGGTTTAGGGCAGGGAAGAGGATGAAATTTGCATTGGGAGATTGATTGTTTACCCAGTGATTATCTCCATTACCGCGAGCCATCTCAAAAGCGGGTGTCCAGTTGTCGTGTCGAACATATTCAACATCTTCAATGTTTGGAATGGCAACACCATCGGCAGCTAGTCTTTCTTCAATTTTTTGTGGATAGATTAGGTTTTGCCATAGTATTCTATTTAGGTTTGGACTTGGAAAACTATATACCTCTTGATCGTCGGATATCGGGAATGCATTTCCATGCTTAATTTCAGCCAAATAATCGGTATGACAATACTTACATGCGTTTTGGGTGCCATAGTTTGTTTCAATCCAGCATTGAGCTGGAATTTCAGGTTCTTCGTTATATGAGGGTTTATAATCAGCCCCTGCAATGCTATCAAAATTAGGGGGAGTTATACCTTTGTAGAAATTTTCTGCAGATATTACTTGGGCTACAAGCCCTTTTGCTTTAAGTTCCTTAATTAACTTTTGCTCTGCGTTGTTTAAATTTTTACAGGTATAAAAGCCAAATGCAACCAGAATTATTGCAATTGCAGGGATAAGATAAATTTGCTTTAGATTTTTCATTGTAGAGTCTATATTTGTTCATAATACAATACCCTACGAAGTTACAAAATTTTTCAATAATGAGTATAAACTAAAGCAAACCCATGCTCGGTGGTGTTTTATAGGTATGGGTAAATTGTTTCTAACCAACGATCTTCGGTAATAAAAAAACTACCAAACGATTCCCATTCTTTAAGAATCTTATCCTCTTTCATTTTCTCCAATGTAACTCCTTTTTCCTTTTGCAATTTGGCTAAGGCCATTGTTTTTTGCAGAGTCAAAACCCATTCCTTATATTGATTAATACTATAAACTGGACCATGTCCACCAATTAGGATAACATCCTTTGGAAAATTGTTGATAATCCATTCGGCATTTTTAAGGTATTGCATTGGATTACCGCCGTTTCCAATATCTACATATGGAAAATAGTTTGCAAATAGTAAATCGCCAAGGGCAACAACCTTTCTGTTGGGAAAATAAACAACAATATCGCTATTGGTATGACCTCCACGTAGATGAATGAGTTCAATTTGCTCGCCATTCTTATCGAGCATTAGGCTGTCGGTAAAGGTAATGCTAGGTAGCCCGTTTTTCGGAAAGGCGGGTATTACCTTGTCTCCTTGTTTTTTTTCGGTGCTTAAGAAGGTTTTAACATTTTTGTGAGCAATTATGGTAACGTTTTCATCACCTAAAACTATGTTTCCTCCTGTGTGATCGCCATGGATATGTGTGTTTATGAGGTATGCAATGGGATTATTTGAAATGCGCATAATGGCATTTTTTAGGTCTATTGCAGTTCGTTCGTAACCAGCATCAACAACAATTTTCCCTTCATCACCATCGAAAACGATTACAGCAACTGCATTATTTACAAAAAGCCTGTACAAATTTGGTGCAACCTCTACTTGGTCAATGGGGGTACTTTGTGAATTACTATTAGTGCTCGATATAACAAGTAAACTTGCGATAACGGCTAGGGTGAACAGTATTCTTCTCATTTCAATGTTTTTTATGATTATGTATGTATAACAATTAAATACGTTTAATGGTTTAAAACTAAAATTAAACAGTTGAAGTTAAACTCTTTGGTTTGAATGGAGAACAAAAAAATTAACTTTGTAGAATAACCATCAAAAAAAATAAGTCAACAGTAAACTCATTAGAGATGAAGATAAACTGCCCAATCAATGCCCTTCTATGTTTTTTGATTCTTTTTACCAGTTTAGGATCCATGGGTCAAGATGCTAAAGTTGATTCTCTTTGGAATGCATACCGAGAAGCAAAATCGGATTCTACTCGGGCTATAGCAATGGTAAAAGTTGCAAAAGGATTGATAACCTCAAACCCCGATTCTGCGGTTGTGCTATTTGGCAAAGCGGATAGCATTATAGCATCTATGAGTTCTGTAGATGAACGTTTTAGGTTAACCTATGCTGATTTGCTTAGGACTGCAGGGCTTCACTTCAGGGAAACATCAGAGTATTCAAAATCGATAGAAATGTATCAGAAAGCACTCAATATTTATAATATAATTGATAATGCTTTTGGAGTTTCACAATGTTACCAGAATTTGGGTAATGTTTATTTTAATATGGGAAGTTTTGATTTTGCCCTAAAACACTACTATAAAGCCTTGGAGTATTTTAACTCTAATAAGAACAGTATTGGCATTGCCGATTGCTACAACAATATTGGCAGCGTGCTAAAGGAGATGGAGTCGTATGATAAAGCTATGGAATATCATACCCTATCCCGCGATATATTTGAAGGTCTTTTGACTAAACCCGACGGAAATTCTGTTGAAGTGATTAAAAGAGGGCTTTCGTATAGCTACAATAATATTGGGATTATCCATTGGTATAGCAATAATTTTGAACAAGCTTTTAAAAATTACCAAAAATCACTGGAGTTAAAACAAGCACTAAATGATTTGAATGGGGTGGCTCAGGGTTACAACAATATTGCAATTCTTTATGCCTCGCAGGATAAGTTTGATAAGGGAATAGAGTATTTTCAGAGGGGACTTGATGTTTATTTGAGTACAGGAAATAGAATTGGGCAGGCAAGTGTTTACGGGAATCTTGCATACCTAAATTTACTGATCTCAAAATCAACAGTTAATAATAGCGAAAAGAATCAGTTTTTAGGGAAAGCGCTTAAAAATGCCCTAAAAGCATTTGAAATTGCAAAGAGCATCTCTTCGGCAATCTACATTAGCGAATCTGCAGGTTACCTTAAGGAGATTTATGAGGAGCTAGGCAACACAAGCAAAGCCCTAATGTATGCTAATGAACTCCTTATTGTGCGACAGGAGATTTTTTCTACCGAAAAAACAAATGCCCTCGCCCAGATGACCACTAGGTACGAAGTGGAAAAGAATCAGCTGCAGCTCGAAAGCATGATAAAGGAGAAAGAGTTTTTTAAGAAAAGGATCGTAAACCAACGGGCGCAAATATTCATGTCAGTTGGAATTATAGTAATTCTTATCGTATTTCTTATTGTGCTGTTATTGTACTTTAGGCAAAAGCGGAATGCAAACAGAGCTCTGGCTGAGCAAAATGAGGAGATACTCCAACAGAAGGAGGAGATTTCGGTTCAGCTTGAAGAGTTGGAGGATAAGCAAGGTAAGTTAGAGGTTTCCAAAAAGGAGATAGAGAACCTTTACCTAATCGCCATTGATCAAAAAGAAATACTGGAGAAACAGAAAACTAAGATTGACGATTCTATTCGATACGCTCATTTTATCCAATCAGCAATGCTCCCCGATCTCGATATCACCTTTGTAAATCGATCGTGGGGAATCCAATCGTACTTTATTATGTTTAGACCCAAGGATGTGGTGAGCGGCGATTTTTACTGGGCAACTCGTATAAACGATTGGATAGTTGTGTCGGTTGTTGATTGTACTGGGCATGGAGTTCCAGGTGCATTTATGAGCATGCTCGGAATCTCTTATCTAAACGAGATTGTGCTAAGTGGTGACGTTACCAAGCCCTCGAGGATACTTAGCAAACTCCGTTCGTACATCATTGGTGCTCTTAAGCAGAAGGGTGAATGGGGATCGCAGCGAGATGGCATGGATATGAGTATTATTTCGCTAAATACCAAAACCAAGCAGTGCTTTTGGGCTGGTGCCAATAGTCCGCTATGGATTGTTAGAACTGATCAGTTAAAAGGGAAGCCACATGCCATTCCTGAAATTGAGGAGATTAAGCCAAATCCTTTCCCTGTGGCTGTTCATATCTTTATGGGTGAGTTTGTTGATCATGAGGTATTGCTTAATACAGGAGATAGGCTATACATGTTTTCGGATGGATTTCCCGATCAGTTTGGTGGTCCAAATGGTAAAAAGTTTAACATGTTTAAAGCCTTTAAAAAGTTAATTGCCCAAACCTCAGTATTGCCCATGAAGGAGCAGGGTAAGGCCCTAGAGGATACATTTGATAGATGGGTTGATAGCGATGGGGTTAAATATGAACAGACAGATGATGTTACTGTGTTGGGAATCATGGTTTAATTTTACTAACAGACCATAGAATTTAGCCATGGTTTTTGTGTTTCAAAGAAAATGATTTACGCTAAATATCAATGAGATAGCAAATCAAGTTTGTTTTTTTTAAACCCTTTGGCAGAAATGTTGTTACCTTTGTGCCCATAATTGTTTGGAGTATTAATCGATAAATTAAACATAAATATGAAATCGGACATTCAAATTGCCCAAGAGGCAACCATGAAACCCATTACCGAGATCGCTACTCAACTTGGTATCTCACACGACGATTTAATCCCCTATGGCAAGTACAAAGCCAAATTGCCGCTTAAACTTATTGATAGAAAGAACTTAAACAAGAATAACCTGATTTTAGTTTCGGCAATTTCACCAACGCCTGCTGGCGAAGGAAAGACTACTGTCTCCATTGGTTTGGCTCAAGCTCTTAACCGAATTGGTAAAAAGACAACGGTTGTGCTTCGTGAGCCATCTTTAGGTCCTGTGTTTGGTATGAAGGGTGGTGCTGCCGGTGGTGGTTACTCGCAGGTACTGCCAATGGAGGATATTAACCTACATTTTACTGGCGATTTTTCTGCCGTTGAGAAAGCGCATAACCTACTTTCTGCAATTATCGATAATAATATTCAAAGTAAAACCCGTTCGCTTAACATCGATCCACGTACGGTTCTGTGGAAAAGGGTAATGGATATGAACGATAGGTCGTTAAGGAATATAGTTGTTGGGTTAGGTGGAACAACATCGGGTATACCTCGCGAAACGGGATTTGATATAACTGCAGCTTCTGAAGTTATGGCTATTCTTTGCTTGGCCGAAGATATTAACGATTTAAAGAAACGTTTAGGCGATATATTCATTGGTTTTACTTTTGATAAAAAACCCATTTTTGCTCGCGATTTAAAAGTGGAAGGCGCAATGGCTGCATTGCTTAAGGATGCTATGCTCCCCAATTTGGTGCAAACAATTGAGAATACTCCTGCTATAATACACGGTGGCCCGTTTGCCAATATTGCTCAGGGCACAAATACGGTTGTTGCAACCAAACTAGGCCTTTCCCTGAGCGAATTTGTGGTAACTGAGGCTGGTTTTGGTTTTGATTTGGGAGCTGAAAAATTCCTTGACATCAAGTGCGAATCTTCTGGTTTATCGCCAAATGCAGTTGTTTTGGTTGCTACCATTAGGGCATTGAAGTATCATGGTGGCGTTCCGGTTAAAGAGGTTTCTAAGCCTAATCTTGAAGCACTAAAAGCGGGAGCAGCTAATATGCAAAAGCATATTCAGAATATGGAGTTATTTGGCATCTGCCCCATTGTTGCCATTAACCGATTTGCCAGTGATACCGAAGAGGAGGTTGAGTTTGTAAAAAAAGTTGCCCGCGATCTGGGCGTACCTGTATCAGTTGTTGATGTATGGGGTAAAGGTGGCGAAGGGGCGATTGACTTAGCCGAGCAAATTACTAAAATAGTAGCTAAGTGTGCTTGCCGTTATAAGCCTTTGTACGATTGGGACTGGACACCCGAGAAGAAAATTGAGACCATTGCAAAGAAAATATACGGCGCCGAAGCTGTTGATTATACAGAGCAGGCCAAAAATGATTTGAAAAAAGTATATAGCCTTGGGTTGGATAAAGTGGCGGTTTGTATAGCAAAAACACAGTATTCACTCTCTGACAACCCCGAACTATTAGGGAGGCCAAAAGATTTTATTGTTACTGTAAGGCGAATTGAGATAGCTGCTGGCGCTAAGTTTATTGTGCCTATCACTGGGCAAATTATGCGTATGCCTGGTTTGCCAGTAATACCAGCATCTGAAAATATTGATGTGGATAACAATGGTGTTATTACAGGTTTAATGTAGTGCTTTGTTTTTTTATAACCAAAGCATATAATATCATAAAAAAAGGGGTGGAGATAATCCACCCCCTTTTTTTGCTAAATATTCGGGTCTAACAATATTCGAATTGCAGTATTCTTTGCAAATTTTCTATTAGAGTCGAATAGGGTGAGTTCTGTTTTAAAACGTTAAAACCTTATCGCTGTCGGTTACCCATTCGGCCAACTCCCCCATAGTTGATTTTGCTGCACCCTCAAAGTAGGGGTGGTTTTTATAGATACCGCAACGTGCCATACACGTTCCGCATACTTTTACTGAAACATTGTTGGCAATTAAGGCCTTTAGCATCTGCGATAAGTCTTGGTCGTAACCTTCTGGCGGTTTACATGCATCCCTTGCCATATCAACGGAATCATTCATTAGAAAAATCCTTACTTCGTGCCCGTTTTTTCTTAATGTCTCGGCAAGTCTTAGGCCGTTCCAAGTTACATCTGTATTGTCGTATGGTTCGCGGTTAAAAATAATTAGTATTTTCATTTCTTTATGATATTGTTAGTTACAGTGTTTTAATGATAATAAATAATTGGCAGTATTGCATATTTATAGTTACTGCACACGCAAAAATAAAGAATTATCCTATTTAATCTCATCAAGGGAGTTAACATTTAAAGATGTTCGATAGAGTATCTGGGTTATAATCTCACTTGAGGTAGCAAGAAAATAGTTTGATAAAACTTAAACGTTCCAAAAATTATTCTAGTCAAACACCTAAAGGGATTGCTTTAGAAAGAAATATTATTTTCTTCTTCGCACCAGCTGATATCCCTTTCTTAAAAAATAGGTGTAGGGTAACACCAACATATGCACCAGTTTGGTAAAGGGGAAGATTATAAAAATAAAAAATCCTGTTACAATGTGCATTTTATACTGTATGGTATGATCGGCTAATAGATCACCCGCATTGGGCTGAAAAGTAACAACTGCCTGAGCCCATTCGCCAAGTGCTGCATATTGCTCTATGGACGAGGTTGCTGTTCCAACAACAGCACTTATCCCTAGTCCTGCCTCAACAAAAAGTAAGATTAGAATAAAGTAATCTGCAAAACTACTCTGGTAGCTTATGCGGGGCGAGAAAAAGCGCCGTGTAATTAGAATAGACATTCCCACAATGGCCATAGTGCCAAAAAATGAGCCTATCGATAGTGCAATTAGGCGCTTGGTTTCTGTGGTCATTATTAAATGGTAAAGTTCTTCGGGGATAAAAAGCGTAAGGTGCCCAAAGAAAACAAAGATAATACCCACATGAAACAGATTGCTTCCAAGTATAACCTTCCTATCGGTTAATAGCTGTGTAGATTCGGCCTGAATAGTTTTATTGGCCATAACTAGCCGAGTGATAAGTCCAAAAACCATTACTGCAAGAGCAATGTGGGGCAGGTAAGTGAATAAGAAGTTGTTGATATAGTAAGCCATAGTTGTAAATTTTATATTTTAAGCACTCAAAGCTTTAAGTTTACTCTTAAATAGAAGTTTCACACCCTTTGCATCCGCCAAAAGTTACTGGCGTTTCCTCATATTCAGCATCCAAATCCATTGGCTTTTCATTCTTAATCATTTCGTAAGTAATGGCTTTATTTGGTGCTTTTGCCGATAGAGAAATAATTGCCTTAAAGAGATGACTGTATGGATTATCCTTTTCGCTAAGTGCCACATTAATCTTATCCATAATATTTATGGTATCTCCTAATAGTTCAGCCGATTTTGCCACTTCAAGTGTAGAGAGAAATTCCAAAAACGCAGGAATGTAATCAGGTAACTCGTTGGTGGTTAACTTCATTTCACTCTTCTGGTAAAACTCCATTAAATCAACCATTGCCGGACCTCTATCCCTCGAATCGCCCTGCACATGCTCAAATAGATGAAGTGAAACGCTCCTTGAGTAATCAAAAAGTTGCACATATTCTGCTTGCCAATCGGTGAGGTCTGCTTTGGCAAAATTCTGGCAAAACGTTGCTACTCCCTTTATCATCTCTTCAGAAAGTAGGGCCTCTTCAATTAGCTCATTTTCTGCCTCATCCAAAAAACCTTGCAATTCTTTATTTGGATATGAAAGTAAAAGCGATAATATTTTATAGGATTTTATCATAATTAAAAGCCTCCAAATAAGTTTCTAAATTTCTCGGAATCAGGGTCTTCTCCGTCTGGATAACCACCTTCGGACTGAAGTTTATAGGCATTTTTAGCCTCCTCCCTATGGCTGGTGGGTATAACAAACCGATCCTCGTAGTTGGCAATAGCCATAAGGTGATACATCTTTTCTGTTTGCTCAGGGGTAAGTCCTGTTCCTTCTAAAACCTTAGTGTTTATCTCCTTATCAACCGTTTTGCTTCGCATATAGGCTCGCATGGCCAGCATGCGTTTAAGTGCCTCCTTTACAGGTTTTTCGTCACCTGCCGTAAACAGGTTTGCTAGGTATTTATGCGAAATTCGCATATCATCAACATCGGGTAGTATACCATTCATGCCCATGGTTTGACTTTCCACAGCCGCTTGTATTGGCGAGAGTGGCGGTACATACCAAACCATTGGTAATGTGCGGTACTCTGGATGCAACGGAAAGGCAACCTTCCACTCAATGGCCATCTTATAAATGGGCGATACTGCTGCTGCATCCAATACGCTTTGCGGAATTCCTTGTTTTAGGGCTTCGGCTATTACTTTAGGATCGTGAGGATCGAGAAAAAGACCTAGGTGCTCTTCGTATAAATCTGTTTCATTGGCCGTTGAGGCAGCCTCTTTTATTTTATCAGCATCGTAAAGCATTATGCCAATGTAGCGTAACCTACCCACACACGATTCACTACATATGGTTGATTCGCCCGCCTCAATACGTGGGTAGCAAAATGTACACTTTTCCGATTTATGGGTTTGCCAGTTAAAATACACCTTTTTGTAGGGGCAACCGCTTACGCACTGTCGCCATCCGCGACATTTATCCTGATCGATAAGCACAATACCATCCTCCTCACGTTTATATATGGCGCCCGACGGGCAAACCGCCACGCAAGTAGGATTCAAACAATGCTCACAGATACGAGGAAGATACATGATAAACGAATTTTCAAACTCGCTGTAAATATCCTTAGGAACATTCTTGAAATTCACATCCTTACTACGTTTTACAAATTCGCCACCAAGATCATCCTCCCAGTTGGGCGTTTTTTCTATTTTATCCATCACCTTACCGCTAATAATTGAGTGCGGCCGGGCTGTTGGTGGGGTTTTGAATTTTGAACCCTTATGTAATATGGAATAGTTAAACGTAAAAGGCTCGTAATAATCGTCGATTAGGGGCATGGTTGGACTGGCAAAAATATTTTTCATGATGCCAAGTTTACTCCCCATTTTAGGGGTAAGTCTACTTCTGTCAAGTTTCCAGCCACCCTTCCACCTTTCCTGATTTTCCCACTCATCGGGATAGCCTATGCCAGGCTTGGTCTCTACGTTATTAAACCATACGTACTCCACGCCTTTGCGTGAGGTCCATACGTTTTTGCAGGTTACCGAACAGGTGTGACAGCCAATACACTTGTCCAGATTCATAACCATTGCTATTTGTGCGCGTATTTGCATGATGGTTTAGTTTAAGATTCTTCAATGGGTTCGTCATTCCACTCAACCTTGTCGAGTTTACGGATAATCACAAACTCATCTCGGTTGGCACCAATGGTACCGTAATAGTTAAGTCCATAGCTCAATTGTGCGTATCCGCCAATCATGTGAGTGGGCTTTAGGCAAAGTCGCGATACGGAGTTGTGCACACCTCCACGGTTTCCGGTAACCTGACTAACGGGCATATTCACCGTTCGCTCCTGATTGTGGTACATAATAAGCGCTCCATTGGGTACTCGTTGCGATACCACTAATCGAACAACCGTTGCTCCGTTTTGGTTAAACACCTCAACCCAATCGTTATCTATTAAATCCAATTTTTTTGCATCATCCTCGCTCAACCACGCCACAGGTCCTCCACGTCCTAGGGTAAGCATCAACAGGTTATCCGACCATGTGGAGTGGATTGTCCACTTATTATGTGGGGTCATCATATTAATGATCATGCATTTATCCTTGTCCCCCATCTTTTCTATTAACCCATTAAGCGATTTAGTGTCGATTGGTGGTTTATAGCATACCAAATTTTCACCAAAGGCAATCATCCACGGATGATCTTGGTAGAGCGATTGCCTGCCTGTGAGGGTACGCCAAGGGATAAGTTCGTGCACGTTGGTATATCCTGCATTGTAAGAGACCTCATGCGATTCGACCCCGCTCCAAATGGGCGAAGTGATGATTTTTCGGGGTTGATGAAGTAAATCCTTGAACCGAATTTGCTCATCCTCACGCGAAGCGGCTAGGTGAGTATGTTTTCGACCCGTTATCTCTTCCAATGCTTTCCAAGCTTTTACCGCCACTTTTCCGTTGGTTTCAGGTGCAAGGGTCAAAATCATTTCCGATGCTTGAATATCGGTTTCAATTTTGGCTAGTCCATTGGTTTCGCCAATATTTTTAGAGGTTTTGTTCAACTTTTTCAAGAGTTCAACCTCTTTTTTTGTATCCCAGCTAATCCCTTTTCCTCCGTTTCCTAATTTTTCCATTAGTGGTCCTAGGGTTGTAAACCGTTGGTAGGTTTCGGGATAATCACGGGTTACCTCAATAATATCGGGCATGTTCCTACCGGGCTTCAACTCAATGTCAGTTTCTTTCCAATCTTGCGCATAGGCAGTTTCAGAAAGTTCCATGGGTGAGTCGTGCTGCATGGGTAGTAATACCACATCCTTTTCTTTCCCAAGATGTCCAGGGGAAAGCTCTGATACTTTTTTGGCTAACCCTTTAAATATATCCCAGTCGGTGCGCGCCTCCCAAGCGGGATCCACAGCGTTGGAAAATGGGTGGATAAACGGATGCATGTCAGTGGTACTAAGGTCATTCTTTTCGTACCATGTTGCGGCGGGTAATATAATATCGGAGTGCAGGGCTGAGGTTGACATCCTGAAATCGAGGGTTACCAGTAAATCCAGTTTTCCTTCTGGGCCCTTATCGTGCCACTTTACCTCGCGCGGAAGTTGCCCCCCATTTACCTTTAAATCATTTCCAAGCACACTGTTTTGAGCGCCCAGTAAGTGCTTCATAAAATACTCCATCCCTTTGGCACTAGAGGCCAATAGGTTCGAACGCCAAATAAACATGTTCCTAGGGAAGTTTTTGGGATCATCAGGATCTTCAGAAGCAATACTAAGTTTTTTACTCTTTAGTTTTTCTGTGATAAATGATTTGATTTCCTTACCCTCGTCGGCAGCCTGTTTGGCTAGATTTATGGGATTATCGTTTAACTGTGGGCTTGAAGGTAGCCAGCCCATCCGCTCGGCTTTTACGTTGCAATCAATCACCGACATTTTACCCCATTCCTCTTTGTTGGCTAAGGGTGAAATTAATTCTGTTAAACCTACCTTCTCGTAACGCCACTGATCGGTGTGCATATAGAAATAGGAAGTAGCATTCATATGGCGTGGCGGACGGTTCCAGTCAAGTCCAAAAGCAAGAGGTGTCCAACCGGTTTGCGGGCGTAGTTTTTCTTGTCCCACATAGTGCGACCATCCTCCACCCGATTGCCCAATGCAACCACAAAACACCAACATATTAATGGCGCTTCGGTATATCATATCGGTATGGTACCATTGGTTTACACCGCAACCTATGATAATCATTGATTTGCCTTCAGTCTTTTCAGCATTCTCGGCAAACTGACGAGCTGTGGAAATTATATGTGATGCTGGAACGCCCGTAATTTTTTCTTGCCATGCAGGGGTATAGGGAGCATCTTCTGAATAATCGGGAGAAGCTGGTTCTCCTTTCAACCCTAACGACAGACCATAATTCGCTATTGTTAAATCAAATACGGTGCAGTACATAAACTTACCATCAGGCGATTTGCGCACCGGTATTTTTCTATTTATAATCTCCTCGTGCGATGTGGCATTAAAATGCTCATGCTTGTAGTCGTCGCCACCAAAATAGGGAAAAGCCACTTCCACTACCTCATCATATCCATCTACAAAAGAGAGTTTTGGTGAGATGTCTTTACCTGTTGCGGAATTCACAGGTTCTAAATTCCATTTTTTGCTCTTGTCCCAGCGCGAGCCAATGGTACCATTGGGAATAACCAACTCATTGCTAAGTTCGTCGATTACTACTGGTTTCCAATCGGCATTTTCAACCTTAGCCATTTTAGCACCCAAATCGCTTGCCCTAACAACTCTTCCAGCCACAAATTGGTTGCCCTTTTTCTCAATTTTTACCAAAAACGGAAGGTCGGTGTATTGCTTTGCGTACTTCTCAAAATAGGGAGTTTTTTTCTCCAGATAAAACTCCTTGAGAATTACGTGCCCCATGGCCATACCCAATGCGGCATCGGTGCCCTGTTTGGGTTTTATCCAAAGGTCTGCAAATTTTGCCGCTTCGTTAAAATCGGGTGATATATTGATTGTTTTGGTTCCTTTGTAACGCACTTGTGTGTAGAAGGGAGCATCTGGTGTACGTGTAACGGGTACATTGGAGCCCCAAATCATTAAAAACGAGGAGTTGTACCAGTCGGCACTCTCGGGCACGTCGGTCTGTTCGCCCCAAGTTTGAGGAGATGCGGGCGGTAAATCGCAATAAAAATCGTAAAAACTCAGCACGGTTCCGCCCATCAAACTCAAATATCGAGTTCCCGAGGAGTAGCTAACCATTGACATGGCTGGTATGGGTGTAAAACCGGCTAGACGATCGGGTCCATATTTTTTGACTGTATAGATGTTTGCTGCAGCAATAATCTCTTGCGCCTCATTCCAGTCAAGACGAATAAGTCCACCCAGTCCTCGCTCTTTGATATAAGCACTTCGCGTTTCAGCATTATCCATAATGCTTCCCCAAGCAACCACGGGATCTTTGTGAGTTTCTTTTGCCTTACGATAAGCCTTGGCAAGCGTACCCCTTATCATGGGGTACTTTACCCGGTTGGCGCTATAAAGATACCACGAGTAACTTGCACCTCGGGGACAACCTCGGGGCTCATGGTTTGGAAGGTCGTGACGGGTTTCGGGGTAGTCGGTACTTTGGATTTCCCAAGTAACTAATCCGTTTTTTACAAATATCTTCCACGAGCAGGAGCCTGTGCAGTTTACCCCGTGTGTAGATCGCACCACTTTATCAAATTGCCAACGGTTGCGATAAAAGCTTTCCCATTCGCGGGGCGTGTCGGTTGTAACCACATGTTTATCGGGGCTTACAGTGGCCTCTTTGCTAAAGTAAATGAGTTTATTGAGTAGGCTCATAAGGAGTTATATTTAGTGATATAGCTGTAAACTGAAACTTTGACGGCGTTAAAATACTAAAAACAGGTAATGGTGTCAAGTCGAAAACCTATGTTATTGGCCAATCAATCAGTAAGTTTAGCAATTTAATATTGGTCTAAATTAAGTCGTATTGCTGAAACCTTTTACCCACAATGCCTCGAGAGCCTTAATCGATAATTATTTATAAAACTCAGAACCAAGAATTATTTATGGAAATCATCTATTTTATCTGAAAAAGCACTCCTATCTCATATGCTAATAGTGACTATGCGTGTTTACTCACAAATAAATAATCTCGACCAATACTATAAAACATCCCAGCGGCAGCTATACCCCATGCAACAATGGCGATGTATACAAAAAAAGAAGGTATAGCCATAAGAAAGGGAAGACCCAGCGCTTGTGAAAGTTTAAAAGTGCATACGGTGTACATACCCATGGGGAATATCATTCCCCAATATTGAGGGTGATATTTTAAAGGAAGTTGTTTAAAAATGTGCCGCCAAATGCCAAGTATTACAATTAGTGGTATCCACCAAGTACCTATTGCCCAGTAAAAGAGTGTAAATCCCTTTAGGAAAGGAAGAATAGATGTGAGCAATTCAAAGCTAGGTGCATTTAATATTAGGGTTGATCCTGCTAAGGTGGAAATAGCTACGGCCCCCATATTAATCCAGTAGGGTGGGGCAAATTCTTCAGCCTTCATGCTAAAAAACGACATGCGGTAAACAATAAGCGTTATCACAATAATGTAGAACATGCACCCGCAAAGAAACATGATAAGCGAAAAGAAGAGAGTTTGTTCATGATTAAATGGTAGATAATTGGCTAATTGAGCACCCAGAATGGAAACCGATTGGGTGGACACGATAATGAGCAACCACACCCCGCTTATGGCATTGTTAATTGCGGGCTTTTCCTTCTTTACGGTTAGTGAAGTAAATACTGTATAAATAATTGCTAACCAAGCAATTGCCCCAGTATAAAACAGAAGGGTAGCAATCTGAAAGTTCTCTAAAATAATAACAAATTGGCTGCCTAATACACAACTTCCAGCCACAAAAGTAAGTAACCCAGGGCTTTTTGCGTGGTCGCTGGCATCAGCACTAAAACTGGGGAAGTAAAATATCACCCGCAGAATGTACATAGCAGAAAGAAAGAGGTAAGCCCCAATATTGAGATGAAAAAGGAACTTCGAGACAAAGAAGAAATTGTAGTTATGGGCAGCAATAGATACAATTCCCGTGGCCATAACCAACGCAAAATAAGCGGTATGCAAATTTTTAAGATCGTGAAGAAAAGTGCTGGCAAATAGTTTCGTTTTTTCCATCGGGAGTCAGATTGTAAAACAGAACTAAAATTTATATCACGCTAAAATAAGGAATCTTTCGCGATATTTTAATTATTTAAAGTAAGGAAAAACAGCATTCTTTCATTTGGTTTTCTTGAATTCTAATTTATTCCTCAATAGAATTGATCGTTTTCAGGAGTTTTAACAAAGAGAAAAACAATAAAAGACATGAACATCTTTATATGGAATTTGTTTTATACTTGAACAAGACTGCAGTAATAACTGATGAATATGCTAGGAAAAACAACCGAATACGCCATTAGAGCACTGGTGTATATCTATATCCAAAATAGCGAAGGGAAAAGACCAGGGTTTAAGGAGATATCCAAGATGATAGATTCTCCCGAACAATTTACGGCAAAAGTTTTACAGAGTTTAACGCGTGCTGAGATTATTTCATCAATGAAAGGGAGAGGTGGAGGATACTTTTTTGATGATTTGTCCATTCCCCTCAAATTGTCTGAAGTGATAGAATCAGTTGAGGGTAATGGGTTTTTTTTAAAATGCGGTTTTGGATTAAACCACTGTGATGCAGGCACCCCTTGCCCAATGCATGAGGGTTATTCAAAGGTAAGAGAAGGGTTTTTTAGGTTCACAAATGAACAGACAATACAGTCGCTTGCGCAAAAGATTAACAATAATGAAGCGACATTAACTAGAGTGCAAAAAGTATTAACTAAAAAACAACTAAGATGGCAGTAGAAAAAGTTTGGATCGAAGATGGATGTATATCCTGCGGGCTATGCGAAGATGTATGCCCCGAAGTTTTTAAAATAGTTGACCTAGCTACCGTGCTTGAAGGAGTTAACTACAGCGAGTATGAAGATGGCATTAAAGAGGCCGCCGATGGGTGTCCTGTTGAGGTGATTAAGTTTGAATAAATGCAGCATTTAAGAGTTGAATTCATCACATTAATTAACAACAAAAACTAAACGACATGAAAACATCGAATGCACAAGCACAATGGAAAGGAAAAATCAATGACGGTAAAGGAACCATGAAGTTTACAGGTTTCGAAGGTGGTTACACCTTTGGTTCACGTTTTGAAAGTGGCGGAGGTACAAACCCCGAGGAACTTGTTGGTGCGGCACATGCAGGATGCTACTCCATGTATCTTTCGCTTTTACTCACCGAGGAGGGATTGAACCCTGAAAGTATCGACACAACTGCCAAAGTTACCATTGGCAAAGACGATTCTGGTCCTCACATTACAGAAATAAAACTGGACTGCAAGGTAAAATGCCACGGACTTGATGAGAGTAAACTCAGTAAGTTGGCCGCAATTACCAAAGAAAAATGCCCTGTTTCACGACTATATGCAGGTGGAACCGCCAAGATATTGGCCGAAGCAAAACTGGTTAAGTAAATCTCAAACTTTGCCTATCGTCTGCTCTAGCAAAAAAAACAAGGAAAGGAACAGAAAGATTGTCAGCTGTTTTCTAAAATCATTAAGAAATACTTGCTTGAAAAATCAATTGAACACCTTATGTTTTTTTAAAAGTCATCATCAATGAACAATTTCGGCATAAATATTCCTCAGCCATTTTTCTCTATTATAATTACAACCTACAATAGGGCAAATCTTATAAAGAGGGCACTAGATTCTCTTATTTTTCAAGCAGAAAAAGATTGGGAGGCCATTATTATAGATGATGGTAGTACAGATAATACCTATGAACAGGTTTTGCCCTACACTAGGAATTTTGCTAAAATACGATATGTAAGGAAATTGCACAGCGGCGTGGTAAAAACAAAGAATGAGGGAATAAAATTATCGACTGGTAAATTTGTTTCTTTTCTTGATTCGGATGATGAGTATGGCCCAGACCACCTCAAGTCTAGGAAGCGCATTTTGCTTGAAAACCCAAAGATAAAATTCTTGTATGGTGGGGTAGAGATAATTGGAAATCAGTATGTGCCCGATAGGTTTGATAACTCTAAAAAAATTAACCTGAGTAAGTGTTCAATTGGAGGGACCTTTTTTGTTGAAAGGTTTAGCTTGATTTCGTTGAAAGGATTTAATGAAGTACCCATTGGCGAGGATGCAGATTTATTTGAAAGAGCTAAGGAGGCCAATATCGAGTTGATGGAAACAAATATACCAAGCTATATCTATATTCGAGAATCCCTTGATTCAGTGACAAATAAAATGCTTCTAGGTGTGTAGTATTTTTGTTGCTTATTTCTTAACAATGGGAATTTGAGTTTTAAATTAAATGAGATATGCCACACATTGAGATAATATCAGCCAGTGTTAGAGAGGGTAGAAATAGCCATAGGGTTGCACTATTCTTTAAAAACTATTTGGAGCAGAACCAACTTGCATCGAGCAATATTCTCGATTTAAAAGAATACAATTTCCCTTTATTTGAAGAACGCCTCCACCTTCAGAAATGGCCATTGAAAAAAGCTCTTGGTTTTTCTGAAAAGATAAAGGAAGCAGATGGCGTTATTGTAGTTACCCCAGAATACAATGGAGGATACCCCGCAAGTTTAAAGAATGCAATTGACCTTTTGTACCGCGAATGGCATCGTAAACCCATTGCAATTTCAACAGTATCCGATGGGGTTTTTGGTGGCACACAGGTAATTACCTCGTTGCAGTTCTCATTATGGAAAATTCGGGCATGGGTAGTTCCTGCCATGTTTCCCGTACCAAAAGTTTTTGATTTATTTGATGAGAACGGAAACCCCTCAGATCCAGAGGATATAAACAAAAGAGCAAAGGCCTTTATCAATGAATTGCTCTGGTGTATCGAAGCAAATAAAAGAATGTCAAACTAGTATGTAAACTTTAGTAACATCCTTAGGCGATGAAAGAAAGACTGAACTATTCCAAAATTTCTCCACAAGCAATACAAGGGTTGCTCGAAATAGAGAAGTATATAGCAAACTCTGGCTTGGAGCGTACCCTATATGAATTGGTTAAAACCAGAGCTTCGCAAATTAACGGATGTGCTTATTGTCTCGATATGCACACTAAGGATGCACGCAAAGCAGGAGAAACTGAACAAAGGCTTTATGGATTGAGCGCTTGGCGCGAAACTCCTTTTTATACCCAACGGGAGCGAGCTGCATTGGCATGGACCGAGGCCTTAACACTAATCTCAGAGAATGATATTTCAGACTCATTGTATGAGGCCACTCGCAAGCATTTTAACGATAATGAGTTAATCAACCTAACCATGGCAATAGTTGCCATTAACGGATGGAACAGATTGGCCATTAGTTTTCGCACAGTTCCCGGGAGTTACAAGCCTTGATGGGGAATAATGTTGAGAGCCAAGAGAAATTTATGCTATTAACTAATAATATTTTGAATACTTTGAAGATAGAATTAATCTAAAATCTACTACCATGGGAATCCAGATAATAAAAGTAAAATCAGTGGCCAAGGCTACTCACGATGTGCTCAGAATTATAACGGAAAAACCACCACATTATCAATATGAGCCTGGCCAAGCAACAGAATTGGCTATTAATAAACCTGAATGGCAGAATGAGAAAAGACCATTCACTTTTACCTCTCTCCCGCAAGATGATAACTACCTTGAGTTTACCATTAAAACTTACCCTCAACACAAAGGGGTAACTAATGAGCTATTAAAGTTGAATGAAGGTGATGAGCTAATTATTGATGATCCTTGGGGAACAATAGGTTATAAGGGCGAGGGTGTGTTTATTGCTGGCGGCGCAGGCATTACTCCGTTTATTTCAATTTTCAGGCATCTCAAATCCATTAATAAAATAGGGGGTAATAAGCTCATTTTTGCCAATAAGGCAAAAGCGGATATCATTAATGAGAATGAGTTTCAAAAGATGCTGGGGGATAACTTTATCAACATTTTATCCGATGAAAAGATTGATGGGTATGCGCATGGCTTTATTACTGAAGATTTTTTAAAGCAGGTAATATCCGATACGAGTAAGCATTTTTATGTGTGCGGACCACCGGTTATGATGGATATTGTTGAAAAGCAATTAAAGCATCTAAATGTGGATGAAAAACAAATTGTGAAAGAAGGATTTTAAAGAAAACTAAATTTTATTATCATGGAAACCAAAGATTTGTATCCTAAAGCGACCAAAAGTCTTGCCGACAAAAGGGCCGCTTTGGCTCCCGAAGCTATGGAAGCATGGAGTAATTTCAGCAAAACCGTTTTTAGCGAAGGCGCACTACCCGAGAAAACAAAACAGCTGATTGCAGTTGCCGTTGCACACGTTACCCAATGCCCTTACTGCATAAAATCGCATACAAAGCAGGCAATGCGAAAAGGTGCAAGCCAGCAGGAGATAATGGAAGCTATTTGGGTAGCAACTGAAATGCGCGCAGGAGGTGCTTTTGCACACTCACTTATTGCTTTGGATGAAATGGGTGAGTAAAAATCAGTTCAATGAAAATCATAAGGATAAAGAGGATCTACGATGAGAAGGCCGAAGATGATGGGTATAGGGTATTGGTAGATAGGATTTGGCCTCGGGGTGTTTCAAAAGCAACGGCACACCTCGACGAATGGAACAAGGATATTGCCCCTTCAACCGAATTAAGGAAATGGTTTGACCATAAGGAGGAGCGATTTGACGAATTTAAATTAAGATATCGCATTGAACTAAAAGATAAGGAGGACCAATTAAGTAAGTTGCGAAAAATAGCTGATAATCAATCAATCAGTTTACTGTATGCTGCAAAAAGTCCAACAATGAACCAAGCTGTTGTACTTAAGGATGTGCTATTAAAAGGTTGATGAGTAGGGTTGTTATTAGAAATAATGACAACTAATTAGGGCAATAATGGACTCAAAAAGAAAAGTAATAATTGTGGGAGGCGGTTTCGCCGGAATTCAACTTGCAAGAAGACTGGATAAGCATCTATTTGATGTATTGTTAATCGATAAGATTAACCACCATCAGTTTCAACCATTATTCTATCAGGTGGCTACTTCGCAAATTGAGCCATCGAGTATTTCTTTCCCTTTTCGCCATATTTTAAAGAATAAGAGTAACGTATTAATCCGAATGGCTGAATTGACGCGTATTTATCCTGAGCAAAACAGAATAAGCACAACCATAGGCAATTTTGACTACGATTATTTGGTGATTGCCATAGGATGTAAAACCAATTTTTTTGGCAACCAAAATATTAGTCAAAACGCATTTACCCTAAAAACCACCTACGATGCCATAAAAATTCGCAACCACATTTTACAAACATTCGAAAACATTGCTTCAGCAAATGGAGGAGGTGAGGAGGGACTCCTAAACCTTGTAATTGTTGGTGGCGGAGCAACTGGAGTTGAAATGGTAGGTGCCTTTGCTGAAATTAAGAAGAATATTTTACCCAAAGACTATCCGCGAATTGATTTTAACAAGTTCAATATAACCTTGGTTGAGGGCACAAAGTATATGCTTAACAATATGAGCAGCAATGCGCAAAAGGCCTCAAAGAATTACCTGCAGAGAATGGGTGTTGAGCTGCTTACCGAAACCTTTGTAACCGATTACGATGGCAATATCCTTAAATTAAGTAACGGCAAAAGCATTAACACAAAAACAGTTATTTGGGCTGCAGGTGTTATGCCTAATCAAATAAAGGGCTTGCCTGCAAATGTTTATACTCGAACAAAGCGGATGGCTGTAGATAGGATAAATAGAGTAGCGGATAGTAAAAATATATTTGCAGTTGGTGATATTGCTTATATGGAAACGCCAAAATACCCCAAGGGGCACCCTCAGGTTGCCAATGTGGCAATTAATCAGGCTAAAAACTTAGCAAAAAACCTAAAAAAAATAGTCAATAGTAAAAAAACTGTTGACTATGAGTATAAAGACCTCGGTTCCATGGCAACCATTGGCCGTAACAAAGCGGTGGTCGATCTGCCCTTCATTAGTTTCAAAGGGTATTTTGCATGGTTCATTTGGATGTCGCTGCATCTGATGCTCATTCTGAGTGTACGCAATAAGCTGATAATCTTTATTAACTGGGCGTGGGCATATGTGACTAAAGATACCTCACTACGACTGATTCTAACGCAAACAGATAAAACGAGTTCTTAGGTAAAATTAGGGTTATCAAGTTGATTTCATTGCATTCAATCCAGTTTGCTTTTCCTAAATTGGTTTAAAATTTGCAAGGCTAGTGCAATATTCTTTTCTTAACCCCATTATTTGCATAAATTTGCCTAACAAAAAATCAAATTAGCATGAAAGCACTTATCAGATCCTTTTCGATAGTTTTCCTCTTAGCCCTCATAAGCTACACAAGCCAAGCTCAGTATTTGCAATTTGGAGTTTTTGCCGATCCGCAGCTATCGTGGTTTACATCCGATACCAAAAAGTTTTCCCCAAACGGTCCTGTGTTTGGATTTAATGCCGGATTTAGCTTCGAGCGCTACTTTGCCGATAGGTATGCCATTACCACTGGTGCATCAATATCAAATATCGGAGGGAATATTAAATATAAAGAGGAGGGTTATATTCTTAAAACACGCGATGGTGACTATCCAATAGCCATAAACTCTAACGTTAAGGTTAAAGGACAGTATATTAATGTTCCATTGGGTTTTAAATTTAAAACCAACGAAATTGGTTATTCAACCTTTTTTGCTCAATTAGGTATTATTGGCCATTTAAAACTGAAGGGTTTTGCTTGGGAAGATGCAAATGGAGTTGATAGAGAGGTGCTTGAGAATAAGCAATTGCGTTTTGGCTTTGTTTCGTATATGTTTGGAGCTGGTATGCAATATTCGTTGGGTGGGCCATCGGCTTTGCAGATTGGTTTGACCTATGCTAACGGAATGACCCCCGCTTTTGATGCCGGTTACGGAATGATTGGCATTGGTAGCTTGTCGCTTAGGCTTGGGCTAGTTTTTTAACCCATTTTCAACTCATAATTTCATTTCAAAAAAAGCAGATAGATGAAAATAGCTCTTGCTCAACAGAACTATATAGTTGGCGATTTTGAGCACAATGTCGGAAAAATTATCAGCGCAATCAGTACTGCAAAAACCAAGGGTGCTTGTCTTGTGGTTTTCTCTGAGTTGTCGGTTTGCGGATATCCACCATACGACTTGCTTTGCCGTACCGATTTTATCCAAAAGTGCTTAACCGCCGTTGAGCAGGTTGCCAAGCATTGTATAGGAATTTCTGCGATAGTAGGAGCACCAAGCCCTAACCCTGAACTTTTGGGCAAACCCTTACTCAATTCTGCATATTTACTTAGCGAGGGTAAAATCCAGAGTACACACCATAAGGCGTTGCTGCCTAGCTATGATATTTTTGAAGAGGCCAGATACTTTGAGCCAAATCACAATTTTACCATTGCTAACCTTAACGGGAAACGAATTGCCATTACTATTTCCGAGGATTTATGTGACGACCAGCCAATGAGGCGAAATAAGATTTCGCCAATGGCTGAACTTAAGAAATTGAACCCCGATTTAGTGATTAATATTGCTGCATCCCCTTTTTCGTTCGATAATTATAGCCAAAGAATAGCTGTTTTTGCTGATAATGCAAAACGGTATGGGCTGCCAATCATCAGCGTAAATCAGGTGGGTGCAAATACTGATTTAATATTCCATGGCGGATCAGTGGTGTATAATGCCAACGGGTTTTTATCCAAAAGCCTAAACCTTTTTGTTGAGGATATTCAGGTTGTTGATACTGAAAGCAGAGGTGTTATTGACTCTAAAATTCAGTTTGAACCTAACGATTACATTGCTCAAATTCATGATGCTTTGGTTCTGGGTATTCGCGATTATTTTCAAAAATCGGGATTCACCAAGGCAACTCTAGGCCTATCGGGTGGATTGGATTCGGCCGTTACGCTTGCACTTGCACAAAAAGCGTTGGGAAGTCAAAATTTAAGGGTTCTGTTGCTTCCCTCTCAATTCTCATCACAGCACTCTATTGATGATGCTGTGGCATTAGCTGATAATCTTAAGGTTAAGTATGATGTTGTAAATATAAAGGATTCGTTTGATACCATAAATCAAGGCCTAGAACCAGTATTTGATGATTTACCCAACGATTTGACTGAAGAGAATATTCAAGCCCGAATAAGAGGTTTAATGCTTATGGCCTTATCGAATAAACTTGGATATCTTTTGCTTAATACGTCCAATAAAAGTGAGGCAGCTGTTGGCTATGGAACTCTTTATGGCGATATGTGCGGCGCTTTGGCTGTTTTGGGCGATGTTTATAAAACGGATGTTTTTAAGTTAGCCCATTATATCAATAGAGAAGTTGAGGTAATTCCCATAAATACAATTGTAAAACCACCCTCGGCAGAGCTTAGACCCGACCAGAAAGATTCCGACTCGCTACCCGATTATGCAATACTCGACGCTATTCTTCGAGAGTATATTGAGAACCAGAGAAGTGTGAATGAGATTATTGCACTTGGCTTCGATGCTGAAGTAGTAGCAAAGGCCATTCGGTTAGTTAATGCTAATGGGCATAAGCGTTTTCAATCTGCTCCAATTTTAAGGGTCTCGTCAAAAGCATTTGGATTAGGACGAAAGATGCCATTAGTTGCCAGATTTTAGCTGATTGTCCCTTTTTTAATAACTTTTTTAGTGTTTTTGCAAAAAAGGTAAGGGATCTTATTTCCTGCTGTAAAACATTTTATTTATCTTTGCGCAATAAATTTTAACATCATTACTAACTAAAACAACTGTCTGTAGATGCTCTGCAATAAATATTTTTGCAATCGTTTGCTTTCAGTATATATATAAGCACACAAATATGGCGTATTCATCTATCGATATTCAAAGCGCATTTGAGGGTGTTTGCTCTTTATTTAACAACCTAAAGCCTAAGGAAAAGGAGCTAATGTTCCGCAGTTTCACGTGCTCTCAATACCGAAAAGGCGAGATTATTTATCGCGATGGAGAAGTACCCTCGGGGCTAGTTTGCCTAATAAAGGGCAAGGTGAAAATTTTTAAGGAGGGTGTTGGCGGACGTGATCAAATTGTACGCATGGCCAAACCCATTGGGTTTATTGGCTATCGTGCTTTGCTTGCCGATGAAAACCACATTGCCTCTGCCGAAGCTCTAGAGGATTGCGTTGTGGGTGAAATAGAGCGCAGCTGTATTATTAAAATTCTACAATCTAATGCACTTCTTACCTACCATATACTCAAATCGATTGCTACCGAATTAGGATTCTCAAATAGTAGAACCGTAACCCTAACGCAAAAGCATATCCGTGGTCGATTGGCCGAGAGTTTGATTTTTCTTCGCGAAACATACGGGCTTGAGGATGATAACCAAACCATTAAGGTTTACCTCTCAAGAGAGGATTTAGCAAACCTTTCAAACATGACTACTTCCAACGCTATTAGAACGTTATCCGCTTTCTCAATCGAAGGTATTTTGGAGTTGGATGGGCGTAGAGTTAAAATTATCGATCCCTATAAACTTGAGCGGATTAGCGATTTGGGATAATTAGTAAAGGCTTCATGTTAAGCTGTTAAAACCTGATTTGTTCGTTTTTTTTCATAGGATTTTATTCCTGAACATAGATTCTTTTTACCCTTCTCGAAATTGAGGTCAGTACTTCGTATGGTATGGTATCAAGGGTTTTGGCTATTTCTATTATCGATGGATTATTTCCAAATATAATTACCTCATCACCCTCATGTACTGTTGGAATCTGTGTTACATCAATCATACAGGTATCCATGCTTATGTTCCCAATAATGGGTGCAAGTTTACCGTTTACCATAACACTTCCTTTTCCGTTACTTAATTTACGGTTTAAACCATCGGCGTAGCCAATGGGTATGGTTGCAATTACCGAGGGCTGATTGACAATTCCCATTCGGTTGTAGCCAACCGTTTCGCCAGTCTCTATCTTATGGAGTTGGGCAACAAAGGTTTTTAATGTGCTCACATTCATAAGGTTTTTCTGGTGAACTGAGCTTATACCATACAACCCAATGCCCAAGCGTATAGCATCAAATTGATATTGGCTAAACCTTTCTATTCCTGCCGAGTTCAGAATATGTAGCATGGGTTTATAACCTATACTTTCAATAATTTGCTGGCTTGCTAATTCAAACCTCTTTACCTGCTCATGGGTAAACTTGTCGTGTTTGCTATCGTCGGTGGCAACCAAATGTGAGAAGATGCTTGCTACCTTAATGCTTGTGAGAGATTTTATCCTGCTGCAAAGTTCTGCAATATCACTGGGCATAAATCCAAGCCTATGCATCCCCGTATCAATTTTAAGGTGAATAGGGTAGTTGGTAACGCCATGTTTGCTTAGGGTATTGGTAAAGTCGTCAAGGCTGCTAAAACTAAATATTTCAGGCTCTAAGTTGTACTCAATCATAAGGTCGTAACTACCAAACTCTGGATTAAGCACTACAATTGGGAGCGTTATACCCGCTTCTCGAAGGGCAATGCCCTCATCGGTAAAGGCAACCCCAAGCGAATCAACTCTATGGAATTGCAATAGGTTTGCAATTTCGTGTGAGCCAATTCCATACGAAAAAGCCTTTACCATTACCATCACCTTTACGTTGGGCTTCAGTAATCCTCTAAAATAGTTAAGGTTATGCACAAGTGCATTAAGGTCTATTTCAAGTTGCGTTTTATGCAGTTTATGCTCAAGTACTGCCGATATTCTCTCGAACTGGAACACACGGCTACCCTTAAGCAGTATTGCTGTATCCTTATACCATTGACGTGCAAAAGCACTCAGAAATTCTTGATTGCTGGGATAGAACTCTGTATTGCTCTTGAAATATTGCTTATACTTAACAATTTCGTTTCCTATGCCAATGGTTTTATCAACCCCTTTTTCATCAATCATAGTGGCAACCTTACTGTAAAGTAGGCTAGGTTCTAATCCACTTTGAAGAATATCCGATATAATAAGCATTCGCTTTGTATGCTGTCGTTGCTGTGCAAGTAGGTCAAGGGCAATGGAGAGTGAACCCAAATCGGAATTATAACTATCGTTTATTAGGGTGCATCCGTTTATTGCTTCCTTTATCTCAAGGCGCATGGCTACTGGCTGTAATCGACCCATTAGAGAAGCAACCTGCTCGCTTGTGTGCCCCAAATAAAAGAGGGTAGTAATGCAGAGCATCGCATTTTCTATGGATGCACTATCGCTAAAAGGGATAGTAATACTAGTAGATTTATCCTTGTACAGTACACTTAGCTTTGCAGATGTACTGTCTTTTTCAATTTTTTGTAATTGTACCGTTGCGGCTTTATTATAGCTCCATGTAAAAAGCTTAACTGCATGTTTATCCTCTAGTTCATGGGCTAACTCATCAATCTGCATATAATCTGACGAGTAAATGAGCGTATCGCAATTCTTAAATAGAAGCATCTTCTCCTTAGCCTTGCCATGCAAGTCATCAAAATTCTCTTGATGTGCAGTTCCAAGGTTTGTGAATATACCAATTTGGGGTTTTACGATTGGCTCTAGTTTGGCCATTTCGTTAAGTTTTGAAATACCAGCCTCAAGTATACCAATATCTGCTTTGCTGTCAATTCCCAAAACCGAAAGGGCAACTCCAACCTGTGAATTATAACTTTTTGGACTTCGTACTACTTTTCGGTCAAAGCTAAGAAGTTGAGCAAGCCACTCCTTAACAATAGTTTTTCCGTTGCTGCCTGTAATTCCAATAATTGGGTAGTTCAGCTTCGATCGATGGTATGCTGCAAATTGCTGCAGTGCCATCAAAGTATTATCAACAAAAATAAAGGATGCCTCTGGGTATTGTGGTTGCTGATTCTCTGTTTGGCTAATCACAAATGCTCTAATACCCTTACTGTATAGATCTGCAATAAAATGATGTCCATTATGCCTTTCACCAACCAGTGCAAAGAATAGTTGGTTTTTCGATGCATTTGCTAAACGACTATCGATGCTAACAGAGGTGATAACCAAATCGGCATCACCACTTAGTTTTCCCTTTAAAATCTTCGAAACTATATCAAGCTTGTAGTTTAGCATTTAAGCATATGGGTTTTACAATTTGCTGTTTTGTAAGGCTATTTCTTTTTCCTTTTGATGGCTTCATTAAAACATGTCCGACAAAGTGGTTCGTAAATATCAGTTTCACCCAAAACAACCAACTTCTCAGTATCGGCTAAACGATGGGAGTAATGTGCAAGATTACCACACTTTAGGCATATTGCATGTACTTTGGTAACATGCTCAGCACAGGCCATAATGCCAGGAATAGGGCCAAAGGGTTTGCCGCTAAAGTCCATGTCGAGTCCTGCAACAATTACCCTAATGCCTTGGTTGGCCAATTTATTGCAAACATCTGCTAGGTTGTTATCAAAGAATTGAGCTTCGTCAATTCCAACCACATCAACATCCGATGCTAGCAGCAGAATGTTACCCGATGAGGTAACCGGCGTGGAACGAATGGAGTTTGAGTCGTGCGATACAATTTCATCAATTGAGTAACGTGTATCAATTTGTGGTTTAAAAATTTCAACCCGTTGCTTGGCAATGCGCGCACGCTTAAGCCTACGGATTAACTCTTCGGTTTTACCCGAGAACATTGAGCCACAAATAACCTCAATTAGCCCTCGCCGTTTGTTGGTCGCTATCGAATTTTCAGAAAAAAGCATGGCAATAAATAAAAATATTCTCGTTAGTTTTACAAAAGTAAGCAAATTCTTAATTTTGCAATCAGAATTAATACTACTATGGTAAAATCAACCAATTTAAAGAGCCTGCTGGAAAGAGTTAACGAGATAGAAAAGATTGTTTCTAGGGCTTTACAAAAGGATTCACTGTCTGCTATTGAGCACGATTTATTGCTCGAAAAGTTGCGACTAGTATACGATGAACTATTGTTTGCGAATAACAAGGAGGAGAAAGTTGAATCTGTTAAACCTAAGCCCATTGTTATTAAAGAGCAGGTAAAGCCTACTAAAGAAGTTCTTGAAGATGTTAGTCCATTTGAAATTTCTGTAGATGACTCCTCCGAAATAGCAATCACTGCTGATGACGATCGGGAAGTGATTATCCAAGATGAAACTATTCAAGATGAGGTTGATGAGGATATACCTGTGATTCATCATGATTTGAGTACAGAGAAAGAGCAAAGTATTCCGCTGGGCGATAAGTACAAGAATAAGCAAAAGTTCAGAAATGAGATTCTTGGTCAGAATAAAAAGGATTTTGCAACAGTACTCCAAAACAAGGCCATTGGCGATTTAACCAAAGCCATTGGCATAAATGATAAGTTTTTGTTCACGAAGGAACTTTTTAATGGGAATGCAGAATTTTATTCCAAGAGCATTAATAAGCTCAATGAGTTTACGGATATTAACGATGCCCTAATCTATATTCAGGAAAACTTTAACTGGGATAACGATAACGAGGCGGCAAGCCAGCTAATAGATTTAATTAGGCGTAAGCTCCTACACGGATAAAGCAATGGGAAAACTTTTTGTTGTACCTACTCCTATAGGCAATCTCGAGGATATTACCCTAAGAGCTATCAGAGTATTGAAGGAGTCAGACATAATCCTTTCAGAGGATACGCGAACAAGCGGTTTCCTTATGAAACACCTAGACATAAAGGCCCCTCTTTGGGCCCATCATAAATTTAATGAGCATCGGACGGTAGAACAGGTTGCCGATAGAATTGCCCAAGGGCAAAAGGTTTCATTAATCTCCGATGCTGGAACCCCAGGAATTTCCGACCCAGGCTTTTTGCTTATCAGAACTTGTGTTGAGAGGGGAATTGAGGTTGAGTGCCTGCCTGGCCCCACTGCTTTTGTTCCTGCCTTGGTTAATAGTGGATTACCCTGCGATAGGTTTATTTTTGAAGGATTTCTTCCACAGAAAAAAGGGCGTAATAAGCGTATTGAGGCGCTTAAGGAGGAGGAACGCACCATTGTTTTTTACGAGTCACCCTTTCGATTAGTTAAGCTGCTCGAACAACTGGCGGAGCACTTGGGTGCTGAACGTAAGGCAAGCGTTTCCCGTGAAATATCGAAGTTGCACGAAGAAACTGTACGGGGTACTCTTCCAGAATTAATAGAGCATTTTACAAAGCAAGGAGTTAAGGGAGAGATTGTTGTTGTTGTTGAGGGCCTGAATTAGTTCGTTCATTAATCTTCCCAACGGTATGAGATTAGTTCGAATAGTCGTAATATCAATATTCTTTGCACTACTTATTAGTTGTAAGCCAGAGACACCCCAAGGCAAAATCTGCGGAAAAATTGAGGGTTATGCTAATCAAACCATTGCCATTTATTCTGCCGAAGATGTGTATATCAATTTACCATATTCTGATCCACTGGTAGTGGTTGGTACCGATAATGAGGGCAACTTTCAATCTGCCATTAATGTTGATGAGGTAGCGCTAATCCATTTATTTACCATTGATAGCCTGAACCTAGTTGCAACTCCTATTGTACTTCACAAAAACGATTCAATCTATCTTAAAACATCGGTTTTTAATACCTCTCGACCATCCTTTAGCGGTAAGGGTTGGCAGATAAACGATTTGTTATTTAGGCAAAGGGCTAAGTTAGAGCAAGAGTTTAGGGATTACAGTATGTTCGAATGGCCTATGGATATGTATTCCGCATACTGCGATAGCCTTCAGCGGGCAAATACAAATTGTGTTGATACATTAGTCGACACAAAGCAAATCAGCCCCAAAGTGATAGCTTTGGCTAAGGCTGATGCTAGATTATTTATAGCATTCAAAAGGTTTGAGTATTTACAAAATCATATTAACCAAACCCAAGCTACTTGGGGGTATCTTTTGCCAACTGCCGAATACTATCATTTTAAGCAAACCCTTTTTGAAAGTACAGCCGATTACTGGTTCTTGCCATCCTATTCGCAAGCTATAGGTGCTATGCTTGAGGATGATTTTCAGAACCTGCCTGTCGTTTTGCACAATCCAACTCAAGCGCAAGAGAAACAATTTCTTTATAAACTCAGCATTATTGAGCATCAATACAGTGGAATGCAGCAACAGGTTTCTCTAGTCCGTTTGGCTAGTAACTTCCCTAAGTTTTTGGATGAGCCCAATGCTTTCAATCTCATTGATAAGGCCGATAGTTTGATGCAGATGTTATCCCAAAATACTGCACTAAATCAGTTTTATCTTAATAAAACAAAGAGCGTTTCACAAATCAAACCAGGGTTGGATGCGCCAAATATTACCCTGCCCAATAGCGCAGGACAATTGGTGAGTTTAAGTTCATTTAGGGGAAATGTTGTGCTACTAGTTTTCTGGGGAACATGGTGTCCTCCCTGCCTAGCCTCAATGCCAAAGTATATCGATATTCAGAATCACTTTAGGGATATGGATGTTACATTCATGTTCGTTTCGCTCGAGGCTCTGACCTACGATATTGAAAACTGGAGGAGTTTTATACGGGGAGAGGGTAAAATAGCATCGCAATTTCTACATGGAAAGCCTTTTACAGGTGTGCATGTGGTTGCAAAAGGGCAGTTTCAAAATTCTCAGGTTAAACCCTATGCTATTACCTACGCACCATCATACGTGCTCATTGGGAAGGATGGTCGGATTGTTGAACCGCGCGTTCATCTTGATCATCAACTTATTGAGAAAATTACAGCATTACTAGAAATAGAGTAATTGCTCCAAAGTATTTTTTCTTACTTTTAAGCAAATTAAAATACAGGCTATGGAAACGCTGGGAATTGATATTGGGGGTTCGGCAATAAAGGGAGCGATTGTGAATACCGCTACTGGTAAGATTATTGCCGAGAGGTTCAGGATTGAAACTTCGCAGCCAGCATCGGTAAAGGAAACAGTTGCTATTGTAAAACAGGTGGTAAACCATTTTCATTGGAAAGGAAAGATTGGCTTTGGATTTCCAGCCGTAGTGCAAAATGGGGTAGTAAAAACAGCATCAAATATCGATAAGGAGTTTATCGGAGTTAATGCCAACAAACTTTTTAAAAAAGCTACTGGTTGCAAAGTTAGTGTGCTTAATGATGCTGATGTTGCTGGATATGCTGAACTATGCTTCGGTAAGGTGAAAGGTTTTAAGGGGGTGGCCATATTTCTAACTATTGGAACAGGTATTGGTTCTGCTCTTTTTAACAAGGGCAAACTAATTCCAAATACCGAATTGGGGCACATCTTTATGAAACACGGTCTTACGGCAGAGAAGTTTGCATCTGATGCTGTTCGTAAAAACGAGGAATTAGATTGGGATAAGTGGGGCATGCGATTTAATGATTATCTGCTTTATCTCGAAAAACTTTTTTACCCCGATATGTTTATCCTTGGTGGGGGCGCAAGCAAACGATTCGATAACTTTAGTAAGCAACTCACCATAAATACTCCAGTATCACCTGCTAAATTACTTAACGATGCGGGTATAATAGGTGCTGCACTTCTGACGTAGGTATAATTCACAATTTGGCTTTTGTCATTAGCAATTTTGCGCCTAACTTTGTAAAAAGCATTTTTGGTATGATAATGTTTCCAAACGCAAAGGTTAACCTTGGGCTCTATATTACCCAAAAGCGCAATGATGGTTTCCATAATATCGAAACCCTGTTTTTGCCCGTACCCAGACTTTGTGATATTCTTGAGATTTTACCCCAAACCAATCAATCCAAAGCCATTGAATTTACCCAAACGGGCATTAAGGTTGATGCCGATATTGACGATAACCTTTGTGTTAAGGCATATAGGCTTTTATCTAAACATATAAATTTGCCCAAGGTTGCAATGCATCTGCATAAGCAAATACCTTTAGGTGCTGGGTTAGGCGGAGGATCAGCCAACGGTGCTTTTACGCTTACAATGCTCAACGAAATAGCAACCGAGGGGGTTGACCAAAGCACCTTAGCTAAAATTGCACTCGAGTTGGGGAGCGATTGTCCTTTTTTTCTAACTAATTGTCCCAGTTTTGCAGGCGGACGTGGTGAACAACTTCAGGAGGTAAAAATCAATCTTAAGGGGATTTATATTCTGCTCGCTAACCCCGGAATTCATGTTAATACAGGTAAGGCCTATGGTCTATCTAATCCAAAACCCGCTCCATTTAACCTAAGACACATTGACAGTTTGACAATAGAGCAATGGAAAGAAAATGTTTACAACGATTTTGAAAAGGTTATCATCCCAATGCATCCCGAAATTGCAGATCTAAAAGAAAAACTTTACCAAATGGGAGCCATGTACGCTAGCATGTCGGGTAGTGGATCTACTGTTTTTGGCCTTTTTAGTAAGAAGCCTAATGTTAATCTCATCCCAAAGCAATACTTCAGCCATTTGTCTGAACTTTAGTTCAATGCTCTAGTTCGATGTTTATAGGTTTTTGAATCTAATTACACCTCTCTGTTTAGCTTATTCAAGAGATAAAAGGTTTTGGTAGAGCGGTGAGTGAATAATTGTATTAAATTTATCCTTCATAATTCTGCATCGAACATAATGTTGCTTTGTAATGTTTAATTTAAAAACAATAGCGTTATGTGGAAAGAGGAGAATAATCAGTTGGTAAAAACGTTTGAATTCGACGATTTTACTTCTGCATTTTCATTTATGCAGCGAGTTGCACCTATTGCCGATATTATGAATCATCACCCCGATTGGCGCAATGTGTACAATAAGGTTGAAATTAGGCTTTCTACCCACGATGCCGGAGATGTGGTTACCGACAAAGATCGTGAATTGGCCAATAGAATAGATAAACTGGAAAAACATACAAAATAAGATGAAAAAAATATTAGTTCTGCTCGAGAAAATGGTTGAAGATTCAGAGTTTCTATATCCTTATCTTCGATTGCAGGAGGAGGGTTTTGATGTTATTTCAGCCGCCCCCGAACTAAAAGAATACCAAGGCAAAGGAGGAATGGTTTTTAAACCCGACTATTCGTTTAACGAGATTAAGAGTATCACCTTCGATGCGGTTATTATACCTGGTGGTTATGCTCCCGATTTGTTTCGAAGGGATGAGGGACTTATTCGCTTTATCCGTAAGCACGACGAAAGAGGCAAAATTATTGTCTCAATTTGCCATGGTCCTTGGCTGTTGATCTCATCCGAAATTGTGAAGGGACGCAAAGTTACAGGCTTCCATGCAATTAAGCACGACCTGATTAATGCAGGCGCAATTTACGATGGATCCGATTGGGTTGAGGATAACAATTTTCTCTCTGCAACAAATCCAGTAACCATGCTACCCATGATTAAGCGATTGGTTGAGAAGTTAAAGGAGTAAACTAGTATTTTCTTAATAATTGGGCTAAACCTTAGGGTAGCCCTTTAATTTGTTTTTTAGAAAATTAGTACAGCAAATAGTTGTGCTAGTTTTCAAGTAGATTTTTAATTACCTGAACCATCTGCTTAAATTCCTTCTCGTCAAACAATCGGGTTAGAAATACAATTTTTCCCTCTTTGTCTATTATAACATTCCGAGTAACCCCAGCACTTTTGTGTGCGTAAAGTTCAAATATTTCAGATTTCTCATCGAGTGCCAAGGGGTAGGTTGTCCCCATTTTGTTTGCAAAATCAATTACCTTATCAATAGGTTCACCCCTGTCAACACCAACAAGTACAAGGCCTTTGTCTTTTAGGGGTAACCAAATGTCTTTCTCAATATGCGGCATCTCTTTGCGGCAAACCCCACACCAGCTAGCTGTAAACTGAAGCATTACAACCTTTCCTCGATTTTCCGAAAGTGAAAAGCTCCTATTATCACTAAGCACAGTAGTAAAATCTGGGGCCAACTGACCTACCTTAACAACGTAACCCCTATCATCTGGCTCCACAACTTTATTCGATTTGCTTGCGCACGAGCAAAAAATTATAGTTGCGGCTATAAATGTTTTGAGCATGGTTTTCTTTTTTTTATTTTACATGTTTTTCACCAAATAGCAATGGACAAATATGGGGATTGTTGATTAATTTTTAATATATTATTTGTGGTATTTTTTTTGTAATCAACTTGGTGCAAAATGATTTTTGGAAGATTGTTAAATACATATACTTTTGATTAACTAAACACTTTAATTGAGATGAAGAGAGTTTGCATTTTTATTCATCTAGTCCTGTTCTTTCAGTTGATACATGCCCAAACCATCGACCAAATTAAAGCCGATAGACAAGCCTATATTTGGGGCGAAGGCTCAGGGATTACCCTAAACCGTGCCGACCAAGATGCTCTGGGGATGTTAATTAATCAAATTTCAACCCAAGTTGAAAGCCGCTTTACGCTTTTGCAGGAGGAGAACAGAAATGGCGGAAAGGAAACATTTGAGGAAACTTTTAAGGGTGTTATAAACACCTATTCCACTGCTACGCTCCGAAATACTGAACGTATTGTTATCAGCAACGAGCCCGATGCGAAAATTTTTCGCTACACTAAACGAGCCGATGTGGATAAAATATTTGCCGATAGAGAAAGGAAAATTATTGAGTTTGCTCGCAATGGGCAGCAATTTTCCGAAAAGGGCGAAGTAGCCTATGCTCTCCGCTATTTCTACTGGTCGCTTACCTTGCTTCGGAGCCATCCAAATGCAAATACCCTTAACATGATAGATGCTAAGGGTAACGATAGACTTTTAATATCATGGATTCCAATCCAAATAAACAGCATCCTTTCCAATGTAAGTATTTCCATAACTGGAAGTAAAAATGATGGTGATTTAACCAGATACACCCTCGCCATATTATACAATAATGAACCCGCTCGTAACTTTGATTACAGCTACTGGACGGGGCGCGACTGGACAAATATTTTCAGTTCTAAGAATGGATTAGGAATTGCCGAGTTTATTGGGACCGATGCTGTAAAAGAGATTAGGCTTAAGGCAGAGTATGTTTTTGAGGGCGAAACAAATATCGATAACGAATTACGCGACGTAATGGGCAAACTCGATGTGGTCCCTTTCCGGAGCAGTTACTTTAACGTACCGGTTGGTATAATGCAGCCACCCCCAAAACCGTTAGTTGTCAAGCAACCCGAAACGAAAACCCGTGGAAATCTCTTGCTTGTAACCGATACCAAGCCCTATGAACAAGCAATGAATACCCTTGTTGAGGCAATACGGAAAGGGAATTACAATGCCACTCGCTCGTTATTTACCCCTGATGCATTTGAATTAAGCAAAAATCTTTTGCAGTACGGACAGGCCCAAATTATCCGTGAGCCTGATTTTAGATTTATCAATTTTGAGGATGGCGTTATGTGTCGTTCCCTCGCCATGAGTTTTAAGTTTAAAAACAACAACCGCAGTTTTGTCGAGGATGTGGTTTTTCATTTCAATAAGGACAAAAAAATATCAAATATATCCTTTGGTCTAGGAGAATTAGCCCTGCAGGATATAGTCGACAAGGATGTTTGGGACGAGAGGGTAAGACTAATCATGATTAACTTCCTTGAGAACTATAAAACGGCTTACGCCTTAAAGCGTGCCGATTATATTGAGAGTATTTTTGCTGATGATGCGCTGATTATTGTTGGCTCGGTGCTAAAAACAAAAGTTACTGGTGATAATCCATACCGTAACAACCGGATTGTAGAGTACAACCGTTACACCAAGGAACAATTTATTCGTAACCTAAAGCACTGCTTTGCCAGCAATGAGTTTATCAATATTCGTTTTGAGGACAATATAATCCGTAAGTCGGGTACGGGAGGTGAGGTTTATGGCATTCAGATAAAGCAGGATTATTTCTCATCAAACTATGGCGATTCTGGGTATCTATTTCTTTTAGTTGACATGAACGATCCTAACCAGCCACTAATCCACGTACGCACATGGCAACCCGAGAAAAATCCCGATGGGAGTATTTATGGGTTGGGTGATTTTTAACTGCTGTGCTTTGAATATGATTTAGTTTCATGTGGGTTGATTAGGGGTTTTGCTATTTATCATTTCTCCCTGTTGCCCAGAGTTAGTTTTGTATTCCGTGACTAGGAACTTGTTCTTTTTTGCCTGTTTTGTTTTACCGATATTTTACCCCTCGGGGTGGTTGGTTTTCGTTTTGCGCATTATACACAAAGCATTATTTGCCCAAGAGGGATATAATAGCGGTAAAATATTAAATAGTATACAACATCTAGTCTCGTAGCGACGAAATGTTATTTTACCCAGACAACAATATATATGAATATAAAAATTGGTTTTTCATTATAACAAACAAATATCATGGATTTTAATAGTGTTGAGAGTCTCAAGAACGAAGGGTTTAGTGGGTTCAGTAGAATGAGGAAATACTTATCTGACCATACTTTGATCCCTTCAACCAGAGGAGTTTACATGGTTCTTTATACTCCAAAAACACCTCCCCAGTTCCTTGAAAAGGGTAGCGGAGGGTTTTTTAAGGGAAAAGACCCTAACGTTTCAATAGCAGAGTTAGAGAATAACTGGGTTGATGAAACGATTGTGGTTTACATTGGCAAGGCTGGAAAGGAGGGGAGTTCGGCAACTCTAAAATCACGTTTAGCCCAATATTTCCAGTTTGGTCAAGGGAAAGATGTTGGTCATTATGGTGGACGATTGATTTGGCAACTCGAAAACTCTAATAATTTATTGTTTTGTTGGAAAGAACTGCCAGAGCAAGACCCAAGAGAGGTTGAGTATGGCATGTTAAAAGAGTTTATTGCAAAATACGGTAAGTTGCCATTTGCAAATCTTGAGATGTGATTATTAAATAATCTCTATTTTTATCTACATGTAAAACCATACCTAAACCCAACCCATGAAGCGATTCTCTCTAGTTCTAATTCTTTCTTTTATTGCATTTTATGCTGTAACTCAGAGCATCTCCGTAAAATCATTTCGCCAGTTGGAGAACGACCTTGATGCTCGGGTTCACCATCCCAAGCAGGACCAGAACGGCGAGGTGTGTGCTATCATCAAGGTGGTAACCACCCAAACGGGTTTTACCTTTGATGTGGGTTCGCTGGGCGTAATGGGCACAGAGCAGAAGGTAGGAGAGGTGTGGGTTTATGTTCCCCGTGGAGTGCAGCGCATTACCATTGCCCACCAGAAGTTAGGTATGCTCCGGAACTATGCTTTTACTATTCCAATCCAATCGGCAATGGTGTACGAGTTGGAACTTACCACTGCACGCGTAACCACCATTGTGGAGGAGCCTGAGATTTTAACCCAATGGCTTGCCATAAACTCAACACCCACAGGTGCCAATGTGTTTGTTGAGGAGATGCTAGTGGGCACCACTCCCTTTACCCGCAAGTATCCTGAGGGTAATTATACCTACCGCATTGAACTACCGCGTTATCATTCGGAGGCAGGAAAGTTTAGCCTTAAGAACGACCGCAAGAACCTTAGTTTTACTATGAGACCAAAATTTGGAAATATCTCCGTTTCATCCGAACCCGAAAGTGGGATGCAGATTTATTTAAATGATGAGAATACTGGTAAAACTACTCCAGCAACTTTAACCGAGGTTGCCAGCGGGAACCAAATGGTTAAACTTATGAATCAGTGGTATCAGCCACAAGCCAAGAGCATAACCGTGAACGATAATCTCACAACTAAGGCAGACTTCATAATGCAGCCTGCCTTTGCAGATATAACCATTATAACTGAGCCTACAGCTGATATTCTTATTGATGGCAGCCGTAAGGGCAACGGAACTTTTAGTCAGCGTATGCTGGCGGGTATTTACGATTTGCAGGCTGTGCTCGATAAGCACACTTCTCACCATCAGCAACTTATTGTGGAGGTGGGCAAGCCACAAACCATTACATTATGCCCTAAGCCTCGGGTTGGCGCTCTCGATGTAACTAGCACTCCTTTTGATGCAAAAATCAAACTCAACGGCAAGGATTATGGCTCCACGCCAACCAGTGTGAAAGACCTCTTAATAGGTAGTTACGTTCTTACACTAGAGAAGCAGGGTTATGGTACCGTAACTAAAACTATTACCATTGCCGAGGGCAAGGATACTGAAGTGAACGAAACCCTACATAGTGGGATGCAGGTAATTATTGCCAGCAAGCCCACTGGAGCACAACTCAGCATAAATGGCTCCCCGGCCCCTGAGTCTATCGAAGGGAAGGGGAGCACCACGCCTTGGACTGGCACGTTAGCCTTTGGCAACAATACCTTAAGGTTGGTAAACGGGAAAAAGGTGGTTGAGGAGATAATTGCCGTAAGGCGGGGTGGGCAGGACCGGTGGGATTATGATGTTATTGAGTTTGATAATTTTACCGAGACTGCTGCCAATCTCAATCTCGAAATGGTGAGTGTACGTGGGGGTACTTATACCATGGGTTGTATCAGCGAGAAAAAGGGCGATTGCTATCCTAGTGAGAAACCCGCTCATCTTGTAACGGTAAACGATTTTTACATGGGAAAGTACGAGGTAACTCAAGCGCAGTGGTATGCTATTATGGGTAACAACCCAAGCCTTTTCAGCGGATGCGACAATTGCCCAGTAGAGCAAGTGAGCTGGTACGATATACAGGAGTTTTTGGAGAAATTGAATCGAATAACAGGAAAAAATTACCGGTTACCCTCCGAGGCGGAGTGGGAGTACGTAGCAAAGGGTGGGGTCCAGAGCAATGAGTACAAGTATGCGGGCAGTAATAATATCAGAAAGGTGGCGTGGTATACTAAGAATAGCGAATACAAAACCCATCCCGTAGGCAGCAAAACGCCTAACAAACTGGGTATTTACGATTTAAACGGCAACGTGTGGGAGTGGTGTAATGATTGGTATAGCGATAGCTACTACGGTAGTAGTTCAAGTATAAATCCACAGGGACCAACTTCGGGTTCTGGTCGTGTGCAGCGTGGTGGAAGCTGGCGCATGTCTGCTGGGGTTAGTCGGATAACCTACCGGAGCTACCTTGATACTGACCCTAGCAATCGTAGCAATGACGTTGGCTTTCGCTTGGTTCTTTCTGTTAGTCAGGGTGAAGAAACTCGGACGAAGTTTGATATTGATAAAAATGAGGGGTTTTTTACAGACAACCGCGATAGTAAAACCTATAAAACTGTAAAAATTGGTTCGCAGGTTTGGATGGCCGAGAATCTAGCTTATGAGCCCAACAGCGGTAATTATTGGACCAACGATAGTAATACTAGCAATACTCAGAGATACGGTTATCTATACGATTGGCAAACTGCCTGCAACGTATGCCCCACAGGTTGGCATTTGCCCAACGATGTGGAGTGGTTACAGTTAACCGATTTTGTTGGCAATAATACTGGGGTCAAATTAAAAGCCAAAAGTGGCTGGAGCAGTAATGGTAATGGCACTGATGACTTTGGATTCTCAGCTCTTTCGGGGGAACTCCTTAATGACAACGGTGAAACATTCTACAACATAGGGTACTCCGGTAGTTGGTGGAGTGCTACTGAGATTAGTATTGATAGTGCAAGGAGTTTAACCCTGAAATACGATAGCAACGATTTTGGTAGCAACAAAGACAATAAGAATTTAGGATTCTCTGTTCGTTGTCTTAAGGATTAACCCTCTACCAATCGACTGCAGCAAAACTCAGTGATTTTTTAAACTGAGAGGCCTTCCTTCAATATTCCAAATGAACAAACCAGCAGAATAAGGAATTAATTACAAATGACTTACAAAGAATTAAATAATTAATATGGAAAAGGTGAAATTGGTTGAAGGACTTGAATTCTCAAGGATTATCCATGGGCAAATGAGAATTTTAGATTGGAATATGTCAAGTGCTGAATTGTTGAAATTTACAGAACAGATTATGGAATTGGGCATTGATACATTTGATAATGCAAACATTTATGGAAATTACAGTTGCGAAGATACAGTAGGAAAAGCATTGTTATTAAAGCCATCACTTCGTAAAGCCATGAAAATTGTAACAAAATGCGGTATCAAAATCATGTCAAATAAATTTCCAAAACAAAAAATTCAGTATTATGATTACACACATGACTACATTATTGGTGAGGCTGAAAAATCTTTAAGAAATTTAAGAACCGATTACATTGATGTTCTACTGTTGCACCGTCCATCTGATGTTTTAAATCCAGAAGAAGTAGCAAAAGCATTTGATAAGCTAAAAAAGGAGGGTAAGGTTCGTCATTTCGGTGTATCTAATTTCTTGTCACACGATTACTCCATGTTACAATCCTATACTGATGAAAAATTAGTAACCAATCAAGTTGAAATCTCTCCATATGGTATAACACATTTTGAAAATGGGGATATGAATTTCTTTCTTGAAAAAAGAATTAAACCGATGGCCTATTGCCCAATGGCTAATGGAAAACTTGTTGTTCCCACAGACGAAAAATCGGAAAGAATTGTAAAAGTATTAAAAGAAATAGCAGAGGAACTCAATGTTGACGGTGTTGACAAAGTAATTTACAGCTGGTTATTTATGCACCCTTCTACCATTATGCCAATTAACGGAAGTGGAAAAATTGACCGTATAAAAAGATCCGTAGACGCGTTGAGTCTTAAAATGAGTGTAGAACAATGGTCGAGAATACTTACCGCATCAAGTGGTGTTCCATTACCTTAGAATGTTATTTCAATTTTTGGGATAATAAAACAGCACACAATAAATGGTTAATTTTGAGCCCTATTAATACTATTGAATCTATTACTCAAGTATTACATCATTAAGTAAATGCAGCGAAAAATCGAACTCTTAGCTCCCGGTGGAGATATTGATTCCATAAAATCGGCCATTCTTGCAGGAGCAGATGCCGTTTACTGTGGTTTGAGTAAGTTTAATGCACGAAATAGAGCAGCAAACATTAGTTTAAAAGATCTTCAGGGGATTTTACGATTGGCGCATAAACACCATTGTGAAGTTTTTTTAACCCTCAATATCATTATTTTAGATAGCGAAATCCCAGCACTTATAAAACTTCTTAACCGATTGGTGAACACAAGCATCGATGGGATTATTGTTCAGGATTTGGGGCTTTTTTATATCTTATCTAAATATTTTAAAAGTCTTAAAATACATGCATCCACGCAGCTTACAACCCACAATGAAGGGCAAATACAGTTTTTAAGCAAGCTAAACGCAAATCGGGTTAATTTATCGCGAGAGTTAAATATACATGAGATTAAAGTGCTGACAGCCATTGGTTTGAGACATCAGATGTTGACAGAGGTTTTTGTTCACGGATCCTATTGTTTATCTTTTTCAGGTATCTGTTATATGAGTGCTGCAAATGGCGCAAATTCGGGTAATCGAGGGCGTTGCAGCCAGCCCTGTAGGGATCGATATGTGCTAACATCTGCAGGAAAAGAGTTTCCACTCAATTTAAAAGATAATTCAGCCTTTTCTGATCTTCGGGAGTTGTATAATGCCGGCGTTGCTTCGCTTAAGATTGAGGGGCGAATTAAGGAGTTTGAATACGTTTATACGGTTGTAAATGCTTGGAGGAAACAGATTGACCGGTTTAACAAAACCAATACGTTAAATGACGATAATAGTGACTTTTATAGAGTGTTTAACCGCGATTTCTCCAATGGGTTTTTAAAGGGAGAGATTAATGCCGATATGTTTATCAATAATCCCATGAGTAACATAATGGCTCATCTTGCCGAGAATAGCAAAGGTTTTTCGGATGATGAAATTGAGGAGAAACAGAGGGCACTTTACGATGAAAAGGATCAGGTTAGAACCTATGTGCAAAGCCAGATAGCAGAATTTAGTATCGATAAAATCCCCCTGGATATAAGCATTATAGGGCAGTGTGGAGCGCCGCTGGTGATAACACTAAAAAGCCCGAGCACCTCATTTGAGGTACGCTCAAAAGTGAATTTGGTTGGCGAAGGCTCCGAAGCGCTGAATCACAAAATCATGCTTAGTCGACTAAAAGCCATTGATGATACCGAATATTTCATTCAAAGAATGGAGTTTGCTCCTAATGAAAATCTCTTTCTACCTTTTAAAGAGCTTAGTGCGCTTAAAAACCGAATACTATTTATTCTGAATGGTTTCAAGGAACTGGTTTCCCCGGTCACACTTCCTGTTTTAGAGAGGTCAACTAATCAAACTCAAGTTCCAAGGCTTTCGGTATTAATTTCCTCACCAAATGATATTGAAGTTTGCACAAATGCTGATGTGGATCTCTATTTCCAGCTACCCAGTGATTTCAAAAGCCAAGAATTAGAGCTGCTCCAGCTCTTTAGGAAAAACAGCGCAATCATTCCTTGGTTTCCATCCATTCTAATAGGCGACGACTATACTGCAGCAATTGAATTTATGGATCAGCTGCAACCAACACGCATTGTTACAAACAATACAGGTATAGGTTTTGAAGCTTATAAGAAAGGAATCTCGTGGATTGCCGGGCCACACCTCAATATTGTAAACTCATACAGCCTGTTGTGTTTAAAAGAGAACTTCAGCTGTCAGGGTGCATTCCTATCCAACGAAATTAACCAGAGACAGCTACGACAGATTCGAAAACCGGAAGATTTTAATTTGTACTATACAATTTATCAACCTGTTGTACTCATGACGAGCCGGCAATGCTTGTTTCATCAGGTAACTGGATGCGAAAAACATGCAATAGACCAAACCTGTATTCCGCAAAGCGAAAAAATGGCTACTATTACCAACATGAACGGGGAGTTGTTTATGGTTGAGAAATCGAGAGGCAACTACCATCGGATCTTTAATTCCAACAATATGCTCAACACCGATGTTGTTGGCGATGTGCCCGATCATTTTTTTAGTTTTCTCATCGATTTAACTGATATCAAAACCACAACAAACCCTACTGTTGACAAACCCACATTGATTTCTCTTTTTAAACAGCACCTTAGCGGCAATCCTCAGGCAACATTACAACTTAAAAGCCACATTCAACCCAGCCAAAATAAACAATACGAGAGTGGCCTTTAACTTATAGTTAAATTATCAATTTTAAGCCTCTTAATCTCGTTCATTAGTTTGGGTAACAGAAAACGAAGAAATATAATTTAAAGGAACAATCAATGTTGCGTGCTGTGAACAAATAAAAATGGCGGCCGAATCAGAAAAACTCTGAAACTACCGCCATTTCTCGTCGGGGTGAGAAGACTCGAACTTCCGACCCCTTGCACCCCATGCAAGTACGCTAGCCAACTGCGCCACACCCCGAACGATTTTGAGGTGCAAAGATAGATACTTTTTCTAAAAACCAAAGCATATTTAACCCCTTTTATAGCAAACCCTTTTTTTGTATTTTTTTTCCTTATAAAGCTTAACTTTGCACAGGAAACAATTTGTGAACTCTTTCAAAATTGTTTTGTTTAAAACAGCGTATTAACCATTTTAAATATATCGATATGGAATTATTTAAACCATTGGAAACCAAGGGTGAGGAGAACAAAAAAGTTAAAAACGATGCTCCTTCGGAACATGTAAGGGTGCTAATAGTAGGGTCGGGGCCTGCCGGATACACAGCAGCAATATATGCTGCAAGGGCAAATTTAAGCCCTGTGCTTTACGAGGGGCTTCAGCCCGGGGGGCAACTTACAACCACTACCGAGGTTGACAACTTCCCTGGTTATCCCGATGGGATTACAGGACCTGCTATGATGGAGGATCTTAAGAAGCAAGCAGAGCGTTTTGGTACCGATGTGCGTTTTGGGTTGGCTACTGCTGCAGATCTTTCAAAGCAGCCCTATGCGGTTACAATTGATAATGATAAGGTTATTACTGCCGATGCGCTTATTATTGCTACCGGGGCAACCGCAAAATATCTGGGCCTAGAGTCAGAGGAAAAATTTAAAGGACAAGGAGTTTCGGCATGTGCTACCTGCGATGGTTTTTTTTATAAGGGACAAGATGTTGCAGTGGTTGGCGGAGGTGATACAGCCTGTGAGGAGGCAACCTATTTAGCCGGTATATGCAAAAAGGTTTATATGATTGTGCGTAAACCTTACCTAAGAGCATCTAAAGTGATGCAGGATAGGGTGGTAGCAACCAAGAATATTGAAGTGTTATATGAGCATAGTACAAAAGAGATTGTGGGCGATGCAAATGGGGTAACAGGAGTAATTCTTAATAACATCAAAAGCGGTAAAGAGGCAAAAGTTGATATTACAGGCTTCTTTGTTGCCATTGGCCATCAGCCAAACTCCGATATTTTTAAAGGGTTTATCGATATGGACGAAACGGGCTATATACAAACTCAACCCGGTACACCCAAAACCAATATCCCCGGTGTTTTTGCCTGCGGCGATGTGCAGGACAAGCATTATAGACAAGCTGTTACTGCAGCAGGCTCAGGATGTATGGCCGCTTTAGATGCGGAGCGATATCTTGGCACTCGAGTATTTTAGCACAAACAAGAATGGCTGCCCTTTTGAGCAGCCATTCTTGTTTATTATCGTAGGTCGAATAATCTATACTTGCGACATTTGCTCTGCATAGTATTTCCCCTCTTTTAGTTTCTTAGCACATTCTGCAAATGCAGCAACGGTGATTTTTACATCATCAAGGGTGTGAACCGCTGTGGGGATAAGTCTTAACAAAATTTGTCCTTTTGGTATAACAGGGTAAACCACTATTGAGCAGAAGATGTTATAGTTCTCTCTAAGGTCGAAAACCATATTGGTTGCCTCTGGAATGTTTCCTTTCATGTAAACAGGCGTAACTGGTGACTCGGTATTACCAATATCCAAACCCACCTCTTTTAATCCTTTCTGTAGAGCATGAGCAATTTTCCAAAGGTTTTCCTTAAGTTCTGGTTGGGTTTGCATAATCTCCACCCGCTTAATCCCTCCAATTACCATTGGCATTGGAAGCGATTTTGCAAAAGTTTGTGAACGCAAGTTGTAGGCTAAATATCTTATAATATCCTCATCGGCGGCAACAAATGCGCCAATGCCTGCACCACTTTTTGCAAAGGTTGCAAAGTGTACATCAACTTCATCCTGAACACCAAAATGTTCACCAGCTCCCGCACCAGTTTTGCCCATGGTGCCAAAGCCGTGTGCATCATCAACTAAAAGGCGAAACTTAAATTCTTTCTTTAAATCTACAATTGCCCTAAGATTTCCAAGGTCGCCGGCCATTCCAAAAACACCCTCGGTAATAACAAGAATGCCTCCGCCAGTTTTCTCGGCTAAACGGGTTGCATGGCCAAGCTGTTTGCGCAGACTCTCCATATCGTTGTGCGCGAACACAAATCTTTTCCCTGTGGTTAAACGTAAACCATCAATAATACAAGCGTGCGACTCAGAGTCGTAAACTACAACATCATTACGCGAAACTAAAGTATCGATAATGGATACCATACCTTGGTAACCATAGTTAAGCAGAAAGGCTGATTGCTTTCCAACAAAAGCTGCAAGTTTTTCTTCCAACTCTTCGTGAAACTTAGTTTGTCCGCTCATCATTCTAGCACCCATGGGATATGCCATGCCATATTTAGCAGCAGCTTCGGCATCGGCTTTTCTAACCTCAGGGTGGTTGGCTAAACCCAGATAGTTGTTAAGGCTCCAGGTTAATACCTTTTTACCACGGAATATCATCCAAGGTTCAATTTCGCCTTCTAATTTTGGAAATGCAAAATAGCCATGGCCCTCTTTGTGGTATTGGCCAATTGGCCCCATGCCTTTTCTAAGCTTATCAAAAATATCCACGATGAATTGTTTTTATAGGGTTAATGAAAGTGATTAAATTTTTACAAAAGTACATATTTTTGTCAATACTCTAAATTGCTAAACCTAACTCGAGCCTTTTATTAGTACATTCCAACTGATATGACAAGGCTTTAAATGGGATTGTTTTTTATAGAACTCATTTAATCAAGTACTTTCCTGATAATTAGCCACTTGTTTTTTTAGTTGGGTTAATACTCTTTAACTATATGATTCAAAAAATTTTATGGATATTTGGGGTGAGTTTTTGCAAATATCTTACTAACTTTGCTCGCTTGAAAATGTCTGCAATATATTTACCTAATTAGAGTTTATCATTACTAAATGCCTTTGCATAACATGAAAAATTATCAAATAGTTATTCTAAGTTTATTGGCCCTTTTAATTATGTCGTGTAGTGGCTTTGATAAATTGCTAAAAAGCAAGGACTACGGGCTAATGTACAAAAAAGGGTTAGAGTACTACGCGAAAAAAGATCATTACAGATACACAACAATATTTGAGCAGCTAGTCCCAATTTACAGGGGCACTATGCAAGCAGATACGATTGAGTACTATTTGTCAGAAGGGTATTATCACCAAGGAGATTTTCTTTTATCGGCACATTTTTTCGATCAGTTCAGACAGAACTACCCCCGAAGCACTTTTATTGAGCAGGCAGAGTATATGTATGCATATTGTTATTACAAGTCATCGCCTAGACCCTTGCTCGATCAGGAAACAACAAATAGTGCTATTTCAGCATTTGCTGAATTTATAACAAAGTACCCGAATACCTCTAAAAAAGCAGAGGTAAATAGGATTATGCATGAGCTTCGATCGAAACTTATTGAAAAGGCATATCTAAGTGCAAAACTTTACTACGATATGGCAGACTATAAATCGGCAATTACTGCGCTTAAAAATAGTCTTGGCAAGTTCCCTGACTCAGAATATCGTGAGGAGCAACTTTATATGATCCTATCCGCCTCCTATAATCTGGCTGCAAATAGTGTTATCGAAAAAAGGCGAGAACGCTTTCAGAATACTCTTGATGAGTATTATAACCTAATGAGCGAATATCCGGAGACAAAGTATAAACGCGAGGCAGAAAAAATATATGCCAGTAGTATTACCGTTGTAGAAAAAAAATAAGCTAAATAAATATAACTATGGATTTCAAAAAAGTAATTGCGCCCTTAACAACAACAACTCAAGATTTTTCGGTGCTTGATAAAGACACAGGAAATATATACGAATCAGTAAGAGTTATTGCTAAGCGCTCAAACACGATTGGGCAGGATATGAAACAAGAACTTAATCGTAAACTTGAGGAGTTTGCATACTATACCGATAACCTTGAAGAGGTGTTTGAGAATAGGGAGCAAATCGAAATAAGTAAATTTTACGAGAGACTGCCAAAGCCTACACTTATTGCTTTGCAAGAGTTTCTTGATGGTAAAATTTATCACAAAAAAGAGCAAATCCAAGAGGAAGGCTAGTGAAATCTTATGCTAAAGGGCAAAAATATACTGCTTGGTATTACTGGTAGCATTGCTGCCTACAAAGCTGCTAGCCTAGTTAGGCTTTTAGTTAAAGAGGGAGCAAATGTAAAGGTTATTATGACTCCTTTAGCCAAAGAGTTTATCACTCCTTTAACCATGGCTACGCTATCTAAAAATCCTATTCTAGTGGATTTTTTTAATCCTGAGAATGGAGATTGGAATAGCCATGTTGATTTAGGCCTCTGGGCCGATCTTTATCTTATTGCACCAGCATCGGCAAATACCATGGCTAAAATGGCCAATGGAGTTGCCGATAATCTACTTTTAACATCATATCTTTCAGCACGATGCCCAGTAATGGTTGCACCAGCAATGGATTTGGATATGTATCAGCATCCTGCTACCCAAAAGAATATTGAGGTTTTGAAAGGCTATGGAAATATTATTGTTGAGGCTACAATAGGTGAACTTGCCAGCGGGCTATGCGGAAAGGGTAGAATGGAAGAGCCCGAGAAAATTCTTGAGGCCATTTCGTCCTTCTTTTCAGGTAAAGAAACCCTAAAGGGGAAATTGATTCTTGTTACCTCTGGGCCAACCTATGAGCCGATTGATCCTATTCGATTTATTGGGAATCGTTCGTCGGGATTAATGGGAGCGTGTATAGCCAATAGCCTTGCTCAGAGAGGAGCAGAAGTTTTTTTCGTAACTGGGCCCTCAAATCAAAAGCCAGCTCACAAGGATATAAAGATTATCAAGGTAACCACTGCTCAGCAGATGTACGATAAATCAGTTGAACTCTATTCTCAATGTGATGCGGCTGTTCTTGCTGCTGCAGTTGCCGATTTCTCGGTAAAGCAGGTGGAAACTCAAAAAATTAAACGCGAGGATAACACCTTAATGGTTGAATTAGCCCCCACAAAGGATATTGCCATGGAGTTGGGAAAGCAAAAGAGCAAAGATCAATTGCTCGTTGGATTTGCCCTAGAAACACAGAGAGAGAAGGAGAATGCATTACGCAAGCTCAAGTCGAAGAAGTTTGATTTTATCGTTCTCAATTCCACTAACGATGAGGGTGCAGGCTTTGATGTTTCCACTAATAAGGTAACCATTATACATAGTAACGGAAGCGAGATTCCCTATCCGTTAAAATCGAAGGCCCAAGTTGCAGATGACATTGTAAATGAGTTGGTAAAACTCTTTAAGTAAGCCAACATCATAAATTATTAGCCTATGTTTACCCGTAAAGTATTCATATCAATTTTTCTTTTTATCTTAATTCCGCTACTGTCGTTTCAGCAGGAGTTACGATGTAATATTCAGATAAACTCTCAGAAAATTCAGGGAACAAATCGTCAGGTCTTTCAAACGCTGCAGACCGCTGTTTATGAGTTTATGAACAATACATCGTGGACAAATCATCTTTATGGACAGGATGAACGCATTGAGTGCAATATGATGATTACCATCAATGAGCAAATTGGTTCAGATGAGTTTAGGGGTTCAATCCAGATTCAATCTCGACGCCCAATTTTTGGTACCTCGTACAACACCACCATGCTAAATATTGTGGATAATAACATGAACTTTAGGTATGTTGAGTTTGATCAGTTAGTGTTTTCTGATTCCCGCTACACTAGTAACCTTACCTCTATGTTGGCCTACTATGCTTATATTATCCTTGGGTTCGATTACGATTCGTACTCGTATCTTGGCGGAACGGAGTATTTTCAGAAAGCAGAGACAATTGTGAATAATGCTCAGAATGCCATTGAGAGAGGGTGGAAAGCATATGAGGGGAACCGGAAGAATAGATATTGGTTGGCAGAGAACTTGCTCAATTCAAAGTATCGGCCCCTTAGAGAGGTTTACTATAAATATCACAGAGTTGGACTTGATAGGATGAGCGATAAACTTGTAGAGGGGAGAGCTGAAATAGCGGAAACTTTGATTAGTATACAAAGGGTATATCGAGAAAAACCCGATCCACATATGTACTATCTGCAAGTATTCTTTGATGCAAAAAGTGAGGAGTTAGTGAATATCTTTTCCGAATCGTTCCCTGCAGAAAAAACTAGAGTACTTAATATTCTAACTGAGGTTGATAACGCCAATTCCAGTAAGTATAATCGGATTATGCAGGATGGCGGCAGTAACGCCCAACCGGGGGGGCGACGCTAGATTGCGTTAATTTGTTAGCTATGCTAAAGCACCTACTTGTAAAAAATTATGCCATAATTGATAATCTTGAAATTGATTTTCATTCAGGATTAAATATCATTACGGGTGAGACTGGTGCAGGTAAATCTATTTTGCTTGGTGCTTTGGGCCTAATACTGGGGAATAGAGCCGAGGCTAACATACTAAAGGATAAGGAGAATAGCTGCATTGTTGAGGGTACTTTCAATCTTCAAGGTTACAACCTTGAACCTCTTTTTGAAGAAAACGATTTAGACTTTCAGCCCAATACCATTATAAGACGTCATATTAGCCAGTCGGGCAAATCGAGGGCATTTGTTAATGAGTTGCCGGTTACCCTTACCCTTTTAAAGGATATTGTGGGAAGGGTGATCGATATTCACTCGCAGCACCAAAACCTACTCTTGGTCAATGCAAACTTTCAACTATTGGTTCTCGATTCTTTTGCCAATACCGGAGCCCTTATTGATGAGTATAAAGAACTATACTCTTTGCACAAACAGCTAACAGATGAGTTTAATGAGCTAACCCAAAAATCGGCAAAAGCTAAAGCCGACTTAGATTATCTGCAATTTCAACTAAATCAGCTAAACGAAGCCAAACTGGTTGAGGGTGAGGAGGCTGATTTGGAATTGCTACAGCAGCAACTCTCTCATTCCGAAGATATAAAAATTGCTCTACACGAGGTTGTAAACTATTGTAATGCAGATGAAACTTCGATTTTAATTTGGTTAAAGAATGTACAAGAATCTCTAAATAGGATTTCTTCTTTCTATCCGATGGCAATTGAACTAAACAAAAGGGTTGAGGCTTGTCGGATTGAGCTCAAGGACATTGCTCAGGAGGGTGAAATGCAGAGTGAAAAGATCGAACTCGATCCCTCAGAGTTGGAAAGGGTGAATCAGCGCCTCGACAATATAAATACTCTGATGCAAAAGCATAGGGTTACCACAGTAACGGAGTTAATTGCCATTCGCGATGAACTTCAGATTAAGGTTGATGAGATTGTGGATTATGATAGTACTGTGGAGCGCAAAGCCAAAAAAATCAGTGAGATTAGTTCCCAAGCATTTGCTAAGGCCAAAATAATAAGCAACGCAAGGGTTAACGTTTGTGGTGGTTTTGAGAGTAGTATTCAATTGTTGCTAACCCAGTTAGGAATGCCATTTGCCAATTTTAAGGTAAGCATAACTCACCACGATGAACTTTTGCCAAATGGAATCGATAGGGCAACTTTTCTTTTTTCAGCCAATAAGCAGGGATCACTGCAAGAACTCTCAAAAGTTGCTTCGGGCGGAGAACTTTCAAGGCTTATGCTAAGCCTTAAGTCGCTAATGGTTAAAGCAAAGGGTTTACCCACCATCATTCTCGATGAGATTGACACTGGCGTTTCGGGCGATATTGCCGATAAAGTAGGTAATATCATTCACGATATGTCAAAAGGAATGCAAGTTATCAACATAACCCATTTGCCTCAGATTGCCAGCAAGGGCACAACCCATTTTCTGGTTTATAAAGAGGATGATTCAGTATCATCTACCACACACATCAGACTGTTAAAGCCTAATGAACGAGTGCTAGAGATTGCAAAAATGCTCAGCGGTGAGCAGGTATTTGATGCAGCCATAATCAATGCAAAGCATTTGCTTGCTAATGGTAAATAGCAGATGTTGATGTAATTATAACTTCCTATCGAACAACAATCATTTATGAGTGTTTATTAAGTTTATTAATGCTTATTTTTACAGTATTGATTTCCTAACACATGAATTTAACCAAACTTCAATAGTATGTCGTACAATTTACTAAAAGGGAAAAAAGGAATTGTTTTTGGAGCACTAAATGAGAGTTCCATTGCATGGCACGTAGCTGAACTTGCCCACAAAGAGGGTGCTCAACTAGTACTATCCAACACTGCTGTTGCTATGCGCATGGGATCGGTTCAAGAGTTGGCAAAGAAAACGAATGCAGTTTTAATTGCTGCAGATGCTACGAATGTAAAAGATTTGAATGAGCTATTCCAAAAGGCCACTGAGCATTTTGGAGGTAAAATAGACTTTGTTCTTCACTCAATTGGCATGTCGCCAAACGTTCGAAAAGGGCACACCTACGATGACCTTAACTACGAGTATCTAATGAAAACCCTTGATATCTCTGCAATCTCTTTCCATAAGATGCTTCAAGTTGCATGGAAACAGGATGCTATTAGTGAATGGGGATCAATTGTGGCTTTATCGTATATTGCTGCACAGCGCACGCTGTATGGCTATAATGATATGGCAGATGCAAAAGCATTGCTTGAGTCGATTGCTCGTAGTTTTGGCTATATCTTTGGACGAGAGCGTAGGGTTAGGATTAATACCATTTCGCAATCACCAACCCTAACTACAGCAGGGAGCGGGGTGATGGGCTTTGAAGGGCTTATGGATTTTACCGATAGGATGTCTCCACTTGGCAATGCCGATGCAGAAGAGTGTGCTGGATTGTGCATTTCGCTTTTCAGCGATTTAACACGCAAAATTACTATGCAGAATATTTACAACGACGGTGGATTCTCCAGTATGGGTATGAGCCAGCGTGCAATGGCAGTTTATAATAAGAATTTGGACGAGTGCCGCGATTGTCAATAGCAGTATTTGTAAGGCCATAAAAAAGTAAAGGTCATCGCACGCGATGACCTTTACTTTTTATATAAACTAATGTTTACCCTAAATATGCTTTTAGCAATTTGCTTCTTGAGGTATGACGAAGACGCCTAATGGCCTTTTCTTTAATCTGACGAACCCTTTCACGGGTAAGCCCAAACTTCTCACCAATCTCCTCAAGTGTCATCTCCTGGCAGCTAATGCCAAAGAATAGCTTAATAATATCGCGCTCTCTTTCGGTAAGTGTAGCCAACGACCGATCAATTTCCTTGCAAAGCGATTCGTTAAGTAGCGCTCTGTCAGCATTTGGTGAGTCGCTGTTTACAAGAACATCCAATAGGCTGTTTTCCTCTCCATCAACAAAAGGAGCGTCAACAGAAACATGGCGGCCCGAAACGCGAAGCGTATCAGCAACCTTTTCCTTGGGTAATTCAAGCAATTCGGCTAACTCTTCTGGCGATGGAGTACGCTCGAACTGTTGTTCGAATTTAGAGAATGCTTTGTTAATCTTATTTAATGAGCCAACCTGATTTAGTGGAAGCCTTACAATTCGTGATTGCTCAGCAAGTGCTTGCAGTATCGACTGGCGAATCCACCAAACAGCATAGGAAATGAATTTAAAACCACGGGTTTCATCAAACTTCTCAGCTGCTTTAATAAGGCCTAAGTTTCCCTCGTTAATTAAGTCGGGGAGGCTTAATCCTTGGTTTTGGTATTGCTTGGCAACAGAAACAACAAATCTAAGGTTTGCCCTTGTTAATTTCTCAAGAGCTTCTTGGTCACCTTTTTTTATCCGCTGGGCTAACTCTACTTCTTCTTCAACTGTAATAAGCTCTTCTTTACCTATCTCCTGAAGATACTTGTCAAGTGAAGCACTTTCCCTGTTTGTAATGGATTTTGTAATCTTAAGTTGTCTCATTTTTTACCTTTAAATTTTCACGAAGTTATGGCGTTTACAAATGCGTGTCAAGTATTAAACGTTAATAACAAGGATTTGTTAGTTAGGCCAATAAATATTTTGCTCAATTGCCTCTAAAAGTCTGCAAAGGTAGCAAATATTGCGGTCATCTCTAGGCAAACCGCAATATTATAAAACATACCGATATTTCTATTAAACTATAGCCCAATGGCGTAATATGCAACTACCCCGCTTGGATAAATACCTTCTATAAGAACACCTCCTGATTCGCTTTGGAGTATCTGGTTCAACTCCTTTACGTTGGTTACGTTTTTTCGATTAATGCGGGTGATAATAAACCCTTCCTTAATTCCACCTTCTTTTAATTTTCCATCCTTTAGCTTAGTTACCTGGATGCCATTTTTAATACCAAGGTTGCGTAGCATATTAGAATCAACCTCTTTTAACTCTGCACCAAGTACTTCGGCTATTTCGTTGGGTCGAACTATTTCGAAATCACCTCTCATGTTACGTAAGGTAACCTCATATTGTTTCCTTTTATCGCTCCTATTTATGGCTATCTGAATCTTATCTTTAGGCCTATACTTACTGATTTGCTCTTGTAGCTGGTTTGGAGAGTTAACTGCAACACCATTTATCTCAAGTATTATATCTCCTTTTTTAAGGCCGACCTCTTCAGCAGCGCTCTCTTTGGCAATCTCCTCAATCAAAACTCCTTTCAGCTCTTTTATGTTTTTCTCCTTTGCTCTTTCAGCGGTTAACTCGCTAATGGTAACGCCTAGTATTGCTCGTTGAACTTCGCCATACTCAATGATGTCGAGTGCTACTTTTTGAGCAATTGCTGAAGGTATAGCAAATGAGTATCCTGCAAAACTTCCAGTTTGTGACGCAATGGCAGTGTTAATTCCAATTAATTCGCCACTCAAGTTTACTAGTGCTCCTCCGCTGTTACCCGGGTTCACTGCAGCATCGGTTTGTATAAATGCCTCTATGGCATAATTACTATTGTATATATTTATATTTCGAGCCTTGGCGCTAACAATGCCAGCCGTTACGGTTGAGTTTAGGTTAAAAGGATTACCAACAGCTAGCACCCATTCTCCTAGTTTTACATTATCAGAGTTTCCGAAAAGAATAAATGGGAGGTTATCCTCATCAATTTTAATAATTGCTAGGTCGGTACTTGGGTCGGTTCCAATAACCTTAGCATCGAAAGTACGCTTATCGTTGAGGACAACCTCAATATTTTCTGCTCTGTCAATAACATGATTGTTGGTAAGGATATAACCATCCTTTGAGATTATTACACCAGAACCAGAACCCATAACTGGTTGAGACTCCTGCTTATACTGAGGCCCGAAAAAGTAATCGAATAGGGGATTCCCAAAAGAGTAATTTGGTTGCGATCTCACCGACTTGGTTTTTACGTGGACCACTCCATGCACAGATATCTCAGCAGCATAAGTAAAATCTGTTTGCTCACCAGCACTGGTTGTAAACGATGTAAGATGATAAGGAGTAGAATCGTTACTAGAATAAACAACACTTTGTGGATTGCTTACTATGAGCTGGCTAGAGAAAAAAACGATTAGTCCTCCAATAATGGAGTAAAGAATTGGATAAAGTACTCTATTTGCTTTCATAACGTTCATTTTTATTGATTTATAAATATGAACGTTCAAAACTCATGCCTTATGATTTGCTAACTGCCTGGCTTAACACATGTTAACAAAACTGACATTTTTTCCACAGCAAACTATGTCAATTACTGAAAATATTACAGTGCTTAGTAAGGGGTAAACTTAAAGGGGAGGTTTACGATTTCCGAAAAAGTTTCACCGGTTTCAAACATATCTTCATCGCCAGTTCTATAGTGCCAATGAATCATGATAACCTTTTTTTGCTTGTGTATCTCTTTTAGAATATTGAGGATGTCAATAATGCGTTTTGAAGATGCAGTGTTAAAATAATCGAGTTTGAAAAGAATAAGTGTCTCTCTATTTGGAGAGACAACGTATTCACGAAACCAATCAATAATAGGCTCAAAGAATTCTTTGGCATCCTCGGGATAACATTTACCATAAAACTCAAATCGACTTCTTTCCTTGTCGAGGGTTATTTCTGGTGTGAATGGGGTTTCTTCTTTTCTAAGGGGAAGCATTTTTATCTTATTGGGTCGTTTGGGTAAATGTAGCAAAAAAATCGGGTAATTAAAACGAAAAAAAGGGAAGAAATATCTTCCCTCTCTATGAAGTTGTCTAAACTATCTGGCTATTTTAGTGAATCAACAACTGCCTTAAAGGCTTCTGGATGATTCATTGCCATATCGGCAAGTACTTTGCGATTTAAGGCAATTCCTTTCTCGTTGATTTTGCCCATGAACTCAGAGTAGGACATACCGTACATTCTGGCCCCAGCATTAATACGCTGAATCCAAAGTGCTCTAAATTCTCCTTTTTTCTTCTTGCGATCGCGATATGCATATTGCAAACCCTTTTCAAGGGTATTTTTTGCAACAGTGTAAACATTACGGCGCGAAAGGAAGTTTCCTTTTGTTTGCTTGAGGATCTTTTTTCTCCTGGCCCTTGATGCAACTGCGTTGACTGAACGTGGCATAATTAATTTTGTTTACGAATGGTTAGCGATTCGACCGTGCGAACTCTTTTTTGCTAATGCACTCTTGGTTAAAAAAATAAGTAACTTCAAAAAATGTAATACTGCTTACCTAAGCCCCAACATATGCTTAACATTGTTGGTGTCAGACTTACTTACCAAGCCTGAGTGCGTAAGATTGCGCTTTTGCTTGGTTGTTTTTTTAGTAAGGATGTGGCTTTTGTAGGCGTGTTTACGCTTAATCTTCCCTGTACCGGTTAAAACAAAACGTTTTTTTGCACCGGAATTTGTTTTTACTTTAGGCATTCTCCTTGGATATTTAGTTTACAAAAATCTCTAACTCTTCTTTTTAACTACTTTGGGGCTGATGAACATTATCATCCGTTTACCTTCAAGTTTTGGTAGTTGCTCAACTTTTCCAACTTCCTCTAGATCTTGAGCAAAACGCAGCAAGAGTATTTCACCTTTTTCTTTAAACAGAATTGAACGCCCTTTAAAGAACACGAAAGCTTTTACTTTTGCTCCATCGATTAGGAATTTTTCAGCGTGTTTAAGCTTAAAGACGTAATCATGCTCATCGGTGTTGGGGCCAAATCGAATCTCCTTAACCACAACTTTTTGAGCGTTTGCCCTAATTTCTTTCTGCTTCTTTTTTTGCTGATACAGGAATTTTTGGTAATCAATAATCCTACAAACAGGCGGATCGGCCTTTTCGGAGATTAATACCAGGTCGAGTTCCATTTCTTCGGATAACTTACGGGCTTCTTCAATTGACATTACTCCGCCTTCAATGTTATCCCCTACTACTCGAACCACCTTCACACGGATGAACTCGTTTATAAGGTGTTTGCTTTCCTGTTGACGTCCTCGTTTAATAATTGGTGGTGCTATACTCTGTCCCTCCTAATTTAGTTAATAAATATATTTACTACTCAACTTGTTTTTTTATCTCTTGATTGACATGGTCAGCAAATTCGGCAAGTTTCATTTGGCCTTTGTCGCCTTCGCCTTGAACTCGAACTGAAACCAAACCTTCGGCTTCTTCCTTTTCACCAACAATTAGTAGAAAAGGAATTCGCTTTAACTCGTTGTCCCTTATCTTCTTACCTATCTTTTCGTTCCTCTCGTCAATCAGGGTGCGAATATCGTAATTATTTAAGAAATCAGCAACTTTTTTTGCGTAATCGTTATATTTTTCGCTGATAGGTAGAACTACCACCTGATCTGGGGCTAGCCAAAGGGGGAATTTTCCGCCTGAGTGCTCAATTAGTACGGCAACAAATCGCTCCATTGATCCAAATGGTGCTCTGTGGATCATAATTGGACGGTGTTTCTTGTCGTCAGCACCAATGTACTCCAATTCAAAACGTTCAGGTAGGTTATAGTCAACCTGAATAGTTCCTAACTGCCACTTACGGCCTATGGCATCCTTAACCATAAAGTCGAGTTTTGGTCCATAAAATGCCGCTTCGCCAAGTTCTGTTGTTGTATTTAGGCCTTTGGCCTTAACAGCCTCAATTATTGCTTGCTCTGCTTTTTCCCAATTCTCATCGGAACCTATGTATTTTTCCTTATCGTTGGGGTCGCGTAGCGATATTTGTGCAGTAAAGTCTTTAAAGTCAAGTGTTTTAAAGATATAAAGAACAATATCAATAACCTTCATAAATTCTTCCCCTAGCTGGTCGGGGCGGCAGAAGATATGTGCATCATCTTGTGTAAATCCTCTAACCCTTGTTAATCCATGTAGTTCACCACTTTGTTCGTAACGGTAAACCGTTCCGAATTCGGCCATCCGCACCGGGAGATCCTTATATGATCGTGGTTTAAATTTATAAATTTCGCAGTGATGAGGGCAGTTCATGGGTTTAAGCAAAAACTCTTCGCCTTCAGCAGGTGTATGTATTGGCTGAAATGAATCTTTTCCGTATTTAGCGTAATGCCCTGATGTTACGTAAAGTTCCTTTTGCCCAATGTGAGGGGTAATAACCTGTTCGTAACCGTATCTCTTTTGAACACCTTTTAAGAATTGCTCAAGACGCTCGCGCAGCTGAGCTCCTTTAGGAAGCCATAAAGGAAGTCCTTGCCCAACTTTTTGCGAGAAGGTGAATAATTCTAACTCTTTGCCAATCTTGCGGTGATCACGCTTCTTTGCCTCTTCAAGCATTACTAGATACTCATCGAGCAATGATTTTTTTGGGAACGAAATACCATAAATGCGGGTCAACTGCTTGTTTTTCTCGTTACCCCTCCAATATGCTCCTGCAAGCGATAAGAGCTTAAACGCCTTTATATAACTTGTGTCGGGGAGGTGGGGTCCACGGCATAGATCAGTAAAGTTTCCTTGTGTATAGAATGAAATTGTTCCATCCTCAAGGCCACTTATCAATTCAACTTTATAGGGGTCGCCTTTTTTTGTATACGTATCAAGAGCTTCGGCTTTCGATACTTCTTTACGAACAATAGCCTCTTTTGATTGAACAATTTCCTGCATTTTTTTCTCAATATTTGGGAAATCTGCATCGGAAATAGGGTTGTCGCCAAAATCGATATCATAGTAGAAGCCATTCTCAATACTTGGACCAATGCCTAGCTTAACGCCAGGGTAAAGGCTTTCAATGGCCTCAGCCATAAGGTGAGCCGATGAGTGCCAGAATGCGTGTTTTGCCTCATCCTCATCCCATTTGTGAAGTTTAACAGAGGCGTCAGTAATTATGGGGCGGGTAAGATCCCAAACATCGCCGTTAACCGTTACCGATAGCACTTCTTTGGCCAATCGATCGGAGATGTTTTTTGCTATATCATATCCAGTAGCCCCTTTGTTAAACTCGCGGGTGCTACCATCGGGGAAAGTTATTTTAATCATATTGTGTAAATTATTGAAAAAAAACGAGTGCGAAGTTAATCATTATTATTGAATTAACAGGAAATAAGCGCCAAAGTTCATGGGTTGAGCAAAAAAATAAGTGGGGTTAATCTTTTGTCCGTATTGCGTGTACAGCGTAGAATCTAGGATAGAAATACCTGAGAATGGGGCGAATGCCTATTTGGTAGGTTGGGGCTGTCCATTTCTCACTATATGTAATCTCCCATCCTGCTTTTTTTAGAAGCATATCGAATTGCCATGACTCAAACTCATGGTAGTGCCAATCGAATTTATCGTTAAGGTTTCGGTATGGTTTTGAGAACCATAACCTCAATGGAACAGTAACAACCAATCTGTTTGCAGGGAGGTTTTTAAGCAGCAGAAAGGGTGATACTAAGTGCTCAAGTATTTCGAAAGCTGTTATCACCTCAGCATTGTTGTACTTTGCTATCGATTCAGGCTCATGGTCAAGGTCTTCACCTATCGTGTTTTGTACATTGTAACCTAGTGATATGAGTTTTTCTGATAGGCGATTCTTTACGCCTAAATCGAGTATATGCTTGCAGTTTGGCTCAACTTTTTTTAAAAAATCAATTGTTTTTTGAAAACGTTTTAGCTCTAGTTTTTTTGCATTCATGCAGATGTCGTGTTATTTTCATCCAAAAATATGGCTAATATTTCTTTTTACAAATATTTATTAGATTTGATGGATTTGGCTTAATCCATTTAGCTGTATGTTTGTCTCATACTATGAGATTTAAACATAAATATTAAAATATTCGATTATGAAACGTGTTCTCCTCCTTTTTGCATCGGTAGCGATTACCTTTTTTGCAATTAGCCAAAACAAAAGTATTACGCTCGAAGATCTGAATGTTAACGGGACTTTTCGCCCATCATCAGTTTGGGGGTTAACCTCGTTAAACGATGGTGAGCATTACTCAACCCTTGAGCGCGGCGGCAAAATTGTAAGGTACAGTTATGCAACTGGGGAGAAGGTTGGTGTTCTTTTTGATGCCGATAATTTTAATATTCCTTCGCTTAAGCAGATAAGAAACTACGAACTTAGCGCTGATGAGAAGAAGATACTATTAGCTACGGATGTTGAATCTGTGTATAGACACTCTTTTACTGCTTATTACTATATTTACGATATTGAGAAAAAAGAAGTTTTCCCTTTATCAAAAAATGGGAATCAGATGCTTGCTACTTTTTCACCTAATGGGGATATGGTTGCCTTTGTGCGCAACAATAACATCTTTATAAAATATCTGTCAAGGAACAATGAGCAACAGATAACCCCCGATGGACTATTTAACCAAATTATTAATGGAGCAGCCGATTGGGTGTACGAGGAGGAGTTTCATTTGGTAACTGGGATGCAGTGGAGTCCCGATAGCAAGAATTTAGCATTCTACAGGTTTGACGAGAGTAATGTGGAACTATTCAATATGCCATTATACATGAATGAGCTCTATCCACCAAACTACTCTTTTAAATACCCAAAGGCAGGAGAACTGAACTCATTGGTTACAATTCATGTTTATAATGTTGAAGCAAATGGGATACGTGTGATGGATACTGGAGAGGAAACAGACCAGTATATAGCCCGTATTAAATGGACCTTTGACTCGAGTAAATTGTGCATGGTTCGGTTAAACCGACTTCAGAACAAAATTGATTTGTTGATGGGTAACCCAACTACCGGAGAATCGACCACGCTATACACCGAAACAAATAAGCATTATATTGAGGAGCCAACAGATAACTATCCAATTTTTACTGAGGATGGAAAGTTTTTTATAGTGCCAAGTGAGCGCAATGGGTTTAATCATCTTTATCTGTATGGTATGAATGGTAAGTTGGTAAACCAATTGACCAATGGGAATAATGAGGTAATTGAGATTTATGGTTACGATGCTCAAAAGAAAAGGGTTTACTATCAGGCCTTTGATGGTTCACCAATGAGAACAGCCGTTTACTACTCGTCGTTTGATGGTAAAAAGAGCATAAAACTATCGCAGAGTTCAGGAACAAATTCGGCCAGTTTTAGCAATGGCTATAAGTACTACATCCATTTTTACTCGTCCATTTCAACGCCAACACAAGTTACGCTGCATAATGCTAAGGGGAAGCAGATTAGAATGCTTGAAGACAATGCTGAGCTTAGCTCAACACTTAGTGAGTATCAAATACCTAAAAAAGAGTTTTTTAGTTTTAAAACATCAGAGGGGGTTGAGCTAAATGGGTATATGGTAAAACCAATTGGCTTTTCGGAGCATACAAAATATCCTGTCTTTTTGAATCAATACAGTGGTCCAAATTCACGCAGTGTGGTCGATAGATTTTCTGTGAGTTGGGATGAGTATCTTGCATCAGAAGGCTACCTAGTTGTTAGTGTAGATGGGAGAGGAACTGGAGGTAGGGGAGAGGATTTTAGAAAAATAACCTACGGGCAGCTTGGTCACTACGAGAGCATCGACCAGATTGAGACAGGCAAGTATTTGCAGAGTTTACCCTTTGTTGATAAAGATAGGATTGGGATATGGGGGTGGAGTTACGGAGGTTATATGTCGTCGCTATGTCTTTTTAAAGCACCTGATGTTTTTAGCATGGCGATTGCAGTTGCTCCCGTTACCAACTGGCGCTACTACGATTCGGTTTACACTGAGCGATTTATGGGGCTGCCTAAGGATAATGCTGATGGGTATGATGATAACTCGCCCATTAATCATGTGGATGGTTTACAGGGTAAACTTTTATTAGTACACGGCACAGCCGATGATAATGTGCATTTACAGAATTCTATTGAGATGGCTGAAAAGTTGATTCAGGCAAATAAGCAGTTTGATATGATGCTGTATCCAGATAAAAACCATAGTATCTACGGTGGAAATACAAGGTTGCACTTGTATACCCTGCTAACAAACTATGTAAAGGCAAACCTATAGTACGGCACAACAATAAAATTTGTGAATGAGTATGCCAGTAAAATCATTTTTTTATTAACTTTGCATCCACTAAAAAGCCCAGATGGCGGAATTGGTAGACGCGCTAGTTTCAGGGACTAGTATCAGCAATGATGTGCAGGTTCGAGCCCTGTTCTGGGCACAAACCCAATGTATATAGTCACGCTAGTTTGAGGTTTAGCAAATTGAAGTTTTTAAAGTACTTTTACATATTGCCCAGATGGTGAAATTGGTAGACACGCCAGCTTGAGGGGCTGGTGCCCGTTAGGGTGTGCAAGTTCGAGTCTTGTTCTGGGCACTACATTAACCCTGCAAACAATTGTTTGCAGGGTTTTATTTTTTTGTTTTATACTTGCCTGGATAGGGTATGTTAGGCTATACTAACTCTCCTTTCTCTTTCATTTTTTTTATAATTTCATCAACCGTAAGAGTACTGTTGGGTAGTATCCAGTCTGCACATTTTCCAGCCTTCTCAGATACTTGGTAGCGCTTGCAGGTAGTCCATTTTTCTTTACTTGCATTACAGAAGAGGTTTTTGTAAACATCTTCTGAGGTAGATCTTTTAAGTATTATGCCGTTAAAAAGGGCACATTTCACCACTTTTGAGCATTGTTCTTTTTCCATTTTGCTTGAGGTTTGAGGGAGTTAAAATCAGGTGTTAACCTTCTGATTCAGAAATAAAATTAATGAAAGGGATTGGTAATTCAAGCAAAATTTTAAAATAAATATTTTTTAAATAGTATACTAACGACTTGGTAATGAAGGTTACATATAAAAGTGCGATTTTCAAGTTGTTGTTCGAAAAAATAACACAGTAGTGACAAGTTCTTTTTTTTGAGAAGTATTGGGCAAAAGAAGACTATGTCGAACTAATGATTATGATATTATCCCAAAATTCTGAATAGTTATTTTCTTTAACGGAACTTTTAAAGATTCGTTAAAAAAATCAACTACAGTGCTTTTGTTTTTTCTTTAAGCCAATCCTTTAAGTCATTGGAAAGATTTGGTGATAACTTTTCGTAAACCGTTTTGTGGTAACTATTAAGCCATTTCTTTTCTTCCTTTGTAAGCATATTAGCCTTTATAGGCTTAGTGTCAATTGGGCACAGCGTTACTGTTTCGAAATTGTAGAACTTACCCGAATCGGTTTCCATTGCCTCTCGGCAAACTATAAGGTTTTCAATACGGATGCCATACTTGCCTGCACGGTAAATGCCCGGTTCATTGGATTGAATCATCCCCGGCTCAATGGTAATAGGGTTCTCGTTTTGCCTAATGGATTGTGGCCCCTCGTGTACATTCAGAAATGCACCAATGCCATGCCCAGTGCCATGTCCGTAGTTTACTCCTTTGTTCCACATGGCCATGCGCGCCAGTATATCAAGTTGGCAACCACGCGTTCCGGCAGGGAACTGCGCCATTGAGAGTTGAATCATTCCCTTTAGCACAAGTGTGTAATCTTCCGCTTCTTCCTGAGTTGGTTCGCCAAGATGAATGGTTCGGGTTATGTCGGTTGTCCCTTGCAGGTATTGGCCTCCCGAATCGACAAGTAGGAATCCTTCAGGCTTTATTTTAGATGCTGTTTCAGTAGTTGCACTATAATGAACAATTGCTCCATGCTCGCGGTAACCGGCAATTGTGCCAAAACTCTCAGAAACAAATCCCTCCTGTTCTCCACGGAGTTCAACCAACTTCTCGGAAATGGTTGTTTCTGTAATTTGTTCCTTGCCCACTTTATCTTCAACCCAATGCAGAAATTTGCACATGGCTACTCCGTCTTTTATAAGACTTTGCTTGATGTTCTCAATTTCAATAGGATTTTTAATAGCCTTTAGCTTAGTGGGGATGCTCAGTGTTTTAATGGTTTTCGATTTACTGGGGATAAGTGAGCAGAGCCAATGGTTTATTCTCGACTTGTCTAGTGCAATTGTAGTTTCGGCTTTTGCCAATTTTATGGCCTTTCCAATATTGTCGTAATCCTTAATAGTTACGCCTTGTTTGGCTAAGCTATTCGCTAGTTCTTCGCTCAGTTTTTGTGGATCAATATAAAGTGTTGCTTTTTCGAGCGTAATAAAAGCGTAAGCCATAACTACGGGGTTGTAGTCAATATCGTTACCTCGGATATTAAAAGTCCATGCTACCTCATCAAGAGCAGAGAGGATACAAGCATTTGCATCATTTTTTTTAAGTTCTTCGCGGATAATTGCTAGTTTTTCTTTAACGGCAAGTCCTGCATATCTAAGCTCATGCTCAAATGCTTTGCCAGTTGGCATTTCAGGTCTGTCAATCCAAACTTCGTTAATAATATCAACCTTTGGGTTGGCTTTTAGACCTTTTTTTTGGATATCCTTAATGAGTTTATTCGCTTGCATGTGCGATAACAAACGCCCATCGAAGCCAACTTTTTGATTTTTTTTAAGGTTTTCCCCTAGCCAGTCTTCAATACTAGGGGTATTTGGTAATCCCAATTTACAAAGTTCAATACCAGTACCATTAAGTTCCTGCTCGGCCTGAAGAAAATATCGCGAATCTGTCCAAAGCGCTGCTCTGGTTATTGTAACCACTAGTGTTCCAGCTGATCCCGTAAAACCCGATAACCATGCCCTAAACTTCCAACAATTAGGCAGATATTCACTAAGGTGTGGATCGCTACTAGGGGCAATGTAAGCGGCCAAACCGTTTGATGACATAGAATCGCGAAGTTTATTAATCCTATCTATTGTTTTCATTTTTTTAGGGTTTAAGTATCCTAGCAAAGTTACAAAATGGATTTAAGATATCACCATTTGACTTCTTTTACTCCTTAAATTTTAATGGTTCGCACTCCCTGAATGAATTATTTTGCTTTTTGGAATATATTCTTTTGCTATATTTGCAATGCCTGCACGCTTGCTAAACTACTTATTGCATTTTATATGAATTATTACCAAATACTTAGGCTAAACTCTTTGGTTAAAAGCGAAAGGCTTAAAATTCTTGGGGTTGGGGTATTGTTTCTTTTCAAAAAACGTTTCTTAAATCTTTTTCTCGATCCCGTTTTGGTGTGCAATTTCCGATGTATGATGTGTTACTTTAGCGATCCAGAGTATAAGCCAAACAAGGAGCGCTTATCTCAAGATAACTTATCATTAGTAGCCAAAAACTTCTTTAAGCATGCCATGCGTTTGCAGATTGGTTGTGGCGCAGAGCCTACTTTATATAAGTACAATGAGGAATTAGTGAGGTTAGCAAAACAGTTTGGCGTTCCCTACATTTCGTTTACAACAAATGGCTCTCTGCTTACCTTTGAGAAGGTAGAGGCATTGGCGCAAGCTGGACTTGATGAAATGATCATCTCAATGCATGGCACTTCGAAAGAGGTTTACGAAACAATGATGCCTGGTGCTAGCTTTGAAACACTCCACGAAGTATTTAGTGCAATATCAAAGGTAAAGGCCACCCATCCTAAGCTCAAGCTAAGAATTAACTATACGGTAAACCCCGATAACTTGGACGATTTGCATGGATTGGCACAATATATAAACGATTACAATGTAGATGTTTTGCAGATTAGGCCAATACGGCGCTTGGGAAATTCGGCTTACTCCGATTTTAATATCAAACGCAAGCAAATGGAGTATACCGAGATTGTTGATAAACTATACAATATCTGTCATCAAAAAGGGGTTGTGACCATAATTACGGGCAAACTACCCGATGAAATACTCTACAGAAAACGATTAGATATCGCTAAATATACTTACTGCTACATTTCACCTGTTCACTTTGGCAACAAGGAGTTTGTTCCTAATAATCAGTCGTATTACAAGTATTTAAAGCGTAGCGGTTTTTTTAGCGGTATTCTAAAGGATGTGTTTATGACCCGTAATTATCGATATGCTGATTCGGTTAGCTTTGCAAATTATGATGTGAATATGTAGGTTTACTTTTAATAGGGCAAAGGATATGTTTCATCAATTTGCAGTATTTTGAAGTTATGGTTAGGGAAGTTTATCATTTTTCTGTCAATATTTAGTATTAATTCCCCGATATTTCATAACTTTTACCCATAAAATTTGTCGCTATGAACATGCTCAAAATATCAAAAAATAGGACTCGCGACTTTTTGTCGGAGAAGTTAGCGAGGAATATAATTCAATCTGAATTAGAGGACCTAATCTCCGTTTTAAGGTATAATTCTCTTGGTGGATATGAGAGACTTGATGATTTTGACCTGTTTGAGAATCTTGTTGCGGCTATTCCTGAACTTGAACTAGTTTTTCTTGCCGAAACCGATGAACATTCCCTGTTTGTTGCAGTTAAACCCGAGTATAAAAACGAAGAGGATGCAATCCTAATTGATATGAAAAAGACAATTCAGATTATTGTTTAGTTTCAAATCTCCCATTAAAATCTATTTATGACAAAATTTTTTAAAATTTTGGCCTCACCAATACTGATGGCCACACTAATTATTGCCTTTGGTGTATCTAGTGCTATAGCCACCTTTATTGAGAATGATTTTGGTACTGAGGCAGCTAGAGCTATAGTTTATAATGCATGGTGGTTTGAGTTTATTATGCTATTGCTTGCCCTTAACTTTTTGGCCTCAATTTTTACCAGAAAACTCTTTAAAAAGGGTAAGATTGCCGTAATGCTTTTCCATTTGGGATTTGTTATAATTCTTATGGGCTCTGCCATTACAAGGTACCAAGGACAAGAGGGGATGATGCATATTCGTAAAGGCGAAACTGCTGAGTGGTTTAGCTCGTCTGAGAAATGGATAAGCCTATACCATAACGAGGAATTGATAGATAGTAAAAAGGTGCTACTAACGCCAGCTTCAAGGAACAGATACAATAATTCAATCGTACTCAATAACGATAGACTAGAAGTCGAATTAACCGATTTAATTCCACATGCAGTTGAAACGGTGGTTGAGCATTTCAATGGTTATCCTATTGTTTCGCTTTTTGTGGTTTCATCTAACCAGAATATGCCAGTTTTGGTCAGGCCAAACCACCCAGTTAGTGTTGATAATGTTAGTATTGGATTTGCCTCTGATGGCAAGGATTATACGGTTGCAGTAAGTCTTGCTGATTCGCAAATTCAGTTACATTCTAAGTTACCCATAATGGCCAGCCATATGGAGGACGGAGTGGAGCAAAATCTTCCTTTGGACGGGGCAATTAGTTTAAAAACAAAAGTGTTCTATCAAATCGGACGTTTTCAGTTTGCATACCGTGGACATTGGGAGTCGGCCATAGTGAAAATGGTTTACAACCCCGATCCCAATCTTGGTGGTATCGATGTAATTGCCCTTAGGGCAAAATATAATGGCCATGAGCAAAATGTTTATGTACCGCTCTCGGATGTTGGCGACAATCCAGTTTACGAGAACTTTGAGGGGGAGAGTATTGGTTTTAAGTATGGTCCAAAACGTATTGAAATACCCTTTGGCGTAAAACTCCAAGATTTTATTTTAGAACGATACCCAGGTTCAGATAGTCCATCATCATTTACCTCGAATGTGATAGTGGTTGATAAAGAAAACAATATAGAGAAACCCTTCAGTATTTTTATGAATAATATCCTGAATTACAAAGGCTATCGTTTTTACCAAAGTTCATACGATGATGATGAAAAAGGGACATTCCTATCGGTGAATAAAGACCTGTTTGGAACTTCAACCACCTATACCGGATACTTTATTCTTGTGCTCGGGATTTTGTTGGCACTTGTTAGCCCTGGCAGCAGGTTCCGCAAACTGATCTCAAAGCCCTCCTCGACAGTAATTATCCTTTTAATGCTGTTAAGTTCTGTCCCCCTATTTGCGCAGAATAATGCTCCTGAAATTAAAGTTGAACATGCTCGCGAGTTTAGCTTATTGCTGCTTCAGGATAAGGGAGGTCGAGTAAAACCAGTTTCGACACTAGCCAGTGAGGTTTTACGCAAGCTCAATAAATCAACTAAGTTCAATGGGCAATCCCCAGAGCAGGTTTTCCTTGGAATGTCTGTTTATCCTGATTTTTGGCAACATACCCCCATAATTCAAGTAAAGAATAAGGAGCTTACAAGAATGCTTGGAGTAAGAGGTAATATGACTGCTTTTGTCGATTTCTTTAATCATCAGGATAACGGTTCCTATAAACTAAGACAACTGGTTCAGGAGGCTTTTGCACAGAAACCTGCGCAGCGTACAGCATTGCAAAAAGAGGTAATAAAGGCCGACGAGAGGGTTAATATCCTTTACATGGTATTCTCTGGACAGATGGCCCGTATATTCCCAATACCCGATCATGCAGATAATCGTTGGTTATCGATGGATGAGGTGTCGAAGAGCCTTGATACAACTACCCTGAGTGACTTTGCAGAGGTTTATTCGCACTATGTTATTAGCGTTAGAAATGCCGCTAAGAGCGGTAATTGGGATCAACCCAATGAGCTGCTGGCAGAATTAAAGGCTATTCAGCATCAGCATGGTGGAAACATTATCCCCCTTGAATCCAAAACTAAGGCTGAGGTTTTATCAAATAGACTTCTAATATTTGAACGCTTAATACCCCTTTATGGTTTAACAGGGCTTGCGCTGCTAATTATTGTATTTATTGAACTATTCTATAAAGGGAACTGGGGAAAACATGTTTTTACTGCACTTGCTATTGTGCTTATCCTCGGATTTATTGCGCAAACCTTTGCCATAGGCTTAAGGTGGTATATTGCAGGGAGGGCACCGTTAAGCAACGGATTTGAATCGTTGGTTTATGTATCGTGGGCGGCAATGCTTGCTGGTTTTATGTTTGCCATACGGAGTAGGGTGGTGCTGCCAGCTACAGCACTGCTTAGTACCCTAATCCTTTTTGTTGCACACCTCTCATGGATGGATCCTGAAATCACAAATCTTGTTCCTGTACTAAAATCCTATTGGCTAACCATTCACGTTGCAGTAATAACCGCCAGCTACGGTTTCTTTGGCTTGGGAGCCATACTAGGGCTTTTCAACATCAGCCTATATGCTTTCCAAACAAAGAAGAATTTTGCAAATATCGATAGGCATATTAAGAGCATTACTGTTATCAATGAGCTAAACTTAACCCTAGGGTTGTATCTTTTAACAATAGGCTCGTTTTTAGGTGCTGTTTGGGCTAACGAATCGTGGGGGCGATACTGGGGATGGGATCCAAAGGAAACCTGGGCGCTGATTACCATGCTGGTTTATGCGTTTGTATTACATATGCGATTAATCCCCTCATTTAAATCAACATTTGCACTCAATTTCGGTTCATTAATAGGCATTGGCTCAGTGCTTATGACCTACTTTGGGGTAAACTATTACCTGTCGGGTTTACACAGCTACGCTGGTGGCGATCCTGTTCCGGTTCCCCGTTGGTTATTCTTTGTTGTTACAGGGTTGATATCCCTCAGCCTTTTTGCATGGTATAATAACAGAATGATTGTTGCCAGTACTGAAAAAACTAAAAAAAGCAGCGTTGATTAGTTTTTAAAACAATATCAATTTATTGCTGTTTTATATTTTTGAATACATTAAACATTAAACATTAAACGATTTTATTATGGATAGTTTTGAGTTTTATAACCCAGTTAAAATTCTTTTTGGTGAGGGTAAGGTTGATGAGATTCCCAATGAGATTCCCAAAGATGCTGTGGTTTTAATAACATATGGAGGGGGAAGCATTAAGAAGAATGGAGTTTATGAGAAAGTGATGAATGCACTAAAAGGATATAAGGTTTTTGAATTTGGTGGTATTGAGGCCAATCCTAAGTACGAAACCCTTATGGAGGCTGTTGAGTATGCCCGCACCAAAAAGGTAACCTTTTTACTTTCGGTTGGAGGAGGCTCAGTACTTGATGGTACAAAGTTTATTGCAGCGGCCGTGCCTTTTACCGGTGATCCTTGGAATTTGCTAGTTGGTGGCAACGCATATACAGTTGCCAGTGCTTTATCCATAGGTGCAGTTTTAACTCTGCCTGCCACAGGGTCGGAAATGAACTCGGGCGCTGTGATAAGCCGTAAATCAACTCAGGAGAAGTATTCTTTTGGCAGCCCCTTACTATATCCAAAGTTTTCAGTTCTCGACCCAACGTTTACCTATTCTTTACCTATAGCTCAGGTTTCCAATGGAGTTGTAGATGCCTTTGTGCACGTAACCGAGCAGTATTTAACTTACCCTGCTCAGGGACATATTCAGGATAGATGGTCCGAAGGCGTTTTGCAAACCTTGGTTGAGTTTGGGCCACAGGCCATTGCCAATCCACTAAACTACGATTTACGATCGACCATTATGTGGAGTTGCACTATGGCACTTAATGGAATTCTTTCAGTTGGCGTACCATCGGATTGGGCAACTCACATGATTGGACATGAGCTAACCGCATTCTTTGGGCTCGATCATGCCGTAACGTTAGCCATTATTTTGCCCTCACTGCTCAGAACCATGCGCGATGAAAAGAGATTAAAACTTTTACAGTATGGCAAAAGAGTATGGGGAATTGAAGATGGTACCGAAGATATGCGCGTTGATAAGGCTATTGAGGCAACCGAAGAGTTTTTCCAATCGGTGGGTATTAAAACCCGTTTTTCCGATTACGGTATAACCATGGATCAGCTCAAACCAATAGTAGAGCGCTTTAAACATCGGGGTTGGAAACTTGGGGAGAATAAAACCATAACCTCTGATATTATTGAGACAATTTTAAAAGGAGCTCTTTAAATTTGGGATTTTGATTTTATATGTACTTGTATAACAGCGTTTACTTTTTTTAACCAAAAGTATTCCAATTTAAAGCCATAAAAAGTTTGCTGTTTTCAATTGATTTTATACTTTTGCCATGCTTTTAGCAAAGGGTTCTTTTATAAAATGTTTGTTTGGTGTATGAGTAATTAATAGCTCAGCATTTTAGGCTTAAGTCATCTACCGAATGGTGGATAAACTGCCGAACTCGCAAAAGTTTTTAGGAGAGGTGGGTGAGTGGCTGAAACCAGCAGTTTGCTAAACTGCCGTACGGGCAACTGTACCGGGGGTTCGAATCCCCCTCTCTCCGCAACAATTAGCTTTGATATTTTAATGTAGTTGTGAGAATAGGGGAGTAAGGTAGTGAGTTTAAAAGAATAGCACATTTATATAGCATTATTTTCGGGGTGTAGCGCAGTCCGGTTAGCGCACCTGGTTTGGGACCAGGGGGTCGCAGGTTCGAATCCTGCCACCCCGACAACAACAAAACGCAATCAGTTAATTATTAGTTGGTTGCGTTTTTTTTATATTGGCATTTGCACCATTTTATATCAAACCCACGATTTTAAATGAGTTAAAACCTTCGCTGCACCTTATAGCGAAATAATCATTTTATACATAACTGCTAGGTGATGTGTACCCTCTTTCTAGGACGAGTTACTTTAAACTTGGATTCATTATCAAGACTCCAAAAACGAATGAAGCGTTTTCTCTTTTTTCATTTACTATCAAGCTGGATTTAATTCCACTGTAAATAAAAGTGTTTAGTTCGCAACGGTTTAATGCATTTTACTTTTCGTGCGAAAGTGGAACAAAACGAGCAGTCAAATCTGGGTCAGCCATATTCTCATCCAATGGATACATGGGGCGCTCAATTCTTTTGTAGGGTAGTCGATGTAAGTCCTGATCAACGCCACCTGGGGTGAGTGCCATAATCCAATCGCCACGCATGTCGTACAACTCGGGTACCAGGTAGCCAATTTTTACCACTACAATATCGACTTTGCGCGGATTCAGCCCTAGGTTTGTGAAATCGTATTCGTAGTGGTACGGCTTTCGCTTATTGGTAACAATAACCTTTACGCTACCCACTCGAACCACCACTTCGGTTTCTGCATTTTTGTCGCCATGTTGTATGGCTTCAACAATGCCCTTCAACTTTATGGGACCCTCGTACCTATTGTCAATCTCTGCTCCAGCAAAGGCTTCTATTTTACCACCTACGCCAACTTCAATGGCTTTAGCTACGAGTTTTGGGCCGGGGAGTGAAGCGTAAATTAACGAAGGACCTCCCGCCTTTTTAAAAGAATCATTTTCTAGTATTTGCTTTAGTGTCCAGGTAACATCGCCAGCACCACCTGCTGTGGGGTTGTCGCCCATATCGCTTATAATAAAAGGCTTTTTGTTACTGTGGACGGCTATTTCCAAACATTCATCCAACGGAGCCACGGGAGCTACAAACTCAAACTGTTCGCGAACATTCCAGAACGATTGAGCCAACGTTTCGGCTGAGCGTTTTACCCTTTGCATGTCATCACCTGTAACCATTACCACCGCTCTATTGCGGGGTTCGTCGGCCCATGCGTAACCTACCCAAATGGCTGCATCTAGCACACCTTGTTGTTTTGTAATTGGGTCAACCTGAGCGTACAAACTTTTTGCAGGTTCAATTCGGGTACTGGTTTTTTCGCCAGGCAATAAAATTGGAACGGGAATCCATGCCTTATAAGCGGGTTTACCTTTCCCAGATTCTAAACGATTTATTAGGTTAACCAAGGCTCGTTTTTTCGATTCAATGGCATCCTCGTGTGGCGCCAATCGGTAACAGGTAATCAGGTCAGATTGATGCGCCAATTGCCACGATACGTTTCCATGCAAATCCATGGAGGTGGATATTAGAGCATCATTACCAACAACGTCCCGAACACGCTGAATCATATCCCCTTCGGGGTCGTCAAGACCTACAACACTCATGGCACCATGTATATCGAAGAAAACGCCATCGTAGGGCAGGTTCTCTCTTAGCCTATTCAGCATTTGTGTCATTAGCGTATCGTAAGCTGCGCGGGTAACAATCCCACCGGGTATTGCATGTCCTCTCAATGCAGGGAAGTATTGTGCCCGTTGCCGTGTGGCTGAATCTTCATGTAAAAAAGGGTAGTACGAATATATTTCTTCACCACGACGAGCACGGAAGTCCTCTACGCCAGTTTGTGCTGGCGAAAAGGTGCTGCACTCTATGGCCAGTCCGGCAATGGCAATGCGGGGTTTATTTGTTGGTTTTTCCTGTTGCGATTGACAACCTAATAAACTGGTTAGAATTATTGATGCTGCCAGTATTTGTTTAAAGCTCATAGCGGTAGTTTTTATGGTTTAGTTGTGTTCATTCAGAATGCTTAGCATTTTTTTTATTTGGGATGAATCAACCGAGATATGTCGAAACTCATCTGGTGCATCATTTCCGCTCATGCTTACGTTGCTGTTTTTGAATTGCATTCCCCCATCAATAAATATTTTTGCACTGGAGTGGTATTCGTTTGCCATAGTGGATACAATTAAATCGCCTAAATTTCTATGGTTAATTCCGCTTCCGGGCATTATAATGATTTCATCGTTTGCTTTTTGTACTAGCTGTGCAATAACATGTGCCCCTTTTTTTGCGTTGGCATATCCGCCAGAGGTTAAAATTCGGGTAACTCCCAACTCTTTAAGTTGCTCTAATGCTTCAAAAGGGTTATTACACATATCGAATGCTCTGTGAAAGGTAACCTCCATGGGTGCAGCCAACTTGATTATTTCTGCAGTTTTTTGCACATTAATTTCTCCTGTGGGCGTTAAAAACCCGATAACGATACCATTTGCGCCCAGCCTTTTAATGTGGGCAATGTCTTCTTTTATTAGATGATATTCCATATCGGAATACAGGAAGTCGCCACCCCGCGGACGAACAATTACATTGACTGGGATTTGCAATTGCTTTACCACCCAATCAATGGTGGCATGAGAGGGAGTTGTACCGCCTTCGGCTATGTTATCGCACAACTCTATTCGGTGCGCTCCGGCTTGTGCAGCCCTTAGTGCCGATTCTGCAGTGAAGCAACAGATCTCCAATTTTCGTTTAGCCATGGTTGTCCTGTTCTATTAAAATTTTTTTTTTAGCGTTTTTGATATTTTAAAAACACGGTCATTGCTACACCTACTAAAACCAAAAATCCCCCAATAATATGGTATGTAAAAAGTGTTTCGTTAAGAATCAGAATACCCCCTGCAATAGAAACCAGAGGACTAAGATTGTTGAACACAGCTATTTGTGAAGCAGGAACCTGTGTTAAGGCGAAATTAGTGAGAAAGGATGTAACCATAGAGGATAACACACCTAAATACACTACTGCCCAAAGGAACTCACTATGAGTAAATGGATTAAAAAATTGGCTCAAAGTATGGTTTTGAATATGACTAGCGATGCTAAAACCGTTAAAAATTATAAACGCAAGTATTGTCATCCAAACCGTAACTTCCATGGCTGAAAAACGGGCGCTAATTACCTTTCCCAAAACGTAATATCCCACCAATACAAGGACAGACAGCATTAACAGTATTAGACCTTTTAGGGTAGTGCTTCCAGAAATATTCCCAGTAAAATAGATTATATAAAGAATCCCTGCAATTGACATTACAATTCCAATTTTTTGCAGTAAGGTGGTTTTTTCTTTTAGAAAAATGCTGGCTGCAACTAGCGTAATAATGGGCACTGTTGCAAAAACAATTCCTGCCTCAGATGCAGTACTATACTGTAATCCGAAGGTTTGTAAGGCAAAAAACAGTAAAGGATAAAATAAGGAAAGTAACAGTAACCACTTGCCCTTTTTGAAGCTAAAACGGGGTAATTTAATGAGACCAAAAATCCACAGGAGTGCTATAGAAATTGCTGCAGCCGTAAAGCGATGAGCTAGCAAGTCAATGGCATTGGAATATTTTAGCCCTATTTTTACAAAAATAAATGATAACCCTATGATAAGGGTTACCAGTATAAGTCCAATGTATGCCTGACGGTGCTTATTAGGTGCTGGCATCTCTTTTTACTTTATATTGTATGCTATATTCGTTATTCTTAGATTTAACCAAGTCCAATCGTCGCCATCAATTTCCCAATCCAATTTTGCTTCTACAGGTATTGTTATCCCATTGCGCATTTCGGTTTTGGTTGCAGTAACTGTCCATTTTGTTGGCTCAATATCTTTTACGTCTTTATATCGCATTGCCACAAATTTTTTGAAAGTTCCGTTTTCATCGAAATGAAACACCCCCGAGCCCTTTGTTCCATTGAATTGTAATGTTGCCTTGGCAGAATTATTATCAATAGGGTACCAGGTTATGTAAGGGCTTAAAGCAGCAGAAGGGAACCAAACAATTTCAGCCAAATACCTCTGCAATGTTGCTTTATTTATTTCTTTATTGTTCCTTACTTTTACTAGCGGAATAAGGGAAAACAGTTTAATTGTCATTTCTCCTTTACCCAACTCAAATTTATCCCTACCTACTAAACTCATCAAAGAAAACATTTTTAAATAAACGCGCCAATTAAATGCAGGGGATGAAGTGGTGAAGTATTGTTTGGCTTTGGCTTGGCACCATTCTTTTTGTTCAGGTTTCATCAACATTTTTAAATCCTGCTCAATAAAAACGGTTTTAATATTCTCTTTTCCTATAATCCCACTATTTGAAAGCCATTTTTGAACTACTTGCGGTAAATCCAAAACCATCTGTTCGGAAATTATGCTTTTCTCATTGCAGTGTATGTCTTCTTCTGCCAGCATTTGAATAATTTCAGTATCTACCTTTTTCTCAAAGCAGTAGGCCGAATAATTTACAGTGGCATAGGCAAGGATTACTAAATTTAGGATTGTACCAAATTTGGCATCTTTCCAATAGATTAGAATTAGAACTTGAGATAGTAAAACGGCTAATATCCCGATAATCCACCAATAATTATGGTAACTCAACATTAATATTAAGGCAGTGACAAAAAGTAAAAAAGTTAATAGCCATATCATACCAAGCAGCTTTGGAATTGGCTGGGAGATTGCGTTAAATTCTGATAGGCCAAAGGCTCTTAGAAATCCAAATAAATGGATAATTCCATGTATTCCAATTAGTATTGCTAAAACTATTCGCATTTATATCTTTTTTGAAAATTAACCACTTTTACTCTCTTGTAGAATGGTTTTTTACTTGATTATTATACTCAAACCATCAATATATAACCCTTTATGTGGATTGCTTTGATTTTCTGAAGTTAATTCTATCGTGTTTACTCCTTCGGATTTCAGCCTTATACCACTAATAATTTGCTTTTGAAGATTAATGCTCGAATTGATTTCTGAACTCATAGCAGAAATTATATAGGGTTCATTGTTAATAGATAGCCTCAATCCATTCTTGCCTTCACTAGTGGGAAGTGTAATTATCATCTCAAATTCCTCTTCAGAACTATTTAATACTTACCATTTCATTTTTACTACTGTGGGTTTACTTGAGTAATAATCATGTCCACTGTAGCTGTGATAGGTTTCTGCATTGTTCGAGGTTAAAATAAACTCGCCATTCTCATCCAATTCTATTGAGTTTGCAGGGGTATATAACAATTCACCCTTATATTCAAGTACTATAACGGTAATGTATTTATCCCTGACTATTTTTTCTGATAGTTCAATTTCGCATATGTTATTCGTATTCTTGCTGTTTAATAAAAGGACAGGGTCGGAGAGAGGGTAAGCCTTACTAATGTCAGTTTTTAAACCCTGAATGGTGAGTTTATTGTTCTCAGGGTAGTTAACAGTATGAAGATATAGCTTACCGGGTTTTGATGTGATAAAGCCCCATTCTTGCTTAGAGAATGGCAACTCCTTTGTTTCATAAATCGACTTGCCATTCTTTTCTAACCACTCTCCAATGCCCTTAAGTACTTGTTTTTCAAAAAGTACAACTGTGCCATCTGCTTTGGGGCCAATGTTGAGCAAGTAGTTTCCACCAGAGCTTACTACCTTTACCAAGTCTTGTAATTTTTCATTAATTTTTGTTTCTACACTAGGCCTTTCTTGCCATGAGCGGTAGCTCCAGGTTTCGCGAAACATCGATGCAGGACTTTGCCAAGGAATCCCCATTTTAAATTCAGGCTGATAGTTATCTCCCATAACCATAAAATCGCCTTGGTCATTCCAAATTCTGCCGCTTACCAAACAGTTTGGCTGTAGTTTTTTTACAAGCAAAGCTATCTCCTTGCTTTGCTCATAGGTTGGAGCGCCCATGTCAAACCAAAGTTCTGTTATTTCGCCATAGTTTGTTAGCAATTCCCTAATTTGGTTAAGGTTATACTCGTGGTGCAAGGGTGGAATGGAATCAGAATTCCGCACGGAAGTGAAAGGCAATGCATCAGCATAATCCCAGTCGATTAATGAAAAGTAAACGCCAAATTTAAGGTCATGCCGTTTACAGGCTTCGGCTAAATCTTTAACAATATCTTTTTTATATGGTGTAGCATCTAAAACGTTAAATGGGGTATATTCAGAAGCAAACATGCAAAACCCATCATGGTGCTTGGCTGTTATAATTATCGATTTCATACCCGCTTCCATTGCAAGCAGGGCAATGGAATCTGCATTCCACATTGTTGGATTAAACGCTGATGTCAATTCCCTATATTCCTCTGTGGATATTCTTGCATGTCCTTTTATCTGTTCGCTATATCCTGTAATTCTTTCCCCATCCCATATTCCTGCGGGTATTGAATATAAGCCCCAATGTATAAACATTGAAAATTTTTGATCTTGCCATTTGGCTAAATATTCCTGATTTTGTTTACCCTTTAATTGTTCCAGTTCTGATTTGCTTGGCATACACGATACTAGTGAAATAAGGATATACCCGAGTATTAATGATTTTAGATTAAACATTTTACATGTTTTTTTTAGTTTTGAGTAATCTATTAACCCGTTGGTAACGTTTGTTTTTTAAGGTAAAGTTAAAGGTTTACCCTAATTAAATAGGTTAATTATTATACAATACGAAGCTATGAATATATGAGAAAGTTTTTGCATTTATTGGAAGGGTAATAAAAAACTTATCGCCAATCTGTGTCCCATCTGCAATAAAAAAAGCAAATTTTAAGTTATTTGCATAGCCATCCAAGTTTTGGTTTAATCACTCTAAATAATTGTTTAAACTATTAAAATGGCATTTTAGTCAAAATTGATTTGATAACCCACATAAAATATTGACCAATAAATCAAAAGGAGTTACCTTTACTTGGCTCTAGTTATAGTTAGATAGCGAATATGAAAGCATTAAAAATTGAGGCAGCAATAGATACTCCTGAGATCTATTTTGATCCTGCTACAAATATATTTTCAATCACCGGGATTTCGCATCCAGAGAATGCTAAGGAATTTTATGATACTATCCTTGACTGGCTTGACGAATTTTACGATGACGTTAAGGATAAGGAGAAGATGAAAATTATTGCCGATTTTAACTTTAAGTATATCAATTCTTCATCCTATAAATACCTTAGAGAAGTGATGAAGAAGATTGCTAATTTCCATAGGAATGGCATGAAGGTGGAGGTTATTTGGAACTATCAGGAGGATGATGAAGATTTACTCAATGAGGGTATGGTGCTTTTTGAACTCCCTGATGTTAACCTTTCATATCGTTGTATCCCATACAACTAGTTAGATTCCTTTCGAAGTTCTCTTCTATCATTATACCCGTATTTGCGAGAATGTTGTTCGAATCGAACAAAGTTTCAACTTCATTGGTAAATTCATCGAAAGTGCTAATCGTTTATTTGGCTTACTAACTTCATTTATAATACCCTAATAAATAGAGGTTTAGCATATAAAAGAAAGCATTTTGCGAACAAAACCATTTGTTTTGGTTTTTTTCATACTTTTGCATCATTATTAATATTTTAAAGTTTATTCTATGGCAAGCGTAAGAAACATCAAAAAGGATATCGATTTTCTTGTTGGCGAGGTAGTATCAGATTGTTATACCTACCTATACCTGCATGGCGACAAGAATAGGGACAAGGTTATTGAAATTATTGAGGGCATTGTGGGCAAACGCAACGACTTTATCGAAAGGGTAAATAATCCAGAGAAAGATGCCGACACAAAGCAAAAGCGAAAGCACTTTAAGCAAATCTATAGTGATTTGTTAGGAACTGTTGATGAGTCGTTCTCAAAGTTAAGTACGTTGGTAAGCTAACAACCAATAGCTATTTTGTGTAGGGGCAGCTTTTGAACATTTCAGAAGATTGCCCTTTTTTTGTGCTTAAATGGGTCTAATTAGATCGCAACTTCTTATATTAGTTGGTTGTGTGTGCCTAGGTTTAGCTTTATGCACACCTAAAGTTAGGGGCTGTCATTCCGAAAAAAATTAAAATTATTTGCTATGAAGTATAATTTTTCAACAATTATTGATAGATCCAACACCTCGGCCATAAAGTTAGAAAGGCTTAGCTCTATTTTTGGTAATGCACAAGCATTGTCGATGTGGGTTGCTGACATGGATTTTGCCACGCCTCCATTTATTATTAATAGGCTAAAACAAAGACTAGATCACCCCATTTTAGGCTATACTGATGCTGATAATGAGTATAATAATGCAATTGTAGGGTGGTTAAGCAATAGGCACGGATGGGAGGTTCAGCCCTCGTGGCTTTCTTTTGCACCGGGAATTGTTGCTGGGCTTAACCATGCTGTTCAGGCCTATACTCAACCTGACGAAAAGGTGCTTGTGCAAACCCCAGTTTATCACCCCTTTTTCTATGCTATAAATAACAATGGTCGCGAACTAGTAAAAAGTCCGTTAACCTATAACAAGAATTTCTATAGCATCAATTTTTATGCTTTGGAAGAGGAGATGAAGAAGGGAGTAAAACTTTTCATTCTATGCAATCCGCATAACCCTGTTGGTAGGGTATGGACAAGGGATGAACTAACCAAAATGGCTGAGATTTGCCTAAAATATGATGTTACAGTTATTTCAGACGAGATCCATGCCGATTTAATCTTTAAGCCCCACAAGCATATCTCCTTTGCATCCCTTTCGCCTCAAATAGCAGAAAAAACCATAACCTTTGGCTCGGCTAGTAAAACATTCAATATAGCGGGCTTAACATCGGCCTATGTAGTTATTTCAAATCCCGATATGCTAAAAACCTATAATAGACAGGTTGAACTCAACGGAACAGGGCATGGTAATATTATGGGGTACGAGGCGCTTAAGGCAGCCTACTCGAGCGATGGACAAATATGGCTTGATCAGGTTTTAGAGTATATTGGCGAGAATATAAAACTTGTAAAAGAGTATCTTGGTGCTAATATTCCCAAACTTACAATGGTTGATCCAGAGGGAACTTATTTACTTTGGTTAGATTTTAGGGCTTTTGGTGTTGATCAACCTGAATTAATACGTATGCTTACCCGCGATGCTGGCATTGCACTTAACGACGGGCAAATGTTTGGCTCAGATGGAACTGGCTTTTTCCGAATGAATGTTGCCACTCCCAAAAGCAATGTACAGGAAGCACTCGAAAGGTTGAAAAAAGTATTTGGCAGTTTATAAGCCTTTTCGCTTATGAGCTAATTTTCGCTTTGAACATTTTGACTTGTTTATAGTTACTTATTGGAAAGTTAAGCAAAGTTTAATGTTTTTAAATTTTAACTTTATCAATGACTTCAATTAAAGCCTGCATGTAAGAATGAAAACTATCCCTAAGCATATTTTACACAGTGCGTTAGTTTTTTTTATGCTAACAGGTTTTTCCTCTTTTGCACAACGTGCACCTCATATTTTTTTTAATACAGACTCAATAAAGTTAATAGATCAAGATATTTTAAATGATAAGTATGGAAAAATATCTAGTTTATTAGTTTTCAAAGGGTCTAAACTTGTACATGAGAAATATTTTGGGTTTTCACAAATTTCAACGCTACATCCTATAAGTTCTGTAACAAAAAGCATAACATCCATTGCCGTTGGGATATGCCTTGATAGTGGCCTTATTAAATCAATCGACGTACCTATCCATACATATTTTCCTGAGTATCAAAGTATTTTTAATGCCGATAAGGCTAAGGAACAAATTACCCTGAGGCACCTTTTAGGGCAAACTGCTGGGTTTAATTGGGACGAGTGGACAATTCACTATTCATACGCAGGAAATCCGCTGGTTGAACTTAGTCAAAACCCTGATAGTTGGATTCCCATCGTTCTTAGTTTACCTATGGATTCTACACCTGGGACTAAGTATACCTACAATAGCGCTTGCTCCGATTTAATTAAGGAGATTGTTTGTCGATCAACGGGAATGGATTTTGTTGATTTTATTGATGAGCAGATCTTTAAAAAGTTGGACATTCAACATTACCATTGGGATATCTATCCGGGCAATGGAAATCCGGCATGGGGTGGACTTTCGCTTACCACTAGGGATATGGCCAAAATAGGTGTACTCATGTTAAATAAAGGACAATGGAGGAACAGGCGTGTTGTTTCTGAAGAGTGGGTAAACCTTTCAACCTCAAAGTTGGTTGAAGCAAACGATATTGCGTATGGCTTGCACTGGTGGGTTACTCCTAGCGATAATCCAAGCCATTTATTCTATGCAGCAGGTTATGGCGATCAGTATATAATTGTTGATACTAATAAAGAAGTGGTGATTGCAATTAACGCTAAAAACTTTTCCGATCACAAGTGGGATGACGATTATAAGCATCTTATCAAAAGAATTTTAAACGCTTATGCACTGTAATTTTAAATCAAATACTAACCAGAATAGCTAATACCTAATGTTATGGCAAATTTAAAAACCACTTACCTAGGCTTAAGCTTAAAGAATCCTTTAATCGTTGGGGCTTCGTCGCTAACCGCCGATCCAGAAAAATTTCATAAACTTAAAGATGCAGGTGCAATTGTAATTAAATCGCTTTTCGAAGAGCAAATCCAACTCGAAGAGATGGAGATGATGGATACCATGCAGGAGTATGCTGACCGAAACGCCGAGATGACAAGCCTATTCCCAACACTTAAACATGCAGGTTCTAAGGAGCATCTACTTATGCTAAAAAAGGCAAAGCAGAGTATTGATATACCTGTTATTGCAAGTCTTAACGCTATGCACGACGATACCTGGGTTGAGTATGCAAAACAGATTGAAGGTACTGGGGTAGACGCCATTGAGTTGAATTTTTACATTACCCCACGAAATTTCGAAATGTCGGGTGCTGATACAATAAAAGCACAAATTGAAACCTTAAACAAGGTTCGGAAATCAATAAAAATTCCAATTGCCGTTAAGCTGAGCCCTTTCTATACAAATCCATTATCGGTAATTAGCCGCATGGATGTTGAGAATGTAAAAGGTTTTGTGCTTTTCAATAAGTTGTTCCAACCCGATATCGATGTCGAAAAGGAATCATTAAAGCAGAATATAGTACTCAGCAATAGTTCTGATGTTCGGCTTGCTTTAAGATTTACAGGCTTGCTCTATGGGAATATAAATGCTGATATTGCTAGTGCAGGTGGAATAATGACAGGTACCGATGCAATAAAAACTATGCTTGCTGGGGCATCAGCCTTTCAAACCGTAAGCTCACTCTACAAAAACGGAACTGATCATATACAAACAATCCTATCTGACATTGAAAAATGGATGGACAGTAAAGGATATGGCAGCATTGAAGATTTTAAGGGGAAACTTTCGCGTAAGAATATTACAGATCCTTTTGCCTATCGTCGCTCGCAGTATGTTGATATTTTAATGCAATCGGACAGGTATTTAATAAAGGACCGTCAAAGGTAGTTTTGCGCATGGTTAATCCGCATAGGGTCTTTGTAATTAATCAAAATCAAACAGATAAAAAGGGTCCGGTTGTTTATTGGATGTCCCGCGATCAGCGAGTACACGACAACTGGGCCTTGCTTTTTGCAGCCAATAAAGCAAATGAACTGCTAGTCCCTCTACATATTGTGTTTACCCTAGCGCCTAACTTTGTAAATGCCAATGCTAGGCATTACGACTTTCTGCTAAAAGGTTTACATCAGGTTGAAAAGGAGGTTAATGACAGGGGTGCTTCTTTTCATCTGCTGTTGGGTGATCCACCCAGCACCTTAAACACATTTATCAATGAGAAGGAGGCTGCATTACTGGTTTCTGATTTTGATCCCTTGCGTGTAAAACAAACTTGGAAAAGTGAATTAAGTAACAACTTAGCAATTACCCATATAGAGGTTGATGCGCATAATATTGTGCCTTGTAGATTTGTATCGCAAAAAGTAGAGTTTGCTGCATATACACTCCGACCAAAGTTAAAAAGACTGCTTCCCGAATTTCTCACCGAATTCCCGAAGTTACCAATACTAAAAGTGAAATTAAATAACCAGCAAATTACTAGTGACAAAGCCCTAAGTTGGCTTAATTTCAGCACCGATGTTGCACCTGTAAATTGGTTGAAGCCTGGATTTTATGAGGCAAGTAAGATGCTTGAGAGTTTTATACAGCATAAACTTAACGGCTATTCATCAAAACGAAACGATCCGTTGGAAAACGGACAATCAAACCTATCGCCCTATTTGCATTTTGGGCATATTTCAGCTCAAAGGGTGGCCATTGAGGTTACCAGCGCAAATGCTCCCATAATCGACAAGGAGGCGTTTCTGGATGAGTTGGTTGTGCGGCGGGAGCTATCCGATAACTTTTGCTTTTACAACAACGATTACGATACCCCGAATGGCTTTCACAATTGGGCCAAGGTATCCTTAGCAGAACATGCTAACGATGAAAGGGAATATACGTACTCCTTGGCTGAGTTTGAAAACGCAAAAACTCATGATGACCTATGGAATGCTGCACAATTAGAGATGGTGCTTACAGGGAAAATGCATGGTTATATGAGGATGTATTGGGCAAAAAAAATACTTGAGTGGACACAGAACATTGCACAGGCAATGGAATTTGCCGTTTACCTAAACGACAAATACAGTTTAGATGGAAGAGACCCAAATGGCTATGCTGGAATTGCATGGAGCATAGGCGGAGTTCACGATAGGGCATGGAACAAAAGGCCAATATTCGGTAAAATTCGCTTTATGAACTATAATGGATGCAAACGTAAGTTTGATATTGCAGGGTATATGAGTAGAATGAAGGAACTTAGTAACAAACAAAATAATTAGTCATAAACTTAACAGGGATTAATACCATGACGGATAATCCAAAGGTTCAATTCGAGATGTGTATTGAGGCTATAAAAATTAATTCTCATCCCTTTGTTGCATAAAATGGCTATTTTTGCTGCTTCTTAAATAAAAATGAGCGTTATGTTAAAACAGATACTTTTTCAAATTACTTTGCTTTTCACTTTAAGCGGTGTTTTGCTTGCCTGTCAACCAGATGACAAACCTAAGGATGATTCATATGTAGTAATTCTTTCACTAGATGCATTCCGCTGGGATTACTCCGATATAGTTAGTACGCCAACGCTAAATAGCATGGCAAAGCAAGGGGTAAAGGCACAAGCATTAATTCCATGTTATCCATCAAAAACATTCCCTAATCACTATAGTATAGCAACTGGGCTTCACCCTGATAATCATGGAATAGTTTGTAATAGATTTTATGATAAAGAACTTGGTTATTACTCAATTGGAGATAGAAATGCTGTGGAAAACCCTGCGTTTTATGGAGGTGAGCCCATATGGCTAACTGCCGAAAGGCAAGGATTAAAGGCTGCTACCTTTTTTTGGGTAGGGTCTGAGGCTCCAATTGGTGGAAGTTACCCTTCGCACTGGAAGCCTTACGACGAGAAGGTTTCATTTGAGAGCAGAATTGATACTGTAATTGGCTGGTTGTCTCTGCCTCAAGAAATACGCCCAAGGCTTATTGCTTGGTATTATCATGAGCCCGATTGGACTGCTCATCGTGATGGGGCTACAGGAACCAAAACGCTAGCACTGGTAGAGCAACTCGACAGCCTTTTAGGCATATTTATTGAAAAACTGAGTGAATTACCATATGCCGATAAGATAAATTTTATTGTTTTGTCCGATCACGGAATGGCTGATATTTCGCCTCAAAGGTATATCAATCTATCGGAGCATGTTGATAGGAATTGGTTCGATTATATTACAGGTGGAAATCCAGTGTATAGTCTTCAGCCTAAGGAAGAGTTCAAGCAAAAAGCCCTTGAGACATTGCGCTCAATTGAAAACTTAAAGGTGTGGGAACGACATGAGATACCCGAAAGATTACATTATGGTTCAAACCCACGTATTCAGGATGTTGTTATTGAGGCTGCTGCTGGTTATAGCATAGGTTTTGCTTCTAATTCAGAACGTTACACTGGCGCTACCCATGGATATGATAATGCGAACCCAGAAATGCATGGAATCTTTTTTGCTAAAGGACCGGCATTTAAAAAGGGATATAAGCACAAAGCCTTCCTAAATGTAAATGTTTATGGAATTATTGCGCATATTCTTGGATTGCAGCCCGCTGAAACCGATGGTAATTTGGAAGATGTGAAAGAAATGCTTAACAACTAGGTTTTACCTATACTGATTAATCCTTAATCCTTAAATCAACACTTTGTCCAACAACATAGTAGCAGGATTCGTTACAACTTTCGTTATCAAGTTTTGTTTTTAGCTTGCCCCGATTAACTACATGGTACGATCGACCATCTTTTATATATTTCGCCTCAAAAACGTACTCTTTATCGGTTTTGGCTACCCATTGCATGCTTTCAACGTTTACTGTTTTGATAGAAACTAGGTTGGCATCATAGAATACATCTTCGTAGAATTTAATTGTAACATTAGGGTTTTCATCATTAATGGTTAGCTTAATTTCAAATTTATCAAATTCAGGTTTGTTGGTATAGCACTTATCACAATTAACGGGTGAAAGATCAAAAGAATCGCAGCTAACACTCAATAAAATAGTTGCAACTGTAATTAGCATTATAATTTTAGTAAATATTGGCTTTACTTTTTTCATTGGGGTATTGTATTATAACCATTCTATCTTCTTTAGCCTAATTTTAGGTTTTGTTAAATCGAAAGTGTACCCACATTTAAGCTCAACAAAAATGGGTTGCTTTTTTGTGTGGATCATTTTGTTATTGTACCCATTTACCGACAAGGTAACACCATTTTTTATATAGTATAGTTCAAGAAATGGCGATGCTTTAAGATAACTTTTTGCTTTAAAAGTTTCGCTGTAAATGCTATAGTTGCCCCACGAGAATAATCCCATCAGTCCAACAGATATTCCGTAAGAACTTCCATTCTTGCCATGAAATACGCCAATATCTTTTACAGCATAGAGTGAAGCATAGTTTCGTCGTTCAAAAAACTGGTAAATAATATACTCGTCATCAACAATAGTTGCTCTATAGAAAGGTCTGAAACCAAATGTGCTTCCAAAGCGAAGCCCTGTGGGTGATAGTTTCAAACTTGTGTTAACAAGAAAATAGAAGTCTTCACCATTTAGTGTTAATCCAGTTGTTATGGTAACACCGTTTATGTAAGGTTTTTTATTAAGTGGGCTGCCCAGCTTCTGAAGAATGGACGAAAATTCTTTAAATCCATTTCGATAGGCTAAATCAGCATAGCTATACTCAGATGAGTACTCCTTCTTTGTTGCACCTTCCAGCGTTAGCATACTAATGGCTTCGGTTGCTTTGTTTTGCATAGCTATTGCCAGGGCTGTGTTTCCAGATAAGTTTTGCTGAAATATATTTGCCCCATAATCCATTAGCAATCGCATTATAGTTGTATCGTTAAACTGAGCGGCTACCATAAGCGGAGTAAACCCCTTGTTGTCAGTTTTGTCAACATTGGCCCACTGTTCTAACAGTAGTTCTGTAGTTACAAGTGATCCATTATATACCGCTAGTAGGAGTGGGGTGTTACCATATCTGTCGGTTGAGTCAACGTAAGCCCCATACTCAATGAGCAGATGTGCCAAATATGGATACCCATATGCACTAGCATAATGCAAGGGCGATACTCCATTGTAGGCAGTGGGGTGAGGATTTGCGCCGTTAAGCATAAGTAACTCAGCAATACTATCGTGGTTGTTTATTGTGGCAAAGTGTAATGCCGTAAAGCTGTTCTCATTACTTTTATTCGGATTGGCATAGCTAGCAATGAGTTCTAATGATGTTGCGTAATGTCCCCTTTGCGAAGCGTACATAAGAGCCGTTGTTCCATCCCACGAGGCTGAATTAGGATTTGCACCTGCCTTAATGAATACTCTTACATCTTCAACATTTCCTGAATCGGCATGAATTAAAAGCAGATAATCAAAGCTCTCTTGTATCTCTTGAGCACTAGAAAAGCCATTTTTGTTTTGGCCAAAGGCTATATGCCCTAGTAGCAGTAATAGTGTAATTAGGAATGTGAAATAGCGATTCATTTTAACGATGCTAAAGTTTAAGGGGTTGATAACGATACAGGAATTACTTTCCCGTTAAAATATTTACTTCCATTTAAGGCAAAATCGGCAATAAAGTTAGCCATTTCATTTGGCATAACAGGTGCCATATAGCCAGGAAATGCTTTTGCAAGCATCTCGGTTTGTACCGATCCAAGCGAAAGGCAATTGAAACTAATGCTGTTATCTTTATATTCTTCGGCTAAGCACTCTGTTAAGCAAGCAATGGCTGCCTTGGTAGCAGAGTAAATAGAAAGTCCGGGAAACTTAGCACTACCCTGAAAACCACCCATACTGCTTATGTTTACAACATGTGCATTAGCATTCATTGAGGGTATTAGGGCTTTTAGCAGTTTGGCTGGTCCGGTAAAGTTTACCTCTATCATTGCAGCTATATCAAGATCCGATAACTCATTAAAAGGCGCATTAACCAAATGTCCAGCATTATTAATTACAATGTCAATACTTTGCACATACTGCTGAATAGTGGGTATTAAAGTATCCTCAAATGGCTCTTTAGTCGACAAATCAAAAGGGATTGGATAAAGATGTGCCTCCACATTCTCTCTAATGCATACATTTTTCAGCTCCTTTAGTTTACTGGCATTACGCGAAATGGCCAATATATTGTGATTTCCTATTGCTGCAAATCGCTTGGCTAGTTCAAAGCCAATACCGCTGGATGCTCCGGTAATTACAATGTTCATAATTTGGTATTTAATATCAAATTGATGTTGTTATCTTTACAGGTAATCGAAAACAAAACTATATACTATTACGTTTTATAATAGTATTTGTAGAAATATGTTGCAAACTCTCACAAATACTATACCATATTGTCCGTTAATGTAATGAGTAAATAGCAAAAAATCATCACCATACTACATGGAATTATTGTCACTAAGATAGCGTGTTTATTACTGTTTTAAATATTCTTTACAATGAAATTTCCCAAAAATCTAGTTCTAACTTTAGCCCTGTTGATTCCAATACTTACTAATGGTCAGAGGAGAAACGAGCCCAAAAGTTTTTCTGATAAATTGTTCTTTGGCGGTTCCGTAGGATTAAATATTGGTCATGTTACCCAAATTGATATTGTTCCAGTTGCGGGCATATGGGTTATTCCACAATGGTCTCTTGGAGTTGGTGGTCGATACTCATACTACAGCCACAAGGGCTATATAATTGCTGGTCACAGCGAGCCATACCGAACCCATATTTGGGGCGCATCGGCATTCACGCAAATTGTACCCATTCCCGATTTTAGCGAGCTATTGCCTGTGAACATTAAGGGTGGAGTTTTTTTTCATGGTGAGTACGAGCGTTTGCTTATCGATAAGCAGAGGATTAACCCCTTTACAACCACATCGAAGGGTAAAACATGGGTGGAGCTATATCTTGTAGGGTTTGGTTACAGGCAGCGTCTTGGCGAGAAAGCTGCGCTTAACATTATGCTGCTTTGGGAGGTTTCGAAAAACAATTTTTCTCCCTATCCCCAAAACCCAATGCTAAGGGTAAATTTCACAATCTAGGTGTTAAATAAAAAAAGGCTTTGGAATTCCAAAGCCTTTTCGAGTTAGTATATAGAATAATACTTTGTTATTCTATAACGTTTACATTTGTTGCCTGAGGACCACGTTTGCCTTCAGTAATTTCGAATTCAACTTCCTGACCTTCGTCTAGACGTTTGAAACCTTCTCTGGTAATACCTGTGTAATGTACAAACACATCGTTACCTTCTTCAGTTTGAATAAAGCCAAAACCTTTAGCTGCATCAAACCATTTAACTTTTCCTTTCATGGTAAATCTTGAAAATTAATGAATAAATAAAAATTACTACAGAACAAAGGTGAGGATTTGATTTGATTTTACAAGTTTTTTTGAATATTTTTTTTATGGATATAAATATTTTTATATAAATATGATTGAGAATTCGCCAATTGTCTAGTAATTGAATTTTTTTGTACAATTATTTTAGCTTTTTTTAAAGCTAATGGCTATACAGGTAAGGTTTAAAAAACATAATTAATATCACTGTTGTCCGGTTAATAATTGAAAGGATTTGTAAACAAGCTGATTTTATTGCGTTCCTACGGAACTTAATGAGTGTTGGGCTTTGTTATTTTTACCTATATTACGTTCCTAACGGAACTGTCCCCTAGGGACAGAATATTGGTAAATAGCCAATTTCGACAACAACCGAAAGTCCCGTAGGGACGAAATAATATTTTATCGGACAATAGTGATTTAATATACAAAGTTTAGGTAATAACAACGAAAGCAATAATGTTAATTAATGTTTGAATATAAAGTCAATCATTCAGGTGTGGTACCATATGATAGATTTGTGCGGCAGTATGGATTATAGTCTATTGTAAGGTATAAACTAAACATACTTATATGATTTTGTATTTAGTATTATATTTTTGGAGTTCTAAAATTATTGCCGTTTCTTTGAAACTTAATTTTCTACATTCTAATCAAAAAAATAGTTTAATGGATATTTCAAATGACAAAGTAGTTTCAGTAAGCTACGAACTTAATGTTCAAAATGAGATTGTTGATAAGGCAGAAGCCGCCAATCCTATGGAGTTTATATTTGGTAAGGGAACTCTTATCCAATCGTTTGAAGACAATATTAAGGGTCTTAAAGTGGGTGATTCATTCGATTTTAAAATCGCATCAGATAAGGCTTATGGTAAGGTTAATCAGGAGTATATTATAAAACTACCCAAAGATGTGTTTGCTCAGGATGGCGAGGTAGCTGATGATTTGCTTGTGGTAGGTACCCGCTTGCCTATGGTTGATCAGGAAGGAAATCATCTTAATGGTTTAATTCTTGATATTAAGGACGACCATGTTGTTATGGATTTTAACCATCCGCTTGCAGGTGAAGATCTTCACTTTACAGGTAAAGTTGAGGGCATTCGCGAAGCCTCTGCTGAGGAAAAAGCGCATGGTCATGCTCACAATCCAGACCATAACCATGGCGAAGGTTGCTGTGGAGAATGCGGTAGTGATTGTTAAGATTGTAAGTTTAAAAGATTTTTGAAGCCGGTTTCTGCCGGCTTTTTTTATTTTTAGCTAAAACAGATTTTTGGGTTAATTCCCATTTAGGTATATTTGGTAAACAAAAAACTGACGTGATGTGGCGTAAACTACCCCTTTGGGCAAAAATATTATTAGGCATGCTAACGGGTATTCTCATAGGCGTGCTTGGTGTTTGGCTTGGCATTGGATGGATAATAAACGATTGGGTAAAGCCCTTTGGAGTAATATTCCTTAACCTGCTAAAGTTGGTGGCAATGCCGCTCATTTTTGCATCGCTGGTAACTGGTGTAGCAGGGCTCTCCGATATTACAAAGCTCTCGCGAATAGGAATTAAAACAATTTCATACTATTTGATTACAACAGTTTTGGCCATTACCATTGGTCTTGTGCTCGTAAACGTTTTTAAACCCGGAGAATCATTCCCCCAAGAGAAAAGGATGGAGATGATGGAGAAGTACGCCGTTGATGTTGAAGGGAAAAAAGTAGCCGTTGATAATTTAAAGTCCGATAGTCCTCTTCAGTTTATGGTTGATATTGTTCCTGAAAACATTATTGGGGCTGCTTCGGACAATACCAATATGCTACAGGTAATATTCTTTGCCTTACTCTTTGGGTTGGCTATTATTTTGGTTAAGCATCCAAAGGTTGAGGTAGTTAAAGATTTTGTTGAAGGTTTAAATGAGATAATCCTAAAGTTCATCGATTTTATTATGCTGTTTGCCCCCTTTGGGGTGATGGCTCTTTTAGCTGCACTAATTGTTGATTTCTCGGGCGATAATCTATCAGATTCATTGCACCTGTTCGCAACGCTTGGGCTATATGCCCTTGTGGTGATTGGCGGGTTGCTTTTCGTTGCTTTAATCATTTATCCAATCTTCTTAAGATTCTTTGCAGGCATTCGGTTTATTGATTTTTACAAAACTATGTTTCCTGTTCAATTGGTTGCTTTTTCAACAAGTTCCAGCGCAGCAACACTTCCCATTAACATGGAGCAGGTTGAGAAGGGACTAGGCGTAAGTAACCAAGTTGCCAGCTTTGTGCTTCCCATTGGTGTAACCATTAATATGGATGGAACCAGCCTTTACCAAGCCATTGCTGCTGTTTTTATTGCACAGGTTTTTGGTATTGAGCTAACCCTTGTACAGCAGCTCACCATTGTGCTTACCGCAACTTTGGCATCCATTGGTTCGGCAGGTGTTCCTGGGGCAGGTATTGTTATGCTCATCATTGTGTTAAATTCAGTAGGATTACCCGTTGAGGGTTTAGCGCTAATACTTGCTGTTGATAGGCCTTTGGATATGCTTCGTACTGTGCTTAACGTAACCGGCGATGCAGTAATTGCCACCATAGTGGCAAAAGGGGAGCGCGAAATTAATTATGAGCCCGGTATGATTGAGCAGTCGGAGTAATAGCATGAAGTATCAGCCTAAATAAAAAAAAATGGTTCCATAGTTATTTTAGGCTGAAGGCGCCCTGTTGGCTCACTACATGTAACTTTATGCCTTTTTGTAGGGCAGTTTTACTTATTCTTTCTACTTGCCAGTTCGGAACGGTTTGGTCAATCACTATAGTGTGTGGCGCTAGTATGGCCAATATATTATCAATCTTAGGTGAATTAGCATTGAGCAGGATAAAATCTAACTTTAATTTTTCTCTTTTCTCTGCATACGGAAATGCTTTGTCCATAGGGATCAGCATCGATTTTTGATTTACTTCTATCCAGCAGCCCAGATCATTGTGTTTTAGGGTAAAATTCTTATGCAATAAATTATTGCCGCTATCATTTTCTATATTTTCAATATGAATACGCGAGGGTTTAATTCTGTTCTTATTAATATACCCTTGCAGGGCAAATGAGTATTTATCGGGAAGGCTAGCCACAGTAGTATCGTTTGATAGAAGAAGGAGTTGCCCCATGTGATTATAGCCCATAAGACTTGCCGATCGATTTGCAAAAACTAGAAACTCTGATTTCTTATGGGTTCCGAAATACATATTTAGGTTTAGAACAAAGAAAACCACTAAGCCAAAAAGTGATACAAAGAGCAGTTGCCGCTTTTTGCTGTAGATAAAAAGTGCAATTAGGGCAATGCTAATACTAAGTACAATTAGCTGTGCCGGAGATATTGCCAGAGCGTTTGAGGTGGAGTAGGGGATCGATTCGGTGAGCCTTGTAAAATAGTTTAGCGCAGTGAGCAATGCATCTAAAAGCCATGCAATCCCCTTGAAAACAATTGGTATGGGCGATAGCATTATCAACCCTATGGCTGCATAAAGAATTAGGAACGCCAAGGGAATGGCGTAAAGATTAGATAAAAGAAAATAGTTTGGAAACTGGTTGAAGTAGTATAAGCTAAGGGGGAATGTTGCAATTTGTGCTGCTATCGAAACAGCTATTAGCATCCAAACCCTATTGAGTAAAGGGTTTTTAATAAAGAGTAGATGGTAAATATAGGGGTAAAAGAAAACGATTGATAAAACTGCACAGTACGATAGCTGAAAGCCAATATCGGCAATTAGCATGGGATTAAAAGAAAGTATAACAAAGGCCGATGAGCTTAAGGTGTTGTAAATATTGGTAGTTCGGCTAAACGATGTGCCAATTACTACAAGCGAAAACATGAGCGATGCCCTTACCACCGATGGCGATAATCCGGTAAAAAAGGCAAAGCACCACAGAAATGCAATAAGTATTGCCGATTTAATCAGTTTCCCCCTTTTTATTCGCGATAAGAAGAAGAGAAAAGTTGATAGGGTTGTAAAGAATATCCCAACGTGTAAACCCGAAACTGCAAGAATATGCATGACCCCCGATGCTGTAAAAACCCTTCGGGTTTCCTGATCGAGTAAGTTTTTGTAACCCATGGTCAGGGCAGATAATACGGCCAAATTATTACCTGTTATTCCTGCCTTTTGGTATAGCGCCAATAATTTATCCCTTAGGTCAAATGCCAGTTTTTTGGCTAAGGAGGTTTGATTTTGCAAAAAAATCCATTTTTCGGGTGCTATATAGGCCGTTTGATGTATTTGTTTGAGTTTAAGATATTTTCGATGGTTAAATTGGTCGGGATTTAGAGGCTCTGGAGGAGGGCTAAATGTAGCGTTTATGGCTAGAATCGATCCGTATTTCTGTTCACCCAAAAGCGTATCGGATGATGAGAAATAGAGCATTACCTTTTCGTTTTTCGATTCCCAAACCTCGTTGGTTTTCACTGCAACAACTTTGGCAACCACCCTGTAACTGGATGTTCTGTTTTCGGGTGGCTCTAAAAGTTTAACTAAGGCCGTATGTTCTGCGTTGCTGGTTATGGTTGTGCTACCTAAATAACTTTTTGTAATGGTAAAACCCGCAAGGGTTAGGAATAGCGTTGCAATTAAACCAAAAACCCATCTCAGGTGCCACTTGGCTGCAAACATTGTAGAGAGTATTGCCAATGCAAAGCAAATAGCCATTGCCGTAACCAGGGTTATGTCCGATAGGTATTCTGAAAAACTAAGCGAAAGGAGTATCCCCAGAACAAAAGGGATAAGCAATTTAAAAAAGGGAACTTGCCTTAGCATTATTCAGGTTGTTTACTCGAAGTTAGGGGTATTTTCTTATTTTACAAGTAGTGAAAGTTAAAAGTGAACAGTTAAAAACTAAAAGTTAAAAACTAAAAACTAAAAGCTAAAAGCTAAAAATTAAAAATTAAGGTTGAGGTTGAGGTTGAGGTTGAGGTTGAGGTTGAGGTTACGGGTTGCGAGTTACGGGTTGCGGGCCTGCCTGCCGAAGGTAGGTTGCGGGTTCCCTTTTCGGCATTGCCGTTTTTTCGCACGTCATTGCGAGGAGCGTTTTGTGCGACGAAGCAATCTTTCATTCCTAAATAACAGTTCTTTCCCAAACAGATTTCTTCGACAGAAAGTACACTGTCTCGCAATGACGGGGTTATGTTTTGGGAGTTGCAATTAAATGTGACTTCGAGAGCCTCAGTCACCAGATTGAACGAGTGCTGAGGTTTTTGTTATCGGTGACTTCGAGTGCCTCAGTCACCAGATTGAACGAGTGCTGAGGTTTTTGTTATCGGTGACTTCGAGTGCCTCAGTCACCAGATTGATCGAGTACTGAGGCTTTTGTTATCGGTGTTATCGGTGTCTTCGGTTGCTGAGGCACTCGAAGCATCGAAGCACCGGAGCCACATCATCTTCAACCAAAAAAAAATCCGAAGGATTGCTCCCCCGGATTTTTTAAAAATCTATTGCAATAAGAGATTATCTCTTAATCATCTTTCTTACTGCTTTTTGACCTTGGTTGTTTACAATGGTTACAAGGTAAACTCCCGTAGCTAATTCGCTAGTGCTAATCTCTTTACGGTTTACGCCGTTAAGATTTATGCTCATTACCTGCTGCCCAATTAGGTTAACAATAACTACGCGGTTTGCGTTTTCAATATTGTCAATTGTAAGGGTGTTGGTAAATGGGTTGGGGTATGCGCTAATGCTTTCGCCCCAAACGGTTCCTACGCTAGATACTAACTCTACATCAGAAGCAAAGCGTGGAAGAATTTTTGCATAGTCAAAACTGAAATGGCCAATACCGGTAATGTCATACCTCTTGCCCATTTCAAATACTCCAGCATAATCATACATGTCGTCATCAACGTAAACTACACCAGAACCATCGTTTACACCAAAAACATTATAGCTATCGGCTGCAACGGTGTATTCAGCATTTTTCACACTGATTAGTACACCTTCCCATGGTTCTTTTGCTGCTTCAACAGTAGTTAATACGGTTGGTGCAGGAAGTTCGTTGTCAGTGCTTAGTACTGTAATAGTCATAGGTACTGTTCCGCTAGCAGTAGTTAACTCAGTAAGAGTGTAATACTCCTGAATCATTCCAGATATTATAATCTCATCACCCACATTGGGTATGTTTTCCATAAACTCGTTGAATACGTATAGACCATTCCATGCACCTTCTCCATCCTGAATAAAGAGGCCTTTAAATACACCACCCTCGTAGTTGTAGTGTTTTGCAGTTACAATACCTTTAGTGGTTACAACCTGATCTTTATATGGGCTTTCACCTGATGGAGCAGGAGTAAACTGGATATCATAAATTGGTATGATACTAGAAATGGTAACGGTAACGGTCCAAGCCTTAGTGGTTGTTCCGTCCTGTGCAGTTACGGTGTAAACTACTGCGTTGGTAAAATCTTGCGCAACGTCGCTCAATGGGCTAATGGTAGCTCCAAGGCTAACCTCAATAGTAGGAACAAGTGCTGTAACCTCAGTACCAGGGGCAACCGTAATGTCAATTGTGCCTGTTCCGCTATTAATGGTAGCAGGGCCAATTTGCTCAACAAGGCTAAAGCTTAATATTTCAGCTTGTGTGCTAACAGCGGCCTCGGTAATGGTTACGGTCCAATCCTTGGTGATTCCCGATTCGGCCTCTACGGTATAAACAACTGGATTGGTAAAATCAACAACCGATACGCCCGATTCCTGCTCAACAGCGTTTGCAGTTGCAGTAGCACCTGTTGAAAGGGTAAACTCAGGAACAAGTGTAGCTAAATCGGTTCCGTTAAGTACCTCAAGGGTAATGGTAGCGGCTACAGGGTCAATAATGGCAGCTGCCATTTGCTCATCAACACCAAACGATAAAATTTCTGCCTCGTTGTTAAAACCATGCCATCCAAGGAAAGTGAAAGTGTTCTGTGGTTGAACTTCCCACTCGCTATCATCAGCATTGGTTCCGGCTGATGCTGCCCAATTGGTATTGCCAGCTATTACTGATGCTTTACGAACAAGTGTGTACTCTGAAGTTGCACCAGTACCAGCCACGGGCCAATTTGTTCCTGGATCCTCCGTTGGGATACCAATTACATCAATAAGAACATCGTTTTTAAATAGACCTACAGCATCGTCGCCATTGAAAGCAAGTACGTTGTTACCGTTGGAACCATTTGCAACATTATCGTATGCGTAAGTATGGTCAGCAATAGCAAGAACAATAGGATCAGAAGCAGCATTAGCAAGTACTAAAACTTCACCAGCCCCTAAAGTACCAGTTAATGGAAGTACATACCTAGTATCAGGACCAGATGAAAGACTTCCCCAACCACTACCGTTGTTGGCAGACTTAATAACATAATCACCTAGATTAACAGCTTGGCTCGTTGGGTTGTAAATTTCCAACGCCTTGTTGTTGCTGCTACCTTCAATGTACTCACTAAAGAATAGGTCGCTAGCAGGTTGTGCAATTGTGGTAAATTTCCACGACTGATCTGTAATTGCAGGGAACTGATTGCCAGAAAGGTCTTCAATCAATCCAGCAGTTATGTTGATATAGTACTCGGTATTCCAATCAAGTTCTGTAATATCGCCAGTAACTACGTTATCGATAACCGTACCGTCGGTTGCATTTAAGGTTTGTACAAGAGTATTGCCAGTTACCTTGTGAATGGTTAGGCTACCTGTTGCCAGTTGTACATCCTCGTCAAACTCAACCATAAGTGTAAAACTGGTAGGCATATCGGTTGCACCAATAAGCGGGTACGAGTTAGTTGCCAAAGGAGTTTGGGTATCGATTAATGTAGAGGTTTCAGTAGTTTCATAGTAGAATGTGGCATCTGCTGCATCGGCAATACGGAAATGGTATGCACCAAAATCACCATTAGGTACTGTGTAGGTATAGGTGCCAAGTGTAGCTAAAATAGGCTCCTCATTAATTAGGTATTCTGCCTTAGCTGCATCTACCGCGTAAAGGTTTACATTGGTAATATTGGTCGATGTCCAGGTAAATACAATGTCATCGCCGGTATTGTAACTGTTTACGCCAACGGGAGCAGTAAGGGTAAGCTCGCGGTTCTCGCCGTTTAGGGTAACCTTGTAGTAGACTACTGTGTTATCCTCGGCAGTAACGGCGGCAACTATTACGTCATCATCAGCTAGTGCTTGGGTCGCAAGATCTCCTTCGGCAACCACAGCGTTGTTAAGTTTCACCTCAACAGTTGAAGTAGCCACAGTTGTAGTAGCAGTAATCCCTACAAAGTCCGTAAAATCGTCAACAAACATTGTTGCACCTTCATCCGCATCGGGATCGGCAACTACTAGTCCGGTTAGCCCAAGTGCATTCTCGCCGCCAAGGGTAAAGGTTGCAAGGGTTGCATCATCGCTAAGCATTACCCAATCAGCTGTTGAGCGTGAGGTTAGCTGTATGGTGGCAAAGTGTTGACCAACAAGGGTAAGCATTTCAACAATGTTCTGGGAGGGAATTTCCTCGCCAATATAATCCGACTCGCTAAAGGCAGTACGGAATTTTCCGGTTCCTTCGCTATTATCCTGTATGTCGTAATTTTGACCAGAAGCGAAAGTTCCTGTAGACGTAAATGTTATATTTTCCAGTTTAATCAGCTTAGACTGGTCGGCTGAGGTTAAGTCGGCCAAAGTGGTTGTAAAAGGTACAACAGGATTATCAAGTGAGACAGGTGCCCCAGGATCTTCAAGAGGAACAAACTGAACCAGATCACTATAGATATTAATCTTACCTACCAGGCCTGTCATTTTACTACCAATTGGGTACTCTTCTGTAATTACACCAGGGCTGTCATCAATTAGTATGGCCGCATTGTCATCCTGTATATACTTTTGGTGACGGGCAGTGCGTGAGTAGGTAACAATGGCAGAGCCATCGAAACGAGCCTCGGTGTTTGTGGGGCGTGTATTTAAGGTAGATAGAGCGGTGTGAACCTCTCGAACCTTAAATGCAGCCGACTCAGCAGATGGGATACCATCAACCACATCGGCAACGCGAAGTTTGTAAGCTGAACTATACTCTGCATCGGCAGGGATTGTGAAGGTAGCTGTTCCATCAACTGCAGGAGTAGTAGCAACCACCACTTCCCATGCACCTTCACCCTCGTTTGCGCTTGGAACCCAAGCCTCAATCACAACGTTGTCGATATTGGCAGCTGTCCAGGTAACGGTTACATCTTCGCCGGCGTAGTAAGGGCCGGTGTATGTTCCGGTTAGCTCAATGGTTTCGGCTGCTGCCGAAATGGTGGTAAAGGTTGCGCTTGCGGGAGCGGCCATTGCATTTCCGGCCTCATCCTGCACGGGGGCAATGCCTAATGTGTAAGCCTGCTCATTAAGCAATTCAGCAGTGGGCACAACGGTAATAACATTACCGGCTATGGTAGCGCTAAACGCTACAGGGGCAACACCATCAGTGAATGCAATCAGGCTCTCAACGTTGGTATTATCAACCGCAACACCTGGGCTTATGAAAATGGGCTCATCAAAGGTGATGGTTGGGTTAACGTTGATGGGCACATCGATTGCCGCATCTACTGGGGAGAAGGTGGGAACTGGGGGGTCGGTGTCTATGTAGCCAGTCCATGTGATATCATCGATAACAACTTGACGATTTGTAGTAGTTGATCCCACATTCTTGATCATTATAATAAAATTCCCCCCTACATTAATATCATTAACCTCAAATGTGTATACAGTTGGGTCTGGTTCTGTAGGCCCAATAATTTGCGAAGTGCCTTTTAAATCTCCATTAATGTATAATTCAAGTTGTCGTTCAGCAGTACCTGTAAAAGCCTTTCTCATTTTAAGCGAAAAGTTACCAATACCACCTGTAATTGTTTCAGACTCTAGTTTGCTGTCTGATGCTCTTCTAAGCATTAAACCGTTACCATCAATAGGAAAACCTCCATCATCTCTTGAATGATAAAAATCCCATGTAATTCCATCGTTTCCAACAAAACTGCCATCTGCATAGGAGGCGGTAGCAGTCGAGTTAGTAAAGTCTTCAAATCCTTGTGCAAACCCCGCATTGCTCACAAAAAGGAGCGTAAGGGCCACAAGGGCGGTTGTAAATAGGTGTTGTAGTTTTCTCATGGTTAATTGTATTTAGTTAAACATTCAGTGAATTTATAATTAAATGGTTAAGGTGATTTACCATCATTTTTTTTTGTAAAGGGCTGTTAAGTTACAACTAAATTTTATTATGGTCAAACAACTAATGAGTAAAATTGTTTGTGGGTGGCGTTTTATATTGCAAGGGTTTGGGAATTAGGAGTTAAGAGGGGGAAGTTAAAAGTGAAGAACTAAAAACTAAAAACTAAAAACTAAAAACTAAAAGTGAAGAGTTTAGGGTTTAGGGTTGAGGGTTGCGAGTTGCGGGCCTGCCTGCCGAAGGTAGGTTGCGGGTTACGGGTTGCGGGCCTGCCTGCCGAAGGTAGGTTGCGAGTTACGGGTTGCGGGCCTGCCTGCCGAAGGTAGGTTGCGAGTTACGGGCCTGCCTGCCGAAGGTAGGTTGCGGGTTACGGTTTGAGGGGTAACTTGACTTGTATGCAACAATATAGTAACTTGCGGGTTGTATTAAGTATAAACCAATTAAACTAAATTACTATGAAAAGAATTATTGTAATGTTATCGTTTGCAACTGCTCTGTTTTTAATAGGTGGTTGCGCAACTGATAAGAAAGAAAAAGTAACTACAAAGGATGATGTAAAAAAGGAGCTGAAGGAAGCAGCCGAAGCATCGAAGGATTATTTAAAATCGGAGTATGACGCTGTGGTGAACGACATTGAAGAGTTTGCACAGAAAACCGAGGATAAGGTTGCTGAACTAAAAAAGGAAGCAAAAAATGCAAAGGGCGAAGCTAAAGTGAAGATGGACAAGAGGGTAAAGGATGTTGAACAAAAATCGGATGAGCTAAAGAGCAAGCTAGAAGAGTATAAAAACGCTACTGCCGAGAAGAAAGAGGAGATTAAGCAGGATATACAAAAACTAAAAGAGGCCTTAGATGCAAGTTTTGAAGCGTTTAAAGAGGAAGTAAAGTAGGAATAGGAGGATAATTGTTTTTTAGGTTGGCGGGTTGGGATTTGAGGTTGCGGGTTACGGGTTACGGGTTGCGGGTTGCGGGCCTGCCTGCCGAAGGCAGGTTACGGGTTGCGGGTTGCGGGTTGGCGGGTTGAGATTAAGGTTGAGGTTGAGGTTGAGGGTTACGGGTTGCGGGTTGCGGGTTGCGGGCCTGCCTGCCGAAGGTAGGTTACGGGTTGCGGGCCTGCCTGCCGAAGGTAGGTTACGGGTTACGGGTTGCGGGTTGAGGGTTGCGGGTTGAGGGTTGCGGGTTGAGGGTTGAGGGTTGAGGGTTGCGGGTTGAGGGTTGAGGGTTGCGGGTTGAGGGTTGCGGGTGGCTGAGGCTCTCTTCTTTGGTGGCTGAGGCTCTCTTCTTTGGTGG
>DHQB01000026.1:275052-366866 GCA_002410065.1 Bacteroidales bacterium UBA5349 | reverse complement strand
TTTCAACCCTTAATTCGCATTATTAGTCAATTAATAGAAAATTGGAATTACTTGACACAATAATGAAATCAAACTGGATACAAATAAATGAATCACTAAAACTACAATGCTTGGGTGTGACACTTGAAGAAATTATTGTGCAAGACCTTAATTTCTTATGGGTTGAAATTGAAGATGAATACGGAATTGACCCCGCATTACAGTTAGAAAGAACATCAATAATCATTTTCCCGTTGACTATGTTATCAAAAAGGATTGAGAAAAATGAAACCATAAATTTTACTGAATTCTATAACTCATTAGGACAAACGTTAAGAATATTATGCTTGAGAATAGAAATCAAGAATAACAATCTCACAAATCATTGAAAGGATGACGAATTTTATTAGTTTTTTAAGTGCAATTTTTCTTTTAATAGCATTTGCTACTTTTTTTGTGAAAGCAAATTTTCATTTTCAATACATTCGGAAAAAAGAGAAAGAGAAAGCAACTTTTTCCGATTTAATAAACGTTAGTTTCTCTAATATGAGTGTAAGAATGAGATATATTGAATCTTCATTACCAATACCAATAACTGAAAAACAAGTAGACGAGAATTTGGAGAAACTTCGAAAGAATGTTAATCAATATTTAGTGATTTCAATTGTTTCATTTATTCTTTTTATTATCTCATTTTACATTGTTGTTTAAAAGAAACTTGACAATAAATGCTTGAAAGATTTGGAAATCAGCTGAAAACAATAAAAAACGTGTGCTAACAAGCGGTATATTTTACGCCCCACTTTTCGGCTGATTAGGTTACTGTTAGTTTCAATTAGTCAATTTAACGTGGGATGAATCCGTTGCTTCGGGCGGCGGGGCGCAAACATACCGCCAACCGTTAAACAAAACTGTCATAGTGGACTTGCTGCTCAGAACTAAACTGATTAGAATCCGAGGAGAAATTGAGGCATGGTTTTCGAATAATCACTAAAAGCACTATTTTCGTAAAGCCAAAACCAATACTTCTCACCCACAATGAAAAGTTTTTCCCTGCTATTACTTGCTTTATCAATAGCATTTATATCCCATTCGCAAAACATCAATGTTAAATCATTTCGCCTTTTAGAGAACGACCTCGATGCACGCGTACACTCCCCAAAACGCGATCAGAATAATGAGGTTTGCGCAATAATTAAGGTGGTAACCACTCAAACCGGCTTTTCGTTTGATGTGGGATCTTTAGGTGTTGTTTCTACAGTGCAAAAAAAAGGAGAAATTTGGGTCTATGTACCTCGTGGCGTGCAACGAATAACAATTACTCATAGTCAGCTAGGAGTTTTAAGGAACTATCCATTTAATATCTCCATACAAACTGCCACTGTTTACGAAATGGTTCTTACTACTGCAAGAGTAACAACTGTAGTTCAAGAACCTGAAATAGAAAGTCAATGGCTAATAATTACCTCTGAGCCCGAAGAAGCTAATATTTTTATTGATGACATGATGGTTGGTAGAACACCATTCCAACGTCGCTATCGTGAAGGTCAATATTCCTATCGTATTGAATTTCCCCGATATCATACTCAGGCCGGAAGCATAACAATAGAAGGCGATAAGCAAAGAATAGATGCATTATTAAAACCCAACTTCGGAAATATTTTAGTTACATCAAGTCCAGAAAATGGCATGGCAGTTTACCTAAATGATAGGCATACAGGAAAGACTACACCTGTAACTCTTGTAGACATACTCTCGGGCGAACATGTAATTAGAGTTATTGATAGCTGGTATCAGCCACAGGCTAAAAGAGTTACAGTTAATGATGAGGATACAACAAGCGTTAACTTCGAAATGAGGCCTGCTTTTGCGAATATTACAATTAACTGTAGTCCAGGTGCTTCAATATTGTTGGATGATGAATTTAAGAGCATTGAAAAATGGACAGGAAGGCTACTGGCAGGAGTCTACAACATAAAGGTTGAAAAAGAAAATCACTATTCTCAATCAAGAAAGATTGAGGTGTTTTCAGAAAAAGACCAAACAATAGATTTTAACCTAATGCCCAAAATAGGGAGTATTGACGTTGTTACTTTACCAATAGACGCAGAAGTATTAATAGACAATAAAAATTATGGGAAGACCCCATTAACAGTTAAAGATTTAATAATTGGAGAGTATAACCTTCAGATTAGCAAAGAGGGTTACGGTACATTTAATAAAAGAATAATTATTGAAGAAGGCGAAACATTATCCATTGAAGAAAATTTGCCAGATGGAATGGAGGTTACAATTAATTCTGTTCCATCTAACTCATTAGTAACAATAAATGGAACTCAAAAAGGCTATACCCCATTAAGTACAACGTTAGGCTATGGCAAACATCAAGTTACAGTCGAAAAGATGAATGAGTATGCCTCAAAAGAGATTGATGTTACCGAAAACTCTACTAATAACTTTACAATAACTATCGAAGGAGAAGGTGCTGACTGGCAAAAGATTGTTAACTCCAATAACCTTTTTGCTTTTGAGGGATATAAAAGCAAGTACCCCAACAGTAAGCATATTGACCAAGTGAATGAAAGAATTTTTTATTTAAAAGCAATTCAGAAAAAGGAGATTAAATTTTATGAAGACTACTTTACCAACTACCCAAATGGTGCTTCTATTAATGAGATTTCCGACTTTATGCAGAATCACTACATTAAGGAAGGAGATAAATTTTATAACAACAACTATTACAGTTTAGCAGTTGTTAATTACAATAAATACATAAAATACTTCCCCAATGGCTCAGAATATAAGTATGCTTCGAAACAATTGAGTGAAATAGGTAATACCGAGATAAAGCAGACAAAAGCAAAAATTAAACAGGACAAAAAGCAACAAAGAATTAATAAACAAACAGATGCTATATTCATTTTGTACAGTTATGATAATGAAAGCAAATTTGGCTTAGGGCTAGGCAGATTAAAAAATCAGAATAGCGGGTGGTATTTAAATTTAAAAACGAACAATTTTTGGAAGGGTAAATTAGAATGGTTCATTGATGAACAGGACCCTGACTATTATTCGAGCTCCGATACGGGGAAAGATTATAAGTGGAATTGTTATTTATCTTATGGCCTAACATATAAGGTTTTTTCTCCCCTCTGGGTTTATGGCGGCCTCGGTTTAGGTCGTTCCATTACTATGGATCAGCATGACTTAGATTCAAGTTATGATGATTCATCAATAAACAATCTTGGGCTGGAATTATTTGCCGAAGGTGGTTTACTATTAAAAGTTTCCATACTAGCCTTTAAGTATGGTTTGTTTTATGATCTTAGTGGCGAAAGAGCTTTACTTCACCAGTTTGGAATAGGTATAGCCTTTTAAACGTTATCCATTCAATAGCTATCGGTAGCTTGCGAAAAGTAATAATTTGTGAGCCTTTGTCTTTTTATGATTCTTAACTTTCCCTTTCTTGTTTTTACTATTTTTCTTTCTTAGGTTTTGGTAAAGCTCCACGCCTAAATCAATAAGTATGATGATAAATAGATTAGGTTAAAACCTTACTCCTAGTTCAAGGGATATAAATCGGCCAGGACAAACAGCACCGCTACCATCATAAAATTTTGTATCGAGTACATTCTGTATGCTGAGGGATACAAAGGTCATTTTAATAGGTTTTGATAATTTTAAGTCGATGGTAGTATACGATGGGTATTTATCGTTACCAATAATATCATCGAACTTATTTACATCATTAGCCCATCTACTGCCAGTGTATCTTGCTGTAATGCTGGTGTTTACAATCTTGTTTCGCCAGTATGCCGATATTGATGCGGTATGACTTGGAACATCGGCTAGGTAATTTCCTGCTAAATCAACAGGGTCGCTAACGTTTAAGGGTTTAAACTCTTTAATCTGCGAATGGGCAAAAGCATAATTTGCATTTACGCTCAATTGGTCATTCAAAAAGTAGTTGGCTTCAAATTCTACCCCAAATATTTCAACTTTTGATATATTCGATGCTTTAATTATGGGTTGTAACTTGCCTAAATTTATCGAGTCGCCAGTGGTAACGTTATATATAAAATCATCACCCATCGAATAAAAGGTAGATAATGAAGTTCTTAAGCGCTGAAAAAAACGTGCGTCGGCACCTATTTCAAAGTTATTTAGGTATTCAGGCCTAAGGCTTGGGTTGGCAATTTTAAATCCACCTTTTATTCTTCCCGACCGAGACATATCATCCAGCACAGCTGGCCGAAATCCTTTACTGTAACTTGCATACACACGACTTGAGTTAGTGAGTTCGTATTGCATTGATATTTTAGGACTTAAAGCATTCCACGTATCAAGTATATTATCATTCTGGTAGCTTAGCATAAAAGCAGTTTCAGCTGTTGGGTTCTCTATCTCAAAGGCCCCATCAAAAAATTGGGCATAGTCGAATCGTAAACCAGCAATTACCTTAAGTTTTTCGTTTAACAAGCTGATTTCATCCTGCAAAAACAGACCCATTGAGTTCATTTTACCCCGATTATAAACGATGTCGGAAGAGGTATGGTAAACATCTTTTGCAGCAACACTGCCCTGTTTTAGGTCGATACCACCGGTTATGGTTTGGTTGCTTAAACTATACGAAACTGTGGATAAAGCACCCAAATCAACTCGCTCTGAAAGTACTTTGTAAAAGGTATAGCTATTTTTTTTCATAAACTCAGTAATCCGCTTGTAATCCTCGTTAAGGTAAAACAGATTGATGTTCCAGTTTACCTTGTTTCTGCTTCCGGTATATTTTAATCGAGCTTGATATGTATCGTGTTCACGATTATTGCCCTGAGGTTGATAAACCTTTTCGCCGATGCCTCTATCGTCATCGTAATAAACCAAATCCATTTCAATAGAGTTGTTGGTATTAAAATCATAGCCTATTTTTGCGTTTGCGGCCAACTCTTTAAGATCCGATTTAACAAGGTATTCATTTGCCAGCTGATCGGCTTCAGAGGCAGTCATATATCCGTCGCTTTGTCGGTAAAAACTACTTATATTCCAATATAAACCCTTATTGGTGTTTGGATTTGCTCGCCCAGCTAAATACACCTGTCCGCGCATGGTGTTGTATGTAGAATAATCGACACTAACCTTACCCTGAATTTTTTCTGTTGATTTTTTTGTGATGATATTAATTGCACCACCCATAGCATTTCCGCCATAAAGTGACGAACTGGGTCCTTTAACCACTTCTATACGTTCTATTTGATCGTTATTTAACAAGTTCCAATTTACGGATCCTCCATCTGACTTATTTACCGGAATACCATCGATCATAACCAGCACGCGTCCCTGTTCGTTTCCGTTTAGCCCACGCATGGTAACGGCAGTGGTATGCGAGAAAATACCAAACGATCGGTTTATGTTAACGCCAGGAACAAAAGCCAATAGTTCGTCAGTTGTTTGAGTTGGTATTGATTCAATTTGCCTAGATGACATTAGGTTAACCCGGATAGGAATATCATACAGATAGTTTTCGGTTTTTGTAGCTGTAATTACAACTTCCTCGGCGGTAATGTTTGCGGAAATTAATTCAATCTGTAGATTAAGCATTTCTTTATCAGCAATGGATATATTCTTTGTAAACGAATCGAAGCCAACAAATGAAATGCGAAGAACGTAGTTGCCCGCTCTTAGGTTTTCGAACTTAAAATTGCCATTTTCGTCGCTTACCGTTCCTTTTTTATCAGTAATGGAGACACTGGCAAACGCAATGGGTTTTTCAGTTTCATTCTCAATAATTCTTCCCTGAATAGTTGATTGTGCTAGGCATATAGTTGTTACAAACACAACAAGATTTATGGACAAAAATATTTTTCTCATTATTCAATTAAGCTTAAATTATTCGTTATGTTAATTTAAACACAACGGACACAAAAGTAATAAACTATTGGTATTTCCATGCAAATCGACAGAATCATTGAGTTATTATTTTTTTGACTCAGCCGAAAATTGAAAATTTTAAAGGCAGTAAGTAACGTTATGTTTCAAGTGATGTTAACGAAATTTGGAGAGCCATACTTGAAGGCAAAATTCAAGCATTTTTTATTGATCAAAGATTATTTCATCTCGGATTTATGGAAGATAATGGCATCTCTTTTGAAATCATTGGTGCTTTTGAAGCAAAGCAAAAAAACTTTACCTTTACCCAAATAAAGCATTATAAGACCTGTTGTTTTAATAGCCAGCAATGAATTAATAAACCAAAAAAATGCAAAAAGCTAACTTTTCAATAGATATTAGAATTTGGATTCAATCAGAAAAAAAACCTTTTGCTGGAAAAGGGAAGATTGAGCTTTTAGAAAAAATTCAAGAATATGGTACATTAACAAAAGCTGCAAGTGAAATGGAAATACCTTACCGCCAGGCTTGGGGGAAAATTCACGAGATGAATAAGGCTTATGAATTACCTGTTGCCATATTTAAAAAAGGTGGAAAGGATCATGGAACTACAGAAGTTACTGAATTTGGCAAAAAAGTCATTTCTGCCTTTAGAAACTTGGAATCCGAATTAGAGGAATTCCTTTTGAAGCAATCAGAAAAAATGAACATTGAGATTACCGAGGCCTAAAAAGCTAAAGATAACCTCTCTCAGGTCTCTGAAACTGCTTAAATGTGCATTGTAACCCTACTTTTATAATTTCAAAATGGTATCTACATAAAACATGATTTTTGTTATGCATAAACAAACATATCGCTTTTATATTTACGATCTGAAATAAACGATTAACTCGATTCATAAAAACCACACAACAATCACTCACTATGGATAATATATTTTTGAAGATATCAGACATGTATAAGGATAGCCGTGGTTCGGCAATATGTATAGTTACTAGCAACAGCGGCTCAGTACCAGGAAAAATAGGCGCAAAAATGGTTGTTTTTGAGGACGGTTCAATTGAAGGCACAGTAGGTGGTGGTGCGGTTGAAAAGAAAACAATTGAAATTGCACTTGAGGCTATTCGTAATCAAACACCTGTGCATAAGAATTTTAATCTTGGCGAAGACCTTGCAATGGCCTGCGGAGGTAATGTGAGTGTTTATATTGAGCCTCTCGCTAAGCCTGCAAAACTCTATATTTTTGGAGCTGGCCATATTGGCAAGGCATTAGCAAAGTATGCACCCGATATGGGCTTTGAGACCTTGGTTATTGACTGGCGGAGTGACATATTTGTGGATCCCGAAACTATCAACTACAAGCAACTCCAGAAGCCTTACATGGAAGCAATTGGCGACATTGTTTTTGACAAATCTACATATGTGGTAATTGTTACTCCAAACCATGAGATGGACGAGGATATACTTGCAGCACTAGGGAGCAAAACCGCTGCATATATTGGATTAATTGGGAGCAAGAAAAAAATTGCAGCATTAAATATTCGATTCAGGGAGGAAAATCTTCTTACGGATGATGAATTGAAAAGGATAGATATGCCAATAGGGATTAAATTCAAAGCAATTGCACCCAATGAGATTGCTATCAGCATTCTTGCAAAACTTATTGATGTTAAGAATACCCCAATTTAGTAGAAAACAGTATTATTTAACATCAATTTTCGATCGTAACAAACATATAATAAGCACTATGATATTAGACAGCACTCTTGATTATCTTGAGAATAACCATAAAAACATTATCGATAACCTTAGGATAGAAGAGGTGCGATTTGGAACCCGAATGACAGCGGTTAAACTTTCCGATAATAGCTACGGGGTAGTGAGTACGCTTATGGACCTTCATCACCAGTGTATTAAGAAACAACGTGATTTCGAAGATTTCACTCCCCTCAAAATTTCTGGGCAATATGTATCAGATTTGTTTAAAACAACAAAAGAATCTAACCTAATAAATACGTTAAGGATTGCTGTACTAAATGCAATCTCTACAACCATAATTTCACAAGGGAAATATAAAATTATCGAAGATGCTGACCCCATTGATTTGATAGATTTAAACTCCCGAAAAACCATAACGATAGTAGGTGCTTTTAATAGCTATATCAAAAAAATAGCACCTACAGATAACCAGTTGCATGTTCTGGAACTGGATGAGTGTGCCATAGCAGATGACTTCAGGAAACACTACGTACCCGCTCAAGACTATAAACTTGTAATTCCTAAATCTGATATCGTAATTATAACAGGACTCACCCTGGTTAATAATACCATAGATGATTTGCTGGCCGCAGTTTTACCCAATACCCAAGTTATTTTAACTGGCCCTTCCAGCAACATTATTCCTGATATCCTATTCCAAAACAAGGTAAATATTATAGGTACAACCCGAATACTAAACCCTGATTTATTGTTTCAACTTGTGAGTGAGATGGGTACAGTATATCACATGTTCAAGTACTGTGCACAGAAAATAAGCATCGTGAATGAATAGTAAGTTCGAAATCAGTGAAAAGTGGATTAAGGCCTCGGTGATTGGAACAATTTGGGCGGCCTCTGAAATAGTATTTGGTAGTTTTCTGCATAACCTTCGCATACCCTTTAGTTCAAATGTTTTAACTGGCATTGGGCTTATTATTTTAATCTCGTCAAGCTATAAATGGACTGAGAAAGGGTTGTTTTGGCGAGCAGGGCTAATTTGCGCCCTTATGAAAACCATGTCTCCCAGCGCAGTAATTTTCGGCCCCATGGTTGCAATTTTAAGTCAGTCTCTTATTCTAGAACTTTTTACAAGAATAGCGGGGAAAAGATTTATAGGATTTGCTTTAGGCGCAATGGTTGCCATGTCATGGAATTTGTTCCATAAAATAATGAATCTAGTTATCTCCTATGGCTTTAATCTAGTTAACGTTTATGCAGATTTGCTTAAGTATGTGCAGAAACAACTTCGAATCGATATAGACCTTGTTTGGTCTCCATTAGTGGTATTGGTTCTGATATATGCCGTTTTGGGTTTAATATCTGCAATTATTGGAATGAGAGTTGGCAGAAAACTTGCATCACAACCTTCTGTAAACAGGTTAAACAGTAATAATGCCGCAAAAGAATTCTTTTCAAACAGAAACAGAGACTTTAATTATTCAATCGCTTGGCTGGTTATTAATGTTCTACTACTAATTACAGCATTCGTACTCCTTAATTACTCGCCATGGTATATCTGGAGTTCAACAATTGCAGTAATTGCAACAATTTGGATATTAAGATATAAGAGAGCATTAAGACAGCTATCAAAACCACGATTCTGGATTTATTTTGTAGTAATAACAATGCTTGCTGCATTTGTTGTAACTAAAATTCAGTCGCAGGACATTATGCAGGGCCTTCTTATTGGTATTAAAATGAATTTTAGGGCAATTGCTGTTATTCTGGGTTTCACCGTTCTGGGAACGGAATTATATAACCCAAGAGTAAGGGAGTTTTTCCTAAAAACTTCTTTTAAACAATTGCCACTAGCTTTGGAACTTTCATTCGAAAGTCTTCCTTTAATGATTGCTAGTGTACCAGAGCTTAAAGTGATTATCCGGAACCCTGTTCAAATGATTTACCAAGTAATTTCACAAATAGAATATCGGCTCGAGGAGTTGAGGAATAAATTATCGCGCAAAATTTATATAATTACAGGTTCTATTGGGGAGGGAAAAACCACTCAGGTTCAAAAGATTGTTAATGAATTGCAAAACAGGGGTATACCTTTAAGTGGAGTCTACTCACCACGTATAATGGAACAAGGGGAAACAACTGGTTATGATGTTGTGGACATTGAATCGGGTAGGAGAGAGCCCTTTTTGAGGCTTGCTGAAAATGACAGTCTCGACCAGATAGGCAGATTTAATATCCTGCCGGAAGGGTATAGTGTTGGCCTTGCAGCGTTGGCAAAATCAAGAACAAATAATAATAGGCTGGTGATAATAGATGAAGTTGGTAAACTAGATATTAATAATCAGGGTTGGGCTGAAAATATTGCCGAACTGGTTAATGGTTCTCAATTTCTGGTCTTAGCAGTTCGGGATACCTTTACCGATCAGGTAATAGAGAAGTGGAATTTAAAGGATTATTCAGTTTTTAAAGTATCCGACAATCCACATCAACTTGTAAGTGAATTGCTTATTAATCAGCTTTCTTAGGCAAATAGTTTTTCTATTCTAATAACTTAAACCATAAGTTGTAATCCTCAGGAGTGTTGATGTTTCTTAAAATGGTATCATCATTTGTGGTAACGCTAATTTTAGGGAATTGCTCTAAAATATCCCTCAAGGTGGTATCCAAATCAGTTACAGCGGCTATTTTATTGATTACTTTTTTTGGTAAAAGCACTGGGTGACCACCTTTCCCATTATAAACAGGTGAGCACCATTTTCCCGACTCTTTATGCACCAGCAAATCATTAATTAGTTCGTTGGTTACAAAAGGATTATCGACATTATGTATAAAGCAGTAGTTGCTTTCATCCAATGCACCTACTCCGGTTAGTATTGATAAGAAACGCCCCCGCTCAGGGTAATGATTTACAATAAATTCCACATTCGAAGGAAAACTCAATTGCTTACAAAAAGGTTCAATCCGCTCGTTTATCATACACACTATTTTGGCACTGCCCGCCTGTATAAATTCATTAATTAACTTTTCAATAAACGTAGTTGACTCATCCCACTTAAGCAGCGCCTTGGGCTGCCCCATCCGCTCAGAGAAGCCTGATGAGAGAATTATAGTTGAAAATTTATTATCCATTTTAGTGATTTTATGCTATTCCTAAAAATAGTTATTGAATTTAAATGAAAACTCGTCATTGCGAAGAGTGCTTTTTGCGAAAACGGATAATCAAATTAACTAATTATTAATCGCCTTTTTCTCCTATTAGTAAAAGGATCAACCGTATCGTACTTAATATCAACGCTAACTTCTTCAGGCAGGAGCAATTTCAATGCAGATAGGTCAATACTTTGGATTGCATCTATTGTAAGATGCAGCTCGAATTTATCCTTACCTTTTGAAATAGATGCCTCAAATCCGCGAACAAAACTGTCTGCAAAAAGCATTTCATCCAGTTGATGTATGCTTAGGGTTTTGCCCTCTGCAATAGTCATTTTATCTGATATGCGCCCTTCAATATTACCCAAACGGTGAAGTTGACTACCACATTTACATTGCTCAGTTAATAACCTGGAAATATGACCTGTTTTGTAACGAATAAGCGGCATGGCTTCATTGGTAAGGGTTGTTATTACTATTTCACCTACTTCACCTGGCATGCCTGGTTTTTGAGTTGTAATATCAATAATTTCAAAAATATTATCTGCATCGCGCTGGTGCAACCCATCATGTTGGTCGCAATCAACAGCAAGCCCATAGCCAAACTCAGAGTGCCCGTAATGGGTAAACACATTGCATTTCCACGTTTCTTTAACGCTGTTAATAATTGATTTAGGTACAATATCAGCAGCAAGAAGAATGCTCTTAGGGCGCATATCTGGCGCTGTACGGCTCATATAAAGCAATTCGGCAGGCATACCAACAAGGCAATCAGCATCTTTGGAAACTTCAATTGCTTCTCTCACATTTCTGATAGCCCCTGATATTTCAGCAACCACACCAATTTGTGTGAGGCTCTCCTTTAGCATGCTGCCAAGGCTATTCTCGGTTTTGTTAGAGATAAGTATTTGTACCCGTTCGCCCTTGCGAACCATCGTGCTCATGCCTACTGAGAAAAATTCCTTTGTTCTTTCTAGGTCGGATTTTGAGAAAAAAATGCGCTTTTTCAGCGTGGTAGTTCCTGAGTTAGCCAGAGTGGTTATTCTGGCAACACGACTTTGTGGAATGGCTAAAAACGCATATGGGTCGCATGCTAAATCAGTAGGTAAAGTGAAAGGTAAATCAACCAATTTCATTGAAGAGTTGATTTTTCCTCGGTAAAACTGCGAATTGGTCGCGGCATAATCAATTACACTTTTGAGTTTTTCCATTTGCCACATTGCTAGTGCAGATGGAGTTAAATTATCGGCCAATTCGCTCTTTTGTGCAACCCATGAATTAACCGGAGAGATCATTCTAACTACATTTTTTGGCCACAATAAGGCAGTATCCACACTTAGCGGTCTTAAGTTTTTCTGGACTTGCTCCCAATTCACAATAAAAAGCCCTAGCCCCTTTATCAAAAATCATTTGCCCCCACATTGTTCTAAGCTCATTGGAATAATCCTCAAATAGTTCGGGGCAAAAATTGTTGGCTTCCAATTTATGCAGGATATCCTCTTTAGTCTCAATCCGCCCAATGCTGCCATTACTTAATTCCGTTTTGCCCCGTGCATACATAACCGATATAATCAGCCATCCTTCGGGTTTTAGCACCTCAAAGCATCTCTTTAACACGGCTTCCTGATCATCCATTAAATTGAAACTACATTCCATCATTATGCCATCCATTGATGAATTGGGAAAAGGAATTGATTCTGCAGAGGCGGTGATAAGGTTGCTTTGAGAACTGATATTCGCGGGATTACTGTCTATCCCAAATGCTTCATAACCTTGATTTGTAAGATGGTCAACGGTGGCTCCTTGGCCACATCCAAGGTCAAGTATTTTGGCCCCTTTGCTAAATGAGCAAAAAGATATCGCCCTGTTTGTTATTTCAAACCCGCCAGGCCTTCTTATATTTTTTACTGTACATCCCATTTTGAAAGATAATAGGAGCAAAAAGGGATAAATTTTTCTTTGTCGTAAACGTGTAGGCTGCATTTTCTGAGCCTTGAGAAGTCTATATTTCCTGCATCCTGAAAAAGCATTGAAGTTATTGTAAAACTTTGACTTTTTGCAATTTTCAGGAAATAATCCATATCATGAATATTTCCACAACAGGATTTAGCTTCACTTTTTAATGCCGCAGGCTTAAGTACCGTTGGCTTTACTGTGGCAAACTTTAAAGATTCAGGCCTTTCCCAGCGTCTTCCAATAAATTCCCTGTTTCTATCGGCCGGGTCAGCAACAGAGGTTATTTCCTTATTCGCTTTACGGAAATTTTGAAGAGGAACCAGGCTGTCGTTATCTATTACAAAATCACCGTGGAAGCTGCAAAGAGCGTGGTAGCATGACGAAGGCAGAAGGTTTTCCGCTTTGATAAGCCCTTTGGTTTGACCCTCTATTTCATAAATAAGTTCATCAATGGTAATTCGGTCTCTGTCTGTTGGTATTTTTGGAATTCTTCCAAAAAAGCTCACTGGTTGGAAATGCACGCCACGCACTTTTGGCATCTGCTTAAGTCCGTACCGTATAATTTCTCCAACATTATTAATATTAATATCCCGAACTAAAGTTGCAACAAGCGTAACGCCGATATTATATTCAGCGCAATTTTCGATAGCCTTTTGCTTAATGTCAAGCAGTGGCCTATTGCGCAGTTTTTGATAAACAGCATCCTCAGTTCCGTCGAATTGTAGAAAAACGAATGATAGTCCGGCTTCGGCAAGGTCTTTTACAAACTGTTTGTTCTCACCCAATAGAACCCCATTGGTATTTAGCTGGATGTATTTTGCCCCTGCTTCTTTTGCAGTTCTTACTATTTCAACAAGGTCTTTACGCACGGTTGGTTCGCCACCGCTCAGTTGTACTAATGATTTATCTTTTTTAATAAGTTTGTAAAGCGATTCTTTTATTTCACTAAAGGTAGGATCCTCCTTACTGTTATCTTGATCAGCTAAACAAAAGTTACAGTTAAGGTTGCATCTATCCGTAATATTCAATATTGTGCAACAAGTATTGGTTAGGTGGTCAGGGCAAAGGCCACATCCGTTCGGGCATTGCAGGTCTTCGGGCAATTCTGGCTCTCCATTGCCTATCCACGAATTAATATCATAATGGCCGCGCCAGATAATGGTTTCAAAGGTGTCGTGCTGGCTACAAGTTTTTTTTAAGAATATTTCCTTGCCTCGACTGATACGCTCTGCGGTTATTGGTTTCAGACATATGGGGCAAACGCTCCCTGTTTTGTAAAGTATCTTCTCACTAATCATTCCTATTTATCTTCCAGTTGCATTTCAACTTCTGACATTCGTCCCTTTACAAACTCTTCCGAAAGATATACCATGCCACAATCGGGGCATTTTGGCAAATCGGTAAAAAAACTATGACCCAAGTAAGAGAAGTTGGTCTTTTTTAAAACCAATTCTTTCTTGCATTTACTGCAGATAAGTTTTTCTGTTTCAGCCATATTTTAATCTTCAATTTTCATTCGGTGGCCGTATGCGTTAATTAGCTCAAAATTATCCTTGTCAATAATACGGTAAACAGCCCAAATAGTCATGTTGCCAATTTGCATATACCCTGTATATATGTCTTTTTCAGGATTATATATTTTACTACCACTCTGTTCACATTCATTAATTACCCGCTGAATATCTGACTCAAGGATGTACTCATTATTCAGTTTTTCTTTAAGCTTTTCAGGAATCTGAATAACCATATCTTCTGTTTTTAAAGTGAACTGTTCATTCCAAAATTCATTAAGCATTTGCTGTTTAAGCGATAATCGGTTATACCTTCTTTGCGATATCGTGGGTAGTTTATCTTGAGGCTTAAAATCTAAATCAAACAGAATATCTAGTATATGCCAGGTTTGCTTCCCTTCTCTTGTAAAAATATCTCTGCAATTGGTGCAATAGGTAATATATGGGTTACTGTTTTGAGCAACCCGTTTTTGTGCTGTGTATCGAGCATAAGGCGGGTGAGCAATTGCCACTTGCCCTCCATAGCTGCAACATTCAGCCATTTTCCCTTCCATAGGCAATGGCTCAAGTGTAAAACCAACTTGGGTAGCCAGCTCACGGATACTATTTTGCAATACAGGTTCGTGCCTGCTTGCACAAGGGTCAAAAACAGAAGCAGTGATCTCCTTAAATTTATTGTGAGGCATAATTCCCTTTTCCTTAATTAAATCGTACAGGAATATGCCCTTTATTTCAGGTAAATATTTACTAAACATTGTTTTACACATGGGGCAGGCAAATATTGCAGTCGGCTTTCCAAGTGTAATCCAGTTTTCTTTTATTTGTAACAGTACTTTGCTGTGAATAGGTTCATCACCAGCCCAATCGGCAGGTGCGCCACAACAATTAAGCATTAATGCGGTATCAGGGTAATGATCGATTAAGAACTTGTAACTCCTCTGCACATATTCAGGTTCCGATGCTCCCATCTGGCATCCAGGGAAAAAGAAATATTTACTTTTATTATACCCTTCAGGTAATCTTGATAATGCAGCATCTGAATTTGAGAATTCCATATCTCTCAGGAAGAACTCATGAAAAGCCCAAGGCATTTTATCTTTCTCACGCATAGTGCGGTGACTCTGGAGTAGAAACTCGCCAACATCAATGCCTACGGGGCAAACATCTTTGCACAAGCCACAATGATTGCACGTTGCAATTAGCCTTGTTGCCATTGTCGCATCTCCATCAAGTGAGCTTGGAACAATGGTAATTTCAACCTCTTCAGTTACTCTTCTGGGAAATTTATCGAAATAATTTAGTAGTGGTGAATAGTGCTTGCAAGCATCGCATTTACATGTAAGGCAGCGCTTTGCTTCTGCAATGGCTTCTTCTTTAGAATACGAAATCTCATTAACAGGAAATATAGCCTCATTAGGTACTATTCTGATAGCATCAACGGTTAATTTTGTTCCCCGTTCGGTTTCAGGCTGATCCATTCTGCCTACCTTGAGATATCTTTCAATGGCAGTGGAAACATCAAGTCCTTGAGCAATAGCCTGCATGGTGTTTGCTCCAGTAACAGACCCTCCAATAAATACTCCCGGAGCTGAAGTGGCATAAGCTCCATCACTGCTTCGAAGTAGCCCAAAATCATTGCCCTCTTTACCAGTGGCAATGAATATTGCGTCAAAATCTAAATCCTTTAAATCCTTTATCTCCCTATTTAATTCAAGGGTATATGATTCGTGAGAAAACTGTTGATTTATATCCTCCAGAAAGACTTCGGGTTCAGCCACGTTATAAAGATGTCCACCTATTCTATCAGATTTTTCGAACAGGGTAACATTGTATTTTCTGGTTGTTAGTCTCAAAGCACATGCTAGGCCGCATATACCTCCGCCAATAATTGCAATTTTTTTGTCTTTTGGCGGCATGTTATACTGTTCGGGAGTAGTTGTGCGCGCATTTTCTATTGTCGCTTTTTCAAGCAACCTCAATGATATGGCGCCACCATGGCCCTTTAGTGGGCAAACCAGTTTACATGGCTCATGACATAATGCACTAACTATTCCAGGAAATCCAACAGTATATTGATAAGTTTTAAAAGCTGCACTAAATCGCCCCTGCTGCAGCTTGTTTATAAAATCAGGTATATCAAGACTGAACGGGCACTCAGCGGCGCAAAACGCCCGTTCAGTTTGTAAACAGTCAACTACTAAATCATTAAGGTATGACATAGTCTAGAAGAACCTTTCTCCTTCGCCTGATCCAAGTGGTTTAAAGTAATCGTTACCACCAAATGGAACTGGGTTGGCTTTTATATCTTCCAATTCATCATATAGGTCATTACCAAGGAAATACTTTTTAGGTGGCTCAATTTTACCTCCAGCTGCAAGTTTATCAAGCCCAGCCTTTACCTTTTCCTTTGTTGCAGGTAATTCGAATATTCTTACACCACATGCGTTGTTTATGGCGTTTATTACAGCCATATGACCTGATGACTGGAATGCCTCTGAAGCACCCGACGATCCGAATGGACCAGTTTTGTCATCACTTTCATGATAAAGGACCTGAATATCATCTGGTATATCCTTAATATAAGGTACTCCGCTACTTGCGATATTGGTGTGCTTTTTAACATCGTCATAATTCTCAGAAAGGGCAAAACCTATAGCGTGAGAAATACCTCCGTAAGCCTGTCCGTTTACTGCATCGATGTTACCCACCTTGCCTACGTCAGCCACACACACAAAACGTTCAACTGTAGTTTTTCCTGTTTTTGTGTCAACAGCAACTTCAGCCATATTTAGTGCATAAGTAAATGCAGGTGTTGGATCACCAATACCAGTGTTTGGATCGAGACGACATAATCCCTCGGTAACTACAGTCATATATTTGCCTTCAACTACGGTATTGATACCTTCATTTTTCATTTCATCGTAGGTTCTGAAAGTACCATCCTTTTTCCTCATGGCATCCATTAATTTATCGGCAGCAATAATAGTAGCATGACCATTCATATAGTGAGAACGGCTTCCTGCTGACATTCCGCTATCGGGGCAAATTTTTGTGTCACTCTGCACAAGATGAATCTGTTCTGGAGTTAATTTAAGCGGCTTAAGCGCTTCCAAAGTAACCATAAGCGATCCTACATCACCACCCTGGCCAAGATCTTGCCATGTATCGTATTTGGTGATTGTATTATCGGGGTTAAGTTCCAGCCTTACTGTTGCGCTGTCGGTTGGACCCTCAGAAACGTTAAACCCTCCCCATGATATACCAACTCCTCGGCGTACTTCAGGAGTATCTTTCTCTTTAGCTTCTTTTACAGCCCTTTCATAAAGAGGTTTTAGCATCTTCATCATGCCTTCCATTGGGTAAAGTCTGAAAGGATGGCTGTTAATATTGGTTTCACCCACACGGGCAATGTTTCTCCAACGGAATTCAAAAGGATCTATACCTGCTTTTTCAGCAAGCATGTCCATAAGTGCCTCACTTAGGGTATAAGCCTGAGGAGAGCCGTAGCTTCTGTATGCTGTTCCAAAGTTGTGATTGGTAACAGCTATACGTGAAATTCCAGCCACATTAGGTATACTATATGGGAAGAAAGCAAAACGGGCCTGTTTGGTAATAATATCATCTCCACCAAAGAAATATGCACCCTGATCCATTCCATACTCAAACTCAACAGCTGTTAATTTACCATTCTTATCACAAGCAGCACGACCATTTGAGTAACTAGGACGACGTTTCCCAGAGAAATGCTGATGCTCCTCGTAAGTCATTGAAAGAGCGACTGGCTTTTTAGTTACTATTGCAGCAGCAGCAGCTAAACAAAGGTCACCGGCATTGGTTGACCAACCAAAACTGGCACCAGTGGGGTTCATAATAATTCTGATTTTATCCTTTGCTATACCTACAGAATTTCCAATACGGCCAATAGAAGAGTAAACACCCTGAGACTTACACTGAATTGCTAGCATGTCATCCTCATCAAAGTATGCCTGAACAGTATCTCCTTCAATTGAAAGGTGAGGCTCACGGGTTGAATGGAAACTTCCTTCAACGCTAAAGTCAGATTTATCGATAGTATCAGATACTTTAATTGGGTCCTCAAGGCCTACCCCTTTCAATACAGGTTGCATTGAGAAAATATTGGGTGTATCCGCGTGAATTCTCATTGCATCAGGTAAAACTGCATCAAGATAATTCAGATATTCGGGCAGTTGCTCGATCTCTACCTTAACTTTGGCAGCAGCAGCACGTGCGTGATCTTTGGTGTCGGCACATACAAGAGCAACAGGGTCGCCATAGCGATATATTTTATCTTCGCAAAGTACGTTACGACTAGGTACAAGAGAGGTGGAGCGCTCATGGAAGTTACCTTCAGCCATAATATTTGACCCGCCAGCAGCTTTAATGTCTTTGTATGTAATAATTTTTACAACGCCAGGCATTTTTTCTGCTTCGCTGAAATCAATTTTCAATATTTTTGCGTGATGGGCAATTTTGGGTTGCACCATAACAACTTTCAAAGTTTCTGCAGGCATTTTGAGCTCTTGATCGTCGCCATAGTCTGCAAGACCGCAAACTTTTGCAAGAGCAGATGGCCTAAGTATGGCTTTCCCGTAATATTCACCATCTTTCGGATTTTTGAAATTGAAATCTTCAATCTTCTTCTCACCACGCATAACTTGAGCAGCCATCATAACAGCATCAACTAGCTGTACATAACCGGTGCAACGGCAAACATTCTTATGCTTTTGAAACCAATCGCGTACCTCTTCTCGAGTTGGGTTAATATTTTCAAGTAGTAGCGCATAGGTTGATACAATAAAACCGGGAGAACAAAATCCGCACTGAACGGCACCAGCAATGATCCATGCAGACTGGATAGGGTGAAGATTTGTTGGTGTACCTATTCCTTCAATTGTTATTACTGTACTATAATCCTCAACGCTGCGAATTTTTTTTGTACAAGAGCGAACAAGCTTCCCGTTTAAAATAAGCGAACACGAGCCGCATACACCTGTACCGCATCCAACTTTGGTTCCTGTTAGACCCATGCGTCTTACAACATCAGCCAAAGTATCTTTTTCCGGATTGCACATAAGCATACGGTTTGCTCCGTTGATATTGAGCCAAACTTTTCTTAATTTCATAAATGTTCCTCCTTATTAATTGGTTTTAGTTTACAATTCTTCTTCAAGATAAGTAATTACTGTTTCTAAGAACTTTGGGCATATTCTTTGGAAATGAGGTAGTTTTGACATCAACTCTGCACCGCTTAGGTTCGCTCTATCAAAGCCAACCAGATCGTTACATATGCTTGAACCGTGCGTATTCTCGAAAGTTTCGATTAACTCACGGGTTTTGTCGCACGTTAGTTTTTGCGCCTCTAAATCGGTTGCTTTTGTTTTACCATACTTAAGGCCAACAACCATCATGGCGCCAGTAAGGGCGCCGCAGGTTCTACCATAATCTCCAATACCACCACCAAATGGGCAAGCAATTTTCAAAGCAGTCTCTTTGGGAATACCATACTCCTCACTAAAAACTGCCAAAACTGCCTGTGAGCACTGAAAGCCCGATTTGAATAACTCTAAGGCTTCAGTCACATGATCTTTTGCCATAAAATTTCAATATGCATATTTATACATGTCGGGAATTACAAAAAAAACGGCCTAAACCGTTTTTTTAATTATTTATAAAGACAACGATACGACGTATCACTTTCAACTTTAACATCAAACTTTACACCCTTGGGTACTATGAAAGTTTCAAACTCTTTATATGTTTTCCACTGAGTTTCACCTGGGAGTTTAACGTCCATTCTCCCTGATGTTACAGTCATGTGCTCAATTGTTGAAGTACCAAACACATATTCTCCTTTAGCCATAACGCCAATAGTAGCGGGGCAATCAACTGTTTCAAAAGCAATTGATTTTACTTTGCCATCGAAGTAATCGTTAGTTTTAAACATATTCTATATCATTTAAATTTGGGATGAATTTAAGGAAAAAACGAATACAAAACTCTGATAAAAATCAGTGTTGGTAAGGGAGTTTTGTTAGTGGTGATGTTGGGGGGTTGCGTATTACTTGCCATTATTGGGTTAACAATGAAAACTATCTCTAAATAAACTATACTTTTAATTAAGTCATTGAAAAACATTTTAAAAGTAATTAAAAGAGGTTCAAAACACACATTTTAAATACATTTATGTAAAAAAACAAGGAGTAACTGCCACCAATATACGGTATATTGCATGCGAATTGAGTCTTCGGCTACCCCTTTTGGGTTCATCCACTTAATACCGACACCCAAAGGTAATAGACCAAGATATCTTCAACCTATAATCTATAATTTTTGTACGAATGAAAATCAAAATAAATCTTTTAGCAGTAGGCATCCTTTTTATTGCTTTTGCCTGCGAAACTGAAACTAGGGTTGAAAACCCTGCCAAACTGGTTAACCCATTTATTGGTACCGATGCCCATGGGCATACCTATCCAGGTGCCAGTTTGCCCTTTGGCATGGTGCAGCTCAGTCCTGATACCCGTCTAAGCGGATGGGATGGTTGTTCGGGATACCATTATTCCGACTTAATAATCTACGGATTTACCCATACAGCGCTAAACGGAACTGGGGTTGGCGATTATGGTGATATTCTGCTAATGCCCGTTGTGGGCAAGCCCACAATATTGAATACGGAGTACCTGTCACCTTTTCGGAAGAAAAACGAAAAGGCTACAGCAGGTTACTATAGCGTTTACCTTGATAAGCCTGAAGTTCTTGCCGAAATGACCACAACCACTCGTGTAGGTTATCATCGCTATACTTTCCCAAAAACTAGCGAGGCAAATATAATTATCGACCTTGAGCATAGGGATAAGGTAACCGATTCGTGGATTGAAGTGGTAAGCGATACCGAAGTTCGAGGAATGCGCCGTTCATCAAACTGGGCCAACGATATGGTTTGGTACTTTCATATGGAATTCTCAAAACCCTTTGCACGTAAAGGAATATCATTAAACGACGAAGAATTAAATGATAAAAGTTTTGCCCAAGGAACCAACGTAAAGGCATTTGTTGGTTTTGAAACGGAAGAGGGAGAATCCATTGAGGTTAAAGTTTCGCTCTCGGCTGTCGATTCAGAGGGTGCACTCAAGAATATGCAGGCTGAATTACCTGGATGGGGATTTGAAGGAACCAAGCAAAAGGCATTCGATATTTGGAATAAAGAGCTTAGTAAGATTATTGTAACAGGCAGCTCGGATGAGCAGAAGACTGTTTTCTATACCGCAATGTACCATGCATTTCTACAGCCCAATACCTTTATGGATATTGACAATAGATATCGTGGAATAGATAAGCAGATACATGCTGCCAACGGGTTTACAAACTACACCGTATTCTCGCTGTGGGATACCTATAGGGCATGGCATCCGCTAATGACAATTATTGAGCAGCAGCGTACCAAGGATTTTATTAACACCATGCTCAATATGTACGAAAAGGGGGGGTTGTTGCCAATTTGGGAACTGGCAGCCAACGAAACCAACTGTATGATTGGTAATCACGCAATATCGGTAATTGCCGATGCACATATAAAGGGTATTGATGGTTTTGATACCCAAAAAGCCCTAAACGCAATGCTGCATAGCGCTACCCGCGACCATTTTGGACTAAAAGCCTACCGTGAGCATGGTCATATTCCTGGCGATATGGAGCACGAATCCATTTCAAAAACCCTTGAGTACGCCTATAACGACTGGTGCATTGCAGTAATGGCAAAGAGTTTAGGCAAAAATGATATTTACAACGAGTATATACAAAGGGCACAGTACTACAAAAACATTTTCGATACCGAAACTGGATTTATGCGTCCACGCCTCAACGGCGGATGGCTTACGCCATTTAATCCAACTACCGTCGATTGGCATTTTACCGAGGCAAACTCGTGGCAGTATAGCTTTTATGTTCCGCAAGATATTACGGGCTTGTACACTCTACACGGCGGTAAAGAGCAATTTACCAAAATGATTGACGAGCTTTTTGAAACTGAGAATACCATTTCGGGTCGCGACCAGAAAGATATTTCGGGACTAATTGGACAGTACGCCCAAGGAAACGAGCCCAGTCACCACATGGCATATCTTTACAATTTTGTGAACCAACCTTGGAAAACGCAATTTAGGATACGCCAAATTACGGATAACCTTTACACCCACAAGCCAGATGGGCTAAGCGGCAATGAGGATTGTGGTCAGATGTCGGCTTGGTATATTATGAGCGCCATGGGTTTTTATCCCGTTACACCTGGGTTACCTGAGTACGTTATAGGTACTCCCCTATTCCCTAAAATTGAATTGCAGTTGGAAAATGGGAACACGTTTAAGGTAACAGCCAATAAGGTTTCGAATAAGAATATCTATATTCAATCGGCAATCCTAAATGGTAGCGAATACAGCAAATCGTACATTTTGCACAGCGATATTATGAGTGGTGGACATTTGCATTTTGAGATGGGCAGTAAACCCAACATGAGTTGGGGCAGTAACGATGGTGATATTCCAACAACCCACATTGCCGATAAGCAAATACTACCCATACCATTTATAAACTCCAATGAGCGCCGCATACGCGATAGCATGGAGGTTACCATTGGCACTATAATTCCCAATTGCGAAGTTTACTTCACAATCGATGGTACAACTCCCACTCGTCAATCGACGCCTTACACAAAGCCCATAATTCTTACTGGCACCACTACCCTAAAAGCCATAGCATACAATGAGGTAATGGGTTTCAGTTTCCCAGTAAAAGCCGATTTTGTTAAGATTGATTTAACCCGTACCATCAATATAACCTCAAAATGTAGCCAAACATACCATGCAGGCGGACCCGAAGCCCTTATTGATGGTATTCGCGGAGCCGAAAACTGGCGGTTGGGCGGTTGGCAGGGTTATCAAGCAACCGATTTTGAAGCAATTGTAGACCTTGGTACAATACAGTCAATTAACCATTTGGCAGCTGGTTTTGTGCAGGATATTCGTTCGTGGATTTGGATGCCCAAGGATGTTAAATTCTTCGTTTCCGACGATGGTAAAACATTTAAACAGGTGGCACAGGTTAAGAGCACAACTTCTTCTGATGATTATGATATTACGCAAGCCGACCTAAAAGCCGATGTTAAAACAACAGGTCGATACGTTAAGGTGGTTGCTACTAACTTCGGAAAAATCCCCTGCTGGCATTTGGGTTCTGGTGGTGAGGCATTTATTTTTATTGATGAAATAATAATTGAGTAGATAGTGCCTTTGGGCATAGTTTATTTCTACTAATAGAAAAGCGAGGCAATCCTTAAGAATAGCCTAGCTTTTTTGTAAAACACTATATTTGTTTTTCTCCGCTAGTTTATTAAGTTTTAAACTTAATTATACCACGTGCTAACCATTTGCCAAAAAGCCCTATGGAAATCTTCCCCCTTTTGGTCAGGATACAAATCAATATACGATTTGTGGTCAGTCTCAAGGGGGATTCTTTTTATCTTGGCTTCAGCACTGTAAATTGAGGGCACCTCGGGATGAAACTGTACTCCCAAAACGTGGGGATACTTGCAATGCCTTACTGCCTCCACAATCTTCTGGTCAATACTCCACGCAATGGGAATAATACCCTTGCCCAATACATTCAGTGCTTGATGATGGCTACTCCAAACATATGGAAATTCTTCAACAAAATTATTCAGCGTATCGAGGAAAGTTCTCTTCTCAAATTTAATTTGATGAAAATGGCCCCAGGTCAGCTCATCGTCAACTCCAAAATTTGAGTGGTAGTTTTTGTGCTGAGCATTCTGCTCTTGTGCCAGAACCTCTTCAACGGTTTGTAGTCCGTAAAGTTCGGTTGGGATATCCTGATACATTGTTCCGCCAGTTGCCACGTTCATGCTCTGCATTCCAAGACATATTCCTAAAATTGGGTAATTTGGACGCTCTTCAAGCAGTGGGCTGTAGTCCTCATTCTGCAAACCACCAAGCAAATGGTAAAGAAAGGAGAGTTCAACGTAATGCCTATTAACATCAGTAATGGTGGTTAAAAGATTGGTTGGATGACCATAAGTTGCGGCAGGCATATCGGGCCCTCCAAAGAAAATAATTCCTTTGGAATTACTGAAAATCTCCCTAAATGCATTGCTGCAATCATTTTCCAAATAAAGGTTGTTTGGGGATAGTTCGCCTTCAACTCCTAACAGTTTAAAATGTCCATTACCCAACTCTTCTAAAAAATCTTTTGACAAGCCGTAATCATAGGTTCCATTGATATGGTATACGCCCAATACGTTTGCATCATCGGGTAGCGGGAAAACATTGTTTTCGGTTAGTTCAATAAACGTTTTAATGTTGTTTACTGTAGGGTGCATAAGCACCACAGTGGGCTGAAAGCCCCCAAGTTTATCGGCACTAAGCAAAACTTTTATTTCATTATTGGTGCACGACCAAAGCATAAGCAATGAAACAATTACAGCTAAGTACTTTCTCATATCAATATTGATTTTTAAATTATCACCAAACTACCCTTGTTATGCTACTCTACCATTTCAACTTTAAAACCCTCTTTGCGAAGGAGGTTAAGCACACCTTTATCACCCCCTAAATGGCCACAGCCAACAGCAACAAAGGTTATCTGGGCATTACCCAACTCAACTATTTTAGGAATCCAGTTCTCATTACGCTTGTCAATTAAGTACTCGCTAAACTCTTTAAACTCCTCACCACTTTCCATCATAACTTTATAAACCGCCTCAGCATCTCTACTTTTATATGTTTCAACAAGTACTTTGAACTCTGCTTTCGACTGGTTATACTCATCTATACTCTCCATTAGTAATTGGGCTTGCTGTTGCAATGGAATCATATCCATATAACCAATTTGCTCGCCCACAGTCTCTAATCCTCCCATGGGCTTCTGCTGAGCCATGGCTTGCTGCGTAAAGTATATTTCGTAAGATGCTGCTTGGGTACCCACAATTTTTTGTACCAAAAAAGACGACAACATCAATGGTTTTATTTGTTTTAGCATCTCGATGGGTATTTGTAGCGAATCGACAAAGAATTTACCTAATCGCTGGTACTCCTCTGGCGTAATTAACTTGTCGATGCTATTATCCGTCATCATCATGGCTGCTTGCGCTTCGAAAGCCATTGTGGGGCTAGACATGTCAATCTCTAAAACAATTTTTTCGGCTTCTGAAAACCTTTCAGTCACTGCTTTATCAATAAAAAAGTCGTTTTGAGGTAGGGCGTGTATCGTTCCATAAATATATACGGGATGTTTAGTTTTATCGCTGGTAACCTTGTACAGTAACGATTGGGAGAAAACGCTCAACGAAATAGTTGACAGTAGGGCTGATATAAAAAATGTTCTTAACATTTTATTATTTGTTTGAAATTTCATTTTTCTGTTTATCAGAATAATTAAAGGCAGAGCAAGACGCAAAAAGTTATTTTCAGTAAACTATTTTTGTGTAATGTGAATAAATTAAAAAGGAGGGCAAAGCCTCCCTTTTAAAATATTGTTGATTAAATCAATCCTTTAGCATGTTTTTCAGCAATAACCTTTAGCATATCGTCTGTCATTGTTTCCAAGTTCCATATTGGTTTCCACCCCCATTCTTCTCTGGCACTACTATCATCCATGTAATTTGGCCAGCTTTCGGCTATTGCTTTTTTTACAGGATCCACATCGTAATCCATTGTAAATGCAGGTATGCGCTTTTTTATAGCCTCCATTATTTGCGATGGCTCAAAGCTCATTGCTGTGATATTAAAACTGTTTCTATGCTTTAGCTTGCTTGGGTCAGCCTCCATAAGTTCTACACAGGCATTAAGGGCATCGGGCATGTACATCATGTCAAGATATGTTCCCTGTGGTAGGGGACAGGTAAATTTTTGTTGCTTAATGGCTTCGTAGTAAATTTCTACTGCGTAATCGGTGGTACCACCACCTGGTAGGGTTACGTTGGAAATAATACCAGGAAAACGAACGCTACGGGTATCGAGTCCAAACCGCTGAAAGTAATAATCGCTAAGCATCTCGCCCGAAACCTTACAAACACCATATATGGTTGATGGTCTCATCACGGTATCCTGTGGCGTGTTATCTTTTGGGGTTGAGGGACCAAAAGCGCCTATTGAACTTGGGGTAAATACAGCGCAATTGTTTTCTAGGGCAATATCAAGTGAGTTCAGCAATGCGCCCATGTTAATTTTCCAAGCGAGCTGCGGCCTTTTTTCGCCTGTTGCCGATAAAAGCGCAACCAAATTGAATATAGTATCAATTTTATACTTCTTAACTACCTCTGCAAAACGATTTCCGTCAAGTACATCAAACTCCTCGAGAGGACCTGCTTCGCCAAGTTTTTTGCATGAGCAGCAGTTAATGTCCGATGCAATAACATTGCTATCACCGTATAGCTTGCGCAAATGGGGTATAAGTTCAGAACCAATTTGCCCGCCAGCTCCAACAACAAGTATTCGTTTCATTGTAATCTAATTTTATCTGATTTGTTAAGTTCTAAATCGTTTGAGGGCACTGTCAATAAAGTAACAAAAGTAGATCTTTCATTCAATTGGAACAAGATAATTATCAGATACAACAATTTATTTTTTAAAACAATTTACAAGACAATTGCAGCTTAGCAAATTGGCGGGGGTTTAGAATGAAAATTGTTTTTCGACTATTTAACAAAAATAGTCGAATGTTTGCTTGGATTTCGTTTTCAAGCACAATACCTTTGGACCGAAAAAGTGAAATGGTCGAATATATGAAAAAAGAGATAACCAAGGAAGAAAATGCGCGCATAAACATGCGTAATGATATAGTGGACATCGCCTCGGGCGTATTTGCAAAGTTTGGGTTTAAGAAAACTACAGTTGACGATATTGCCAACGCACTGCGTAAGGGCAAAAGTTCAATTTACTATTATTTTAGCAGTAAGGAGGATATTTTTAAGGCGGTTGTTGACAAAGAGGCCGATGAACTGCGCAAAAAAGTATTAGCTATACTTAACTCACCCCAATCGTCAATAGAAAAGATAAGAGCTTTCCTGAAAACCCGTATGCTTGCAGTTAGGGGTATGGCGAATTACTACACCTTAATTACGAGTAATGACATTTCAAACATTACACTTGTTGAAAAACTTAGATTAAAATACGATACTGAGGAGCATGGTTTTATCAAACAACTTTTGTCAGAGGGAGTTGCCAATGGCGAGTTTAAAAATATGGATATAGAGCTCTCATCAATTGCATTACTGATGGCAATGAAGGGACTTGAAATTCCTTTGTTTATCAATAGTTCAAAGGCCGATGAGATTGAGACTGTACTTGACGATATGCTCGATATTTTATTTTATGGGATTGTAATACGTAAGCAGTAATAACATGATAAAATACAAGACTTTTATTGTTGGGCTATGCCTTGCGTTTTTTTCACTAAATGCTCATTCTCAGAGTCAAGCCCTCTCACTTGAGCAATGTAAGGAGTTGGCCCTAGAGCACAACTATGGTGTAAGGGTTGCCAATGAGCAGGTTGGTGCAACAGATGCTCTTTCTAAATCGGTTCGCACCAATTTTTTCCCAAATATTGCTGCAAATGCAGCATACACCAGGGTTAACAAACAGTTTAGCCTTTTCGATGGGGATAAATTCATTCCTGTTGTTCCCTTTAGCTCCATAAATCCCGAAACTGGGGAGTTTAATCCAAATCTCGATCCTGTAAACACCTTTGTTTTCAACCCCATAAGCGGCGATATGCTTTACGATAAGGATGGGAATCCGGTTTTTCAAAACTATGCTTGGTTGCCAAGTGATCAGTTTCAGCTTGGAGCAAAAAATATTTTTGTTGGCGGAATATCGTTAACACAGCCCATTTATACTGGAGGGAAAATTCGAGAGGCTTATCGCATTAGCCAATTTGGTAATCAGATAGCAAAAGCTAATCTTACAAAAGAGCAGGATGAAGTGCTATATACAACCGAGGAGAACTACTGGCGTATTGTTGCTTTAAAAGAGAAGGTTGAGATGGTTGAAAGTTATATGTCACTACTCGAGAAACTTAGCTTCGATTTGGATAATCTATATCAGGAAGGTATCATTCTAAAAAACGATATTTTAAGGGTAAGGGTTAAGCATAATGAGGCAAAGTTAAATCTACAAAAGGTTCAGAATGGGTTAACTCTTTCGCACATGGCATTATGCCAGATTACAGGATTACCCCTGAATACTGATCTTATTCTTACCGATAGTTTATCTAATTCCATAACTATTTTACCCGAAATGGCATATGGTGATACGGCCCTAGTATTTCGACCCGAACTCGACGCCTTGTCGCAGACCGTTGGCATTGCCCAGTCGGCAGTAAAAATAGCACAATCAAGGTATTTACCAAACATTGGCCTCACGGCCAGTTATATGCTGCTTAATCCAAATCCATACAAAGGGTTCGACAACTCGTTTGGTGGCGACTGGAGTGTTGGTGTTGCCATGAACATACCAATTTTTCATTGGAACGATAAAGCGCACACGCTTCGTGCTGCTAGGCATGAACAAAGTGCAGCAGAGTTAAAACTGAACGAGGCAAGAGAACTGATTCTTCTTCAGGTTCAGAAAGCAGTATTTACTGCAAACGAATCAACAAAAAAGGTTGCCTTATCCAAAGAGAACCTGAAAATAGCAGAAGAGAACCTCAGGATAGCCACCGATGCTTTTGCCGAAGGTATGGTGAAAACCACCGATGTGCTTGAGGCGCAAGCGTTGTGGTTCGATGCGTATAGCAGCTTAATTGATGGGCAAATGGAAAATCAGCTAAGCGTAGTTAATTTGAAAAAGGTAATGGGTAAGTCTGATTATAAATAAAAATACAACGATATATGAACGGAAGATACATAGCCCCAATGCTAGTTCTGGCACTCCTAGGCTGTAAAACGAGTAACCCTTCAGAAGAGTTTGTTCAGGCTGAAATGCCTGTTGTAAAAACAGCAATGGCTAGCGAGATGCCTTTTGCCCAAAGGTTAACATACCCCGGTACTGTATTTGCAAATCGCGAATCGAACCTAGGTGCAGCATTGCCGGGTAAGGTTGAGCGTATTCGGTTTTCCGAGGGGGATAAGGTTAAACAGGGCGACCTTATTGTGGAATTATCAGATGAGCTACTTATACAGGCCGAAGTTGAAAACCAAGCACTTCGTAAAGACTTTGAAAGGGTTGAACGGCTTAAAGAAAAGGAAAGTATTAGCCAAATGGAATACGATCACCTAAAAGCTAAACTCGAAGCTTCTGATGCAAAAACAAATATGCTAAGAAAAAACACTCGTGTTTATGCTCCATTCTCAGGTACTATTGTTGAGCGTATGATGGAGGAGGGTGAGATTTACTTCATTAACCCAGGTCTCGATCCTGGCTACTCAATGCGCTCGGGCATTGTTAGGCTTATGCAGCTAAATCCTATAAGAATAGAATTTGAGGTTAATGAAAAGGATTTAACAAAACTAAAACGTGGCTTACAAGCAGAAATTTTGGTTGATGCATACCCAGAAAAAACTTATCAGGGCAAAATTCACAGTGTAAAGCCAATGCTCTCAACCCTTACCAGAACGGCAAAGGTTCAAGTTATTCTTGAGAACAACTTGGGCGAGTTAAAACCTGGGATGTTTGCACGGGTTTCAATTGTTTTGCCAAATCAGCAATTAATTTTTGTGCCGCTAAGTGCCATAACCCGATTAGCCGGAACAGGCGAAGAGTTTGTGTACGTTGTTGAAGATAATACGGCGAAACGAGTTGTTATAAATCAAATTCAAACACTAGGCAACAATGTGGCTGTAACTGGTATTAAAGCGGGCCAAATGGTTATTGTTGAGGGGAAAGCAAAGGTACAGAATGGCAGTAAGGTTGATGTAATATGATGCCTAAGTCGAGAATAATATTCAAGGTTTGAGATCTTTTAATTATTAGCAATCAGGAAAAAGTACGAAAATGAATTTGCCCCGCACATCAGTTTACAGACCAGTAGCCATTGCAATGCTTTTTTTGGCGGTTCTGCTTTTTGGTTTAGTCTCGCTCACAAGGCTCCCGTTAGATGTGATGCCCGAGATGGAATTACCCTCACTTACCGTAATTACCATTTACCCAGGAGCATCGGCAATTGAGGTAGAGCAACAGGTAACACGTCCGCTAGAGGGGGTGCTTGGTGGTACCGAGAACCTAAAAGAAATTAGTTCTCAATCCAAAGAAAACGCATCCTTTATCTCTCTTCAATTCGAGTGGGGATCAGACATTAGCGAATCGGCATCCAATGCCCGCGATCTTGTTGAGTTGGCAAAAAACAGGCTCCCAAGCAATGCCTTTAATCCTGTTATTTATAAAATTAACTCATCGTTACTGCCAGTATTAGTATATGGTATTTCGGCCGATGATAGCTATAATGGTCTCGAAAAAATAATAAACGACCAGATTGCGGCACCACTTCGAAAAATTCCTGGTGTAGGAACGGTAATGGTACTAGCTACTCCCAAAAGGGAGATTAAGGTTGATGTTGATCCCCAAAAACTAGCTGCATACAGAATTACAATTAGCCAAATTGAAGCAATACTAAATGCAGAGAACATAACCATTCCCGGTGGAAACATTAGGGTAGGCGATAATGATTTTGCCATTCGTATCCCCGGCGATATTCAGGATGCCAGCGAGTTGGGCGAATTGGCGCTAATCAGTTTCAACAATAGGGTTATTAGGCTAAAGGATGTGGCCACCATAACCGATGGGTTTAAACAGCTCGATGAGCACTCGCGAACAAGCAAGGGCTCTGCTGTAGGGCTCATGGTTCAGCGTCAGTCGGGTGCTAATACCCTTGAAGTGGTAAAGGCTGTTAAGCAAAAAATTGAAGAGATACTGCCCACATTACCTGCCGATATTGAAATAGGTCAAATTATGGACTCGGGCGAGCTGATTACTGAAAGTATTAGTAATCTAACCCAATCATTTTGGTATGCGCTCATCTTCGTGGTAATTGTTGTTTTTGCCTTTCTTCGGGAATGGCGTTTAAGCCTGATTGTTTTTCTTACCATCCCCTTTTCACTTGTAACTGCTTTTATTGTTATTTATGTGGTTGGCTGGACCATCAACATATTTAGCCTAATGTCGCTTATCATTGCCATGGGAATGGTGGTTGATAACTCAATTGTGGTTCTCGAAAATATCACACAGCATATTGATAAGGGTGCACGGCCTTCTCAAGCAGCAATTTTTGGTGCAAACGAGATGAGCTCTGCCATCACAGCATCAACCCTTACTACCCTTATGGTATTTGTTCCTATGATTTTTATGGGCGGCCTAGTTGGCATAATGTTTAAACAACTTGCCATTATAACGTCGGTTACAATGATAGCTTCGCTTATCACAGCGCTAACCCTTACCCCAATGGTCTCGTCGAGGTTGCTGAAGGTAAAGAAAAAGGGAGAGGAGAGGAAACGGTATCTATTATATCGATATAGTGAAAAGATGTTCCTTTCCATTGAAAGTTTTTACAAGAAAACATTGGGTTGGGCCGTGTACCATAAAACCACCACTTTAGCTATTGTTGGAGTAGTTCTTGGCGTTAGTCTATGGGTGGGTAAAGGTCTTGGAACCGACTATATACCAGAGTTTGATGCTGGAGATATAATCGCCACCATTGAAATTGATATAAGTGCAACATCCACAAAATCGGATAGTATTTCGAAGGTTGTTATGGATATTTTTGAGCGAGAGGTGCCAGAAATGCGACCTGGTAGTTTAGCATCCATCTCGGGTCAATCGGAAAATGGGATGCTAACGTCGGTTGGATTTAGAGAGGGGAAAAATATTACCACAGTGCTCTGTCACCTTTTACGCCCCGAAGAGCGCAAGCGCTCTGCCAAGCAAATTGCCAGCGATTTACGAAACCAAATTGCCCAGATTCCCGAAATTGAAAACTTTAATATTGTCGGGGGTAGCATTATCTCACAAGCAGTTACCGGAAACGTTAAACCAATAGAGTTTAACCTCTCTGGCTCAAACTACGATATTCTAAACAGCTTTGCCGATACCCTAACACACAAACTTTTGCAATCGCAACTGTTTACCGATGTGGTAAACACTGTTGACAAGGGTAAAATGGAGGTTCAAATTAAAATCGACAGAGACAAAGCAACAGCTCTTGCCCTAAACACGGGAATGATAGGTTTGCAGGTTCGTCAAAGCATTTATGGGGTCGAGGCAGGTGGGATTAAAGAAGAGGGAGATAACTTTTCAATTAAAATTCGCTATAGTTCTGACTACAGGAATAATATAGAGGATATTAAAAACATAAGCATAACAAATCTATTGGGTAAGCAAGTTGTGCTCTCATCAGTTGCTGATATTGAGCTTGCTATTGGCGCACTGCAAATAGACCGTTTTGCCCAAGAGCGCATTGTTAAGGTAATGGCCGAACTCAATGCCGTTTCGCTTGGCGAAGGGCAGCGGGAAGCACAAAAAATTCTGTCGAATCTTGATATTCCCTCGGAAATTGAGGTAACCCTCTCAGGTCAAACTAAACAGCAAGGCCAATCATTTGCTGATCTGTATCTTATCTTCTTTTTAGGTATTGCGCTGGTTTATATGGTAATGGCGGGTCAGTTCGAATCGTTCCTCGATCCATTCATAATCATGTTTGCCATACCGCTTACATTTATTGGGGTTATTTGGGCATTCAAACTAACGGGCATAACCCTGAGCGTAACTACGTTTGTTGGTGTAATTATGCTTCTGGGTATTGTGGTAAACAACGGTATTGTATTGGTCGATTATACAAACCTACTTCGTAAGCGAGGTTTAAAACTTTACGATGCTATTCAGGAAGCTGGCCGAAGTCGTCTACGTCCAGTCCTAATGACCAGTCTTACTACCATGCTAGGAATGCTACCAATGGCGCTTAGCAAGGGTATGGGTGCCGAGGTTTACCAGCCTTTGGGCATAACAATGATTGGTGGATTATTGGCATCAACCCTAATAACATTGCTTGTTGTTCCTACCGTTTATGCAGTTATGCATGGTAAGGATAAGCGGGGTGAGGAGTAATTTTTACCTAAAATGCTGCAAATTGTTTATTTTGATACTAATAGGTTAAAACCATGAAAATAGTTTACTGCACCTGTAATGTTAGTGTTTTAGAGTCATTGCAAGAGTTGCTGAATAGATTAGAGGTTAAAAACTTTCAGATTATCGATAGGGTATTAGCAAATAATAAGCTGGGTGATAATAGGTTCGATACGGCTGTTTGGCCAGGGTATAATGTGGCTGTATTTGTACAATGCCACAGCAACGAGTTAGCACAAGAGCTGATGAGCGCTATCAAAGAGTTTAATATCAATGCCTTTAACCACAATGAGCTAATTATGGCCTTAACGTGGACAGCTGATGATTTCTGTATTGATTAATACACATTGGTTAAGCGTATAAGCCTTTTTTGTCAAACAATTACTTTCTGTAATCCTTTATTACAAAGCCTATCAGCATAAGTAGGGTATGGCTAAACCTTAGCTTGCGCTAAAGTATTGGTTGTACATATATATCTTGATGTAGCTAATCCGTTCGTTTATGGAATGTATGTAGCCGTTAACCTTTTAAAATATAGGTACATATAAAAAACACAACATTTGGCACTGGTTGGTAAAATAGGATTATTTAACTTGCAGGACTCAAGTCACAAATGCAACTTCTTGGTTAAACAATAACTTCTCCATTACAAATATAGGGTTTTCATAATTAAAACGTTTCCTAGGCTTGGTGTTTAGCTTGTTTTCAATAGCCTTTACTTGCTCTTGAGTGATGGTTCTGAAGTCAGTAGATTTTTTGAAATACTGCCTTACCAGCCCATTGAGGTTCTCATTGGAACCTCTTTCCCAAGAATGATATGGTCTTGCAAAATAGTAGTCTGTGCCTAGCTGCTCAGCTACAAATATATGGTCTGCAAATTCTTTCCCATTATCAGCTGTAATAGTCTTAATATATGGTAGCCAATCAGTTAATTCATCTACAATTGCTTTGCTGACGACCTTTGCTTCTTTTGATGCTACTTTCCTGATTTTAAGCATTCCAGAAGTTCTATCATTGATAGTAAGCATTGCTTGTTTGTGATTCTTGCCAATTATTAAGTCAACCTCTAAATCACCAAATCTTTTTCTTTCTTCAACAATTTTAGGTCGTTGTCCGATACCGATTCTGTCTTTGATAGTTCCTCTGTTGTCTTTTTTATTTCCTCGCTTTCGGTATCGCCTGCCTTGATTTCGTAAGTGCAGGTGAAGTTCTCCTTTTTTCTTTTTGTCTGCCCATATATGCTGATAAATCCGCTCAATAGAAACCGTTGGTCTCTCTTGTTCTTTGAGAGTGCCAACTACTTGTTCGGGACTATAGTCTTCTTTTAATAAAGTCTCTACATCTTGCTGAACAGATGGCGTAAATCGAATATATTTGCGTTTCTCTTGCTGGCGCTTATCATACTTTCATTGAGCTAAGTCGTGATGATATAATCCAGATCTTTTATCACAGTTACGATTGAGTTCTCGATAAACTACTGATTTATCTCTGTTTATAGCTTTGGCTATAGCATTTTTTTCATAGCCCTCTTTGCACATTACTTCAATTGTGTATCTTTGTTCCAAGGTTTAATGACTCATATTTTGCAACTTTTGGTCGAGGACACAAAATAGAGAATTTTATCCATTTCAGGTGAAGGGGCGTTTGCCCTTTCATTTGAATAAAATTATCAAATGTTACATCCTCTAAAAGTTGCATTTATTAGTTGAATCTAACCTTGCATTTAAATACAGGTAAAAAAAATTAACTAAAAAGTAAAAATTATGAAAACAAAACTAAGGGTTTTTTTATTAGTCGCTTTTGTAACAAGCGCTTTGGTGTTATTATTTACGAGTTGCGACAAAGATGACAAAGATCCGGATACCGTGGTCGGGAAATGGTATGTGCATAAGGAAGTAGAAACATGGACATACCAAGGAGGTACTGAAAGAAGGGAGTGGATTTATGATGCCGATCTAGATGTGGACTATTATGGAGCAAGTTTTTTTGAAATTGGCAAAAAAACCATTACCCTCTATTACAACGAACCTGACCAAAGTTTTGATGAAGAAGAGATATCGTACGAATTAAATGGGGCTGGAATTATCATAATTTATACAGAAGGGGTTTATGAGGAAAGAGATACAGTAAGCTTTAAATTCGAGGATGGAATGCTCGTTTTACGGAATAAATATGAGTATGAAGATGGTACAGAGGAATTTATTACATACTTAAAGAGATATAGTGGGTCAATTCCTCCTGCTAGCTGGCTAGAGCCATTGGCCGATGATAGTTTTGAGCCCGACAATAACTATGAAACCGCTACAGCTATCGCAGTGGGTGAAACTACCGATTTTCATACAACCACTTCAGGTGATGTTGATTGGTTTAAGTTTGATGCTGTTAGCGGAGAGACATACCTTATCCAGGTAAGCGGTTATGTTGATGGTTATCTTAGTTTGTACCATACGGATGGATCAACACTTTTAGATTATAGTGATGATAATTATACGGTAGATGTGGAAATATCGTATTGGGGTAATCCAGTATTGCTGTGGGATTGCCCTTCATCAGGCACCTATTATTTTAGTGTAAAAGGTTACGACTCTTATGATGTAGGTTATTATAAGGTTGCCCTTTCATTGAGTAATTTAACAAATCAAAAAGAAAAGACAAAATCTATAGATGATAAGCGAAACCATAAGGGTTTTAGGTTGTTTAAATAGTGTTTAGGAGTTTGTTTTTTTAATATTAAAGGGGTATACTATTAGTTAGTTTACCCCTTTTTTTATTGCATGTGCGCGAGCATTACAGGAAAGGGATTGTCCTTAAAAAAAACAATTTCGAGTCATTTTAATACGTTTGTTGGCACCCTCTTTTACTGGATTCTTTCGTGGTCCTATCAAGCAAAGAAAATTACTATATTTGCTACCCAGACAAAGAACTATGATAGAAGTACAAAAAATTGTAAAATCCTTTGGTAGTCTTACCGTACTTAAGGAGGTAGATATAAGAATACCACCCGAGAAAGTGGTTGCTATTGTTGGACCAAGTGGCGCTGGTAAAACCACACTTCTGCAAGTAATGGGTACGCTTAGCAAGCCCGACTCGGGAAGAGTACTAATCGATGGAGTTGACCTTTCGGTGTTTAACGATAAAGCCCTTGCCGCTTATCGCAATCAGAATATTGGTTTTGTTTTTCAGTTTCATCATTTACTGCCCGAGTTTACTGCCCTCGAAAATGTTTGTATTCCCGGGTTTATTGGTAGGCACCCTAAAGGTAAGGTAGAGAAAAAAGCCAAAGAGTTATTATCCTTTCTTGGTCTAGAAAACCGGATGGAGCATAAACCCGCCGAACTTTCGGGTGGTGAGCAGCAAAGGGTTGCAGTTGCAAGAGCTTTAATTAACCAACCTAAAGTTATTTTTGCCGATGAGCCATCAGGCAATCTCGACTCAAAGAATAAACAGGAACTTCATCAGCTCTTTTTTACACTTCGCGATGAGCTAAAGCAAACATTCGTTATTGTTACTCACGATAAAGAATTGGCTGGCATGGCCGATGTTGAACTTACTATGAACGATGGGCGCTTTGTATAGGCAATGATTGATTTTAGCAATATCAATGTGTTTTTAGAGGAAAAGTATCAGCAATATGCTTCACCGGCATTTATTGAAACCGACCCCATACAGATACCTAAAGAATACTCCAGAAAAGAGGATATTGAGATAGCAGGCTTTTTGGCAGCAACCCTTTCATGGGGGCAGCGCCCACAAATAATTCGCTCGGCACGGCAATTGCTTTTGCCCATGGGTGAGTCGCCCTTCGAATTTTTAATTGATTCATCAGAGGATAGTATAAAATCTTTCTCAGACTTTTATTATCGTACTTTTAACGGAGTTGATTGTCAGGCTTTTCTGCTCTCACTAAAGCGCATTTATATGGATAATGCTGGTTTACACCAGGTTTTTACCGATGGATTTAGCAAGGGGCAAGGAGCGCTTTGGGCCATTGACCATTTTAGAGTTGTTTTTCTGCACAATTCTTTTCCCGCCCGATCTGTAAAGCATTTACCCAATGTGCTAAATGGCTCTGCAGCCAAACGTCTAAACATGTACCTAAGGTGGATGGTTAGGCCACCGGTTGAGGGGGTTGATTTTGGCCTTTGGTCCAATGTTTCGCCATCACTGCTCATGTTACCACTCGATGTACATTCGAGTAGGGTTGCCCGAGCCCTAGGGTTGCTTACGCGCAAGCAAACCGACTGGCGAGCAGTAGAGGAGGTTACTAACAATCTTCGTATATTTGATCCCAACGATCCTATTAAGTATGATTACGCCCTTTTTGGCCTTGGGGTATTCGAAAAATTTTAGATTATTATGTCCAATCAGTCTTTTCGGTTTAAGCAGTTCTCCGTAAGGCAAGAAAAATCGGCCATGAAGGTTGGTACCGATGGGGTTATGCTTGGTGCTTGGGCTGCTATTGGTGATGCCAATAGGATACTTGATATTGGAACCGGAACGGGCCTTATTGCGCTAATGCTCGCCCAGCGTAGTAATGCTAAAATTGATGCTGTTGAAATTGACGAACCCTCGGCACAGCAAGCAAAGGATAATTTTGCTAACAGTAAGTGGAGCAATAGAATAAACCTTTTTTGCTCTTCCTTTCAAAATTTTGCAAAAGAGTCAAATGAAAAGTACGATCTTATTGTATCCAATCCACCTTATTTTGTTAAGTCGCTTAAATCACCCGAGGTTGCAAGAACCGTAGCCCGTCACAACGAACTTTTACCGCACGATGAGCTAATTGAAGGAATTAATACTCTTCTAACTGAAGATGGAAGGTTTGTAGGTATTTTTCCCTATATCGAAGGGAATGTTTTTGTGGCAAAGGCCTCAAATTATGGCTTGTTCTGTACAAAAAGGGTAAACGTACTAGGTAAAGTTAATGGCCCCGTAAAACGATTGTTATTAGAGTTTGAGCGTAAACACAAGGCATTGGTTGAGGATACGCTTTGCATTAGGGGAGATAACAGCGAATATACAGCCGAGTATATAGAGTTAACAAAGAATTTTTACTTGGCTTTTTAGATTAAGGACAACACAAAATTGTTCTGTAGATTATATTTATTGTTGTAAGCAACTTTATCTTATAAATGGAAGAGACTAATTTGGTTCGCATAAATAAGTATTTTAGTGAAATTGGTTATTGCTCCCGCAGAGAAGCCGATAAGTTTATTGAGCAAAAAAGGGTAACAATAAATGGGGTAATTGCGGATATGGGAAGCAAAGTATCACCCAAAGACAAAATTTGCTTAAACGGAAAACTTATCACCGGAAAAGCAAGCAAGCAGGTTTACCTGGCTTTTAATAAACCACGCGGAATTGTTTGTACAACAGACACCCGCAAAGAGAAGAATAACATTATTGACTATATAAATTACCCCGAGCGTATTTTTCCCATCGGTAGGCTCGATAAGGATAGCCAGGGCTTAATTCTGCTTACGAGCGATGGCGACATAGTAAACAAAATTCTTCGAGCTGGGAATAATCACGAAAAGGAGTACCTAGTAACCGTAAAGCAACCCATTACAAAATCGTTTATTCACAGAATGAGTAATGGAGTTCCACTTTTAGGAACAGTTTCAAAGAATTGCTTTGTTGAACAAATAGATAAGTTTCGTTTCAGGATTATTCTTACACAGGGTTTAAATAGACAAATCAGGCGTATGTGTGAGCATTTGGGTTATAGAGTTATCCAATTGGAACGTTATCGGATAATGAATATCAATTTAGATATTCCCAATGGTAAATGGCGACATTTAAAGAAGCATGAGCTTAATGAGATTGATAAACTTTTAGCAGACTCATCAAAAACAAGCAAGGACATTAATTAGTTTAAAGCTTAATAAGAAAGCAAAAGCCCTGATAACCCAGGGCTTTTGCTTTTCAATACTATTAGGTCCTAATCAACAAACCTCAATGATTTGCCAGAGAAGTTTTAAATTTTATTCAATAGTTCTGTAAGTGTTTGTGAAGCATCACCTTGAACAACTGCAACGCCCGATTTGCGCTTGTAAATAGGGTTATCAACACCAGAATACCCAGGTTTCAAATCGTAATTAAAAATTACAATGTTTTTACACTGGTCAACGTTTAAAATTGGCATTCCGTAAATTGGGGTACCCTCAGCGTTACGAGCGGCTGGGTTTAGCACGTCGTTGGCTCCGACAACAATGGTAACATCCACATCTTTAAACTCATTGTTTACTTCATCCATTTCAAACACATCGTCAAAGGCAACGCCAGCCTCAACCAGTAAAACGTCCATATGCCCTGGCATACGACCAGCCACAGGGTGAATTGCATATTTTACGGTAGCGCCATTGGCTTTCATTTTCTTGGCCAAATTATTAACAAGATGTTGTGCTTGAGCAAGTGCCATACCATAGCCAGGAACAATAATTGCCGTTTTGGCATTTTTTATTACTTCCACAGGATCAATAGCTACTTGTTTCTCTTCATTCTCTTGAGATACTTCAGGTGCAGCAACATCGGCTTCTGTTTTGCTGTTTCTGGCGGCAGTTTTACCCAAAAGAATATCCATTAAACTGCGGTTCATTGCCCTGCACATAACCTGTGTAAGGAATAGTCCCGAAGCACCAACAATACCTCCAACGGCAACTAGCAACACATCGCCAATGGCAAAACCAGCAACGGCAGCAGCAACTCCACTAAGGCTGTTTAGTAACGAAATGGTGATGGGCATATCTGCACCCCCCACACGGATTGAGAACACAATTCCAAATGCAGATGCAATTAGTATGGTTGCAATCAATATTACAGAGGTTGAGGCAACGCTAAAAAAACCGCCTAAAACAACTAGTATCGCTGTTACAATTAGCAAAGCCATTGATAGTGCTTGATGGCTAGGAAGAATAACAGGCTTTTGTGCAAGCACTTTGTGCAGTTTTCCCGCAGCAACCAAACTACCCAATAGGGTAATACTTCCAATTGCTATGGCAAGTGATGCGGTAACTCTTCCAAAATAATCGGGGTTGCCTAAATTATCGATACTGGAGTAAAGTTCAATAAAAACAAACGATGCTACAATGGCCGATGCTGCGCCACCTACTCCGTTAAGTAGAGCCACCATCTGGGGCATTTGAATCATCTTAACCCTTTTGGCCATTACTAAACCGATGATTAAACCAACAATAACACCAGGATAAATAAGCCATAAAGGCAATATCTCATTCTGAATGAGCGTAATAAGCACGCCAATGGCAACTGCCAACGCACTAATTTGATTTCCCAATTGAGCTTTTTCTACTTTGCTCATTAAGTGAATTCCGACTAATACGGCTATGGACAGGATGCCGCACAGTGCATAATAAATACCGATGGGCAATGGATTTACCATAGAGAAACTCAATAGTATAAAGCTATTCATTTGTACAAATTGTTTATTGATTAAGGTAACTTATAAAACCTAACTGCATTGGCTATCAATAGATAGGTGACAGATAGGTTTTATTCTATTAATTCTCCTTTTTAAAAAAATTATGCGACGGTTGTTTCATCCTCTTTCTTCTTCCCAAACATTCTTAACATTCGGTTAGTTACAGAGAAACCACCTGCCACATTAATCATGGCCAAAATAATTGCCACGCTTCCAAAAATGTATCCTATAACTGGATCGTCGCTTTGGAGGGCAGTTCCTGTGGCAATTAATGCCCCAAGAATTGTAATCCCCGACAAGGCGTTCATTCCTGACATTAGGGGCGTGTGTAAACGGCTTGGTACATTGTTGATTAATAGGTAGCCAACAATGGTTGCAATCAGGAAAACACCTATTAAAACATACTGTATTAACTCCATATCACTACTTTATCGGTTAAAAAAGTTTACTAAAAATTTCTATTTAATTTAAGCCCATGGCTTCTAATGTTCCTTTGTGAACAATTTTACCATCTTTGGTAACCAAAATTGAAGAAACAATCTCGTCAGATTCATCCAAACTTATCTTTCCGTCTTTAGTTAAAAACTCCAATAGGTTATAGATGTTCTTCGAGAACATAATGGTTGAACTGGTCGATAGCATACCTGGGATATTCTTTATTCCTTGTATGGTAACACCGTGTTTTACCTCTACTTCACCTGGGGTAGTAATGTCGCAGTTTCCTCCTTGGTCAATTGAAATATCTACTATACAACTGCCAGACTGCATTTCTTTTACCATCTCTTCTGTAACCAAAATTGGAGCAACTTTTCCTAAAATTAGGGCAGAACAGAATACGATATCAGATTTTAAAATGGTCTCTTTAAGGTTTTGACGCTCAATTTCTAACCATTTTTCAGGTAGTTTATTGGCGTGTTTTCCGTCGGCGCTTACTGCAATTTCTTCTGGTACTCCAGTTTCAACAATAGTTGCACCTAATGATTCGGCATTTTTGTTGGCCTCAGGGCGAATATCTGCAGAAAAAACTGCTGCACCCAACCCTTTGGCAGTAGCAATTGCGCGAAGTCCGGCAACACCAGTTCCAATTACTAAAACGTTTGCTGGTCTCATTCTTCCTACAGCACTAGTTACAAAAGGCATAAATTTGCTGATATCGTTAACAGCCATTATCATTCCTTTATATCCAGCGCAAGTACTCATTGACGATAATGCATCCATAGATTGTGCCCTGCTGATACGAGGTATACCGTCTAATGTAAGTCCAATTACTTCTCTTTCAGCCAAATGCTTTACCATTTGATGATTTGGTGGTGATGCTGGGTGAATAAAAGTAATTAAGTACTGATCCTTGTGCATCATGTCAATTTCATGCTTGTTTTTTTCAGCATTAAACTGGGGCTCTTTTACTTTTAGTATAACATCCGATTGAGTATAGATGTCTTCAACGTTCGACACAATTTCTGCTCCAGCATCTTTGTACTCTTGGTCAGCATAGTGCGAACCAACGCCTGCTCCTTCTTCAAACAGAACTTTTGCTCCGCTATCAACCATTTTTTTAACGGTTTCGGGGATGGCTGATACACGTTTCTCTCCGTGCATTATTTCCTTAGGTATTCCTATAATCATTTTGTAAAGTTTTTATGTTTTTTAAAAGGTTCAAAAGTAACCAAATTAAGAGTAATAAAAAATGATAAAACTCACCAATATTCGATTATGATTTCAAGATAAATGATTGGTTTTCATTGGATAGTCTCATTCAAATATCTCAGCTGTTAAAAAGGTTTTTATTCTGGCAGGTTTATCGTAAAGAGTGAAATAACAGGGTAAAGCAACTTCAAATTTTGATTTTACTGATAGTGATATCGGACCTTCCGAAGTTCAGGTTACAAATTTCGTTTGACCACCTTGGTTTAGGAAACCAACCTCTTTATTTGAGAGGTGGCCCTTGCTTTCCTCTGAAATCTGTGGCATAATAATTTTGCTTTAAAATGTTTTATCTAATCGTTTGTTGCTGTTCGTTCTTCTTAACCTGCCCATTAATTCTAAGCACAATGTGCGATGGATTAGCGTTGGTGTAAACAGTGATACTCTTGCTAAATGCCCCCGGAATGTAAGTGTTATACTTCACTTTAATTTCGCCCTTTTCTTTGGGCTTAATGGGATCTCTTGTCCAACTAGGAACAGTACAACCGCACGATGCACTTACGCTGCTAATTAAAATGGGTTCATTGCCAGTGTTTGTAAATGTAAATACGCAGTTTCCATCGCTGGCAAAATCAATTTCACCGTATTCAAATACCGTGGTATCAAATACAATAGTTTCTTCTTTTGGCTTATCAGTGGTGTTCGTTTCCTGAGCAGAGAGTCCCAATGAAAAGGTAAACAAAGCAAGCGCAGATATTATGTGTAATTTCATTGTATTGTGGTTTAGCGGTTAAAATATTGTTTATAAAACCGCCTCAAAATTAGTATAAAGTTGTAAAATGTGCATCAAACAACCTGCTGAAAATCAATACATGCTCTTAAACACAAGGGTAAAGGGTGGATACAAAAATAAAAGGGGAACAAAGAGGGCTATTCCATATTCTACTTTTATGCCCGCACTCATTGGCTATAATCGGTTCATTGCTTCGTGCATTTCCCTAAAATAGGAGATTTCAACCTTCCGCTTAGCATCTTTAAAGGCCTCTTCGCCAGCCTGTTTCAGTTCAAAGTGACGTCCTTCAAAACCACTAAGGGGTTTATGGTAAAGTTGATTTCCATTCCTTGTTTCTAAGCTTAGCGTTCCTTCTAGGCAGGCAACCTTGAACTGGCCAGCTTGCCCTTTACTGCTTGTTGCAGCAATTATCTCGATAATATAGTCGGCTTCTTCAAGCACATCTTTAACCAGATATCCCATCTCAACAGCCTTTTTCTTAATGCTTTGTTCTATGTAACCGGGCTTTATAACTTCGCCAAGGTTTGTTTCGCTTGAGGTGATATAAATAATGGGCTTTTCAATGTTTATACGAATGGTGCCATTTGGAAGATTAAATCGGTTTATAAGCCTACGGGTCAATGGATCTGTTCCTGCCTCGCTAAGGATATCGTTTATGTCGATTTTAGCAGTAAAACTCTCCAGTGATTTTTTTGAACGCACCACATCAATATCAAATGATGCATTGCCATTGCTATTTGTTCGTTGCTTGTTGTTGCGCATAGGTTTTTCCGAGTACTCAACCTCTAGCGGCAAGCTAACAATAGGGATCGAACTTCTGAAGAATGCATCAAAAGCCAGCATTGACGAGGGGATTGCTTGACCTGCTTTTACGCTGATATAGACCTTTGCAGGAACAATGGTAATTTGTGCCAACGTATTGCTTATCTCCTTAAAAATTTCGTTACCAAGGAAAACTTCAGAGCCGTTAATATCAACGGGCAGTGGTTCGCTAAAGTAGGGTTTAATAGGCTCAAGTGCCTTTACCATCTGCACAAGACCAAGTCTAACATCACCGCCTTCGCGGGCATTAATGCCACTTAAAAAAAAGTCGAGAGAGCGGGTTACAGCGTCATTTTTCCGTTTCTCCTTTAGCTGCTGGTATTGCAGCTTCGATAGACGATAGTAAACCCAATAGTTATTCAGATCTTCCCATGAATCTACCTGCTCGTAACCTTCTAAATCTTGTTGAGTTTGCGCTCTAATGGTTGAAGTGAAGTCTTCGTTAAAGTTGAGGTTTGATTCGAAAGCATGAATTACCGAGTTGGATGAGATGCTAACCGATATTTCACTGGACATGTCGGCCAGCGCATTTTGTCTGGCGGCTTGCTGAAACTGACTTACGTCCAATGTTTTGCGGGCTGCCCCAACACCGTAGTAGTAAAGTTGTGATTTTGGACGATTGGTGACCCATTCGGGTTGAGGCGGACCTTGTACCTTTTTTGTACCCCCACAAGCGCTTAGCAAAAGGCTAATGGTAACTATTGCCAATGCTTTTGTTTTCATTGATATGCAGTTTTAAGCGTTTTAATACTCTGGATTATACGCATCAATTTTTCTAGCTACTTTTTGCCCAATCTCTTCAAGCAATTCAGCTTGAAGTAGAGCAGTAGATTTGATGGTTTTTTTGGCGTTGAGCTGATTTCTAAGGTTGTTTATTGACGATTGGTTATCATCAATTCTATCCTTGGGCGAAGCTTTTGTCGCACTTTCCCAATTTCCGGGCACAAGTTTTTTGTGATCACCGCTAAAGTTAGCATAGCTAATCCCATCATTTGCAGAATGGTTAATGGCATCGGAAACCAGCACAGTGCCTGTTTCAATCGATGTAAGTTGATACTGAAACGAAAGACTAGCCTCGTTCCTTGCACTAATTACATCGTATGTTACCTTGGTATAGCGAGCTTCCTTTTTCTCCTCACCTGTGGTTTTATCCTTAACGGTTATCATATCTTTTATATAACCTTTCTGCTCCGATTTTTGAACTCTTCCGGTTACCAGATTAAATTTTATTACACTGCCGCTAAGTACTGCCTTAGCGGTAAGCATTTGCCCCACCTTTACATCAGACCCCATTGAAACTCCACTAGCCTGCTGAGCAACAAACTTATCAGTGTTCTTTGTATCAACAATTTTTACAAATGGGTTGGTCAGATTGTTTATGGCGCTTACAACAGAACTCTCAACAAGCAAACTGGCTTTACCATTTTGGGCATAATCTTTTATCTCTCCTATTGAGATGGTGATTAGCGCTTTGGATAAAGCTTCATCGCGCAGCTCCTTCGTATCTTTGTAAGTACCCTGGGTTGAAATAATATTGCTAAAGTTATGGTATGCTTTACGGTTAAACCCACTCTCCATATACGAAAGGGCCTCGCGATAAATTGGTTCAGCAACTGCAACCTTCATGTGTTCATCAATACCTTGATAAGTTGGGTCGATACGTTTAATCTCAACAAATTTTTCTTCTGATTCCCTAAACTTCTCCTCATCGAGGAGTATGCGCGCTTCGTTATAAACCGATTGCAAATAGCGTGGTTTAGCCTCATTGAAATAGCCCAGAGTTGTTTCCGATAGGTTTAGGTTAATACCCAATGCTTTAACCTTATCAAAATAGGCTTGAGCATCAAGATAGGAGTATACCGTTTGCTTGTCATTACCATCAAAGTACGATTTATGAACCTGAAGCGTTTTATCGTCTAGCATGCGCTGTCCGTTTCTTTTTAAGCCTATGGCAGCATCAACATTCTTAGGGTTTGCAACCATCGATTTGTAAAAAAAGTCAGCAGCCATTTCATACATACCTGCCTGTTCGAACTTTAGTCCGCGCTTAACCATGCGCTTAGAGGCGCATCCAGTAAAGATAATTGCTATTACAAGGAGTAAAATGGGTAAAAGTTTTTTCATAGGGTGAGATTATTTATCGTTAATGCAATTTGCTTTTCAAATACTGTGCCGAGCATATTCGGGGCAAGTTAAAAATAATTTGGGGTTATTCATGGGTATATAGGCAAGTTTGTGTTGACCGATTTGCAGTTAACCCTGTTAATGCCAACATTAGGCAGTGGTTCACCGTTGTCGGTCTGTTCAGCCGCTGGCGCGGATTTGCAACCGAGCGCTCTTTGCGAGTTCAACGTAGCTAATCCGTGTGGTTAATTTACATTTGCAAAGCCATTTGCCAAAACAATTATTCGTGCGTTTACAAAACGAAAAAAATTGGGTTAACCAAAAATTATTTACTCCGTTACCGCACCCTTGCATCGTGTGGTAACCAAGCAAATAAATTTCCTATATTTACTCCATGAGCCCAGCTACAAATATCACAACCCCACCACACTCGGCTACATGCCCCTCAAGAGCAGCTACGGTTTCCTAACCCCGCAGGCCACCACCCACGATGCGGCGCACGAGCTGGGCCACGGCAAGTTTAACCTCCGCCACACCTTTAGCCCGCATAACCCCATTATACTTAAAGAGGGCACCACCCAAAACCTAATGGATTATTCAACTGGCGCCGAACTACTTAAGTACCAATGGGATTTAATCCATAACCCCCAAGGCGGATGGTTTGTGTTTGAGGATGTGGAGGAGGGGGCGAGCCCTTGGTTCACCACCCACCTTTCTGATATATCCCGAATCCTTGGAAATATAAGGTGTTCCTTTGTCGAAAAGCGCCCGTTTAGTTTCCCAAAGCCTACAGGTATTTCAAGTGGCCACCTCAGTGCTAACTTTCCCCTTGGAACTAACGAGATACCTGTCACGGTTAGCATCAGCAATGATATTTTAGATTTTGTGCCAACCGTCATATCCTACGATGCAGACGGCAATGACGCACGTTTCCACTTCCCTAACTTTGTAGTGAAAACCGATACCCAAAACGCCGAAGCCCTGCGCTCGTATCTTAATGGCACAACAACAACAAGCGAAGCAGACCAAGAAGCGACCCAAAGACTGGAAAGTCTACTTCAGGCAAACAAGCCCTCCGATGCCCTAGACGAACTATACCGACTTCCCACTTGCCTTGTTTGTACCTTCAGCGCTGAAACCAGGCTTCAACTTCTAAGTGCCATTGCTTCCGAGACCGTTAGCGATGATAGCCGCGACAACGCAGCCATTGACCTTATGAGGTGCTTTGTGGACAAATCCCAAGGTGATGTTCTTTTTAAAGCGTTTGAGGAAAATCATCAATTTATTAACGCCCTCTTTAATCGGGTACAAGACGATTACACTCAGGATGTCTTTATCGCCCTTTTCCTCGAAGCCTATACCCAACGATATAGCACGGACGAGCCCCAAGTACAACCCAATAGTTACTACGTAGCAAATAGAACTATAACAGGTGTTTACCTTGGATCGAACAGGCTTAATGGCCCTCCGTACACCATTACGCTAAGGCAGCTCGACACTCGAGTAGGTCATTACACCAACGTGCAACGCTACAACCCTTGTGATGTTGTGGGTATGGTTATTCCCGCAATAGAGAGTAGTTCGCAAGACCAGATTATATATCTCCCTGCACTTTATCTATATTCCGTTTTACAGCAAAAAGCACAGCAGGATTTGGTTGATTTCCTTGTGGGAGCAGCGCAGGTAGCAGGTATCTTCTCGGGCACAAGCCTTTTTATAAGCGGGGTAAGCACATTCCAAAAGGTAATGGGGTGCGTAGAGGCTCTCAACGCCGCCACCAACGTGGTATTGGAAACCGATGCAGTGCGCACGCAGCTACTGGCCACCGAGTATGGGCAAGATTTTCTAGATAGCTGGGGCACCATAAGCACCGCCGTTGACCTGGCCACCGTTGGCGCAGCCCTTGCAACTTTTAGGCGCACCGCACCCCAAGTTTTAGATGAAATTGATAACTTTGTACCAGAGGGTTCTTTGGGGATTCAGAATATTAGACGGGTTAGTGGGGCAGTGAGTGTGTTTAAAGCTGGTGATAATATTGCTGGAAAAACCATTGTACAGGTTAGGCTAGGGACAAATGGTAAAGTTGCTGTTATTGGTAGACAAATGGATGACCATGTTAAAAATATTGCTGCACATTTAAAAAATAATCAAGGGTTGCAAGTAGAAATATTGGATGATGGTTATTTGAATCGAACTTTTGATATTGATGGAGTTGAATGGACAGTAAATTCAGCTTGGGATGATATGAAAAAAAATCCTTTGTACAAGGATATGAAAGATCCAATTACTGGTCATATTAAGGCAGAGTATATTGAACAAATCCCTATGTACAAACTCAATAAACAATGGGTTGAGTATATTCAATTGGAAGGTTTTACAATTATAGATATTGGTTACCCCCAAGGCGTGACGAGTGAAAGTTTATTTTACAATATGGAAATTAGCACAATAAATTGGTAATGAAGAAGAGAGAATACCCTCAATATCTTGATTTGATTAAAGATTATTTTTTGACTAAATTTTCCTTCTTTTCAAGTAACAACCCGCCCAGAGTTAACATCAGAGATTGGAATTCGATTCACTCTAAGAACATTGAATCCACTCTTATAAATTTTGTTATAGAAATAACAATTGATAATTTAATTGGTCAAAGAGAAATATTTCTAAGTTACTATCATGGGTATAGTGCTAATGTTACTTTGTGTAACGATATTGTTTTCGAAATAATAAACACCTCGAAAAACTTTACACATTCTCGAAAGAATTTCTTCATAGGAGATTTTTGCGAGTTTTATGGTATTGAATTATCTGAGCCCTCATTTTATGAAACAACAGGAGAAAGTTATTCATTAGAAAAATTCAAAAAATACATAGGAGCGGTTAAAGAGATTATTGAAAACACTAATCTTAAAGAAATTATCGAAGGTAAAATATGGGTAGATATTCCGATTAATATGAAACCATATAAATGAATTTGCTTTTTCAAATCCCCCCGTTCGCCCTAGGCTATCCGATTGAAACAATGTTCGGTTCCTGTTCGGCGGCGGTTGCACCGCCGTCGGTCTATCATTTGCAGGCTGCGCCTGCATCTTCTCCTGTTAAAATGCCCCGCCATTAATTTAAACTTTAGCTATATTTACCGGGTACAACCCGAACAGATAGTACGACTGAGGCGCAGCCTCAGCCGAAGGGGGGAACTGGAGCTTGACAAAAAGTTGAGAGGCCTTTACTTTGGTTCTGCAATTCCTTATCTTTGTAAAAAATGTACTGAAATGGATATTGGTGCAAGAAAATTGAATTTTGTGCAGGAATTCCTTAGAATCTCTGACGAGGAACTTGTTGACAAATTAGAAAAGTTTTTAAGAGCTGAGCGGATGAAAAAGGTGGACAAGGAAGTTAAACCAATGTCAATGAACGAATTCAATCAGATGATAGAAAAAGCAGAAGATGATGCCGAGAGTGGTCGTGTGATTGATGCTCGAGAGCTTCAAAAAAAAGTTGAGAAATGGAAATAAGGGTTCTTTGGACAGATTCTGCCCTATCTCAACTCGAAGACATTTATGATTACCATAAACTTAAAGCAAGCCCTAGAATTGCAAAGGAATTAGTTAAAACGTTAGTGGAGGAAACGATTATTCTTGAATCAAATCCATTAATTGGCGTTAAAGAACCCCTCCTTTCAGCGAGGCCTTATGAATATAGATTTCTTGTAAAGAACAACTATAAAATCATTTATCGTTTTAACGAGAACCTGATAAGGATAATTTCAGTATTTGACTGTAGACAAAACCCAAATAAGTTAGAGAGAATCGCTGAATAACCTTAGCGGCCCCCGTTTGCCCTAGGCTGCCTGATTGAAACAATGTTCGGCGGTCGGCTGCGCCGCCGTCGGGCTATTCTTGCAGGCTGTGCCTGCGGAACATGCACCATTACGAGGCTTTAGCCCGTGTCCCCCGCTACCCCACCATTGGCTCCGCCTAGCTCACACAAAACGCTTGGTTTCCGTTGTGTGGTAACCAAGCAAAGAAAACCCTAACCAAGCAAATAAATTTCCTATATTTACTCCATGAGCCTAGGCTATAAATATCACAACCCCACCACACGCGGCTACATGCCCCTCAGGAGCAGTTACGGTTTCCTAACCCCGCAGGCCACCACCCGCGATGCGGCGCATGAGCTGGGCCATGGCAAGTTTAACCTACGCCACACCTTTAGCCCGCATAACCCCATTATACTTGATGAGGGCAGCACCCTGAATCTCATGGATTATTCAACTGGAAATGAATTATTTAAGTACCAGTGGGACCTTATCCATAACCCAGAGGGCGGATGGTTTGTGTTTGAGGATGAGGGGGAGGGGGCGATGGTATTAGTTGATACAATAGAAATTATTAAGACGTTTATTGAAAGTGTGAGAGATGCTAACATGAATAAGCAAGATAATATTAAGTTCCAGTATAATGGATATTACGATTCAGAAGAAGTTTTATTAGGTAATGGAAATACATATCACATTCGTTTATTTAAAAGCACATCAGCAAATACGATTCCGTCTGAATATGTAAACAAAAGCGAGTATATTGAGGTTCCTTTCATCGTTCCAGATTCTGTTGCATTTGAATTTTCTACTACAATAGGAGAACCTGATTTATTTGTTATGGTTGATGGAGGAAATGCCGAAAAACTAGAAAAATATATGTTTGGACCATTCTTAACGGATGGTACAATCTTGGGAGATCCTCTACCTAATCCTAAAATTACACCGCTACCGCACGATTCTATCGTGTGGTAACGAAGCAAAAAGTTACTAAATTTACTCCATGAGCAGAAACTACAAATTCCATAATCCCGATGGGGTTTACTTCGTTAGTTTTGCCGTGGTGGAATGGATAGATGTTTTCACCCGCAATGATTATAAGGATATACTAATCGAGAGCCTTGAATATTGCCAACGGGAAAAAGGCATGGAGATTTTTGCTTGGTGCATAATGACCAACCATATGCATTTAGTATTTAGGAGCATAAACGAGCAAAAACCCGAGTTGCTTCTGGGCGACTTTAAACGGTTCACCAGCAAAACCGTGGTGAATGCAATTAAAGAAAACCCAAGGGAAAGCCGCAAGGAATGGCTGCTTGAGAGGTTTAAGAAGGCTGGTGCGGAATCGTCAAATGTGAAAGATTATCAGTTTTGGCAACATAATAATAAACCCATTGAACTCTGGAGCAATAAGGTGATCTTTGAAAAGATTAGCTATATTCACAATAACCCTGTAGAGGAAGGTTTGGTTTACTTTCCACAGGATTACGTATACAGCAGCGCAAGGGATTATGCTGGAGAACAGGGCCTATTGAAAGGAGTTATTTTGGCTAGGTAATATTTTTGCTGTCGCAAAAGCCACACGAGGAGTCTCGTGCGGCAGCGGGGGCTTAAAAAGGGCAGCACCCAAAACCTAATGGATTATTCAACTGGAACTGAATTATTCAAGTACCAGTGGGACTTTATCCATAACCCAGAGGGCGGGTGGTTTGTGTGGGAGGATGAGGAGGAGGGGGCGAGTGTTAATTTTGATGCACTAAACTTTATTCAAGATCTAAGACAAGCTGCATTGAAAAATGAAAAATTCAATTTTAGCAGGTTTTATAAGAGTTCCAGCCTATATCCGAGTCAACTTGGTCCAGTTATAAGACATAATCTAAAACTAAGCAACAACAAAACTTTTAATATTTGCATATATTTGTATAAGGTCCACCCTGATACAGTGAATAATAGTATTGCCTCACTATCTTACACTAAAAGTACCTATAAACGTAAAATTCACTATGTAAACAGTAAAGAATACCGAACTTATAAATGGAAATATTCGAAAAGAGACGTTGAAGGGGTAGAGATTGCAGTGCCAGAGGATCAAGCAGATGAATTTGAAAGATACTTATTTGGCGACAATAGGATAATAATACGCATAGTTCGCACACACCTTGAAAATGAAAGAACAGTTGGTACAATTGAGATTGACTACGGAGTAATTAAAGGATATACACTTGAACTACCCAGAGGAACTAATAACCAATGTAATACTGATTGTCCTGATGACACACCTCTAACAAGTGAGAATAATTGTCATAGTATTATCGAAGGTAATTTTAATTTTAGTGTTACAACTTCGTCTAAAAATAGTAGTCATATAAATAAATCATTACGATTAGATAGTGAGGATACAAGTCCAAGAAGTTCAATACTTATTCACCGAGGAACTTGGGCAAAAGGCTGGTCACACGGTTGTATCATAGCAGTCCCAAATAATCCAATTAATGATACAGAAGGTAATAGAGCAAATAGTGCTGTTCAATCTGAAGATTTTTGTATAGAGATTGTAAACTATGTTAAGCAACGCGAACTAAAAATTAAGCAACAATACGAATTAACTGAAGTTGAAAAAATAATAATAATTCAAAAACAATAATTATGAAGACTATACTAACAACAACATTGATAACTATAGCAATACTTAGCAATGCTTTTGGTTACTCTCCTCATAAAGAGGAGTTTTTAAAACAAGTTCAATATAGAGGCTTGGCAACTTATAGCCCCATTGAATTGGCATTTGCACTTGATGAGTTTTGCTACGCTCTTGAAGCAGATTCAACAATAAAAGAAACCTGGATGCTCATTATGAACGAATGGAAAAACAGCAAAGAAAGACAATTCTATTATTACCATTCAGATTTGTTTTTTACTTCTCAACTTGAAAAAAAATACTTAGAAGGAGAAATTCCGCGAAGTTGCTATCATTTCTTAAAGAACTCAATACCAAAGATTGAACCAGTAACTTACGATAATTATTATGAGTTTTATAATAAATCTATAGTTGATGGAGAAGATGTTGATTATTCCTTTATGCTCACTCTTATTTTATTTTCTGATAAAGAGTTTTCATCCATTGAAAGCAACAGAATTTCAAAATCATATTTTGAAGATTGGATATATGATAGAATATATGATGTAAGAATAAATTATCCGCCAAAAGCATTCATTAATAAACGTATTGCTGAGTATCTAGTTGAAAAGCACAAAGATTCCCATCATCCCTACATTAAGCAGGCCGTTGCGGTATTTGAGAAATTGCTGGGGGTGAATTAGCATTTTCTTTTCCTTCGCTCGGCGAAGTCCTCCATTAAGCCAAGCCTACTTAATTGGAACAACGTTCGGCTGCGCCGCCGTCGGGCTATTATAAGTAGGCTGTGCCTACGGATATTGCCTGCAAAGGAAAAAAAATTAACTTCGCAAATCAGGCAAAATCGAGCTCGCGCAGATTTGCAACCGACTGCAGAGAGCTCAGCGTAGTTAATCCGTGCGGTTAATTTGCATTGGCAAAGCCATTTGCCAAAATAATTATTCGTGCGCTTACAAAACGAATTATAATTGGGTTAGCCAAAAAATATTTACCCCGCTCCCGCATGCTTGTATCGTGTGGTAACCAAGCAAATAAATTTCCTATATTTACTCCATGAGCCCAGCTAGCGCGCGTTTGTAACGCGTGCAACAAACAAATGAAAAAAACAGTAGCAAAAGAGTAAAGAACAAAAAGTCAGAGAAATATAAAATATATGATAAAGACAAAGCATACTTTGTAACGCTGACAGTAGTGGGTTGGTTAGATGTATTTACTCGTAAGAATCACCAGCTGGCTAAACCATTATAATTTACGGGAAGTTCAATACATGGCAGGGCATCGGTATGTAAGCAGTATAGAAAGGTACAGTACAGATAATTTAGAAGATTTACAGAAAGAATTAGAGAAATATCATCCTTTGGGAAACTTCTCCGTCAACTGACGGAGAAGTTTAACCCTTAAAACAGAACTAAAAGTGTATAAAAAACGTTAAATTTGTAGGAGATAAAACTATGAACATCATGAATGTATTAGAGTTAAAATCAGACTTACATCATTTAATAGATAAAATAAATGATAAAAGCATTTTAAATGCGGTAAGAACCATTCTTTCAAAACAAGCAGAGAAGTCAACTGATTGGTGGGATATGGCTAATGAAGAAGATAAAAAAGCAATCAAAGAAGGATTGGAACAGCTTGACAAAGGAGATTTTTTAACCCGTTCACAGGTTAGAGGCAAAATAAAAGAAAAATATAACTTTTAGAAAATGTCATATCAAGTTCGTTACTCAACCAGGGCTTATGCTGAATATGAAGAAATTTTAGACTATGTTGTTGAAAATTTTGGTTTAGAAGTTGCAGCTAAAGTTGATCTGCATTTTGAAGAAGTAATTAACCAAATATCGATAAACCCCAATTTGTTTCCTTACTCGAATAAAATGAAGAAACTAAGGCGTTGCGTTATAAGTCCACAGACTACATTATATTATCGCTCCAGTGGAGAATGTGTAGAATTAGCAAGCTTTAGGGGAAATAGGATGGATCCCGAATCTTTAGGATTATAAGCAGTTTGATTGATAAAGTTGTTTTTTCTTCATTCCTCGCTGGCTCGGATTTGCAACCCGTGCGGTTAATTTGCATTCGCAAAGCCATTTGCCAAAACAATTATTTGTGCGCTTACAAAACGAATAAAATTGGGTTAACCAAAAATTATTTACTCCGTTACCGCACCCTTGCATCGTGTGGTAACCAAGCAAATAAATTTGCTATATTTACTCCATGAGCCGAAGTTACAAATTCCATAACCCCGCTGGCGTTTACTTCGTTAGCTTTGCTGTGGTGGAAGGCTTGTTAAAAGGGGTTATTGTGGCTAGGTAAAGTTTTTGCTGTCGCAAAAGCCACACAAGGGGGCTCGTGCGGTAGCGGGGGGTATTTAGTAATTTAATCCAAAAGACCACAGTGGTATTACATTAAGATACCCAAATTCAATATCATCTTTTACTAAGAATGATTTTCCATCTTTCTCAATTTGGGTTTGTTGTTTATTCTTTCCACCAACTTCAAACGTATAGTTATCAATAATAAAATCAGCTTTTTCAGAGGATATTACTTCGTTTTTTAGTCGCATTTGATTGAAAAAGAAAGTTTCACGGATATTTCCAATATTAGATTTATCTCCAACCAAATTATAAATTATATTAGTATTATCAAGATAAACTTTTTCTACCTTTCCTAATCCTCGAATACCGCTTGTTTCATTACGTAACTGACCAATAAGCCCAGCCTTTTCCATATATAAGAAGTAATCGTCTAAAGAATTTCGGCTTACTTCAATCATCCCTGATATTTTTGAGAAATTTGGCTTAAAAGGCACGCTTTCAGCGATAATTGAAAGCAATCGCTTTAATTTACGGCTTGTTCCTACATTGAGATTGGCATATTGCGGAATATCTGTCTCCAATGTTTGTACAATGATTTGCCCTAAACGCAAATCTAGTTCATTCTCAAGTCCAAAAGGATAGTATCCGCGTTTTAAATAGTCATTAAACAACGGTAGCGGATGTTTAATATCCGTTAGTTTCACTTCGTTATTGACTATCTGCTCCAGTGAGTAGACATCGGTTTCGTAATTATGAAATAGTTTTAAATATTCCCGAAATGATAGCCCCTGCAATTTGTAGATTATAGCACGGCGACTTAAATCTGCTGAACCTTTTAGTATGTCAAGTACTGAAGAGCCAGTGAAAACTATTTTTAAAGATGGGAATGAATCGTAAATATTCTTTAGTTCTTGAGACCAGTCGGGGTATTTATGTATTTCATCAATAAACAGGTACTCTCCTGCATTTTTGTAAAAATCATCAGCTAAATCAAAGAGCCTGTTCTCACCAAAATACATATCGTCAGCCGAAACGTATAAAGCCTTTTTGCTGTCCAAGTTTTCCTTTATGTATTGCAAAACCATAGTTGTTTTACCAACACCACGTGCTCCTATAATCCCAGTCATTCGGCCATCCCACGAGACTTTATCGTATAAATATCGCTTAAAGTCTGTTGACGTATTTTGTAAAAGCGTTTCAAATTTCTGATAGAGTGTTCTCATTGTTTTGATAAACTATTTTTTACAAAGATACACAAATGCACAACACGATTAACAATAATTACTGAAATATTCCATCGTGTTGTGCAAATTGTTGTATCGTGCTTGGCGATAACAATCCGGTAAGAAGCGGAATTGTTACAAACCCCCCGTTCGGCTCAGGTTTACCTACCGAAGGTCGGTTGCACCTGAGTCGGTCTATTACCAGCAGGCTTTGTCTGCGTTTCGCTTCAATAAGTTTAATTCATATAATTCGTTAGTTTTGATTTGAAATAAATTAATACATGTCAACAGGTTACAAAATACACGAGAAGGATGGTGCCCCCCCCGCTCGCGCGGATTTGTAATCCGTGCGTTCCAAGTTCAGCGTAGCTAATCCGTGCGGTAAATTTGCATTTGCAAAGCCATTTGCCAAAACAATTATTTGTGCGCTTACAAAACGAAAAAAATTGGGTTAGCCAAAAAACATTTACCTTTGTTATAGCCGATTTGAAGTTAATAACATACTGTTAATTTTGAATTTTGCGCACGGAATGTAAATCCGTGCGAGCGGGACTTTAAGGAAGAAAATAGCCGTTTTTTGGTGAACTCGCCGAAGTCAAACCGCAACATAGGAACGACGAAGTCAGGAGACTTGGCCGAGCACGGGTTTCTTATTTAATTATTAAAGATTCTGGGTTTTGTCTGCAATCCCAAACAGAGTGAACAACAATCATTTCTGGATACGTTTCATAAAACAGTATAAATTCGTCAATAATTAACCCACGAACATTTTTAAAATCTGTTTTAATACCAATTTCTGGTTGCTTTTTGAGGAGTAATAATTCTTTCGTGAACTTTTTATATAATATCTTTGAATAAGTACTGCTTTTATTCCTTTCAGTATAAAATTCTAAAATTCCAAAGAGTTTAATTTTTGCTCTATTAGACCAGACTATCTTACGCTTAACCATTTATTAAATTCTTTGTCAAGCTCAATTTGTTCAATAAAAAGTCCCAGTTCAATTTCCGATTTTGATTCATTAATTTCAAAAAGTTGTTCAGAGGTCAGTGAAATAGTTTGGGATTGAGTCTTTGTATCAAGAATAGTTTTGATAGCATTTAAAAAAGACACATCATTAATTTCGACTATCCTGATTATCAACAACTTTTTAAGTTCAATTGCAGTCATTTTTCAAATGTTTTTATTATTCAAATATACGATTTTTCATGTTAACATGTTTCATGCCATTTAGCTTTGACCAATTTTTGCTAACGCTTGGCGCTATGAAATCTCGCTCGCGCGGATTTGTAACCGACCGCAGGAAGCTCAGCATAGCAAATCCGTGCGCATTTTAAATACAAAAAGCATTTAGTAAAAGTTGCTTTAAGTTTTTGGCTTATCTTCGGTAGGTAAACTAAAGCCGAGCAGAGAAAATGCAATCCGTACGTTAAAAAAAAACAAATTAATTACAATCGCATTTTTCTGGAAGCCTTAATTTTATTAACGCTCCTTTTAGAGTGAAGGATGCGGAGTACTTGTACTTCGTTTTCGGCTATACGGTAGATAATTAGGTGAGCATCTAAAATAATCCAACGGTACATTTTAGATTTTGTTGGCAGGTAACGACATTCCGGAAATAAAAGATAACTGAGAGAAAGCCTTTCAATGAGTTGCCAAACTTCATTTTCATAAATTTCGGCTTGTCTTATACCAAAAGTATCAACGCCATGCTGAAAAATATCATCTAAATCCAAATTAAATTCTTTTGAAAGCCTTACTTGGAGTTCCTTTGTTTCCTCCATCTTTCAATCATTTTTTTCGATTCTTCAATAGTATGAAATGATCCTTTCTCCGCTTCTTTTATTCCTTTTTCAAACTCTTCGAACGATAAAGGCTCACCAGGCAAAGCCCAGTTTTTATTTGTTGTGTTTTTTACATTTGTCTTCATTCCTATGAGTTTAAAAATTAAACAGCAGAAAATTTTTCCCTTTCAATTCTTTGATAATAGACCAATTATGTAAAATAGTATACGCTTTTTATAATCTTTCAGTTGCATTTTCCCTTAGCTATGTTTAAACGAGTTTTTGTTAAACATACTCTCCATGCCATTTTCAACCAAAGATTCTATAAATACAAATCTAATAATTTTGGTGGACTTTATTTCTTTTCTTTCCATTGTTAAACCTCGTTTGTGCAATAATGTTTCTTTGTTAAGCTAATGCTATTCAATTGAAACAGCATTCGGCGGCGGCCCTACCAAAGCCTGTCTACCGATAGGTAGAGCAGGTAAATGCACCGCCGTCAGTCTATTTTTGCAGGCCCCGCTCGCGTGGATTTGCAATCCGTGCGTTAAAATTGTGCACAAATACCCCTAGTTTCATCCCTAATAATTCATAACTTTGCAAACTGTTAAATTTACAGCCACTTAAGTACTAACGAACAAACAAATTATTTGGCATGAGAAAATGGCGCATTGATGATTCTGCTGAACTCTACAATATTAAAGGTTGGGGTATAAACTACTTTTCTATAAACGATAAGGGAAACGTGGTGGTAACACCCCGTAAGGATGGTGTGGCGGTTGACCTTAAGGAACTAGTTGATGAGCTGCAATTGCGCGATGTATCAACGCCCATATTGATTCGATTTCCTGATATTCTCGATAGTCGAATTGAGAAGATGTCGAGCTGTTTTAGCATAGCTGCTAAGGAGTATAATTATAAGGCCGAAAGTTTTGTGGTTTACCCCATTAAGGTTAACCAAATGCGCCCTGTGGTGGAGGAGATTGTGACGCACGGCAAGAAGTTTAATATAGGTCTTGAGGCAGGCTCTAAACCTGAGCTACACGCTGTAATTGCCATTAATACCGATAACGATTCGCTCATTATTTGCAATGGCTATAAGGATGAGGACTATATTGAGCTTGCGCTGCTAGCGCAAAAAATGGGTCGCAGAATCTTCCTAGTGGTCGAAAAACTGAATGAGCTTAAGCTAATCACCAAGATAGCTAAGCGGTTACGCGTAAAGCCAAACATTGGGATAAGGATAAAGTTGGCGAGCTCAGGTAGCGGCAAGTGGGAGGATTCTGGTGGCGATGTAAGCAAGTTTGGGTTAACATCCAGCGAGCTGCTTGAGGCACTCGATTTTCTTAGCCGCAACAAGATGGAGGATTGCCTTAAACTTTTGCATTTTCATGTTGGCAGTCAGGTTACAAAAATTCGCAGAATTAAACTTGCCCTTAGGGAAGCTTCGCAGTTCTATGTTGAGTTATGCAAAATGGGTTTCAACGTTGAGTTTGTTGATATTGGTGGCGGCTTGGGTGTCGATTACGATGGAACCCGATCAGCCGATACCGGAAGCAGCGTAAATTATAGCATTCAGGAGTATGTGAACGATGCGGTATCAGCCATTGTTGATGCTGCCGACAAAAACGATTTACCTCACCCCAGTCTTATCAGTGAATCAGGACGATCGTTAACAGCACATCACTCTGTGCTTGTTTTCGAAGTGCTAGAAACAACCACTCTGCCAACGTGGGAAGAAGATGAGGAGCTGAATGATGATGACCATGAGCTTGTGAAGGAGCTCTACTCGTTATGGGATCAGCTAAATCAACCCCGAATGCTCGAAACTTGGCATGATGCGCAGCAGATCCGCGAGGAGGCACTCGATAGATTTAGCCTAGGCATACTCGATCTAAAAACTCGTGCTCAAATTGAGCGTTTATTCTGGTCAGTTGCCCGCGATATATATGGTATGACATCGGTTATGAAACACATCCCCGATGAGCTTAGACAATTACCTAAGCTTCTTGCCGACAAATATTTCTGTAACTTCTCGCTATTCCAGTCGTTACCTGATTCATGGGCAATCGATCAAATTTTCCCGGTTATTCCACTTCAGCGTCACGACGAGAAGCCCGATCGGTCAGCAACAATTCAGGATATTACCTGCGACTCCGATGGCAAGATTGACAACTTTATTGCTACTCGCAATTTTTCATACTACTTACCACTTCACTCACCAAAGCAGCGTGAGCCATACTATATTGGTGTATTTTTAGTTGGAGCCTATCAGGAAATTTTGGGCGATTTACATAACCTGTTTGGCGATACCAATGCCGTGCACGTATCGGTTGATAGTAAAGGATATTCCATTGATCAGATAATTGATGGTGAAACTGTTGCGGAGGTACTTGAGTATGTTCAGTACAATTCCAAAAAGATGGTTCGTACTGTTGAAACATGGGTAACAGGTGCTGTAAAAGCAGGCACCATTACCACTGAGGAGGGCAAAGAGTTCTTGTCAAACTATCGTTCGGGGCTGTATGGATACACCTACTTAGAGTAGACTAAAACTTTATTTACAATAAAAAGGGGGAGCTGGACAATATCCAATTCCCCCTTTTCGGGTTTAATGCATCAATAGATATTACTGGTTAACGTTAACCACCTCTTTTATCTCTGGCACATCACGACGAATGGCCTGTTCAACGCCATTCTTAAGTGTCATTAAGCTGTAAGGGCAACTTCCGCACGCTCCGTGCAGTTCAACTCTAACGGTAAGGTCGTTAGTTACCTCAATTAGCGATATATCTCCTCCATCGTTCTGAAGAAAAGGGCGAACCATCTCAATGGCGTCACTAATTTTTTTTGTTATTTCTGGTGTGTTCATCTGATGTTATTTAGAATGTTATGTGTCAAGTAGTTTTACTTATGTTTAATCTCAACTCGCTTTGTTTCGGGGCGTTCAGTATTCCGAATGATCAGCTGGCTAATCACCTCTTTGGCAAGCGCGTCGAAAGAATCTGCTAGAATCCCCGGCTTACTTGCTATGGGCACACCGCTATCGCCTCCTTCTCTAATGCTTTGTACAATAGGTATTTGCCCAAGTAGCGGAAGCCGCATACGTTCAGCCAACTTTTTACAGCCATCTTTTCCAAAGATGTAGTAGCGATTATTGGGTAGCTCCTCAGGAGTAAACCAGGCCATGTTCTCAACCAATCCCAGAATGGGAACATCAATTGATTTTCCTGTAAACATGCTAATTCCTTTAATAGCATCGGCTAGCGCAACATCCTGCGGAGTGCTCACAATTATGGCCCCGGTAACGGATACCTCTTGTACAAGGGTTAGGTGTATGTCGCTTGTTCCTGGCGGTAAATCGATGAGTAGATAATCAAGTTCACCCCACGCTCCTTGGTGGATAAGCTGTCGTAATGCATTTGTTGCCATTGCACCTCTCCAAACAAGAGCATCGTTAGGGTTAACAAAAAAGCCAATTGAAAGATGTTTAACTCCGTGGTTCTCCACAGGAGTAATAAGTTCAAGTTCACCCTCTTTAGTAATCTCTGGTTTTGCATCCTCCATGCCCAACATTTTTGGGATTGAAGGGCCAAATATATCGGCATCTATCAACCCAACGCTGGCGCCTGTTTTGGCCATGGCAACCGCTAGGTTAACGGCAACCGTCGATTTTCCAACACCACCTTTGCCCGAGGCAATGGCGATTATGTTTTTAACCTTACTCACTGATGCTTGCAATTTATAGGGCGATTCCTTTGTCTGAACTGCGGGCACTTTCAGTTCGATGCTAACTTCAGCATCTTCTCCAAGGTTTTGATGTATTGCTTTTACGCATGCTTTCCGGATAGATGAAGCAAACGGATCGTTTGGTTTTTGAAGAGCAAGGGTAAAGCTTATTTTATTCGATTCAATGGTAAGATTTTGGATCATCCCAAGGCTTATAACATCGTTTCCCAGCTCAGGATGCCTTATGGTACTAAGCACATCGGTTATTGCTTGTTTTGTATGGCTCATGTTATTGTTAATTGATTTAAATAAAGGGCAAAAGTAGCAATTCTACATTAGCATAACAAAGAATAGTATAAAAGGTTGGGTAGGGGTTTAAACTTGCCTAAGTAGGCTTCCTTTAGTTCAATCGAGGTTTAGCTCCTGATTTGGATCCCAAAGAATATTATTGAAATTTAGTATTTTATCATTTAATGTATCTATGCCTTCACTTTCAAGCATTTCTCTCATGGTATTGTTGTTCTGAAAGTGCAACTTGCCTGTTAATAAACCATTTCGATTAACAACTCTATGAGCAGGGATCCATTCGGGTAACTGTTTTGTGGAGTTTAGTGCCCAACCTACCATTCGTGCCGATTGTGGAGATCCAATAAATCGTGCGATGGCTCCATAAGTAGTAACTCTTCCTTCGGGGATCAGGCGTACCACCTCATAAACTTTTTCGAAAAAATTTAGTTCAGTCAAGTTTAGGTTCCTTAAGTTCTTTGTGGCTATCCAGTTCAAATTTTATATAAGTAATCGGCTTACCTTGTTCTAAGAACTTTTGTTCGTAGTAGGTTCTGATGGTAAGCGCAGGATTACTAAGCTCTGAGTCGTAAAGGTTGTTTGTGCACTCTAAGGTGTGAAGCATATTCTGTTCAATCACGGCCTTGGTATATTCGTGTAATTCCTGACTATCAGTTTTAAGGTGTACGATGCAGTTTTGAATTGCAAACTGTTGGTAGTAGGTTAAAAAACGGCTGGAGGTTAACCTCTTTAATGCGTTCTTTTTCTTTGGTTGTGGATCGGGGAATGTAACCCAAATCTCACTCACCTCATCTTTAGAAAAAAACGAATTGATATTTTCAATGCGGTTGCGGATAAATGCTACGTTCTCCATATTGCTTTCAAAAGCCTCTTTGGCGCCTTTCCATAGCCGAGCCCCTTTTATGTCGATTCCTATAAAGTTTTTAGCTGGGTATTTCTTGGCCAAATTCACTGTGTACTCTCCCTTACCGCAACCTAGCTCAAGTACAATAGGATTGTTGTTTTTAAAGAAGTGAGAATGCCAATTGCCTTTTAATTCGTGATCGTTTTCCCTAACTTCGCTAAAAGAGGGCTGAAAAAGATTGCCAAAGGTCTCGTTCTCTGCAAATCGTCTAAGTTTATTCTTTCCCACGTCAATAAAAGTGATGAATGTTTTACACTGAAGGTTACTTGCCCTTTGCTTTTTCAATTCTGATGCCTACAGAAGCTATACCGGTAAGGCTATGGGTGCGCATACCTTGCTGAAGGCTAAAGGTATAGATTCCCTCTTCGGGGAAACGAACAAACTGTTTGTAGGGAATTTGGTTGTCGCGGAGTGCTCCAAAACCTTTGCCAATCCAGTTTCCTCTTGTGTCGGCTAAAAAATACTCAACCGTATCGCGGAGCATCGCCCCCGAGGGCGAATTTGTTTGAACAAATAGGAACAGATTACTATTGGGGTAATTTGTTGTATTTCGAATGTTGATATAAATAATGTGGGCCGAAAGCGTATCGGATATATCAACGGAAAAAGTAGCAAGACTATCGGAACTCCAACCCTTCTCGGGGATGTCAATATTTGCGTCGTACACAGCATTTCCTCCACAGGCCATGGCTAGTAGCGCAATAACAATAGTAATTCCAATTAAATTTCTACTCATTATTGGGTTTCCTTTTACGGCGCTTCTTCATTTTTTTTGTTTTCTTCTCGTCAAAGCGGGTTAAGCTATTCTCCTCAATAGCACTTCCGTATCCAATTTCAACAGCAACATTTTCGTTATTATTATGCTCAACCACCTTAAAGGGTTTATTCCCTTTCTTATTAAGATCTATAATCTCCTTTACTCTATCAACAGGAATTGGGATGAGGTTTACAGACGAGTTAGGTTCGCTGCTATACCACATGATTCTTTTAAAAATATCGGTTTTTTGGTGGAAATATGTTGCTTCTTTTGTTTCAAGAGCAATGGTTGTCCTTGGAAAATCCTTACGGGCATCGGCGTAGGTGTCGAGTTCGTAGTTTAGGCAACATTTTAGTTTACCGCATTGCCCTGCCAGTTTTTGAGGGTTGAGCGAGATCTCCTGAACCCTAGCCGAGTTTGTTGTAACCGAAACAAAGTTATTTATCCACGATGCGCAGCAAAGTTCTCTTCCGCACGATCCAATTCCGCCAATTCTTCCAGCCTCTTGTCTGGCGCCAATTTGCCTCATTTCAACCCTAATCTGAAATTCTTCAGCAAGAATTTTAATTAGCTCCCTAAAATCAACCCGTTCATCGGCAATGTAGTAAAACACAGCCTTTGTTCTATCTCCCTGATATTCAACATCGCCTATCTTCATGTTTAGGTCAAGCTCGCTAACAATTTGGCGAGTCCTAATCATGGTGTTATGCTCAAGCGATATTGCCTCGAGCCATTTCTCAATATCCGCAGGTTTAGCCTTGCGATAAATCTTTTTGAACTCCGATTTCTCAGGGTCTAGGTTAACCTTTTTCAGTTGCCTATTTACCAACCAACCAATTAGTGTTACTGTTCCAATATCATGTCCCGGAGATGCCTCAACAGCAACCATGTCGCCCTTGGTGAGCGGAAGATTATTAGAGTTTCTGTAAAATGCTTTGCGGGTATTCTTAAATTGGATTTCAACAATATCAGTGGTTATTGGTGGGGTAGGAATATCGTTAAACCAGTTGTGTACGTTAAGTTTTGAACAACCGTTGTTTTGGCAAACTGAATTTTCAGCTCCATCGCCTTCTGTTATTATTACCCCTCTAGAGCAGATGCTCTTTTCCATAGCGTTTGTTATTATGTTTGCTGGCGCAAAGTTAGCTATTTTGGTGCGAATGTTTTTACTCAACGTAAAAATAGCTTGCAATCAGCATATCTGTTCTGTGTTAGCAATAAGTCAAAATTCTCTATAGTTTGTTGATGAGTTTAACTAACTTCATGGTCATATCCGTAAAAATAATTTGTGAGTTACCATTACGCGATATATGCTCAGTGGCCAGATTAAAAGTGTTGTAAACTTGCAAAATGTTATTGCTATTGATAAATGGCGAGAAGTTCTGGCTAAATTTTTTTTCATCACCGGTAATGTAAACTATATCCTCAAGACCAAGGTTTAGCATAAAACTCTCTCGGATAATTGCAAGTGAATAGCTTATTAATTCTTTTTGTTTCTCTCTCCCAAGCCTCGATACTTTACTTGTCCATTCGAGTAGAGCGAGGATATTGTTGGAAAAACTAGCACGCATAAGTTCTACAAAAAGTTCAAAATATGGGCTGGTTTCTTCTAATAACGCCAGAGCCATAGCTTTATTAAAATTTCCGTTTGCCACGCGGCTATCATCATGGGCTTTATTGGGGTCAATGCTATAACGGTCAACCAAAGCAACGGCAATCTCCTCGCGCGATATGGGTGGAACTTTTATGATTTGCGTTCGCGAAAGTATGGTACTTATTATCCGGTTTGGCTGCTCAGATACCATAATAAAAACTGTTTTTCCGGGTGGTTCCTCAATTAGCTTAAGTAATCTGTTGGCAGCGGATATGTTCAATCTTTCGGGTAACCATATAATCATGGTCTTGTATTCTGACTCAAAACTCTTCAGGCTTATCTTTTTAATTACCTCAGAGCTTTCGCCAGTGTTAATTATGCCCTGCTTATTTTCAATCCCAATAGCTGCGTACCATTGCGATTCAGTTACATAAGGATTCTCTAGGATCGTTTCGCGCCATTGTTGCATGTGCGCATCGCTTCCCCTGCGGCTTGTCTCATCGTCGCCCTCCTTTTTTGTTTCGTTTACAGGGAATACAAAGTGTAAATCTGGGTGAATAAGTTTTTGAAACTTATGGCACGATGGACACTCGCCACAGGAATCATCCTCACTCCGATTTTGGCACGATATGTATTGTGCATAGGCTATTGCCAATGCTAATTTTCCTGTTCCCTCTTTTCCGGCCAACAATTGGGCATGGGCAATCCGCGATTCTTTAACGCTTTTAATCAGCTTCTGTTTAACCTCCTTTTGCCCAACTATATCTTTAAATTGCATAGAATTCGTAGATTATTAAATCAAGGTTTCAAAGTTAATAAAAAGGTTTAGAACTTCAGTTTACCTCTTAACTCTCTTTCCCCAAACGATTGCATCGAATTGTAGATTTTTCAGTAAGCTCTACGAACAGTTTTTTATATCTTTGCTAATGATAATAAACTAAAATATTTCACCATGATAAGCTTTGAATCATACAAATTTGCAGGGAAAAGGGCCATTATTAGGGTCGATTTTAATGTACCCTTTGATGGAAACATGAACGTTACCGACGATACCCGTATCAGTGCGGCCCTACCTACTATTAAAAAGGTTCTTAGCGATGGCGGCTCAGTAATTCTTATGTCGCATCTTGGCCGTCCAAAGCAAGGGCCAGAGGATAAATTTTCGCTTAGACATATCATTCCAACCCTAGAGAAAAGTTTGGATAAACCCGTAAAGTTTGCTGCCGATTGTATAGGTTCTGAGGCCGTTCAACTATCGAAAAACCTTAAGGTAGGAGAAGTGCTTTTACTCGAAAACCTTAGATTTTACAAGGAGGAAGAGGCTGGTAACGAGGAATTTGCCCAAAAGTTAGCAAGTTTAGCCGATGTATACATTAACGATGCCTTTGGTACAGCCCATAGGGCGCATGCTTCAACAACAATAATTGCCAAATTTTTTCCACAGAATAAAATGTTTGGGTTTTTAATCGAAAGCGAACTGGCAGGCTTGGATAAAGTGCTTCATAACCCACAAAAGCCATATACTGCAGTGCTTGGAGGAGCAAAGGTGAGCACAAAGATTACAATCATTGAAAATCTTCTCGATAGGGTTGATAACCTAATTATTGGTGGAGGCATGATGTTCACTTTTATAAAGGCAAAAGGGGGTAAAATTGGAGCATCGATGGTTGAGGATGATAAATTACAAATGGCTTTAGATATTTTGGCCAAGGCCAAAGCCAAAGGGGTAAAAATTTTGTTGCCTGTGGATGCAATAGTTGCCGATTCGTTTAGCAACGATGCCAAAACCAAAACTGTTAAAGCAGATGCAATACCCGATGGTTGGCTAGGTTTGGATATCGGCCCTGAAACTAATTCCGGATTTTCGACAGTTATTGAGAGTTCAAAAACTATTCTGTGGAATGGGCCAATGGGCGTTTTTGAGATGCCAAATTTTGCGCATGGAACAAAAGGGGTAGCCAAAGCCATGGCCAAAGCCACAGCTAAAGGTGCATTCAGTTTAGTAGGGGGTGGTGATTCGGTTGCCGCAATTAACCAACTTGGCTTAGCCAACGAAGTAAGTTACGTATCAACGGGTGGGGGCGCTTTGCTCGAATATCTCGAGAATGGAGATTTGCCAGGTATTAAGGCAGTTAGAGAGTAATATTCACTATTAAAACTTAAACATTACGGCGAGGTTTACCTCGCCGTTTGTTTTTTATGAGCATCAAAATGCATATTTATGTAACTTTGCAGGATGAAAAGTGATTTTTTAGATAGGATATTTAGCGTAACTCCGGCAAAGTTTGAAGAGTTGACCCTAGATGTGTTCCGTTTTCAAGCTAAACATAGCAGTGTTTATGCACAATACATATCGCACCTAAATGTTGATGTAAATAGTATAAAATCAATTGAGCAAATACCCTTCCTCCCCATATCCCTTTTTAGGTCTCATCGGGTTTTAGTTGATAATGATAAGTATGAGGTTGTTTTTAGTAGCAGTGGAACCACTGGAGCCGAATCGAGTAAGCATTATGTGAAATCACTTGCTGTTTATGAGCAAAGCTTTTTAGAGGGTTTTAGGATATTCTATGGCGATGTTTCTGAGTATTGCATTTTGGCGCTCTTACCTTCGTATCTCGAGAGGGAGGGTTCATCGCTTGTTTATATGGCAAACAGACTTATTGCAGACAGCCAGAATCCGCAAAGCGGTTTCTTTTTGCATAACCCAAATGAGCTAATAGAGCAGCTTGAGCAGCTCGAAGCAAATCGTCAACCCACCATTTTGTTGGGCGTTACCTTTGCCCTGCTCGAGTTAGCATCAAAGCATAACTTAAAGCTAAAGAGCACTATCGTAATGGAAACTGGTGGGATGAAGGGGAGAGGGAAAGAATTGATTCGGAGTGAGGTGCATACAATCCTGAAGCAATCGCTAGGGCTCAGCTCTGTTCACTCTGAGTATGGAATGACCGAACTCCTATCGCAGGCCTACTCAAAGGGCGAAGGTGTTTTTTTTACCCCACCCTGGATGCGGATTAGGGTACGCGACCCTTACGATCCCTTTTCGTACTTACCCAACGAGCGTTCGGGGGCGCTTAATATCATTGATTTGGCCAATATTAACTCCTGCTCGTTTGTTCAAACCGACGATTTGGGAGTACTACATGTTAACGGATCCTTTGAGGTTTCGGGCAGGATGGATGGTAGTCAAATTAGAGGGTGTAACCTTTTGGTGCTTTAAAAAAACCACCGCCAGCATGCTGGCAGTGGTAACTTAACAAACCATGAAAAACAATTTTGCTTCATTAACCAAAAGGCGCTATTGCACTAATGCATAAGCCCCAACTTTTTTGCTAATTCTTTGGGTAAAGCATCCTTATGTACCATGATCGAAGTGGTTTTCATCCTAACGTATTGCTCCGACATGTGCAAGTATCCGTTATAAATATGGTTTGAACTACCCCATGAATTTTTGGTTATGTAGTATTGATTTCCTTCCTGATCTTTGGAGATACCAACAAGATGCATCAAGTGATCATCAGTAGTAGTGTAATTATCGAAAGTTTGCTGACGTAAATCTTGGGTTACCTTAATTTCGGGTACAATCTTATTAAAACTGTATATTGTGCTCATTAGTTCATCCATAGGCACATCAGCCCATTTGCCTTGTTCGCTATCGGTCATCTCGGTAACCTTAACCTGAGGCAGTACTGCCAGTCCCTTTCGGTGTACAAAACCTTTTTCGCTCACATCACCATCCCAGCAAATGCTATATCCTTTGTTTATTGCATTAAGCATAACGGCCATTAGCTCATCAAGCGGAATGTTGTAGTATGCTTTGTGTGCCCAGTTATCGGGAATTTCAAGTATGATTTGTTGATAAAAGGGGTGATGAGTGTAAGATGTTAGCTCAATATAATTTTCAACATCAATATCTAGGCCTTCTGCGAGGGTATGTGGTGTGTAATTTTTCCCTTCAACGGTAAATTCCTTAGGGCTATCGCCAAAATATGCATCAAGAATACTGTTGAATGCAGGCTCCCATGCGGTTGATAATTTGCGGTTTGGGTTTTTAACAACAGCCTCTAAAAAGCCGTTGAGTACTGCTGCAAGTTCAGAGTGAACGTGCACATCCTCGTCGTAGTTAATCCCGCTAAACTCGTTTTCAGGAACCATTCCATGTGTTGCAATAATGGTTAATGCATCATGGGCTTGCCCTCCTTGACCAAAGTTATTGGCTCCTTGAAAACGAACAAACCTTTTGGCTTTATTGGCATAGGTATGCTTAACAAAATACATGGGCGAAAGCACAATCTGTGGTTTACCCATTCTTATAATCTCCGTTTCAAGAAATGATGTTGTTGCAAAGCTCCAGCAGGTTCCCGTTCGTTGCTGGTCTTTAACAGGGGTTGTTTTTATCTCTTTTATCACTTCAAATTTATATCCTTCTTCTTCCTGTGCAATGGCTATAAAAGAGGATATGCTTAGTAAAAGCGCTGCAAAAAATGTGGTTATAAGTTGTTTCATGGCTTATTGGGTTTACTATAGTTGATCAATTATAGGGAGGAAAGTTTAATTACACAAACATATTTTCAATTAGATTTGCTTTAATTGTGTGAAATGCGTTGATAGGTAATTGTAAACCACAGATAGTGAATTGATTAGTCAGTATGCATACTAAGCTAAGTAACAATTCCTGCCATATTATTTATAATATTGTAAAACATTTTAAACAAATGTATATCTTGCACTATGTTTTAGCAAAACTTTAAACCTTAAACTATCACATTATGAAGAGATTATTCGTTTCTTTACTCATGGTTGCCGCTATTTTACCTGCAACCATATACGCAGGAGGTATAGTAACAAATACAAACCAAAGCGCATCATTTATTCGTATGCCTGCTCAGGATGCCACTATTGGCATTGAGGGTACTTACTATAACCCCGCTGGCTTAGTTCATTTGGAGAATGGTTTTTACATATCGGTAAGTAGCCAAACTGTAATGCAAACACGTGAGATTAGCAGCACGTTTAATATGAACAAACAAGAATTTCAGGGAGATGTTTTTGCGCCTGTTTTCCCTACTTTCTATGCAGTTTACAAAAAAGATAAGGTAGCCTACTCGTTTGGTGTTAACCCCATTGGAGGTGGTGGTAGTGCTAAGTTTGAGACTGGCTTGCCATCGTTTGAGCAAATGGTAGCCGTACTTCCAACTTCCTTAACGGCTGGAGGTATACCAACAACACAGTATAGCATGAAAAGTTCGTTCAATGGAAGTTCATTAAACTGGGGTTTTCAGTTTAACGCTTCGTATTCGCTAACTGATATGATATCTCTAAGCCTAGGATTTAGATATGTTGTAGCCAACAATACCTACGAGGGGTATTTAAAGGATGTTATGATTAATCCAAATCAACCAGCTTTTGGGGCTCAGTATAATGGCGGTAGCATGGTTTCTGCCCCCCTATTTTTTACTGATGCATCAAATACTCTAGCAGGTTGGGCTGCTGGAGCAAATTCATACTTTGCAGGATTAGAGCCAATTGTTTCAGGAGGAGGCGGTGGCGTACTCTTGGTTGATGGCGCAGGAGCAGGATTAACACCATTGCAAATTGCACAAATTCAGGGTTTACTCGGAGCCGCTGGTTTAACTCCAGCTCAAATTGGTGCAATCGATATTCAAACAGCGCAAGCTACTCTTGGAGCAGCTGCTCCAGCCTTTACAGCCAACTCAAATGCTATGGCTGCTAACGCTGCTGCAACTGCTAATAAAGAGGTTGATGCATCGCAGAGTAGTTCAGGTATTTCACCCATTATTGGGGTTAACTTTAAATTCTCCGAAAGCTTGAATGTTGCCGTTAAGTATGAGCACAAAACGAATATGACCCTTACCAATAAAACAACTCTCGATGATGTTGGCCTATACCCCGATGGCGCTAAAACGCCAAACGATATGCCTTCATTACTAGTAGTTGGAGTTGGTTATCGACCAATGGATAAACTTTTTGTAACAGGTGGACTTCACTACTACTTCGATAAGAATGCAAAATACGGCAAGAAAATAGGTGGCGTTTTTGTTGATAACGAAGAGGTTATGGACGGAAACTCTTGGGAAGCTTCCCTGGGTTTAGAGTATAGTATAAATGATGCTTTTTTGGTTAGCGCAGGTTATTTGCTTACTAAAACAGGAGCCAACGACCTTTACCACAGCGATTTAAGTCATAGCCTAAATACAAGCTCAGTTGGTTTTGGTGGAAAGTACATGATAAATGACCGGCTGGGATTAAACCTAGGTTTTATGTACACCATGTACAATGAGTATACAAAAGAATTTGTAGGATATAACGAAAGTTACAACCGCAAGGCAATGGTTGGAGCTATTGGTTTCGATTATAAATTTTAAGTTTAACTTTTGTTAAAAAACCGGGCCGATTTCTCTGCCCGGTTTTTTTGTTTATCTTGCCTCCATAATTCATGATTACCATGAGAAGAATTGCACTAATCATTATTATTCTTGCGAGTTTTTTAACTGGAGTAAATGGGCAACATAGGATAGTCGAAAATCCGGCAATTGTTCAGCAATCGCATCCAGAGTTACAGATTGAGAAAATCCTTTTTTATGCCGATTCGGTAGTTGTAAGGTTTGTTATCCTTAATAAACTGAGCGAGGGCGGGTGGTTCTGTGCCGATAAGAACACTTACATCGAAGATTCCGATAGCTTTACAAGGCTTCGGGTTATCGGCAAATCGGATATTCCTTGGTGCCCCAATGCACATACTTTTACCAAGGTTGGCGAGGAGTTGCATTTTTCATTAATTTTTCCCCCTTTGCCAGGTGAGCCCGAAACGTTGAATATTATTGAAGTTTGTGATAAGTCGTGTTTCGAACTGAAGGGCATTATCCTTAGTGAAAAACTTAATCGTGATTTGCGCCTTTTTGATGAGGCAATGCGGTTTTATTCTGAGAACAACTATGCAAAGGCTCTTGTGCTTTTTGGCGAAATTGTGGAAGAGATACCCCCTAAGCCCACCCATGTTTATGGTTACTCATTTTATAATTTGGCCCGAATTTGCTGGGAAATTGGAGAACGCGATACGGCTAAAGAGTGGGCAAGGCAACTTGAACTATCGGGTTTGCCAAACAGTCAGTATTTCCTCAGAAATTTAAAGCAAGAGATGGTAGAATAGTTAACGGCTAATCTCTGCAAAGTGAAATGGAATATTTGCCATGTCGGAGAACTCTTCGCCTGCCTCCCGAAGTTCATCGTCATCTACGTCAAAAAACCAGTAAACTTTAAGCGGAATGCTGCTTTTTTGCATATCACTAAGAACCATAAACATGTCATTTATGAACTTAGCAGACGAACTGTTAAAGTAAATAAATTTGAATTTGATGGTTACCGGCTCTAGAGTCTGAGCGGCCTTGATTTTTTCTGTCAACCAGTCTTTATAATCCTCAAGCCAAGTAATAAGGGGTATGTAAAAATCGCGTACATTTTCTGGACGGGAATAGCCACTAATTTCCAAAGCATGCTCATTTGGTTTAAAGCTTACTTCTGGGTTAATCTTCGTTCCTTCAATCAATAGCGATTCCATTCAAAAATAGTTTAACTGCCGCAAGATATAAAAAGAGGTTTAGAAAATCACAAATATAAGAATAAGAAAAAAATATTTTGGTGAAAGTAGGTATTAAGTTGACTAAACTATGCTTTTTATTGATAGACGCGTTTGGCTCACGTAAGTGCTAAAAAAAGCCTCTATTATTATTAGAGGCTTCTTAAAGTTGGTTTAAGATTTCAGTGTTAGGGCAGGTATGATATAAAGTTAAAATTATAACCAAGCATATCGGCAATTTCCTCTCCTGATTCTAAAATCTCATCGTCGCCTTCTTCGTAGTACCAATTCACTTCAATCTTATTGCCTTTCGACATAAACTTCATGAACTCAAGCATAACGTCGAGTAGAAATTTTGAGGAGGCTGAATTGAAATAGGTCATCTTTAGATTGAGAGTAAGGATGCTTTTTTTGAAATTTATATTTTGGCTTAACACCATGTCATTATACTCTTCTAGCCATTTGAGTATTGGCTTATAAAAGCCAATAACGTTTTCGGGCCTAGAGAACCCAGATATTTCAAAAAGGCTGTTTTCGGGATCGAAAAACACTTTTGGTGTAAATTCTGTTGGTTCTATGAATAGTGGTTCCATTTACGCTAGAGTTTAAATAGCAGAATTGTGTGAAATTGCAACGTTGATAGTGAAGTATGAAAACTCATTGTTTACATTCTCAAACTTGAAGTTAATCTTGTTTTCAGATACTTTGGCAATATTAATGATGCCAAGACCAGCGCCACCTTTTTGGGAAACACTACCGCTGAGTATAGTTAACTTGTATAAATCTTTTAAACCCTCCTTGTTAAGGGAGTTAACCTTTTCTAGTTTTTCTTTTAATGGATTTATCTTTTGAGAAAGGAGACTGTTGGAAGCAAAAAGGGAGAACTCTTTATCGTCGAGGAAGAGTGAAAAGCGAGGTTGATAATCGGAATTGCTGCTAATTACATCTTGATGCTTGTAAATATTCTCAAGACTTTCAACCATTGCCGAATAAACTTTCTTTTTAATGGTAATGCTCATTCCTTGCTTATCAACAAAGGCAGACATTCGGTTGAGCAAAAAACCAATCTCCTCGTAGCTTAATGGACCGTAATGTGCTAGAATATTCTCTTGTTTCGCCACTTTTAATTCACTCATTAATTAAAAACCTAAATTAAAAATTTTTTATCACCTACAAAACAAAAACCTGACTTATCTCAGATTTTTAATTACAAATGTATCTTTTTTTTTAAAATTAAGCATATTGCTGCTCATTTTTAATTATAAATGTAAAAGTAAACCCATCTATGGTTTGGTTTAGTAGCTTAGTTTTGCTAAAAAATTTCCCATAGATGGGTTATACAATTAAAAGTAATGCTATTTAAGCAGTTTACTTAACAATCGTCATTTCGTCAATTAAGTGCTTAGCTCCTGCATACTTATCAATAATAAAGAGGATGTAGCGTATATCAACGCTAATGCAGCGCTGTAGGTCCTTCTCAAAGATAATATTGCCACTCATTGCCTCCCAGTTGCCATCAAATGCGCAGCCAATAAGTTCGCCCTTACCATTAATAACGGGGCTACCTGAGTTTCCTCCGGTAATGTCATTGTTTGTAATAAACGCTACTGGCATTTCACCATTCTCAAGAGCATAAGGGCCATAATTTCTGCTATTGTAAAGTTCCTTTAGTCTATCGGGAACTACAAACTCCCAATTATTAGGATCCTCTTTTTCCATAACACCCTTAAGTGTAGTAATATGGTTGTATTTAACCCCATCCCTTGGGTAGTAATCGAGTACCTGGCCATAGGTTAAGCGCATGGTAGAGTTTGCGTCGGGGTACATAGCTTCCCCTTTATTCATCTCCATAATACCTCCTACGTATAGTTGGTGCCCTTTTCTATAGTTTGCATTCAGGCTACTCATACTTTCCCAAACCGATTTGGTTTTTTCTACAATCGATTGTGATGCAACAAAGGCCATATCATTCTCCAATGCCTCTTTGGTAGGATTTTCAAGAAAAGCCCACAGTCGAACAGAGTCAGCAAAAATTGATGTAGCAAATAGTTTATCGATGTACTGATCACAACTGCTGTAATCCTGTTCAATGGTTTTGAAGATGCTGGGTTTAAAATCGTCCTTAACCTCTTTTGCAAAGAGTTTGAACATGGCTTTTGCCACTTTTTGGTCTGTTGGTGCGTTATAATCCTTATAGAATGAGCGAGCGGATTGTTTTAGTCTTTCACTTCCTCTCTGTAAGTCCTTCTGATCCTCGCTTGTTAGCATTTGGTATAAACCCTCAGCTCTTGATGCTAGTGAAATGATCTCAGTTCCGCGGAGTAATGCTTCGCTAAGGTAGGTGCTGGTGTAGAGATAATTTCCACGAGCCTCAATGGAATTTTTAATAAGGGGTAGCGCTTCACCGTATTTTTTTTCGATTTTGCTTTTACTTGCTACCCATTTGGCAAATTCTTTCTCTTGCTTCTCTTTGCTCTCTTTTACCTTAAGACGTTTTAATGCTTGGTTTTGTCCTATGGAAAATTTCCAGTAGTTTGAACTGCCCGAATACTTTGATGCGTACTTAATTCGAACCTCATCGTCGGCAAGCATGTCTTCAAGAATAATCTCTTGTCTTACACCTCTGATGAGTTCTCGAAGAGAGTTGGTTATATTTTGGGCTTCTTCTACTTCCCACGAGGTCATATAGCGTTGGGTTGAACCAGGGTATCCCATTATCATTGCAAAATCGCCCTCTTCAACTCCTTTGATTGATACTGGAAGGTGGTGCTTTGGCTTGTAGGGTACGTTACTGGGCGAGTAGCTTGCTGGCTTATTGTCTTTATCGGCATAAACCCTAAACATTGAAAAATCGCCAGTGTGGCGGGGCCACATCCAGTTGTCAGAATCAGCACCAAACTTTCCAATTGATGATGGGGGTGCACCTACCATTCTAACATCGTTAAAAACTTCATAAACTAGCAGATAATATTTATTGCCGCCATAATAGCTTCGAACTGTTGCACTGTAGTGAGTTCCCTCTTTGGCATTGGTAGCAATGGTGTTGCATGTATTCTCTATCGAAAGAGCACTTTCCTCATCGGTCATCTTATCATTAAGGGGTTTAAACACTTGGTCTGTTACATCCTCAAGCCGAACAAGGAAAGTTACTGAAAGACCTGGGCTTGCAAGTTCTTCATCGCGAGTCATTGCCCAAAAACCATTCTTTAGGTAGTCATGTTCTGTGCTGCTATGCTTTTGTATAGCGCCGTAACCGCAGTGATGGTTGGTAAGCAATAAACCTTCGCTCGAAATAATTTCGCCTGTACAGCCACCTCCAAAAATAACAATTGCATCTTTCATGCTGGTGTTGTTGATGCTGTAGAGCTGCTCTGCAGTTAACTCAAGCCCCATGGATTGCATGGTGTTTATGTTATACTTTTGCAGCAAAGGCAGAAGCCACATACCCTCATCAGCCTTGGCAAGGGGCGAAAAAAGCAGGATTAATCCTAGTAGAATAATGTTTAGTCGTTTCATTTTAGTTGTTTTTAAATTTATGCGTTATCCATTTGATTGAAAATAATATTAACGGTTTAATTACCCAAGCGAGTAAAATTTAGATCGAGCTGATTGTTGGTTAACCTAAACGATTTACGATGATATTCTGTTATGCCATATTGAGCAATCGCTTCTCGGTGAGCACGGGTAGGATACCCCTTGTTTTGATGCCATAGATATTGTGGAAATTTCTTGGCTAAGTTAACCATATACTCGTCGCGATAGGTTTTTGCCAAAACCGAGGCAGCAGCAATACTAAGGTAAAGCGCATCGCCCTTAACAATGCACTTGTGCGGAATGCTTTTATAGGGTTTGAATCTATTGCCATCGATTATTAAGTGATGAGGCTCAATTTTTAAAACCGATATAGCTTTATGCATGGCAACAATGGATGCGTTTAAAATGTTAATCTTATCAATTTCGATAGGATTTACACTTGCCACCGCAAAATCTAATGCAGTTTCCTCTATCACTAATCTTAATTTGTCTCTATTCTTCTGGCTTAGCTGTTTTGAATCGTTTAGGAGCTCGTTCTTAAAATCTTTTGGCAGTATAACTGCTGCTGCAAAAACGGGCCCGGCAAGACAACCTCGGCCTGCTTCATCGCAACCGGCCTCAATAACTCCTTGTTTATAAAAAGAATTAAGCATTGTTACCGTTTGTGCTAGTCATCCCCTCAATACACTGGTAAAGTTTATGGGCTGATGTGTCCCAGCTAAATAGCTGCTTACGCTCTATTGCCCTAGCGGTTAAAGCTGCTCTAAGTTCCGAGTTTTCAACTAGTTGCACCATAGCCTCTGCAATCTGATTCTCATTGAAGGGGTCAACATAGTATGCTGCATCGCCCGCAACCTCGGGCATGGAGGTAACGTTGGAAGCTATAATTGGAACGTGGCAGTACATGGCCTCAACCATCGGTATTCCAAAACCCTCAAAATAGGGAACAAATGTAAGCGCAGTTGCAGATGCAACAACCTGTGTTAGCTCGTCAATTTGAAGTCGGCCAGTAAAAATAACAGAATCCCTATGTTTCATTGTTTTCAGCGTATGCTCAATGCTCTTAGTCATAAACATAGGTTCGCCAACGATGACTAATTTGTGGTTATCGTTAGTGTTTTGCTTGAAAATATCGAAAGAGCGGATTAACCTATCAACATTTTTACGGGGATTTAAAGCTCCCACAAAAACAAAGTAGGGTGCTCCATTGGTAATCCTTTGCCTTACAACGATCTTTAAATCATCATTAATTGGGCCAAAAATATTGTTGGCTCCATTGTGCACTACGCTTACTTTGTCCGGTTCTATACCATAGCTGTTTATTAAATCGTTTTTGGAATAATGGCTAACGGTAACAATTTGGGTGGCTTTTCTGGCGAAAATGGGGAAGAAATGCTGATAGTATGCTCTTGTAAGCAAGGGTAATCCTTTTGGGTAATGGTGAAAGTTAATATCGTGTATTACGTTTAGTGTTGGCGTTTTACAGCGAGTAGGAATAAACCCATCGGGTGAGATAAAAAGATCGACCTTATTTTTCCTTAAAAAGTGCGACACAGAGTATTGAAACCAGATATACCATAGAAACGGATGCCTTGCTTGTGGCCTGAGCACTATAGGCTTAACGCTATTTGAGAAAATGAAATCAGGATGTGGTTTTCGATCGAAAAGAAAAATGTACTCGTGTTCCGGATGATTTACAACAATTCTTTTGAGGGTTTCATATGTAAACCAGCCAATTCCTTCGAGTTTATTCTTTATAAGTAATCGCGTGTTAATGGCAATTCTCATAGTATTGCATAATATTTAGCATGCAAAATACAACTTTTTTGCAAAGGGCTAGTTATTTGTGAAAATTAATTGTGGTAACAACGCAGGGCATTACTTAACTTTAAGACCTTTTGTTTACTTTTACCTAAAATTAATTTACATTGAAACGGAAGTTTACAACCAACTTACTTCTTTTACTTTCGCTAAACCTGTTGGTTAAGCCTTTTTGGATTTTTGGCATCGACAGAACTGTTCAGAACCTAGTTGGATCTAGTGAGTATGGTGTTTATTTTGCACTCTTTAATTTTTCTATTCTTTTCAATATACTGCTCGATTTTGGGTTAACTAACTTCAATAATCGGGAGATTAGTAGGCACGCAAATCTTTTATCGCGTTATCTATCCAATATGGTAACCGTAAAATTCCTGATGGGAATTTTATATGCTATTGTGAGCGTTACTTTTGCACTAATAGTAGGGTATAGCAAAGCACAATTAACTTTACTAGCGGTATTGGTGTTCAACCAGTTCTTGTCGAGTTTGATACTATACCTTAGGAGTAATATTAGTGGTTTGCAACGCTTTAAAACCGATAGCTTGCTATCAGTTACCGATAGGGTTTTAATGATAGCGCTTTGTGGTTTTTTGCTTTGGGGGCCGTTTCGCGAACATTTTTCGGTTCAGTGGTTTGCGTATGCACAAACAATAGCTTACTTAATAACTGCTCTTATAGCCTTACTAATTGTGATTAGGCGAGCAAAGTTTTTTAAACCCCGATTCGATAGAGCGTTCATTGTATCTATTGTAAGGCAGAGTTATCCTTATGCAATTTTGGTTTTACTTATGTCGTTTTATTATAGGATCGATAGCGTAATGTTGGAGCGTATGCTACCAGATGGTGATATGCAATCGGGGATTTACGCACAGGCGTTCAGGCTTCTTGATGCGGCAAGTATGCTTCCGTTCCTATTTGCATCACTACTCCTTCCGCTTTTTTCTAAGATGATTAAGAACAACCAAGACATTAAGCCATTGCTAGGTTTTGCATTTAGGCTTCTTTTTGTGGCTACGTTCTCTCTTTCTGTGGTTTGTGTTGTATATCGTAATCAGATAATGGATTTGCTATACGTGAACCACTCCTCTGAGTCGTCAGTTGTACTTGCCATTCAAATGGTTTCATTCTTATTCATCTCCTTAGTTTACATCTTTGGAACACTTTTAACGGCCAATGGCAGTTTGAGGCACTTAAACATCATTTCTGCTTTTGGTGTAACCCTTAACATTGTACTCAACCTCATACTAATACCAAGGTATACCATTATTGGTGCAGCAGTTTCAAGCCTTGTAACCCAATTTTCCATGGCTATCTTACAGGTTTTGCTGTCGTGTAAAGTTTTTCAGGTGCAATTAAATCTCAGAAGCGTATTGCAATTTTCTGGTTTTATAATTATTGCCATTGTAGTAACATTTTCAATACTGATGGAGTCGTCAAATTGGGCAGTAGGATTTATTGGTACCTTAGCCGCTTTATCCATCCTTTCAATTTTAATGCGTATTGTTCGAATTAAAGAGATAGTAAAACTATTGATTGGGTTTGAAGAATAAATTATTGCTTGTTTTTGGTTGCATTTTTTTTAGTAAATTTGATTTGTTAAAACATAGTTTTAACTTTAAGGCAACGATTAATAACCCGATAACGTTTACCCATGGGAATTCTGATAGATAAAACTCCTGATTGTCCTTATGTTAACTTTAGCGAGAATGGCATACTCGAAATTGAAGGACGCTCAATAACCGAGGATGTTTACTCCTTTTGGCAACCTCTTATCGACTGGCTTGAGCAGTACATTAAGGCACCTGCTTTGCATACCAAGATTGTTGTTTTTTTAGAGTATACCAATAGTAGTTCAAACAAGTATTTAAATGAGATGATGAAGTTGCTGGACCTTTGCGCATCAAATGGGAATAGCGTTGAGATTGTTTGGCGATACGAGGAGGATGATGAATCAATACTTATGCTTGGACAAGATTTGGATTCTCTAACAAGCGTCTCTTTTCATTTTGATGAGGTTGCTATGGAACGGCATAACCTTAAAAAGATAAGGGTTAGGAGCAGAAAATCAGGAAATGAAGCAATAATAACCATGCGCTACTGGGATGCAATTCTTCGTAATGGGCATGGCGATGATTACCTTATTGTTGAGGAGCTATAACCACATCGAATATTATTCTTTTTAATAAAAGATAAGACAATGCTGAAGATCGAAATAAAAGAAACCGTTACCACACCATACACCCTCTTAGATGCCGACAATGGTATTATAAAGGTAGAGGGACGATCTATACCTGAAAATGTTATCGATTTTTATCAGCCTATCCTAAATTGGATTGATAACTACGTTAAAGAGCCCAACGATAGAACGGAGTTGCATTTTAAGTTAGAGTACTTTAATACTAGCTCTTCAAAGCGATTGTTCGATATCATGAGAAAAGTTGAGGGTATTTCCTTGCTAGATGCGAAAACAGTGGTTATAAATTGGTACTACGAAGAGGATGATGAAGATATTTATTTTGCAGGGAATGATTATAAAGCTTTAATAACAAGAATTGATTTTAACCTTATAGAGATACAGGAGAATTTTTAATGCAAATAAAAAACCAGCTTAGGCTGGTTTTTTTGGTTATGGAACGCAACGTTTACCCATGTATCTTCATCTAACTTAATAATAAAATTTCATGTGTCTGTTTTTTTTATTTTTAAAGGCAGGTCTGCCTACCGCAGGTAGACTTTGAACATCCATGGAATTGTCATTCTCGTGAGTATGTTCGCTCTTAATATGGATGTTTCATCTTATTTTTTCTAATTCAAAACCCATTCCGATGCTGGAGGCAAAGAAGAAAAAGATTGTTAATGATCCAGTGCATGGGTTTATCAATATCTCTTTTCCATTATCATTCGCCATCATTGAACATCCCTTCTTTCAAAGGCTTCGCCATATCCGTCAGCTTGGGCTAACCTACCTCGTGTACCCAGGGGCAAACCATACCCGTTTTCAGCATGCACTAGGTGCTATGCACCTTATGGAATCGGCCATTGATGTTTTGCGAGCTAAAGGGCTAAATATTACTGAACAGGAGACTGAGGCGGCAATAGCAGCCATATTGCTTCACGATATTGGTCATGGCCCATTCTCGCACTCACTTGAGTATAGCCTTGCCCTTGGCATTAGCCATGAGCGAATTGGCCAGTGTTTTATGCGCGAAATGAATAAACAATTTGAAGGCAGGCTTGACATGGCCATCGATATTTTCGAGGGTACTTACCCCAAGCGGTTCCTTCATCAACTTGTTTCGAGCCAGCTCGATGTTGATAGGATGGACTACCTAAGGCGCGACAGTTTTTTTACGGGTGTAACCGAAGGAGCCATCGGTTCAGATAGGATCATTAAAATGCTTAATGTGGTTGATGATAACTTAGTGGTTGAGGCCAAGGGGATATATTCTATAGAGAAATTTTTGATTGCAAGACGCTTAATGTATTGGCAGGTTTATTTACACAAAACGGTTGTGGCTGCTGAGCAGCTGCTGATCCAACTGCTTAACAGAGCGCGCGAATTGGCTGAGGGGAGCGATGACTTATGGTGTTCACCATCGCTTTTGTATTTTTTAAAGCATAAAGTAGTCGTATCCGATTTTCTTCAACCTTTAAGTAGCGATTCAGCGCTTTATCATTTTACAAATATTGATGATGCCGACATACTTGTTGCAGCCAAACAATGGCAATATCATCATGACAAGGCTTTATCAACACTAGCCCAAATGATGGTTTTACGAAAACTATATAAGGTAGAGTTGAGGAACAACCCCTTTAACGAGCAGGAAGTTTCTGAAAAGATGGAGCAGTTTCATCGAACATATCCAGAACTAGGCAATTACAGTAGGTATTTCGTTATTACCAATTCCGTTAGTAATAATGCCTATCGTTCTACAGAGGAATCAATTAAAATTTTATACAACGATGGTAGGTTAATCGATATAGACAATGCTTCGGATATGTTAAATACTAATGTTTTATCGAAAGACATTACAAAGTATTTCTTGTGTTATGCAAAGTAACAATGCATTAAATAATAATAAATAGCTAATTTTGCGGCGTTTTATAAATTTGGGATAATATGGAGTTTACAGCAAAAGCAATTGCTGAGTTTCTGGGAGGTAATGTTGAAGGGGATCCAGAGATCAAGGCAAGCACAGTGGTTAAGATTGAAGAGGGTAGGCCTGGAGCACTCTCATTCCTTTCAAATCCTAAGTATTCAAAGTATCTATATACAACAAGTTCGTCAATAGTTTTAATTAATTCTGACTTTATTCTTGAGGATAAAGTTTCTGCAACTCTAATCAGAGTTGATAACGCCTACGAGTCGTTTGCAAAGTTATTAAGCTTAGTAGCAGCAGCAAAGAGTGCTAAGCAAGGAGTTCATGCAAAAGCACATGTTGAGCCCTCGGCAAGTATTGATAGTAGTGCCTATGTTGGCCCGTTTGTATACATTGGTGAGAATACAACCATTGCAAAAGGCGTTCAGATTCATCCTAACGCCTATATTGGCAATAATGTGAAGATAGACGAGAATTCTACAGTCTTTGCTGGCGCTCAGGTTACTGATGATTGTGTTGTGGGCAAAAACTGTACAATACATTCTGGCGCCATTATTGGGTCGGATGGTTTCGGTTTTGCGCCTCAGGCGGATGGTACTTATCAAAAGATTCCTCAGATAGGGAATGTAATTCTTGAGGATAATGTTGATGTTGGAGCAAATACTACCATCGATAGGGCTACAATGGGTTCAACAATAATTCGGAAGGGCGTAAAGCTCGATAATCTAATTCAAGTGGCGCACAATGTTGAGATTGGCGAGAACACGGTTATTGCTGCGCAATCGGGAATTGCAGGTTCAACAAAGATTGGGAAAAATTGTATGTTTGGCGGACAAGTTGGCGTGGCGGGTCATATTACCATTGCCAACGGTGTTAAGCTATCGGCACAATCAGGTGTAGCGAATAGTCTTAAAGAACCCGATGAAATTTTATTCGGATCGCCGGCAATGAACATAAAGCGGTTTACCCGCTCATTCGTACTGTTTAAAAAATTTCCCGAAATTGTCAAAGAAATCGACATCCTGAAGCAAAGCATAAGCAAGGATTAATTATAGTTTTTATCTGTTTTCAAAATTTTACCTCATACTACAGAATAGTTCTAATTATGACAGAAAAGCAAACAACGCTTAAAAGCGAAATACACTTTAAGGGCAAAGGATTGCATACCGGAGTGGATGTTAATCTAACCATTTGTCCTGCCGATGAGAATACTGGGTACGTTTTTAAACGCACCGATGTTGATGGCGAGCCCACTGTTGATGCTATTGCCGATAATGTGGTGGATACATCTCGTGGCACCACCATTGAGCAGAATGGAGTTAGAATTAGCACAGTAGAGCATGTGCTTGCATCGTTGCATGGCTTGGGAATTGACAATGCCTTAATTAAGGTAGATGGCCCAGAAATGCCAATAATGGATGGAAGTGCAAGGGTTTTTGTTGAGGAGATTAGTAAAGTGGGAATAGAAAAACAGAATGCAGAAAGGGGCTTTTATGTAATAAAGGAAAAACTTGTTTACTCCGATCCCGAAAACGGAATTGAGATTGCAGCCTATCCCGATGAATCGTTTAGCATTGATGTTCTTATTGATTATAAATCAAGAGTATTAGGCAATCAGTATGCCCAACTTGCTGACATTAAGGACTTCCGCGAACAAATAGCACCCTGCAGAACATTTGTGTTCTTTCACGAACTTGAGGTTTTGCTTAGAAATAACCTGATTAAGGGTGGCGATTTGCAGAATGCCATTGTGATAATGGAGCACGAGGTTCCTCAATCAGAGTTAGATAGGATTGCCGATTTATTCAACAAACCAAGGATTCATGTTAAGCCCGAGGGGATATTGAATAATCTTGATTTGCATTTTCAGAACGAACCTGCTCGCCATAAACTACTGGATATTGTAGGCGATTTGGCTCTAGTAGGACGGAGAATAAAGGGAAAGATAATTGCAAAACGACCAGGGCACTATGCCAATACGGAGCTAGCTAAAACCATTCGGAAGATGGCCAGAAAAGAGGCTATGAAGCCCCAAATTCCTAAGTACGACCCAAACAAGCCACCCCTTTACGATATCCTTCAGATAAGGAATATATTACCCCATAGGCCTCCGTTCTTGCTGATAGATAAGATTTTGCATATGGATCAGAACACCATTACAGGCATGAAAAATGTTACTATGAACGAGGATTTCTTTGTTGGCCATTTTCCTGAAGAGCCCGTGATGCCTGGTGTACTGCAAATAGAGGCTATGGCTCAGGTAGGAGGAATTTTTGTTCTTAATACTGTTCCCGATCCAGAGAACTATGTTACCTATTTCCTGAAAATAGATCGGGTTAAGTTTAAGCGTAAGGTGGTTCCTGGTGACACCTTAATCTTTAGGCTTGAATTACTTGAACCAATACGCCGGGGCATTGCAAATATGTTTGGTCAAGCCTTTGTTGGAGACACTTTAGTAATGGAAGGAGAACTTCTAGCTCAAATTACAAAATCAAAGTAGAATAATAATGAATCAGTCATTAGCATACATACACCCGAAAGCAAAAATCGGTAAAAATGTAAAAATTGAACCTTTTGCATATGTTGCCGAAGATGTGGAAATAGGTGATAATACATGGATTGGCCCAAACGCTACTGTCTTAGATGGTGCACGAATTGGCAGCAATTGTAAAGTCTTTCCTGGAGCAGTTGTTTCGGGAATTCCACAAGACTTAAAGTTTAAAGGCGAGAGCACAACCGCAATTATAGGTGATAATACTGTACTTCGCGAGTGTGTAACCGTAAATCGGGGCACTGCATCAAAGGGATATACTAAAGTGGGCAGCAATTGCTTAATTATGGCGTATGTTCACGTTGCCCACGATTGTGTTATTGGCGATAATGTTATCCTTGGTAACTCAGTTCAGCTAGCAGGTGAGGTAGAGATTGACCACTTTGCAATACTTTCAGGTGGCTGTCTAGTGCACCAGTTTGAGCGCATTGGCGCTCATGTTATGGTTCAGGGCGGATCAAAGGTGAATAAGGACATTCCCCCATATGCCCGTGTTGGACGCGATCCAATAGTTTTTGTTGGGCTAAACACCATAGGACTCAGAAGACGAAAATTTGACTCAGATCAGGTTGCCGAAATACAGGAGATATACCGAATTATTTATTCAAAGGGATTGAATGTTTCGCAAGCTATTACTGAAATAGAGAATACGATGCCTAAAACAGAAGAGCGCGATCAAATTCTTAATTTCGTTAGAAACTCTAGCCGAGGAATTGTAAGAGGCCCCAGTAGTACTTCATCAGTTGAAGATGATGACTAAAACGGGGAATTACATTAAATAATAAAAGGGAGTTTTACCTCCCTTTTTGTATTATAGGTATTCTTAATTCGCTATTTATTTTCTTCAATTTCGGGAAACTTTATTGAGAGTAGCAACGCTTCAACCTGTCTAACATAATTGCGTTTTTTAAACTTTGGTGCAAATACGTATCCTTCAATGGTTACTACCCTATTGTTTACCTCATCTATTGTTGTAAGGCTAATAAATGGGCCTCCCATAGGATGACCAATTACGGTCCATAAGCCACGAAGTTGCCCAAAATATCTGCCTTTATACATTAAGGGACTAAATTTTGGAGGAATAATCGTTTCTGTACTCATGTAACTATTTCCTGAGGGGCCGGGCACAAATTTATGGATAAAGTTATTTCTTTGTGCTACCAAATAATCTACAGAAAAAGTATTGGTTTCGGTATAAGGATACTCGTAAATAAAAACTCCTTGACTAGTGCTGGTTGTTTCATTTGATATCCACACAAAGTTGGTTGTATCAAGATTAATTTTGTATCCCTTTGGGAAAGAAACCGATACACCAAACTTCTTTTCTAATAACGCTCGAATACTTTCCTCTTCAAATTTCTCAGCATTCTGAACAACTCTATCGCGTTCCGCTTGCTCAAGAATTTGAATAAGCCTATCTTTTTCCACTTTTAGCATCTCCTCAATGGCAGGATATGTGCGCCCAACGATGTTAATCAGAGTTTGTGGTGATGCCCATACATCGTGTTGAGCAATTATTTTAGCCTCATTAAAGCTATTGTCCACCTTAACTATAACTATATTTCTATGACTTTTAAAGATATCGGAAAAACCAGAGGAGGGGATTATAACAGCGTCAAATATTGGCTCCGATTGCGGTATCATAGGGAATTCCTCTTCAAGGATTGTTTTTATGGTTTTGGAAATGCTATCATTAATTACCGATTTGTCCAACACAACAATTACTTCGCCCGCAGCACCAGTAACGTTGGGAAGCATAGATTTGCGTCCTTGCGTACCTTTGTCGCACGATTGGTTAAGGACAACAAATGCTACTGCAAGCGTGAATAGCAAGGTTTTTTTCATAGTGCTTGTTTATTTAGGTTAAGTATACTTGAATAACCCTAAAGGTGCTAATTTATTTTACAAATGCCAATATTTTGTTTGGTCAATTAGTCTTTTGGGCCATCACCAATCCTCTGAAGTATACTCTTATCAGCCCAAATCTCAAGTGTATCACCCGCTGAAAGTTCACTGGCTGATTTTGGATTCCAAATCAAAATGTCGTCAACTGTGCAGTAGTATTCTATGGCAATTTTATGAAGATACTCACCCGATTGAACAACGTGCAACACTTTGTTTTTATTTGTTGTACTTCCAGCATTGGCAACCCTTTCATGATAATTTGCCTTGGGTAGTGTTTTGAGGTAAATACTCTGCTCGTTCTCAACAAACTTTGAAATGGCATCGATGGGCAGGTAGATAGCGGTTGGTTTTTCAGATTTTGGTACATAACCTCTCCGAAAGGAGGGGTTTAAAAAGCGAAGAATATCATTTGAAACTTCAGTCATTATAGCTATTTCTCGAAAAGAAACTGGTTCTGTAACATGTACAGTATCAACCTGTTCAAAGCTAATTAAAGGGGAGAGGGCAGAAATATTATGTGCTGAGGCATTTTGTAAGACATATGCAGCAGCAATAAATGCAGGTACGTAATTTTGAGCAGCTTCAGGCAAATGGTCGTATAATTTCCAGAAATTTGTTTCGCCATTTGCACGGGTTATAGCGTTGCGAACCACACCTGGCCCTGAATTGTATGCAGCCATCACAAGATGCCAGTCGCCAAAAATACGATATAGGTAATCAAGATATCGACAAGCTGCTTCAGTTGATTTTACCGGATCCATCCGTTCGTCGATATAGCTATTCACTTCAAGGTTGAACATCCTGCCCGAGTTTAGCTTAAACTGCCATAGACCAACAGCTCCACTTGAAGACACAGCAAGAGGATTAAGCGCCGACTCAACAACGGCAAGGTACCTGAGTTCGAGGGGAAGGTTATACTTGTCGAGTAGCTCATCAAATAGAGGGAAATAGAGTTTTGCCAGTCCAAGCATTTGACCTACCTGCTCTCTTCTCTCAATGGTATATATATCGATATATCTTTTAACGTAGGGGTTAAAGTCGAAGGCAATTGGAGAAAGCCTATCGATGGCAGCAATTTTTACCTCATAAACTAAATTTGGGGTGACGGGAATTTGTTTTCTAAAGTGAGAAAGAGTGTCGGGCATAAAAAGGGAAAGTTGCTTTAGGCTATCGAGCGATTTTAGAATATTGCATCTTTTTAGCGGAGGGTAACTCCTTATGCATTCTGCATAAACACCCTTTGGCAGCAAAAAAGAAATCATTAAAAAAGCAGTAAAGTAGCCAATTCCCCTCTTCAGCATTCTAATTAAAGTGTTGTTAGTTGTTAAGATTTAAACCCAATGTATTAATCTACCTAAAAAGTTTTACCACGTCGTTGGCATTTGCAAAGAATACGAGTGCTAGAATAAAAAGCATGCCTGCAATCTGAGCGTACTCCATAAACTTATCGCTAGGTTTCCGACCCGAAGCCATTTCGTATATTAGGAACAGCATGTGGCCTCCATCCAGTGCTGGAATTGGTAGCATGTTCATTATTGCCAGAATAATGGAGATTAGTGCTGTTAACTCCCAGAACGATTGCCAGTTCCAATACTTCGGAAAAATACTTCCTATGGTGATAAAACCTCCAACAGATTCGTAGGCTTTGGCTTTAGGTGAAAAAATTAGTTTTAGCTGTTTTAGATAGCTCGAAATGGTATTAGCACCCCGACTTATTCCTGCTGGTATTGATTGTAGCAGCGTATAGTTTCTGCTCTCAAGTTCGAGGAAATTTCGTTCTGCTATAGGGTAAATGCCCACAGTACCATCTTGAGAAACCTTAACGTGAAGGTTTTGGAGAGCACCGTTACGGTTTACTGTGATGAGAATACTGTCGCCCGCGCTAGACCTTACTGAATTGCTGAACTCATCAAAGTATAGTGCAGGTGTATTATTAATGGCTGCCAGTTTATCCCCAATCATAAACCCTGCGCTTTCGGCAGGAGAATTCTCAATAACCATCCCTATTTCCAAGGGGAATCTGGGTAAAAACAGAAATTTTGATTTCAGTAATTCAGGGAGGTAACTCTCGCTAATCTCAATTTCTTGAGTTCTTCCTTCACGCTGTATGGTTAGAGAGTATGCTCCCTCCAGTACAATTTTTGGGGCAATCTGAAAAAACGATTCAACTTCTTCTCCACCTACCCTAAGAATTTTATCACCATCCTTAAAACCAATTTCCTTGGCTAGTTCAGAGCAATGTACTCCATACTTCGCGTTTTGAGTAGGGAGGTACTCTTCGCCCCAGGTATATAAAACCACGGAGTAAATTACAAGAGCTAGGATAAAATTAACCAGCACACCACCCGAAATGATAAGAAAACGTTGCCAAGTTGGTTTCGATCGGTATTCGAATGGCTGGGGCGGAGCAAGCATTTGATCCTTGTCCATCGATTCGTCTATCATTCCGGCAATTTTACAGTATCCTCCTAGAGGTAACCATCCAATACCGTATTCAGTTTCGCCTTTCTTGAACTTAAAGAGAGAAAACCAGGGGTTAAAGAATAAATAAAACTTTTCAACCCTTGTATTGAACAATCGTGCAAAGGTGTAATGGCCCATTTCGTGCAAAAAGACAAGAATTGAAAGGCTGAGTAAAAACTGTGCTATCTGATTTAAAATTCCCATTACTATTTTTTTTGTTAATCAACAGTGCTATTGGACATTTGTTGAGGGTTACTTAATCAATCTTTTTGCGTATTCACGGGTTACGCTATCGGTTGTAAAATAATCGTCGTAGTTAGGTTTGGCAATAAAACCTACCTTTAATAGGCAGTCTTCAACTAAATCCGCCATTCCCAGAAAGCTAATTTTATCGTTTAAAAAAGCCTCAACTGCAATTTCGTTAGCAGCATTTAGTATGCAGGGCATGTTTCCGCCTTTTTTCATTGCCTCACGGGCAAAATTCAATGCGGGAAATCTACTGGTATCGGGTTCCTCAAAGCTAAAGTTTGGAAAACGGGCAAATGAAAAGCGTTCGAAATCCGATTTAATTCTATCTGGAAAGCTAAATGCGTACTGAATTGGCAACTTCATGTCGGGTAAACCCATTTGAGCCTTGATTGATCCATCCTCAAATTGAACTAAAGAGTGGATGATGGACTGTGGATGAACTATTACCTCAATCTGCTCGGGCTTAAGGTTGAATAGCCATTTGGCTTCAATTACCTCAAATCCTTTGTTCATCAAGGTGGCCGAATCGATAGTGATTTTATTGCCCATGCACCAGCAAGGGTGGTTAAGGGCGTCGGCTTTAGTAACTCTGGTTAACTGTTCAGGGGTATGGGTACGGAAAGGTCCGCCAGATGCCGTTAATATAATCTTTTCAATTGGGTTGTTTTCTCCCACTAAGCACTGGAAGATTGCTGAATGTTCAGAATCAACAGGTAGGATAGGTACATTATTCTCATAGGCTAACCCCATAATAAGTTCGCCAGCAACTACAAGGGTTTCTTTATTTGCTAGAGCAATTGGCTTTTTTGCTTTTATGGCGTTAATGGTAGGTTTAAGTCCCGAATACCCAACCATTGCAGTCAATACCATATCAATGGTTTCCATCTCAACTACCTGCGAGATTGCCTCATCCCCAGCATAAACCTTTATATCGTATGGGTTAAGTGCAACAAGAACTTGAGTGTAAAGTTCCTTGTTCCCTATCACTACAGTGTTAGGCCTATACCTTATGGCTTGTTGAATCAATAGGTCTGCATTGTTTTTGGCAGTAAGAACCTCAACCTCAAAAAGGTCGGGGTGACTTTCAATTACCAGTAATGCTTGTGTTCCAATGGAGCCTGTTGACCCTAGTATGGCTATCCTTCTTTTCACTCTTGGGGATTGTTGTTGCTTAAAAAACTACGTATTGTTCTGGATTAATAGGAGTTCCATTATGCCAAAGTTCAAAATGGAGGTGTGGCCCTGTTGTTAACTCTCCGGAGTTTCCAATAATTGCAATGGCTTCGCCTGCTTTTATTTGCGATCCCGATTTTTTTAGGAGTTTGCTATTATGTTTATAAATCGATATTAAGTTGTTGATGTGTTGAATTTGAATAACATAACCAGTTTCTAGGGTCCAACTCGATAGGATTACGGTTCCATCGGCAATAGCAACAATAACTTCGTTTGGTGGAGCAACAACATCAACGCCTAAATGACCATGCTGTGCATTGAAAGAGTTTGTAACAACTCCTTTTACCGGAGGGAAGAAATGTAACTTGGTTAGGTTATCCTCCCTTTCCCCAGCAGTATTTATAATTGACAGATTATAAACTTCTTCCGATTCTATTTGTAACCGTAAAAGGGAATCCTCAAGTGATCGTGCAAAGTTAATCTCCTTGTATCTAACTGAAGTATCAGGTAAACTCTCAAGATTATCGGGACTTTCACCCCTAAGAACAGTATGTAAATTACCTAGATATATCTTCCATTGTTGAAGTTCCCTTTCAAGGCTATCGGTTTTAAAGGAATTTTGAACCATTAGCCTTCTGGTAGTCCCATCGGGGTATCCAGGAATAAATTCCCGAATAGGGGTAAACGCAATTAATATGGTTACAATGGTAATAAGGGTAATAGCAATGCCACCAGCAGCGGCAATTAGGTTTAAGCGCGATAGCCGCATAACCCAAACCTCTTCAAAGGTCTGATCGTTATAGACGCTAAGCCTATATTTATTCTTAAGTTTGCTTATGTAGCGTTTGTTCGATTTAGGCTTCAACATATCTAAATATCTATGAATTGTGCAAATATAGCACCTTTTTATATTTAGTCATCAACGCATAACCATTTATGTGCATACACTTTTATGCTAATGGGCTTAAAATTCGTTAATTTTAGTCTGAAATGCCAATCCTTAAAAATCTTTTTGCATATTTTGGGGATTATTAATTTTGTATTATCTTTGCACCGCAATAAACGAAAGATAGTTCACTACTTACAATATATTGCGGGGTGGAGCAGTTGGTAGCTCGTTGGGCTCATAACCCAAAGGTCACAGGTTCGAGTCCTGTCCCCGCTACTACCAAGCCCTGAGGAAACTCGAGGCTTTTTTGTT
>DHQB01000026.1:274610-274948 GCA_002410065.1 Bacteroidales bacterium UBA5349 | reverse complement strand
GGCTTTTTTGTTATGCCTATGTTTACGGTTTACGCACTACACTCACCCTCTTTTCAGAAAATATATATCGGGTATAGCTCCGATCTTGAGAAGCGTATGCTCTCGCACAATGAGTTGAGCAACAAGGGTTGGACACTTAGGTATCGACCTTGGACCCTTGTTTATACCGAGCAGTTTACGAGTAAGGCTGAAGCGATGCGCCGGGAGAAGGAGCTCAAATCGGCTAAAGGAAGGGAGTTTCTCTGGAATCTCATTCGCACGGGAGGGTAGCTCGTTGGGCTCATATCCGCCAGTTGGCGGACACAGGTTCGAGTTCCGCTAGTTAGCGGACAGGCACT
>DHQB01000026.1:202113-274466 GCA_002410065.1 Bacteroidales bacterium UBA5349 | reverse complement strand
ACTCGAGGCTTTTTTGTTATGCCTGTGTTTGCTGTATATACCTAGTATTCATCAATTTATCAGAAAGTATGCATTGGGTTTCCCCAGCACTTCTTACCACATTTGCTTATTCATTAAAAGGTTAAACTTCTAAAATCTTTTTTTTAAGCGTGGTATTCGATAGATTTCCTTATTACAATTAGTCGCATCTTGTTATAATTCAGCCAAATATTTTGATTTAAAAAGTTTTTAATATACTTTTGTGCCGTCATATTGCAAACGACGCAGGGGGCTTTAGTCCCCTGTTTTGTTATAATAAGGTGAAATAATGATAAGTAAGGAAAGAATAGAAAGTATTATTAGTGAGTGCATTGACTCAGAAAAAGAGTTTGTGGTTGATATAACAATATCTGCAAGCAATAATATTTTGGTGCTGATCGATAGCGATGAGGGCATTTCGATAGATAGATGTGTGAAGGTTAGCAGGGCAATAGAGCAAAATCTTGACAGGGATGAAGAAGATTTTGAGTTAGAGGTTTCGTCGGCAGGCCTTTCTTCCCCTTTAAAAGTGGTTCGACAATACAAAAAGAATTTGGGACGATTGCTAAATGTTATCCCGATTGAAGGTGAGAAAGTTACTGGGAAATTAGTGGATGTTAATGAAAATGATTTTACCATTGAGGTAGAAGAAATGGTAAAGGAGGAGGGCAAGAAAAGGAAAGAATTATTAGTGCGTAAAGTTACTTTTGCTTACAAAGATTTGAAATCAGCAAAAATTGTAATCTCATTTAGATAGGACATAATATAATATTAGCGAACAAATGGAAAATATAAACCTAATTGACACCTTTGCCGAGTTTAAGGATTTGAAGAATATCGATAGGCCAACCATGATGAGCGTGCTTGAGGATGTTTTCAGGAATATGATCATAAAGATGTATGGCTCCGACGATAACTACGATATCATTATCAATATAGATAAAGGTGACTTTGAGATTTGGCGCAACAGAGAAGTGGTAGAGGAAGGCGCGGTTGAAGACGCTAATCGACAGATCGCTCTTTCTGATGCTAAAAAAATTGAAGCCGATTACGAAGTAGGTGAAGAGGTAACAGATGAAGTTAAACTAGCCGATTTTGGGCGTAGAGCAATTCTTGCTCTTAGGCAAAACCTTACAGCACGAATTCTTGAACTTGAAAAGAATAATATCTACACTAAATATAAGGATAGAATAGGAGATATAATTACCGGTGAAGTGTATCAGGTTTGGAAAAGGGAAATCCTCGTGCTTGATGACGAAGGGAATGAGTTACTTCTCCCTAAAAACGAGCAAATTCCTTCCGATTTCTTCAGAAAAGGCGATACACTTCGTGCTGTAGTGGTTAGGGTAGAGATGCGAAACAACTCTCCAATAATTATCCTTTCGCGCACATCTCCAGTTTTCCTTGAGCGCTTATTTGAACTAGAGGTTCCAGAAATATTCGATGGTTTAATAACCATAAAGAAGATAGTACGAATACCTGGCGAGAGAGCCAAGGTGGCTGTTGAATCATACGACGAAAGAGTTGACCCAGTTGGCGCTTGCGTTGGAATGAAGGGGAGCCGTATTCATGGTATTGTTCGTGAGTTACGCAACGAAAATATTGATGTAATTAACTTTACTAACAATCTGCAGCTGTATATTACCCGTTCGCTAAGCCCTGCAAAGATTACCTCAATTAGGGTTGATGAGCACAATAAAAGGGTTGAAGTTTATCTACAACCCGAGGAGGTTTCCTTAGCAATTGGTAAGGGTGGCTTCAATATAAAATTGGCAAGTCAACTGACAGGTTATGAAATTGACGTGTTCCGCGAAGCCGGTAGTGTGGAGGAGGTAGATGATGTTAACTTGGATGAATTTGCCGATGAGATAGATGGTTGGATCATTGATGTGCTCAAGGGAATAGGCTGCGATACAGCTAAAAGCGTTCTCGAAATACCTTACGAAGAGTTGGTTAAGCGCACCGATCTTGAAGAGGAGTCTATTAAGGAGATAATTAAAATTCTAGAGTCAGAATTTGAATAGTACTGGCTTTAGCTTAGTTTTGCAACATTAATCAAACCTGGATTAACAAAATATGACAAACGCTGAGAAAGCAATAAGATTAAGTAAGTTGGCAAGAGAGTTTAACGTTGGGATCTCAACCCTAGTCGATATCCTTGGCAAGAAGGGGCATAAGATAGAGAACAACCCAAACACAAAGGTAGATGCCAATCTATATGACATCTTAGCCAAAGAGTTTGGTGGTGATATCAACCTTAAAAAGGAGTCACAAAAGGTTAGCCTAATGAATCTTCGCGAGAAGAAGGAATCTGTTTCAATAGAAGACATTCCAACAGTTGAAGCAGACGAGGATGATGGCTATACTAACGAAGAGGAAGTGATTGTTAAAAATGTTACTCCAGAGAAAGAAATTTTTCAGTCCGAAAAACCAAAGATTAATATTACCGTTAAGGGTAAAATCGATCTTGAGCAGAAAAAAGTTGAAAAGCCCGAAGAGAGTGAGTCAGTTAAAGCTGAACCTATTAAGGTAAAAGCTCCCAAAGTTGAGGAGTCGAAGCCAGCAATAGAGCATATTGAAACCGAAACTCAACAACTTTCTAAACCAAATGTAGTTGGAAAGGTTGACCTTGAACAGAGCAAGAGTAAGAGTAAAATTGTAAAGAAATCCGACAAGGTAGAAGAAAAGGCCGCTTCACAGAAAACTGTTGCTAAAAAAGAGAAAAAGGCAGAGGAGCCAAAGGTTGAGAAAAAAGTTGAATTCACTGAAAAGGAACAAATCCCTCAGAAACCTAAGAAGGAAGAAAGCGTACTTTTCCGCCGTGAAATAGAGAAATTAAGTGGACCTACAGTTGTTGGAAAGATTGATCTGAAATCGGTTGAGCCTAAAAAGAAAACTCCTACCGCAGCTGAGAACGAGGAGAACAGGGCTAAGAAAAAAAGGCGAAAAAGAATTAAGAAGGATAACCAAAAGGTTACTGTTTCGGGCGACAACGCAAAACCATTACAAGCGCAAAAGCAAACAGGGACTCAGCAACCTAAGAAAAAGCCCAAGAAAAAACAACTTAGGCAAGAGGTTAATGAAGTAGACGTTCAAAAGCAAATAAAGGAAACTCTTGCTAGGCTAACTAGTAAAGGCGGTAAATCAAAGGGTTCAAAGTATCGCCGTGAGAAACGTGATATGGTTAGCGCACGCCTCCAGCAGGAGATAGAGCAGGAAATAGAAGACAAGCAAACCCTAAAGGTTACAGAGTTTGTTTCTGTGAATGAGCTGGCCAGCATGATGGATCTTCCTGTTACTGACGTTATTGAAGTGTGCATGAACCTTGGTCTTATGGTTTCAATAAACCAAAGACTTGATGCTGAAACTATGGCCCTTGTTGCCGATGAGTTCGGCTATAAAGTTGAATTTGTTAGCGCCGATCTTCAGGAAATTTTCGAAGAAGAACCCGATAAGCCAGAGGATCTGAAACCTCGTTCACCTATTGTAACTGTGATGGGGCACGTGGATCATGGTAAAACATCGCTGCTAGATATGATTCGTAATGCTAACGTAATTGCAGGCGAAGCTGGCGGAATTACTCAGCACATTGGGGCATACTCTGTTGTACTAGAAAGTGGTAAACAAATAACATTCCTAGACACTCCTGGTCACGAGGCCTTTACTGCCATGCGCGCAAGGGGTGCCCGCATTACCGATGTTGCCATAATTGTTATAGCTGCTGATGATAATGTGATGCCCCAGACTGTTGAGGCAATTAACCACGCGAGCGCAGCAGGCGTTCCCATTGTTTTTGCCATCAATAAAGTTGATAAGCCTAATTCCAACGCCGAAAAGATTAAGGAGTCACTTGCAAATATGAATTACCTAGTGGAAGATTGGGGGGGTAAGTATCAAAGTCAGGATGTTTCAGCAAAAAGTGGATTAAATATTGATAAACTTCTCGAGAAGGTTTTACTTGAGGCCGAGTTACTTGATTTAAGAGCAAACGCAGACAAGAAAGCTACAGGTACTATCATAGAGTCATCGTTAGATAAAGGTCGTGGTTTTAGTGCTACTGTTCTTGTTCAAACCGGAACCCTTCACCAAGGCGATATTATGATTGCTGGTTCTCATTTTGGTCGGGCAAAAGCCATGTTTAATGAGCGTGGAAAACGTATTACAACTGCAGGTCCATCAACACCTGTTCAGGTAATTGGTTTAAATGGAGCACCATTGGCTGGCGACTACTTCAATATTATGGATACCGATAAGGGAGCCAAGGATATTGCCAATAAGCGTGAGCAACTTCAGCGTATGCAGGGTCTGCGTACTCAGAAACACATCACTCTCGATGAGATTGGTCGAAGGATAGCCATTGGCAACTTCCAGGAACTAAATATTGTGCTTAAGGGTGACGTTGATGGATCTATCGAAGCACTATCCGATTCTCTAATTAAATTATCCACTGAGTCAATACAGGTAAACGTAATTCATAAGGCTGTTGGTCAAATCTCAGAATCCGATATCCTATTGGCAGCAGCATCTAATGCTATTGTAATTGGGTTCCAGGTTCGTCCTTCAATTAGCGCACGCAAATTAGCCGAAAAGGAAGAGATTGACGTAAGGAAATACTCAATTATTTACGATGCCATTAACGAGGTTAAAGCGGCCATGGAGGGTATGCTTTCACCTGAGATTAAGGAGGAGATACTTGGTACAGCTGAGGTAGTTGAAACATTTAGGATTACCAAGGTGGGTACTGTTGCAGGATGCATTGTGCGTGAGGGTAAAATAATCCGAAATGCAAAGTGCAGGCTAATTCGCGATGGTATTGTGATTTACACCGGCGATCTTGGCTCTCTGAAAAGATTTAAGGATGATGCCAGAGAGGTGGCAAATGGATTTGAGTGTGGTTTAAATATCAACAACTTCAATGATATTAAGATTGGTGATCTTGTAGAGTCGTTCCATGAGATAGAAGTTAAACGAACGCTATAAGCCTTAATAATATAATTGAAAGGGGCTTTGGCCCCTTTTTTTTGGTTTAGCTTATTGTGTATTTACATATTATACTGTTACTAATTTTCAATATCTTTGCGCTCCAAACTAAATTTAAAATGAATAACATACGTAACTTCTGTATTATTGCTCATATTGATCATGGTAAAAGTACTCTTGCTGATAGGTTGCTAGAACTTACCGGTACTGTTATTGGGAAGGAAAGGCAAGAGCAAGTGCTCGATAGTATGGATTTGGAACGAGAAAAGGGGATTACCATTAAGAGCCATGCCATACAGATGGATTATGAGGAAGAAGGGCAGAAATATGTACTTAATCTGATTGACACACCAGGTCACGTCGATTTCTCATACGAGGTATCGCGCGCCATTGCTTCGTGCGAAGGGGCTTTGCTGATAGTTGATGCAACTCAGGGTATTCAAGCCCAAACAATATCTAACCTTTACCTTGCTATTGGCAACGACCTAGAGATTATTCCGGTTGTGAATAAGATTGATATGGATTCGGCAATGATTGAGGAGGTGCAAGATCAAATTGTAGAGCTAATTGGTTGTAAGCGCGATGATATTATTTTGGCAAGTGGCAAAACGGGTGTTGGTGTTGACGAAATTCTTAAGGCTATAATTAAGAGGATTCCAGCTCCCAAGGGCGATCCCAATGAACCCTTGCAAGCCCTTATTTTCGATTCAGTATTTAACTCTTTCAGAGGAATTATTGCGTATTTCAAAATATTTAACGGTACGTTAAAAAAAGGAGATAAGGTTAAATTTATCAACACAAAGCGCCAGTATGATGCTGATGAGGTAGGAGTTCTTAAACTTAAAATGTCGCCTCGAGATTTTGTTAGTGCGGGTGATGTTGGATATATTATATCGGGTATAAAAAACTCGGCTGAGGTTAAAGTTGGCGATACCATTACCCATGTTGATAGACCTTGCGCAAAGGGTATTGAGGGGTTTGAGAACGTAAAACCTATGGTTTTTGCTGGCCTTTATCCTGTTGATGCAGACGAATACGAAGATCTACGCGCATCGCTCGAAAAGCTTATACTTAACGATGCCTCGCTAACCTATGAGCCTGAAAGTTCCCTCGCTCTTGGCTTTGGATTCAGATGTGGCTTTTTAGGTTTGCTTCATATGGAGATTGTGCAGGAGCGACTGTATCGAGAATTTGACATGGATGTTATTACTACGGTACCTAACGTATCGTATAAGGTACACACAACCAAGGGGGAGCTTATAGAGATACATAACCCCAGCGGATTGCCTGTGCCAACCCTTATCGATCATATTGAAGAGCCTACAATCATAGCCCAAATCATTACCAATAGCGAATCGCTAGGCGTGGTCATGAAACTCTGTATAGATAAAAGGGGAGAGCTAAAGAATCAGGTTTTTCTTACTACCAATAGGATTGAGCTGACCTTTACTATGCCGCTTGCAGAAATTGTCTTCGATTTTTATGATAAGCTAAAATCAATTTCTCGTGGTTATGCGTCCTTCGATTACCACATGGATGGTTACCAGGAGGCAACCCTTGTTCGGCTTGATATATTACTCAATGGTGAAATGGTTGATGCTCTATCAACTCTAATTCACCGCGATTATGCATATGCATTTGGGCGGAAGATGTGCGAGAAACTCAAGGAGCTTATTCCACGTCAGCAGTTCGATATTGCCATACAGGCTGCTATTGGGGTTAAGGTAATTGCCCGCGAAACTATTAAAGCACTGCGTAAGGATGTTACAGCAAAGTGTTACGGTGGTGATATATCGCGTAAGCGTAAACTTCTTGAGAAGCAGAAAAAAGGAAAAAAACGCATGCGTCAGGTAGGTAATGTGGAGGTTCCGCAGCAAGCTTTTCTGGCAGTGCTTAAAATGGATTAAAACGCCCAAAGCAAATGGCCTCTTTCTCCCACTGGTGGATGCTCTATAGGATGGGATATCTGTCGAACCAGATGGGGATTATGCGTAGATATCTCGATAGGAGCAATGATTGGCAAAAGCACTTATTACACTCTCACAAGTTAATACTCTCCGAGGTAAAGAGACGAAAACCAAAATCCATTGCGTTTTTAGGTAGTGGATGGTTGCTCGATATCCCTTTAAACGAACTACTTGAGTCATCAACTGAGGTTTGCCTTATTGATATTGCGCATCCTAAGCGAATATTGCATAAGTATAGCAAGCACCCCAACATAAAACTAGTTGATATTGACATTACGGGGGGTGCTGTTAAGTGGGCATGGGATAGTGCTAAAGGCAAGCGGAAACTGTTAGACTTTAATCGCCTTTTGCAAATGGGAGAAGAGGCGGTAAGCATTATCTCCAAAGACTATCAGTTTGTTGTTTCAATTAATATGCTTAGTCAGCTACACCTACTTATCGAAGATTTTTTGATTTGTAAAAATCACATGAGCGATATCGAGAGGCTACAATTGGCTCAAACTCTTCAACAGGCTCATATAAATGGTTTACCCAAAGACCGTAGCCTTATAATAAGCGACACTGAAGCAGAATTTTATAACGAAGATGGTTTTTTATCACACACAACCCCTCGGATTTATACAGATTTAAGCGAATTAACGCTCCTCGAAAAATGGCAGTGGGATTTTGACAGTAACTTTACGTTTAGTCCCGACTACAAGGTTTTGCATAACGTTTCAGCCTATTTAAAGTAGATAAATAGGGGAGTAATTAGGGCTTAATTCGTTTACTCTTTAGGATTCTCTTTCCAGCATTTAACCCAATCAATTTCAAGGCTAGCAGGCAGCGCATTAGGTGTTGCATCACCAATCACACCTGACGAGAGTACCAAGTAGGTTGGCATACCGGGTAGGTTCTGGGTACTTTCCATGTATGGAACTCCATTTATCTTCCAAACAATGCTTTCGGTATTCCAGTCAATGCTTAGGATAAAAAAGTTGGAAGAGAAGTTAAATCCGCCAAGTTTCGATTTTAGCACGAGAGGCTTTGAACTACCATCTTTTGCTGTATAGATTGAACCCTGGGTCGAAGTATTTTTAGCGTTTTTTCTGAAAACATCGATGTGAGGCAGCATCTTGTCGCCCACAAGCCAAAAGGCATGGTAAACACCAGGAGTATCGGTAAATTTGACCTTGGCCTCAAACCGACCTTGTTGTTGTCTAAAGGATTTTCCTGTGCTTATAATACCAGAGGTATACTCAAATTTTTTGGGGATAAAACCCATTTTCAGATCCCATGCTAGTCCTTCTGCCTCCTCTTTACGAGTTGTTATTTTTAGGATACCATTGTTCAATTCAATATTGTTGCCATCGGTATAGCAGTGCTTATCGGCTGCAAGCGAATAGCTTTTATTTATCAGTTCTTCGCCCCAGAAATAGCGAGTAATCCATTTACTAGGATCTAGTTTTTTATCCTCAAAATTGTCAGAGAAAACTAGTTTCCATCGTTTTATTTCATCAAACTTGGGTGAGTGCAATAACGATTCATACCAGATAATCCTCTCCGATTTTTTAAGACTCTCGTATTCTTGCAACTTCCTGTATTCTTCAGTCTGTTCAAACTTTTTATTGGATAGCAGGTATTCTTTTCTATCTGCAAAATCTTTGGAGTGAATGTAATTCTTTAGTTCGGTAAAGGCTGTAACCCTACCGGACCCATCTAAGGAGAGGTAATCTTTAAATTCATTGCTGTTCATCAGCTTAAAATACCGCTTGAGCTCTGAATCTTTTTTAAACTGTTTATAAACTAGTTCCTGCTTATATTCCTCAGAATTATCCTTTTTATGCAACCTTCGCTGCGCTAGGTAATCGGCGGATTCAACAATTTGTTTGAGTTCCTTGTAACGGGTTGGCTTGCCTGAAAGTTCAACGTTACGGGTAAAACTAAGGTTTTCGGAATCCTTAACCTTAAAATAATTTTTAAGCGCCTTATCCTTGCTTAGTCTTTTAAGTTCAAGTTCCTTGAGTTGCTCCTGCGATCCTGAGTACTTTAGTAACTTTAACTCTTCTTGTAATCGCTTAGGTTCCCCCGAATCAATATAACTTTTTAGTTGCAGATAGTCTGCATAGTTTTTTGATTCACCGAAGGTTATGAAATCATCATACTCTTTTCTCAGGGCATTGTCTATTGCTTCAAACTCTTCGGTTTTTGGAAACCGACCAAAAATCTTTAGGGTTGCTAAGCGGAATTTGTGAAGTGCCATTTATATTGATACGGTTTAATGGATATGATTTAACGACTGTGGGCAATAAATTTAAAGGGAACTTTTATATTTTCAGAGTAATCCTCACCTGCTTCTATCATATCTTCATCATCCTCCATGAAATGCCAATGCACCTCAATGTCATAGCCACTTCGATGCATATCTTTATACATCTCAAGCAATTTCAGAATCATCTTTGATGAGGAAGTGTTGTAGTACTCAAAGTTAAAGATGATTTTTGTTTTTTCGTTTGGTGTTTTGGCGTACTCTTCGAACCAGTTAATGATTGGAGTATAGAAAGTTACCACATCCTCAGGAAGCGAACTACCGGAGAATTCAAATATATTATTCTCTTTATCTAGTATAACCTTAGGCGTTTCGTTTGTTGGTTCAATTACAATCTTTTCCATGCTAAAAATATTTCAGTCCTCAATCAACACTCAATAATAACACAAAAAAATGAAACAACAATGGTCTGTTGCTTTAAATAATAAATCCAACATTTAACAAAGTTAACGAAAAACAGTATATCAAGGTTATCTTTTCTTCATTTTAGTAGTTAATTTTTACTGATATTATCAATATTGCCACTAGGGCTGGGAGAGTAGTTTGAAGCCTTTGCCTCTTACGTTGATAATTTCGACACTTGGATCAGCGCTAAGGTACTTTCGGAGTTTTGTAATGTAAACATCCATACTCCTAGCGTTGAAGTAACTATCGTCGATCCATATGGTTTTGAGGGCAAAATTTCTATCGAGAATAGAGTTTTTGTTTATGCAAAGGAGCTTTAGTAATTCCGACTCTTTGGTGGTAAGCCGCCTAACTGAGTCGCCAATAGTAAGGATTTGCTTTGTTACCTCAAATTGGTAGTTACCAATCTGGAAAGAATCCTGCCCTGCCGCAGTTGGATCGTTCATTGTTCTGCGAAGAACAGCCTCAATGCGCATAAGCAGCTCCTCAATGCTAAAGGGTTTGGTCATGTAATCGTCGGCTCCAATGGTAAAACCTTCAAGAACATCCTCCTTCATCGATTTGGCGGTAAGAAATAGTATAGGCATAGCTGGGTTTATAATTCTAACCTCTCTAGCAAGGGTAAACCCATCCATTAGCGGCATCATTACATCAAGTATGCAGATGTCGTAGTAATAATTTTTAAAGCCTTTTAGGGCTTTTTCTCCATCCTTAAACAGATCGGTTTCGTAGCCTTTGGCGTTCAAATATTCCTTGAGCAATAGTCCTAGGTTTTCGTCATCCTCAGCAAGCAGAATCCTTGTTTTTCCTTCTTTCATAGCGGTGTGTTATTAAGAGGTTAGCTTATCATTTGGTCCGTTAAATGGGAAAAAGCAACTAAATTTGCTACCCTGCCCCAGGGTGCTTTCTACCCAAATCTGTCCATCATGTTCATCAATTATCTTTTTTACATAACAAAGCCCAAGCCCAAAACCTTTTACATTATGCAAGTTTCCGGTGGGTACACGATAAAACTGATCGAAAATGCGCTTTTGGTTTTCCCTGTTAATGCCTATTCCATTATCGGTTACCGTAAAAACTATCCCCTGGTTTTTATTTTGGGTTGATATTTTTATCTGAGGGTTTCCGTTACTATATTTTAGGGCATTATCTAATAGGTTATTCACAACGTTTGTAATGTGCACTTCATCCGCAATTATGGCTGATTTTTGTGCATCAAGATCCTTGAGCAATTCACCATTAACGTTTTGAATCTGAAGTTCGAACGATTGCGTCACCTTTTCAATTACATGATGCAGATCAACTTCCTTAAGTTTAAGTTTAAGTTTAGTTTTCTCAAAGATAGCCATTTGTAAAACCTTCTCAACCTGTAGCCCTAAACGCCGGCTTTCTTCTGCAATAACTCCTCCTAAATGTTCTACCCGTTTGTTCTCATCGGGAATTGACGGATCGCCAAGCATTTGTGCTGCCAACGATATGGTGGATATTGGGGTTTTTAGCTCGTGGGTCATATTGCTCACAAAATCGTTTTTGATCTCTGACAGTCTCTTCTGCTTAAATATAATTACCAGCGTAAAGCTGAAACTGAAAATAATAATTAAGGTGAGCATAAAAGTTGTAATGGTCATCGATCCCAGTGAGCCAATTACGTATGACATTTGATTTGGAAAGTATATGGAAAGAAAATATTTTTTTGAGAAAAAATCGTTGGGGAACAGCTGCACTTTTATTGGGTTTGGCAACCCTTTTTTATAGCCAATACTTGAGTATACAATACTATCGTTTTCTGATGTAACCTTGTATTCTAACTTTGCATTAATCCCAAATTTGCAAAGCTCATTTTTCACTATTGTATCCAGCACTTCTTGCGGAATGCGCTCGTTTATGGGCAGTTCAATCCTTATTAGCTTGTCAATAATATTCTCGACGAATACAGTTTTGTTGAGTAATTTTTCGTCGATAGATATGTTGAAACTTAATTCGGGGTAATGAATTGATTGCTTTGCTGGCTTTATATCCCAAAGATTATCGTCAATTCGTATAACCTGTAGGGAATCGATGCTAGAGAAACGAGAGAAGGAAGGAATTTTTAGCGTATCGAGTTGGGTTATGGTAAATACCTGTTGATCTTGCTGTCGGGTTCTAAGGCCACCCCGAGTGCGGTTTATGGTGCTAAAATGGTGGGTTAAGCGGGGCGATGATGAGGAGCCTACTGAGGCGTAGGGGCTTATTTCGTCAATAACCTGAACGATGGTCTCCTGGCGGTCAACCTCAGTTACCACTTTCTCCAATGCCAGTTTAGCCGTTTGCCAAAATTGCTCTTCTTTAACCTCAACGGCAATTTTTACCCATTTAGATTGAACAGTGATAAGGCCAATAGTTGCCAAGGAGATAATCCCCACGAGTATCCAAATAGTGCTTCTTCTCATATTTACAAAAGTACGTACTTACAAAATCGAAGCATCAACCCTTAACGATCTTTAACAAAGCTTAATATCCGTTAACATATTTGTAGACTATCTTTGTAGCGTAAATAACATTCACTACCCACTTGGGTTACTACTGAATGTTTTTTCATAGGTTTAAGGTTTTAGGGTTAATGCAGGCGGGGTGGTTCCCGCCTGCATTGTTTTTTTAGCCCAATTCAGCCTAAATACTCTCGAGAAGGCTGAGGTCCTTAATTTTTTGCTGGTTGATTGCAATTATAGCAATAACGTTATCTACGACTTTGAGCTTAGCAATAATGTTGCTAGTTTCTTTGTCGGTAATGCTCCCCCTAATCACAAGAATATAGTCAATATTTTCAAGTCCTTTAATTAGGACTTGGTTATCCATCTTGTTTTTTATAATGGCAACAGATACTCCTTGGCTTGTAGCGCTATCAAACAGTATAGGGTAAATAATTTCACCCTTAGCAATTCCTGTGTGCTCGCTAAGGTTAAAGTGTAAGGTGGAGTTGATGCTCCAGGTCAATTTATGGATAGTTTCAGCACTTGAAATTGCGAAAAACCACGATTTTTCTTTGGGTACGCTAAGTAGGATTTTCCGTTTTGCCATAACCATTGTTTTTCAAGGGTTCACTATTGAGTTAGTTTTCCCAATTAATGGTCTGGGGTTTAACTGGATTGAGTGGGAGAGATATAATATCAATTCGCTCTAGTGCAACCATAGCTGCAATCTGTTCCGCTTCCTTTTTTGATGTGCCAAAACCACTCCCCAACAACTTTTGGTTAAGGTATAGTTTTGATTCAAAAACGGGGGATTGTCCTTTGGATGATTCACTCTCTTGGCTATCAAAGAGAACTTCGTACTTATACTTTTGGGCAAGTTCAATAACGCGGCTTTTGTAATCGCTTTCGGTTACTTGCAGTTCGTTTAGGTCGACGTGGTGCGTTAGGATGAATTTTGTTACCCACTGACTAGTGTATGAATAACCTTTATCGAGGAATATTGCACCAACAAAGGCCTCAAGGGCATCGCCAAAAATATGCTTGTGGGCAAGGGGGTTATTGGTTTGTGTAACAACAATTTTATCCAACCCAATAGCAAGGGCTATGCAATTTAAACTTTGCCTACTAACAATGCGCGAGCGCATTTTAGTCAGAAACCCTTCATCCTTATTCGGGAAATTTGTAAAAAGAAAATCGGTTATAATAGCATCAAGTATGGCATCGCCTAAATATTCGAGTCTTTCGTTATTTACCTTTTTGCCCTTCGATACTATGGTAGAAGCCGATTTATGGATAATGGCAATATTGTAAAGGTCCAAACGCGTTGCGTTAATGCCAAACTCTTTCCTTAACCGACTAAAAAAAGCCTTGTCGGATGCATTAACTAATTTTCGCTTGAATCCTAAAAATCGACGAATCACTCTATTTGCTATTCAACAATTTTTTTGAAGATCACCGAGGAATTATGCCCGCCAAAACCGAAAGTATTGCTAAGTGCTACGTTTACCTCGCGCTTTTGTGCTTTATTTAACGTCAAGTTTAACTTGCTGTCAATTTGGGGATCAGGTGTAGTATGGTTGATTGTAGGAGGTATAATGCCCGTGTTTATTGCAAAGATTGAAGCGATAGCTTCAATTGCGGCAGTTGCTCCCAAAAGGTGACCAGCCATTGATTTGGTAGAACTTATGTTTAGTTTGTAAGCATGCTCACCAAAAACAGAGGTAACTGCTTTTAATTCAGCAACGTCTCCAATTGGAGTTGCTGTTCCGTGTACGTTGATATAATCAACATCTTCAGGCTTTAGGTTGGCATCCTTAAGGGCATTTAGCATAACATTCTTAGCACCCAAACCCTCGGGGTGAGGAGCAGTAAAGTGGTAAGCATCTGCTGTCATGCCACCTCCAACTATTTCGGCATAAATTTTAGCGCCGCGTGCTTTGGCATGTTCATATTCTTCAAGAATAAGTGCACCAGCACCTTCGCCCATTACAAACCCATCACGAGTACCATCAAATGGTCGAGATGCTGTTTTGTAATTATCATTATTGGTAGATATGGCTTGCATTGAGTTAAAGCCACCCATACCTGCTTCGTTTATTGCAGCTTCAGATCCTCCAGTGATGAAAATATTTGCCTTACCTAATCGAATTAGGTTCATGGCATCAATTAGCGCATGGTTTGATGAAGCACAAGCCGATACCGTTGCGTAATTAGGTCCACGGAAACTGTAGCGCATGCTAATGTGGCCTGCAGCAATATCGGCAATCATTCTTGGAATAAAGAAGGGGCTAAATCGTGGTGTTCCATCACCAGCGAAATAGCCTCTCATCTCTTCCATAAAAGTTTGAATTCCTCCAATTCCAGAAGCCCAAATAACACCAGCAGCATCGTGGTCAATCTTTTCGAGGTCTAACCCCGAATCTAGAATTGCCTGATGGGCAGATACCATAGCATACTGGCAGTACAGGTCGTACTTCCTTAACTCCTTACGATCGAAATGTTGGAGGGCATCAAAATTTTTAACCTGACAGGCAAATTTAGTTTTGAACTTGGATGTATCGAAACTGGTGATAAGCTCAGAGCCACTAACACCCTGCTCTAGGTTACTCCAATATTCTTTTATATTATTCCCAATAGGGTTAATAGTTCCCAGTCCTGTAACAACAACACGCTTAAACTCCATAGCACTAAATGTGTTATAAATAATAATTTGCCTTTACAAGTTTTAAAAAAAATTACTTCGAGTTGTTTGTAATGTAGCTTACTGCATCACCTACTGAGCCGATTTTCTCAGCTTCTTCATCAGGGATTGAAAGATTGAATTCTTTCTCAAATTCCATAATCAACTCTACGGTGTCAAGTGAATCAGCACCTAAATCGTTAGTGAAGCTGGCCTCGGTGGTTACCTCATTCTCATCAACTCCCAACTTGTCAACGATAATGGCTTTAACTCTAGTTGCAATATCAGACATAGCTTTAATGTTTAATTAATAAATAGGTTTTGTTTATTTACAAATGCAAAGAAAAAAATATTAAGCCAAATTAAAAAACTTAATAGTTTTAATTCTCGGCAAAAGTATACTTTTTGTTCTTACTTTTGATCTTTTAAAGATCTTTTTTTGCCTTTTCAATTCAGAGAACAATACAAGTATCACAAGATGAACAATATAGCCATCTTCGCATCGGGCTCAGGATCAAATGCTGAGAACCTAATAAACCATTTTTCACAGTCAAATCGAGCTAGGGTCAAGTTAATTCTCACAGAAAATCCAAAGGCTTTTGTTATCCAAAGAGCAAATAGACTAAAAATTTCATCCCATATTTTTACAATGGAGCAGCTAAAATCGGGTGAAATACTTGAACTTTTAAAGCAATTGGAGATAGATTTTATAGTTTTAGCTGGCTTTTTAAAACTTTTACCCCAACCAATTGTAGAAACTTTTGGGCGTAGGGTAGTAAATATTCATCCAGCACTTCTCCCGAAGTATGGCGGCAAAGGGATGTACGGTATGAATGTGCATAGGGCTGTTATTGCTTCAAAGGAAATTTACAGCGGTATCACCATTCACATAGTAAATACTCAATACGATGAAGGTGACATCCTTTTTCAGGCTAAATGCGACATCCTGCCTAGTGATACTCCAGAAACCCTAGCAGAGCGAATTCACGCTCTTGAGTACGAGCATTTCCCCAAGGTTGTTGAGGGGTATATCAATAAGGTTTTATAGGGGTTACTCGTATTTTCGGCCTAGGTTGATTTGTATGCCAAGTCCAATTATTAATGGGTTGTAATTCCACGTAAGATTATCAGTGTTATTAAGGGGTAGAGATAACCCCATGCTAGCAACAAACCGAACATTTTTGTAACCAAGTTTTATTGATAGTTCTGGCTCTGCAAACACAACCAATTGCTTGTTCATGGTAATTCCAGATATTCTGACACCTCCGCTAAAATCCAAAAAATCGCTACCTATTCCAACCGAAGGTTGTACAAAGAACTTAGTCATTTTGTCGGTTTGAGTTCCGTCGAAAACATAGGTTATCTCCCTAAAATTAGCCGGAACACTACCAACGCCTCCACCTGCAAAGACCTCAAATTTCCCTAATCCTCCAAGCTTAGTAAAGTAACCTACACCTGCTTCAATAAGGTTATGTGTAAGGGTTATTTCAGTCACCTCGTCATCAATTTTAATTTCTCTATCCTCATTAAAGTAGCTGCCGTTAACCATAATACCGATATTATTGGTTATGGCGTATGCCGTTTGCAGCTCAAGGTTACCCGTACCAAGAATTCCTGAGATTTGAAACTCCCCCTTATTGTTAAGCATTGGAGAATTGTGAGTGGTTGGGTAGTATGCAGTTTTACACGACGATAACCATAATAGCGCAAGGAAATATAGAGTCAGTTTGAAGTTTATACTATTATATTTTCGTTTCATAATATAAGGTTTTAAGTTAAAAGAATTTAGATTAATTCCCCGCAGGATAATACTCCATAAATGTTCTATGCAACTTAAAACGAAAATTGAAACCAATCAACTTGAGAGCACTATATTTTCAGGAATAGCAAAAACCTAAAACCAGGCAAAAGCGTTTTGCTTTGGAAATATTGGCCTAAGCGAAATACTGTCGAGTTTAACCTGATAACTGGTAATACTGTGCATAAAGATATCGTGGTTCTCTTTACTAATTGGTTCAACGGGGGGGGCTTCAACCTTAAGCGGATCAATAGGCTTACCGTTTTTCCAGAATCTCATATCAAGGTGAGGGCCCGTTGCATAACCTGTTTTGCCAACGTAACCAATAACCTGACCCTGTTGAACCCTTCCGCCTTTTGCAACATCTTTACCAAAACGCGAAAAATGGTTGTAACCGGTTGTGTACACACTATTGTGCCTTATTTTAACGTAGTTACCAGCAGCATTGTTATACCCTTTTTCAATCACTACTCCATCGCCAATGGCAACAACTGGAGTGCCTTCTGGGGCAGCATAATCGACCCCAGTGTGAGGGCGATAGATTTTGAGCACAGGGTGCATTCGTCTGTTCGAGAAGCCCGAGCTGATGCGCGAAAAGCGCAAAGGTGCTTTAAGAAAAGCTTTTCGTAGGGAGTTTCCTTTTTCGTCCCAGTAACTCCAAACCGAATCTTGCATATACCGGTATGCATAGTATTTTTCTCCTCGATGCTCGAACCAAGCAGCGTGGATGGTACCAATTCCTACTGACTTGTCACCAACAAATAGCTCATCGTAAATAGCCTTAAACTTGTCGCCAGGATATAGCCCAAAAAAGTCAACTGTCCATGCAAAAATATCGGAGAGATCGAGTGCCAGTATGGGGTTTAGGTTGTATATATTCATTGCTTCCCATAGCGAAGAGGAAATTTCGGCCTCGCTTATACGGGTAATAGGCACAATATTCCGCTGGCCAACGCTTACGAGAAGCGAATCGGAAAAGTGGAAAATCACATAGTCAACCTGGGTATGCTCATAAACCAGGTATTCAACCTTTGCGTTGGAGTCGGACTGGGTAAAAACCTTGTATGCATTGCCTGCTCTAATCTTTCGGATATCAAAAATATCCTTAGATTTTGGCTCAATTTGTCGAATGTGCTCAGCAGCAACATTGAGCGACTCCATTATGCTGCCCAATGTCTGATTCCATTGAATAACATAATTTGATACAATGAATGAATCAACAGGAATTCCATACTCAAGCAATGGTTGCTGATAAGTAGTGTCAGGATTTACGGAAAGGGATGTTGATTGGTGTTTGAATTCCTTAGATTGTGTAAAAAATAAAACTGCAGCAAGAGACAGTGTGACAATTATTAGAATGATTAAAATTTTCTTTAACATATTTTCTAATTATTTTACATCAAAACTATGGATCTAGATTGCTGGTCTTAGCATTTTCGAAACTTTAGTAACAAGGGTATAGACCAGCTTTATGAACGAATGCGCTCAAATCCTTGGCCGTACACACCCATAACGTTAGCCACAGAAACAAAGGCATCGTGATCAATCTCCTTAATTATCTTATAGATATCGCTTACCTCATGCTTACGAACGAGGGTGATAACCACTTTTTGATTCTCCTTGGTGTACCAGCCTACTCCGTCAATAACAGTAACCCCGCGCTTAACCCGCTCAGTAATTCCATCTGCAATCTCGTTGAATTTTTTTGAGAAAATGAACATTTGAACAGATTGCCTGCTCCCCGAGAGAACAGCATCTATTACGTAGCCTGTAATTGCTACCGATACATATCCGTAAACAATGGTCTCAATTCGTTTTACAGGAATAAGGTCGGTAAGCACAAGAAACGAGGAGCCTATAATAAACACGTCGCATAGCATTATAACTTTGCCCGGACTAATATTCCGGTATTTATTCACTATCATGGCAATAATATCCGTTCCTCCGGTACTTCCTCCTTGTGTAAAAATTATACCTAAACCTACACCCGACAATATACCTGCAATGATTGCTGAGAGGAATTTATCCTCAACAATTGGTATGGTAATAAGCGGCTGCATTACTGAGAGAATTATTGAAGCAACAATTACAGCAATAATAGTTTTTAGGCCAAAACTAGCCCCTAAAATTTTAATGGCAAGTAGTATAAGTATAGCATTTAGCAGGAAGAAGGAGTAACCAACAGGGAATCCTGTTGCATAGTATAGAAGTGCTCCAATGCCTGATACTCCGCCACCTGTAATTTGATGAGGAAGGATGAATGCTGTCCATGAAAGGGAATATAAAAATAGGCCAAAAACAATAATTGAGTAGGTTTTGGCTACTTTAAAAATAGGGCTAATAGTCATATAATATGATGGTTAGATGCTAATTACTAGAATTTAACTTGGATACAAAAGTATACAAGAAATGCACACAACCATATATTTATGGGAGTAAATCTTTACCAGTTCAGAAAACTACACTTATAATGTTGAGGTTTTTGGTTAGGCAATACCATTAATGCCTAATCTGTTCAAATCCCTTTCCGTAAACCCCCATTACGTTTGAAACAGAAATAAAGGCTTTAGTGTCAATCTCCTTAATCATTCTGAATAAGTCGCTAGACTCATGCTTGCGAACTAAGGTGATTATAACTTTCTGATTTTCTTTTGTGTACCAACCTACTCCATCGAGAACGGTAGCACCTCTTCCCATTTGTTCTGTAATTCTGTCGGCAATTTCCGCAAATTTTTGTGAGAAGATAATTACCTGAAGCGATTGTCGGTTACCCGACAGTATTGCGTCTATAGCATATGCTTGAAGCGCCATGGCCACATAACCGTATACTATTGTTTCGATACGTTTAACAGGCTCCATTTCGGTAAGCACAAAGAAGGAGGAGCCAATGATAAAGATATCGCAAAGCAGAATAACTCTGCCTGGGCTCATATTTCGATACTTGGTTACAATCATGGCAATAATATCGGTGCCCCCAGTGCTGCCACCCTGCGTAAAAATTATACCTAAACCAACGCCTCCCAGACCTCCACCAATAATTGTTGAAAGGAACTTGTCCTCGACTATTGGCGAATGAATTAGCGATTGAAGCACTGATAGCAGAATGGCTGAAACAACAACTCCAAAAATGGTTTTCAAACCAAAATTTGCACCCAAAACTTTAATTGCCAAAAGCAGTAAACCCACATTGATAAGAAAATAGGTGTAACCAACGGGTATATCGGTGGCATAATAAACTAAAGCACCAATGCCCGAAACTCCGCTACCGGTAATTCTATGTGGAATAAGAAAGGCGGTCCAGGACAAAGCAAAAATACTCAGCCCAATAGTCATAATAATGTAACTTTGGGCAGTGGTATATAGTTTTTTTAGTGTCATAGCAGCATAAAATTATTTGGCGCAAATTTAGGCCAAACTTTTATGAGTATTCTATGACATTTAGCAAGTATAGGAAATAGATTGAAATTTTATAAAAAGCCCAGTTCGAGCATAGCCTCTTCACTCATCATGCCTTTTTCCCAAGGGGGATCAAAGGTTAGATTAATTGCAACATCGGTAACGCCATCTATATCACCAACACGGTCGTTTATCTCTTGCAGAATTTGGTCGGCCATAGGGCAGTTTGGAGCTGTAAGGGTCATTTTAATGGTTACTTTTCCATCCTCTTCAGTATCAACCTCGTAAATAAGGCCCAAGTCGTAAATATTAACAGGAATCTCAGGATCGTAAACATCTTTGAGAGTCGTAACAATATCTGCTTCAATGGAAAGGATATCTCTTTGTGCACTCATTTTTTTAAACATTTTATGTTTCTAATCAGAAAAATGATTAAATGTAACTGGGCTTAACCGTTTAATTTTGATTGGTATGCAAGAGCATATAGCTTCATTTGCTTCATCATGGCTAGCAGCCCATTGGATCGGGTAGGAGAGAGATTCTCTTTTAGCCCAATCTTATCAATAAAGTAGAGATTAGTATCAATAATTTCTTTGGGTGTTCGGTGGTTAAGCACTCGAATAAGAAGTGCAACAATACCCTTGGTGATAATGGCATCGCTATCGGCTTCAAAGTAAATTTTACCATCCGTAAGTACTGCATTAACCCATACCTTGCTTTGGCAGCCTTTAATAAGGTGTTGGTCTATGCGCATTTGCTCATCCATTGGACTGAGTTCATTGCCCAGATCGATAAGCTGCTGGTAGCGATCCATCCAATCATCAAAAATGCTAAATTCCTCAATAATCTGATCCTGAACTTCGTTTATGGTCATTTGTATAGTTTTATTCTGAACTATGGTAAAGATAATTCTTCTGTAAGCATGACTTAGCAGGGAGTATAGCAGGGGTAATTAGCCAAACATCATCTTCACCCTTTTTACCCCTTCGGCCAGTTTATCTATTTCCTCCTTTGTGTTGTAAAATGCCAACGATGCACGAACTGTGCCATCAATACCAAAATGGGCCATAATGGGTTCGGTACAATGTGTGCCAGTACGCACGGCAATGCCCATCTTGTCAAGTATCATACCCGTATCGTACGGATGGATATTACCTATTAGGAATGAGATTATGGACGTTTTTTCCTTTGCTGTTCCTATAATTCTAACACCCTCAATAGCCAGTAGACTTTGGGTTGCGTATTCGAGGAGTTCATTCTCATACTCAACGGCAGCTTCGATACCCACCGATTGATAGTACTTTAGGGCAGTTGCTAATGCTACTGCACCAATGTAATTGGCGGTGCCTGCCTCAAACTTAAGTGGTAATTCGTTGTAAGTTGTTTTTTTAAACGTAACAGTAGCAATCATGTCGCCCCCACCTTGCCATGGAGGGAGTTGCTCAAGCAGTTCTTGCTTTCCGTAAAGAACCCCAATGCCCGTAGGGCCATATATTTTATGCCCCGATATTGCGTAAAAATCAGCATCTAGGTCCTGTACATCAAAAATGCCGTGCTTGGCACCCTGAGCGCCATCAACGAGGACTTTTACCCCGTGGGCATGGGCTTTGGCAATAATTTGCTTTATAGGATTTACCGTACCCAGCGAGTTGGAGACGTGGTTTACAGCAATAATTTTTGTTCGGTTGGTAATTAACTCGTCGAGTTTTTCAAGCATCAAATCCCCTTTGTTATCAAAAGGAAGAACCTTAAGCTTTGCTTTTTTTCTTTCGCAAAGCATCTGCCAAGGAACAATGTTGGAGTGATGCTCCATTTCCGAGACAATTACCTCATCGCCCTCACAAACAAAGGCCTCGCCAAACGAGAATGCCACAAGGTTTATACTGGCTGTTGCGCCCGAGGTAAAGATTATTTCCTTAGTGCTATTGGCGTTGATAAATGCCCTAACCGTTTCGCGCGCATGTTCGTAAGCTTGGGTTGACTCAACGCTTAGTTTATGCACCCCACGGTGGATGTTGGCGTTTATTTTGTTGTGAAAATACTCGATAGTATCGAGCACGCACTTTGGCTTTTGGGTAGTGGCTCCATTATCGAAATAAACCAATGGCTTACCATAAACCTCTTGGGTTAGGATGGGAAAGTCGGCACGTATTTTATTAACATCGAATGACATAGCAGTTTTTTAACAGCAGTTCATGGGGCAGTTATGGCAGCGCGATAGATCGCCACGAAGGCGTTTGTTTACCAATTCATCAATTCGCTCACGCAACGGCTCAATTTTAATATGGCCAATTACATCGTGGGCAAAGCCAAACATAAGAAGAAGTTTTGCTTCGCGCTCGCCAATTCCACGCGATTGCATATAGAATTTTGCTTCCATATCGAGCTGACCAACCGTTGCGCCATGGGTACATTTCACATCATCGGCATAAATCTCAAGTTGAGGCTTGGTGTACATTTTGGCATCGGCAGTTAGCAGCAAATTATTGTTACTTTGGAATGCCTGTGTTTTTTGAGCATCTCGCCTAACGAGGATTCGTCCGTTGAAAGCACCCGTTGCCTGATCGTCGAGTATGGCCTTATACAGCTCGCTGCTAGTACAGTTAGGCTTGGCGTGGTCGATAAACGAATACATATCGATATGCTGATTACGGTCGGCTAGGGCAAGTCCATAGGTGTGATTCTCACATCCCTCGTCGTTTAAAAGGATGTGAATATTATTACGAATAATACCTCCGTGCAGTGATACAGTATTTGTGCTAAGCACCGAATCACGTTCCTGCTTCCCGAAAAGATGAGTAAATTGGGTTGATTCGTTATGCTGGTTCTGCATTGAAACTATATCAATATTTGCCCCCTGATTGGTAAAAACCTCGGTAACTACGTTTGACAAGAATTCCGAGGGAGAAAGAGTATGGTCGCAGATTACGATATTTGCCTGTGCGTTTTCCTCAGCAACTATAAGGTTACGATACTGAATCAGTTGGTTCTCGTTACTCATCATCAGGTTGATGATTTGTATTGATTTTTCCATTACTACCCCTTTTGGGATGTAGATAAAAACACCATCCTGAGCAAATGCTGTATTCAGTGCAACAAGGCCATCCTCATCGTTATTGGAAAGTGTATTATAGTATTTACTCACCACGTTCGGATATTTTTTTGCGGCTTCGGCAAGGCTCCCTATTATCACCCCTTGCTCAATTTCAATCAGCATATCAGGATTATTCAAATAAAATCCGTTAAGCATAAGTGCTAAATGGGTGTCGAGCGAAGGAATGTCGCAACGAAAAATATCATCTATATTAAACGTTATCTGTTTTGGGGCAAAGTACTTTTCGTAATCGTTGCGGAATAATGCTTCCACTTTCATGTACTTGTACTTCTCGCTTTTTGCATTTGGGAAACCCAAAAGTTTAAAACTTTCCAGTGCCGACTGCCTAGCCTTGTTCAGAATATCGGTTGAGTGCTCGGTAATAAGGTCAATATTATCAAAATAGAGGTTGATAAAATTTTCCTTAGGATTTATATTTAATGCGTTCATATTGTTTAGTTTGTTAAACGCTAAAGCGTTAAGGCATAAAAAATATTCTTTTCAGCTTTGGGTCTTGCGTTTATTCCCCCACCTCGTTTTTAATCCAGTCGTATCCTTTTTCTTCAAGTTCAAATGCAAGTTCCTTATTACCCGTTTTTACGATGCGGCCGTTGTATAGGATATGAACAAAATCTGGTATGATATACTCTAATAATCTCTGGTAGTGCGTTATAACGATGGTTGAGTTGTCAGATTTCTTCAGCTTATTTACACCGTTGGCAACAATACGAAGTGCATCGATATCGAGACCTGAGTCGGTTTCGTCCAAAATTGCCAATTTAGGCTCAAGCATTGCCATTTGGAATATCTCATTCTTTTTCTTCTCACCGCCTGAGAAACCCTCGTTAACTGCACGGTTAGTAAGTGCGGAGTCTATTTCAACCAGTTCCTTTCGCTCGCGCATTAACTTTAGGAAATCGGAAGCAGATAGTGGTCCCAACCCCTTGTACTTACGGTGCTCGTTAAGGGCTGTTTTCATAAAATTCACCATGCTTACGCCTGGAATCTCAATGGGATATTGAAAGCTAAGGAATAATCCTTCGCGTGAGCGTTCCTCGGGCGAGAGTTCAAAAATATCTTTCCCATTAAAGGTGATTTCGCCTTGGGTAACCTCAAAAAGTTCACGTCCTGCCAGCACTGCGCCTAGCGTACTTTTGCCCGACCCGTTGGGTCCCATAATGGCGTGTACCTCGCCTGGTTTTATGTCAAGGTTAATGCCTTTTAATATCTCTTTGCCATTTATGCTGGCGTGTAGGTTCTTTATTTTTAACATGTTTTGTGCCTTTTATATCGATATGAGATTATGAGTAAAATTCCTTATCCAACGCTACCTTCCAAACTTATTTGTAGCAATTTTTGTGCTTCAACAGCAAACTCCATGGGTAGCTTATTTAGCACCTCCTTTGCATAGCCGTTAATAATAAGCGCTACAGCATCCTCGGTTGAAATACCCCTTTGATTGCAGTAGAAAATTTGGTCTTCGCCAATTTTTGATGTGGTAGCTTCATGTTCAACAATGGCTGTGGGGTTATCCACCTCGATGTATGGGAATGTATGTGCACCGCACTTATCGCCGAGTAGGAGCGAGTCGCATTGCGAGAAATTCCGAGCATTCTCCGCATTTTTAACTACCTTAACCAAACCGCGATAGCTATTGTTGCTTACGCCAGCGGATATTCCTTTTGACACTATTCGGCTTCTGCTATTTTTACCAATGTGAATCATTTTTGATCCGGTATCAGCTTGCTGATGATTGTTGGTTACTGCAACTGAGTAAAATTCGCCGTAGGAGTTATCGCCCATAAGTATGCAGCTGGGGTACTTCCATGTAACAGCCGAGCCAGTCTCCACTTGTGTCCACGAGATTTTACTGTTCTTGCCCTTGCAAATACCCCGTTTTGTAACAAAGTTGTAAATACCACCCTTGCCATTTTTGTCGCCTGGATACCAGTTTTGTACGGTTGAGTACTTAACCTCAGCATTATCCATAGCTACAATTTCAACAACTGCTGCGTGTAGCTGATTTTCGTCGCGCTGTGGAGCGGTACAACCTTCGAGATACGAAACGTAACTATCGTCTTCGGCAATAATGAGCGTACGCTCAAATTGGCCAGTATTGGCTGCGTTTATTCTGAAATAGGTGCTGAGCTCCATGGGGCTTCTTACACCTTTTGGGATGTAGCAGAAACTGCCATCACTAAAAACGGCGGAGTTAAGTGCTGCAAAAAAATTATCGGTAACGGGAACCACCGATGCTAAATACTTTTTCACCAAATCGGGATGTTCGCGAATGGCCTCACTCATGGAGCAGAATATGATTCCCTGCTCGGCCAGAACTTCGCGGAAAGTTGTTTTTACCGATATGCTATCCATTACGGCATCTACGGCTACACCGCTAAGCATTTTTTGCTCTTCAAGAGGTATCCCCAGTTTATTGAAAGTGTCAAGCAGTTCAGGATCAACTTCATCTAAGCTGCTAAGGCTCGGTTTTTGTTTTGGGGCAGCGTAGTAAATTATACCCTGATAATCTATCTCAGGGATGTTTAAGTGAGCCCATTGGGGCATTTCCATTTGTTGCCAATGCCTAAAGGCTTTTAGCCGGAACTCAAGCATCCACTCTGGTTCATCCTTTTTCTGCGAAATAGTTCTTACAACATCCTCGTTCAGTCCCTTTGGAATTGTTTCAGTTTCTATATCGGTATAAAAACCATACTTGTATTCGGAGTTTGTTACCTCGTCGATAATTTTATCCTGATCGTTAGCCATTACTGATTGATTAATAGAGTATTCCTAACTACAACTTTGTTTTCCATATTTAAACAACACGGTTTTATTAAGATTGTTTACCGATTCGTTAGCGAATTAACAGTAAAGTAGAATTAATCTAAATAAACTGCAAATATAGTTAGATTGCCTTAAAACTGAAAGGGAAAGTTTCTATTAATTTAATGATATTTGTTAGATCATTGTCGAGTCCTGAAGTCGCTATTTCTCTTGGGTGATTTCTTCAATTTTAGCGTTTATTTGATTTAAGGCATCGAAAACGCTTTGTTCAGGCGAGATGTAGTTAAATCCACTCCAGAATGCCTCGTCGTATTCGTAACTCGTATCAAAAAACACATTGTTGGTTGTAGCCGTTTCTTTTGGTTTGAATCTTTCAACATTTTCAGTGCTGGGCTGGCTAACCATCAGCTCGAAAAACAGCTGAAAAGGGTTGTAAAAAAAGCCCTTACGCTTACGATATTTAAACTCCAAATCGCCACGGACATGAGATATATAGTATTTATGGTTAAACTCTTTGTAACGTATAGAGTACTTTATCCGCACAGGTTTTATTCTGAACTGCCAATTGCTTTTTTGTAAGTACTCATCAGCTACCTTAGCGATATGCATTGGAGTTACCTCAAAATCAGCACCTAATATTGCCAGATTTTCCATATCTATATAGATGACACCAGTAAAAAGGGGATCGCTTGTTCTTGAGTTTTGTGTAAAGTAAACTTGGTATGCGTTTTTATTGTCAATTGTTACAATATCGCTCTTGAAGTAGTTGTAATTGTTCCCCGATTCATTATCGAGAAAAGTAGGGAGGTTTTTTGCTATATCTAGGGCAAGTGTGCTGTGAACGCCAGCTTTAAGCTTAATGCTAAGGGTATCGGTTTGCTCAATATTTTGAGTTTTTCGCGATTTTAAAAGTTTAATCTGATCGGTTTCATATCCCTTTGAGTAGGGTGCTTTGTATATTTGGAAGATGGCCTCGGAATAGTTCTGGTACTTCTTGTTTATTATTACACCTTCCCTGTAAAACGAGGTTAGGTATAGCGGCTCCTGGCTAAAATTATCAGGAATTCTTCCAACGGCATTCTTTACCAGATGGCTTGGCTCAATATTCCGAATTATCACCTCTTGTATTGATATGTAATTGACTACTAGTGGTATATCAACAATGGTCTCTTGTAAAATGCTTATTGGAACCCTTTTCGATTTATAACCTATATGCGAAATGGTAACGGTTGTAATGGAGGTGTCTGCAGGGAGCGTAAGGATGAAAACCCCATCGAGGTTTGCTATATTTCCAAGGCCAATGTCGGGTATACCAACAGTTGCAAAAGAGAGAGGTTTCATTGATGATCCGTCAACGACCCTTCCCTTAATGATTAACTTTTTAGGGGCGGGTTTCAATGATCCTTGTTGCGTGTTTTGACTGCCATGGCTTGGGTAAATAAGGATATGCCTATCGGCAACTCTTATGCGGAGGGTGGTGTCGTTGAGTATTTGCTCTAGGGCACTTTTAAGGGGAATATCCTTTATGCTAATCCTTACCATCCTATCGCTTTGAACTGCTTTACTATCGTAGGCAAAAAAATATCCTATGCTATCCGATAGCTGGTTAAGTGCTTCGAAGATGGTAGTACGCTGAGGCTTTAGCGTTACCTTTTTTTGTAGGATATTGTGGTGATCTTGGCCAATAACGTTGCTAAATGGCGCATGCAGCAATAGTGATAATGCGATTGCAAATAACAACTTGCTGATTAATGCACTATGTTTAGCTTTAATCATTTATTGGGCTCAGAAAGTATGATGGTGCTATCGACAAAAGTAGTCTCAAGTTTTAGAGTTTTACTGATAATATCAACAATGTATGGTACTGAATTGTTTTCGAAGGTAACGGTTAACCTGCGTTGCTTTGCATTGCGCTTATCGATAACAATATTGGCATGGTATGTTTTATTAATTGCCTCTACAACTGCTTGTAACGATTCATCTTTAAACTGCAACCGTTTGGCTTTTTCGGAATGCATTTCAGTAGGCACTATCAACGATTTTTGAATTGAGGTGTTTGAAATGGTTATTTTTTCACCAGCCTCAGCAATAACCGCTTTTAAACTCTTAGCCTTAGGGGTTACGTTAACTCTGCCCGTTTCCACAACAACTTCAACTTGCTCTTTCGATTCAGCCTTTACAGAAAAGGAGGTACCCAATACCCTAACCTCTGCTCCTGCAACATCAATAACAAAGGGAAGATTCTGATTTTTGGTTACATCAAAAAATGCCTCTCCTTTAAGGGACAATTCTCTACTCTTTTTTCCAAATCGTTTGCTGTAGGTTATACTTGAGTTCTTGCCTAGGTATGCAAATGATCCGTCGGGCAGGGTATGAACGAGGGTTGCACCCTGTCCACCTGTTTCAACAGTAACTTTTGTTGACCAGAAACTTGGCATAAACAGTAAAGAGCCTATTGCTATTAGCAAAACAACAGTTGCGGCAATTTTTGCCCAAACAAACCTTGTGGCAGTTCTGGTTTGGCTAATTAGGTTTTCGCTTTCGAGTTTATCGAAAAGGTTACCCCATGCCTTGTTAATATTTGGTTGGTGTTGGGGTAATGGCCCCAGTTGCTCCCAGTCTTTCTTCATTGTTGTTATTAGGTGTTTATTCTCTTTGTTAGCGTTAACCATGTTTTCAAAGTAAACGCGCTCTGAATTGCTCATCTCATTAGCCAGATACCTGGCAATAAGTCTGCTGTTTTCGGGTATGTTGATATTTAGCTTCATTGTTGTGCGCTTAGCATGTAATTTGGTCGTACTTGGCAAGGCTGAGCCTTATTAGTCTGAGGGCTTTCCCCATGTTTGCCTCAACTGTTTTTATTGATATGGATAACTTTTGGGCTATCTCTGTGTACTTTAATCCTTCAAATCGGCTTAACTCAAATATTTCTCTACAACGTTGGGGCAGATTATTTAGCGTCTCTTCAATTATCTCGGCCAGCTCTTCATCCTCAATTTTGCTTTGAGTGCTTAAATCCGCTTCCATACCTTGGTTTAGGACGTGGTCTGAGTATTTCCCTTTTACCTTATTGTGCTCAATTAGTTTTAAGCATCGATTCCTGGTTGCTTGGTACAGATATGATTTAATGGATACACTAATTGTTATATTCTCCTTATTCTTCCAGTAGTTGTAGAACAATTCCTGAACTATTTCTTCTGCATCGTCTATACCCTTAGTGAATTTAAAGGCAAAATTACACAGCGGGGTGTAATACTCACGGAAAAGTTTTTCAAACTCTTTTACATCGCCTTTCTGTATTCGCTTGTGCGATATGTTAAGTGAGATGGCCATTTGCAGAAGATAGGTTTACCAAATATATGATAAAGAAAAGGACCCTCACTATGCTCCAGAGAGCATAGTGAGGGCAGATAATTTATTCTTCGTTTAATCTTTTTAGACGTTTGCCATACTTTTTAATGGCATCCTGAATCGACTCCTCAGGCTGTATGAAGTTGTACTCACCCCAAAAGTCATCATCATTAAATGCTGCCACTGTTTCGGAAAGGATATCGGAGGATTTAAGTATATCCCGATAAGGGAACTTATTTACATTGATCAAATCTCTATCGGTTATCGCCATCTCTGCAGTAACAGTATAGCTGGTGTTAAAAATCCGTCTATTCCAGTTTGCCTTAAACGACAGTTCATTACGAACGTAGCTTAAGTAGTATCTGCCATTGTACTCAGTGTAGTTCACGTAGTATGATGTACTTGTTGGCATAAACTTAACTCCGCGGGGCTTCTTCAGAACAAATAGTTTGGCTGCTTCATCCTTGTTATCTATGTTTAGGCTAAATTGTGCATTGGTAATGGCTAAGTTTTTCGTATCGATATATAGCCTTCCGTAGTAAAGTGGTTCTGTGACTCCCTCTTTTTGGGCAAAACCAACCACGTAGTTAATTTTCTTATCGATGGTTACCATATCCTCAAGGGTGAAATTGTAATAGTTCCTATAATCCTCGGGAAACAGAACCTCAATGTTTTTAGCAATATCGAGCAGTAGGGAAACGTTTGGGCCACCCTGTAGCTTAACGGCAAGGGTATCGGCTTTTTTTACATTTATACTCTTACGGCCTTTAAAAATCTTAATTCTGTCCATACCGCTAAGGTTCTTGTAAGGTGCTTTATAGATATCCAAAACTGCCTCTGAAATTGAGATGTAATCGCGACGTTGCTTTATGGTTTCGCGATAAAATCCGGTGAGCATATTTGGGTTGTCGCTATAATTGTATGGGATTTTTGCAATAGCATCGGCAACTAGTTTTTCTACATCAATAGGTCTCACTGTTATTTCATCGAGAGGGATTGAGGCAGGTTCAAGTAAAACCTCAGTGTTACCCTTCCTAAGGGTTTCAACAGGCACACGTTTGGTTATGTAACCTAAATGGGAGAATTCAACCTCGTTTGCATTAAGCAAAGGGCTAATTTTAAAGGTAAAATTACCCTCGCTATTGGTAACCGTACCAACGTGTGAACTGGGTATGGTAACGTAGGCAAAGAATAGAGCGTTCTTAGTTTTTGCGTCTTTTAGGTTCCCATTGATGGTGATGTACCCGTTGCCATTCTGTGCAAATGAAGGAGCCAAGAATAGCATGAGCAAAGATGCCAAGCTCATTGTCCTGATTTTTTTTGCTAGTGTTTTCATGACGATATCTAATTTGGGGTTTATAAACAAATCCTTTCACTACTATGACCCCTTTGAGTAAAGATACCCTATTTATTTAAAAAAAAACCAGTGTTCATTAGAACATTGGTTTTTTTGGAATAGGGGAAACGGAATATTCTAAAAACTATACTTTATTTTTGTGTAAATCATATCATTGGCATCAAACTGTCCAAACCTACCCTTATTGCCAACAAAGATATTTGCACCAAGTTGAATGTCAAATCCATCGGCAAATGCATACGAAATTTTGGGCCTAATAAGAGCGTCTTCATTGTTTAGGCCAACGTAGGCAAATAGTTCTAGCCATAGTTTTTCTCTAAGAAAATCCTTTTTTGCAAGAAATGTCATTGTGCTTTCAACCTCATCGTTCCGTATTCCCCTCTCGTAATCCAGAATATTCTCTTGTATAAATTGTGCCGAAAGCATAACACCTACAAGGGTGTAGTCTAGGCCAACCATATAGTGTATATAGTCTTTTTTTATGGTAGCATCTGGAATTGTTGGGGTTTCTGTTTGAAAATATTTGCCAGAGTAGTATCCTCCTTCGCCTCTAAGTAGCGTTGGACCAACTTGTGTACTAAAACTTGCTCCCCCCATGGTTAACCTATGGTGTTCAGGCCTTACTGTTAGACCAATTAGCTGCATTGTAATAGGGTCAACCTCCTTAGTAATATGCATTGTGGGGTCATCATCCCAAAAATATCCACCAACAATTTCAAAATCAGCCCGTGAACCCATGTTTGAGAATCGGAGAAAGAGTTCACTATTCTCAAGACTCGGAGTAATTTCTGTTGTTGAGTTATCGTAGGTTGGAGCTATCGGGAATACCATGGTAGGGCGCCAAATCGAATTCATCTCGGGCATTAGGGTTGGTGTAAAAACAGGTGCCCAAACTCCTTCAATTGTGCTGTTGCCAAAGTAGTAGTTTACTTTTGCTGCGGTTATCCCCATCCTAATCTCATTAAAATCGGGCAGGAGGAATTCACTTAAATCTTTCGGTGAAACAGCATCAGTAATAAACACTCCCTCCGCCTTACCATATATAATCTGCTGTTTTCCAACCCTAATATCAAATTTATCGAATCGCATATCAAGATAAGCCTCACGTAGGCCAAACTCCAAATCGCTATCGAAGTAGTGGTATAGGTAAGGATTTACCTTGAAGGCAATCCTATCTGAAGATTTTTCAAACTTAAGATCTAGGGTATTTTGGACTATTGAGAACTCATTGTCTCCACCTGTAAGGACACCGGTGTAATTCCTAGCGTAACCTGTTATCTCAAGTTTCTCCTGAGCTTTTGCTTGATTAAATAAAACAAAAGCCAGCAATGTTGTTATAGCTATTTTTAGTTTCATCTCTCTGTTTTTTTAGTTAACGGAATGCTTATTAACTACCCAAGGTCATGCTGCGTTCAGTAAATCTACTGTCAGGTATGCCCTTGTTCTTCTGTACATCAGTAAATTTCATAGTGGTTTTATGATCGCGCTGCACGTTGTGCATCTCGGTTTCCTGAATTGTCCAGAATCCATCAATTTTTGCAAATTCTTTTATAGTTAAAACCTTTAGTAATCGAGCCCTATCGTCATAAAACTCTCTCTTTAAACCGAGGTAATTATCTTTCATCACCCATGTAATGGTTTTTGAGTACATGTAACCTTCCTCTTTTGGGGTGCTTTCAACAACATAGCAACTTTTTCCATCAATGGTTTCCTCTCGTAAAAGCTTATGGTTATCCTGATTTGGGTGTCTATCGCCAAGATCATCATAGGTAAAGTCCGATCCCATAAAGTAATCGCTTTTGCTATCGCTTGAGATTCGCCTAGTTCTTTTTAGGGCAGGAAGATAAATCCACTGATCATCGTTTCGACCATCGGAGTAACTCCAGTTCATAAACGATGTATTTCGCACATCGGCGGGGGAGAGAAAGTACATAATTTTCTTCTCTACCTTCCCATCATCCTTAATGTATTGCTTTAGACTTCTTACTCTTTGCTCACCTCTATTATTGGTAAGTGTCATTGCGAGGTTGCCTTGTGTATCATCGCCCGAAGGGTTGTTGTAAACCTTTTCCATTATTTGCTGCCCAGTTAGCTGAGCTATCGACTGATTTGCAAATCCTGATACCACGAATGCTAATATTAGCATGGTTAAAGTTTTTGTTTTCATTTTTTTGTTCTCCTTATTTTAAGTTATTATTTAAATGCATATGCCTGAAGGCCAAATTGCAATACATTAATACGGTGCATAAACTGCATGTTGTAGTAATCTTTTCCAGTATAGAAATTGGCAAAAAAACTCACATCATCTAGAACCTTTGGCCGATAGGATATTGTTATCGAGAGGTTGAACCGCTCCTTTAGGTCGAAGAATGGAGCATTGTTTACATCGCCAAACATCCAGGTGGTTTTAATATTTGTTTGCACCTGAGGTGCCTGTGTTTTATATCCCAGCTTTTTTAGGGTAGATTTTGGAAGTGGGAATCGAAAAACCCTTATGCTATTATGCCAGCGGAGAAAACTATATGCACCCTCCAGTTCAGGGCTTCTAGCAAAATTAACATGGTATTCTACCGAAGTTCGGAAGTACTCCCTAGTATTTGTAAACGGCAGAACCGCTTTATTAAAAAAAGCACCTAATTCTATGAAATTCGTTGAAAAATCTCCCGTTTTGGTATTGTACGTTCCATCGTCGTTTATAAAACTATCATCCTGCCCGTTTGAATGATGCATTAGGGTTAGGAACACGTATTGAACATGGTCGCTTTTCCTACTGATTAAATGGTAGAATGTTGCGTTAGGCATATAGCTTGGTGTTCGAACGGGGAACGATTTTTCGGCCTCCATTCGGATTAGTATGGCCGCTGATATGGTTGCTCCCCATCGTGCGTTTCTACTAGTTCTTAACAAAAAGTAAGGGGAGATTAATCCTTCGAAAATAAGTGGCTCAAGGTTTCCAAAACCCTGACCAAAAGTAATGTAGCTGTCAACCTGATTGGCCCTGATGGATTGAAAGAAATTACTCTCAAATCTTAAGGAGTCAGCGGGTTGTGCTGGAGCGTTTACTGCTAATACACCGAATAATAGTGTAATCGCAAGTTTTGCTACTCTCGTTTTTTTCATGATTAACCTCCCCTAGGGATTACCCTATGAATTACTTTTTAGTTGGTTTAATAAATACATTGAATGTGTATATCAGTATCATCATAATTGTTAGGGTTCCTGCAAGACTGGTGAACATATTCATGGATACCAATGCCCCTAACTTTCTGTTTGGAGGGAATACAGAGAAAAGCAAAACCAGAAAACCCGAAATTACCACTACAGCATTGAACAGGATTGCTCTACCCGTTTGGTTCATTGTAGCATAAAGTCCTAAAAGTTTATCGCCTTTTTTTCGCGTATTCTCTTTGTAGTACTGCATAAAATGGATTGCATAATCGATACCTATACCTATTGCAATGCTCGAAAGTAAGGCCGTTGTAGTACTTAGCGGTATATTAAGTGCGCCCATTACTCCAAAGCTAAAAATTGCCGTAATCATAATTGGAATAGATCCAATTAGCCCTGCCTTAATGCTTCGGAACATTACACTAAGCAGTATTAGCACTAATACAAGTGATATGGCTATGCTCATAATTTGACCTTCAAAGATTAGGTCAGTAAAAACCAAGGCTTTATAGCCCGAACCTGCATAGTTTAGCGTGATTCCATTCTTGTTAAACCTATCCTCAAATTGTTTAACTACGCCCAACGCTTGTTTTATTGTTTTTGAGTCATCGCCCTTAAGCTGAAAGGTAACGTTGGTTCTATTGTAGTCGTAGTTAATAACCTTTACAAGGTTTTGAGGGTCGCCAGACATTTCGTAAAGTAGTAGGTACTGAGCAATCATCTCATTGTCCGATGGGATGGAGTAGAATTCCTGCTCGTCGGCATTCATTACCTTATTCATTCGCTTTATATAATCAGCCAAAGAGAATGAGTTGCCCACCAGTGCAAGTTTTTCGGTTTCGGCTTGCATTTCATCTATCAGAATTAGATTGGCAGGTTGCTTAAAAGCATCGTTTTCATTGCTCTCTAAAACAACATTTAGGGTTGATGTTCCTCCAAATTTGCTATTCACAAACCTATCGGTTTGCACTATTTCACTACTCTGCTCAAAATTGTTGAGAAAACTGGAGTTAATCCACACCTTTTGAATTCCCCAAACAGAGAATATTAACACCAGAGTTACTGAAATAAATACACCTTTCTTCTTGCTAAGTAGCCAGTCACTTACCTTTTCCCAAGTTCCACTGGGTTGTATCGTTGAGTTTTCAACTTTCTTGTTTCTAGGTCGATATCCTAGTATTATTACCATTGCTGGCAAAAAGGATAGTGCAAGAATAAATGCTGTTAGTATTCCTACTGCAGTAAAAATACCAAAGTACTTTATGGGTAATACCTGAGAAGATAGTAGCGATATAAAACCAATAATGGTTGTAAATGCAGCCATTGCTAAAGGAGTAACGAGTATTCTTATAACGTAAAAAACAGCATCGCTACGGCTACCTTCTGGATTGTTCCGGTAAAATTTGAATAGGTGGTTATAGAAGTATACCCCGTAGGCAACCCCAATGGCAATTAGCATTACAGGTATCATTGTTGAAATTGAGTAGATTGGCACACCAAGTGCCGACATCAATCCAAAAGCCCAAATTGAGCTAATAAAAACGCTTATCAATGTGGCACTGGTTGCCCTAACGCTCCTAAGTAAAAGGTAAAGCACAACACCTATTACCAGTAGAACAATAGGCACCATTCGTTTCATATCTGCTGGGCCCAGTAAAGCCATAGTGCCTTCAACAATAGGGCGCCCAGCTACGTATATGGTTTCATCGTCGCTCTCAAAGCTTTTAGCAAATTTCATGATATCTTTGTAAAACTGTTGTGAGAAATCTCCTCCATTCATCCCCGCAACAATAAGGGCAACGGTTTCATCTGTTGATACAAAACGTCCGTAAACCATGTCGTTTGTTCTTACATTTTGGCGAATCTCATCGATTTTCTCAACCGATTGAGGTACACTCTTGTAGAACGCCTTAACATCAAGTCCATCCTCATCGCCAACTATGTTGTCGGCTGTGTATATCGACATAACATCAACATCTTCAAACTCATCCATTGCCTGAAGATCTTCGCTTATTTCCTTTATCTTCTGAAGGGTTTGAGGATTATAGATTCCATTCTTATTCTCAATGGCAATGAGGATTCCATCCTTAATGTTAAACCACTCCTCGGCCTGGTCGCTGTAAATAAATGCGGGATGCGTTTTGGGCATGTACTCGTCAAGGTTGGTTTCCATGCGAGCGTTTTTGCTCATGGCCCCAGTAAAGTAGATGGTTATTGCCACTACAATTATCAAAATCGTCCACGATCCGATAAGGTATTTCTTTTTAGTTTTTTTCATAATGTGATGTTTGTTAATATTAACTAACTTGATTTATCTAAAAAAAACACATTGAATTTAACTCGATATGTTTCTTGAAAATATTATAAGAGCCTTGCGTTCTGGGTTGCCCTTAGAGTTTTTTTGCTTCCTTGTTTTGTCCAATTGATAAGTCTCATGGTTGCTGGTTTTTATTTGAATTTGATTACTTGACTTCGATAAGATTTTTTATGGTATTAAATAATCTGCTAACCTCTTCGCTATGGTTAAACGATTTATCACCCATCTGCCATCTCTTCACCATCATTCGTAATGAGCCTAAAATTATAAGCGTTAGATATTTTGATTCAACCTCAGATTTTATTTCACCCCTAGCTTGCCCTTCTGCAACAATGGCTTTTATAACTCCACTATTGCGATCCATGATATCAGTAATCTTTTCTTGCAGAATGGGCTCATTCCGAAAAATCTCCTCAGAGAAAATCACATTTACGAGAGAAGGAGTCTTCTCAAAGGCATTAAAGTGCCCTTGAAATATTTTCTCAATTCGATCAAGTGAACTATCCGAATCATTTACCTGCTTTATAAACAACAATTCACTTCGTGCTTTAAAATAATCGAGAATTGCTAGCAGTATGCTAATCTTATTCTCGTAGTGCCTGTATATTGCGGGTTCAGTTACACCAATTTTTTTTGAAAGATTCTTTATTGTAAACCCCTGTATACCAATCGTTGAAATAAGTTCCAACGATGCTTCAATTATTTCCTGTTGTCGAGCTGTTAACATAACCTTAGCTGTTTTTATTTTTAGCACGTTTGTTTATAATCATACTAGAAACCGCAAAAACGATGAACATTAAACCAAGCCAAACGTGGAGATGAACTAGCATATGGTTTTTGGGCTCCTGATTGCTAACATAAAAAATGAATAGCGGAATTGAGGTTAGAGCAGTTCCAATAAAACCTATCATCCTAAGTACTGACAATACTTTCATTTTTATAAACTTTAAGTTATTTAAACATAGTAACGCACAAAGTTAGTTTATGTTCACTAACAAACAAATATTTCTAATATATTTTTTGATTTATTTAATTCTTCTTGTGTATAACTCTGCTTTTGCTGCTACAAATAACCTTTTAGGTTTGAATTAGGGGTATTATTGTTTTTTAAGTGATGTTTAATATATTTGTGCACCTAAAAAATTGATTTACAATGCAAATGAGAAAACTTATCGCTACAATTCTTTGTTTTTTACTTCTTGGGAATCTCATTGTAATGGCTACAAATGTTAGTGGAGATATTGTTAATGACAAATCCGAAGCAAATAACCTTGGTACCTATTACCTTCCGATTGTAGTTAATGATGAAATTCAAAACCCAACCATTAGTGATAAGCTACTTTTAATGAGTGACAAGGAAGTTGTTTGCGAGGTAAAGCGTGTGTCGGACAAGTTTGTGTTCTATATAAAACCTGGGAGTAAGGATACGGAGTGGATTGATAGAAGGTTGGTAAAATCAATCCATTACCAAAATGGTGAAATTGAGGATTTAACCAAAAAAGAGGTTAAAGAGAAAGCAACAAAGGATTGGAATGAGGTTACTATCAGCAAAAATTCTGAGGATGTTGTTGGTATGGTAAAAGTTGGTGATATTGAGGTGAAACATCAAGCAACAACCCGTCAGCATTACTTTAAACCCTATACGCTTGAGTCAAGTGCCGAAATTTTAGTAAGGCGGAATGCTGCTCAAAAAAACGCTGATATTGCTTTGGTGCTTAAGGTAGAGCACCACAGACCATATGGCGACCCACCAGTAGTTACTATTATTGCTGAAGCCTATATAAATAAGTAGCCCTAATTTTTCGAAGATATTTTCATATACTCATCTTCATCGGTAAACTCAACAATTTTCCACATTTGGCTTACTATATCCCTGTGTAACTCATTTAACCGTATAATCCTTTTAGGAGAGAACAAGGTAATTTTTATCTCTTTTGACCATTCCCAAAATTTTTCGAACCATCCCTTATACAGAAAGAAGAAGTAAACTGAAATTGGCAGTAAGACGGTATAAGCCAATGTGAAAACCAAGCTTTTTGTGATAATTGCAAAAACAGTCACTTGTATTGCATGAAAAAGGGGGAAAAGAATCAATCCCGCGGTAAACCTTATGCTGCTAATAAACTGTTTATCTTTGATTTTCCCACTTAACAATTTAATACCACTTATTGGTATAAGGTTATTGATAAACGAATATAGAAATAAGGGAGAAAGAGCCAGCAATGCAATTGCAAATGGAACAAAAGCCCATTTGTTATTTGAATTCATTGGATATGTATTCGAGGTAAAGTCTCGGCGATTTAACAGTAGATTATACTCAAGGGCATCAGCAGCCAGTAACAAGAAATCATCAAAACGACTATTCTTGAACTTGTCCAACTTGGCAATTATTAACTTTTGCGTAGTGAATTGATTACTGTGGTTATCTTTTATTCCCTTCCTTTGAATGCATACCCTGGTAAACATATCCAGAATTATCTTATAAATATTATAGTACTTTTCGTCCTCAATATCTATCATCTCAGGATTAAGCCCTTTTCCAACAAGTTCAATTAATAGGTTATGTGCTTTAGCAGGATTCTGATTATATAGTTTTGTTAAAGATTTAACAGGGATTGGATTACCAAATCTTATCAGTAATCCGCTTCGAACCTTTATGTAATTTGTATAGTCCAAACCTACGGGTACAATCTGGATATCCAATTCTCCATTTAATGAGTTCTCGGCTTGGAGTGCAATTCGGGCAATGCCTTTTTTAAGGGGGCGAAGCCGTTTTTTTTCTCCATGGTTTCCCTCTGGTAGAATTACTAATCCATTCCTATTTTTAATTACATCAATGGTTTTGTTGAATACCTCGTCGTTTTTCTGAAGATTTTCATAACCATCGCGAATGCGAAAAATTGGTAGAATCTTTAGAAAGGTGAGTATTTTGTTGATCAGCGGCTTTTTAAAGATATCAGCGCGGGCCACAAAAACGGGTTGCCAAGTTTTTGTACATAGCACTGCAAGGGCATCCATTAAAGCATTCTGATGGTTTGGTGCAAAAATTATGGGTTTATCCTTGGGGATATTCCCAACACCCTCAATGGTGTTTTTAAAGTAAAATCTAAAACAGATATCAACGTATTTCTTTAAAAGATAGTATGATCTTGACCATTGTTCAATGTCCTCGCGTTTTGTTGGCATAGTGGAGTAAAAATTACATAGTTTATAGTTTAACCATTGGTTTTCTCGACCAGAATGAGGCAATTCCTAACCCTGCAATAATATGCCATATGCCCCACCATGCTGCAACAAAGGCCATTCCACCCAAGCCATCAAATAGATTTGGGTTGAATATTAGTACAAGTCCTAAGCCTGAATTCTGAATTCCTGTTTCTATGGTCAGCGTTCTTCGGTCGGGTTTACTCAGCCCAAATAAGCTGGCTAATGAGTATCCTGTTGCTAGAGCAAGAAGATTATGGATAAAAACCAAGAGTATGATAAGGTGAATATATTCGAGAAAAAATTTAAAATTTGAAGAGAATGCAGCAAAAATAAAACCCGCAAAGGCTAATAACGAGATAATTTTGAGTGGCTTAATAATCTTTTTGGTTATAGCAGGGAGCTTCATTGAAAACCAAATACCCAGAAAGATTGGGATACCCAAAAGTATAAATACGGTTTTCATCATTTCCCATGCATCAATATGAATAGGGATAACCAATTCGGCAGTGCCAGAGTACAAACCTGCCCAAAGTGCAAAGTTAAGTGGTGTCATAAAAATTGCCAGAAGTGTGGCCATGGCTGTTAAACTAACAGAGAGTTCAACGTTTGCTTTAGCCAACGACGATATAAAGTTTGAAATATTCCCTCCGGGGCAGGCCGCAACTAATATCATCCCAAGTGCAACACTGGGCGATGGCTTAATGATAATTACAAGCAAAAAAGTTAGCGCAGGTAGCGCAACAAATTGGGAAAAAACACCAATAAGAAACGATTTGGGTTTGGTAATCACCTCTTTAAATTGTCCAACTTTTATCTCAAGTGCAACGCCAAACATTATAAAGGCTAAGGTAATGTTCATAAAGAGCAAGCCACCCTTACTAAAGTTTAGTCTTACCCAATCAAGGATCTCCAATCCCTTCTTAATATGTAGTTCGACCTTTGAAACTGTTTGGTTGGTGAATTCAACTCGGTGCCTATTGGTGTAATAGTAATCAACACCTTTTGCTTTTAAATCTGGTACTCCTGCTATTTCAACAACTTCTTCTGCCTTCATGCCAATCCGAAGCATCGACACCTTTCGCTTGTGTAATTTTGTGGTATCCTTGCTGCGCTTTTCGGGTTTAATTCTGTGTCCAATTCGAATATCAATCACCTCCTCATTGGCGAATACAACCTGATCGGTGCTATAAATCCATCGCCAAACTTCCATCGTTTTTGAAGGTGTACCAGCAATGCTATCCACCTGATTGGTATCCATACCCGTTGAAACATCCCTAAGTATTTTAGGATAGTTTTTTGCAAAAACGGATGGTGAGTACGCGGTTAACAGTAAACCAACAAATATGGTTGCAAATGCCGTTGTTTTTGAATGAACCATCAACTTTTTCATAGACTATTAGCCATAAGTAATACAAAAAAAAGGAAAGGTTGAATAGATAAATTCGGTTTTAGTTCTATTCCTCCAGTATTTCTCTAAGAAGTTTACCTTGTTCTTCGTAACCCTTTTTGCCAAGTAGGGCAAACATATTATTTTTATAGGCTTCTACACCTGGCTGATCGAAAGGATTAACGTCAATGTAGTAACCGCTCAATGCACATGCTTTCTCAAAAAAGTACATCATGTAACCTAACCAGTACTCGTTTATCTGGGGTATCTCAATGCTGATGTTTGGAACTTTACCATCGAGGTGCGCAAGTGTGGTTCCCTTTTTTGCCATTTTGTTTACTTCAGATAGCCTACGCCCGGCAATGTAGTTGAGTTCATCTAAATTCTCACTATCTACAGGTATTTTTAATGTTTTCTTGGTATCTGCAACAGTTATAACTGTTTCGAATATAATGCGTTGCCCCTCTTGAATGTATTGACCGAGGGAGTGAAGGTCAGTTGTAAAATCGGCACCAGCAGGGAAAATTCCTTTGTTCTCTTTCCCTTCACTTTCGCCGTATAACTGTTTCCACCACTCAGTAAGGTAGTGTAGCTTTGGAGTGTAGTTAACCATTATCTCGATATTATAGCCATTCTTATAAAGGGCATTGCGAGCAGCAGCATATTGACACGCCAAATTCTCATCGAAGGAAACGTTAGGTCCGGTTTGCTCCTCAGCAGCAGCAGCACCTTTTACCAATTGCTCAATGTTATATCCAGCAATGGCTATGGGCAAAAGCCCAACAGGGGTTAATACAGAGTAGCGCCCACCAACGTTGTCGGGAATAGTAAACGTTTTGTATCTTTCCTGTATTGAAAGTTGCTTAAGTGCCCCTTTTGTAGCATCGGTAATGGCTACAATGCGTTTGGAGGCCTCCTCTTTACCAACCTTTGATTCGAGATGTTGCTTTAAAAGCCTAAAGGCAATGGCAGGTTCGGTTGTAGTTCCCGACTTTGATATAACTACAATTGAGTACGATCGATTATCGAGAAGTTCGAGTAATTCGGAGTGATAGTCCTCGCAAATGTTGTGACCAGCAAAAACAATTTGAGGAGAATTAGAAGGCAAAAGACTTGAAAAAGAGTGGTTAAGTGCTTCGAGCACCGCTTTGGCTCCAAGGTATGATCCACCAATGCCAACCACTACTACTACTTCGCTTTTTTCTCTCAGGCTTTTTGCATATTCAGAAATAGAGTGCAAATCATCTTTTGTGATTGAAGAGGGTAGGTTAAGCCATCCTAGGTAGTTGTTCCCTTTCCCAATTTTATTATGGAGCACCTTTAGGTTCTGCTCAAAACAATCCCGCATGCCCTGAACCTGATCCTGGGTAGCAAACTCAAAAACATCCTCAATATTTACTTTTAGTGTGCTCATATTCAGAGTTTTTAGTTTTATTATTTCAACTTTTCAGTAAGAATTTTCATCTCAATAGACGGGGCAATTCCCTCATAAAGAATATTGTAAACAGCATGAGTAATTGGCATCTCCACGTTATGCTTTTTGTTTATCTCATGTATGCATTCAGTTGCATAGTATCCTTCGGCAACCATGTTCATTTCAAGCATTGTTGCTTTAACGGAATAGCCTTTGCCAATCATGGTTCCGAATAGCCTATTACGACTAAACTGGGAGTAGCTTGTTACAAGCAAATCGCCTAAATAGGCCGAGGTGTTAGTCTCTCGTTTACTCGGGTAGGTTTTATCTAAAAAGCGTTTAATTTCAAGTTGTGCATTGCTTACTAATACGGCCAAAAAATTATCGCCATACCCTAATCCATGAGCTATGCCCGTGGCCATTGCAAAAATATTTTTAAGCACGGTGCTATACTCAGTACCGTAAATGTCTGTTCCAGTGGTGGTTTTAATATAGTACGACTTGAAGAATGAGGCTATGCCCTCGGCGTCGCTCAGTTTTTTGCATGAGAACGTAAGGTATGATAGCCTGCCAAGGGCAACCTCTTCAGCATGGCATGGTCCGCTTATTACGCCAATATTATCAAATGGAACGCTATATTTTTGGTTAAAATACTCGGCAACGGTTACATTATCCTGTGGAACAATTCCTTTGATGGCGGTAACTAGGAATTTATTTTTGAGTTCAACGGAAAGTGGTTCAAGCCAAATTTTTAGGAAAGCAGAGGGAACAACAAAAACGAGGATATCGGAGTTTTCTACTACCTCGTTAATATCATTGCTAAGGTTAATCCTCTCTGTATCAAAATAAACTGAACTAAGGTAGTTTGGGTTGTTGCGGTGTAGTTTTATGCTGTCAATAATATTTTGCTCCCGAATGTACCAATTAACCCCCTCCTGATTCTCGTGAAGTATTTTGGCAATAGCAGTAGCCCAACTGCCACTACCTATTACACCAATTGATTTTTTAACCTTCATACAATTATTATTATTCTCTTAAGCAGACAACGTCTGGCTAATTTAAAGCTCATTAGATTTTAAACTATCTGTTTTTATTTCTGCAGGATTTATTAGCCTGCTAAGGTAGAGAATATTTTTTAAGATTGTATTGGAATTGTGGCTTAGTATTAGGGTAAGCAAAAGCCAAAAAGTAGGAGGGGGATCAAAAGTGATAGTCTAGACCCCAATAAAAAAGGGGACTATTGCCCCCTTTATACTATCCGAACCGAAATTTCAAGCTATGAGTGAGTAGATTCGGTGTTTATTTATCAAATGTAAAAAAATAATTAATGATTTAGCCAATTAAAGCAAACCCTTAACGATAAAAAAAATTAATTAGCACAACTGTTTTCTTTATAGTATAACGCATCGAGTGGGGATTGAGTTGGTAAGATTAGCTCAATATCAACTTAGTTTAATCTGCTTTTTATTCCCCAATCCATTTTGCTATCTCTTCCATGGTAGGATTAACAAGTCCGAGTTTATTCTTCTTATTATATCCGCATAGATCGTTAAATAGTTTACCAGCCTTTAGGCTTTTTAGTGATGCAACTGTTGAGTGCCCCATTTTTTCAAGAACAGGCACCCATTCGGGGGCTATCCCTGCCTTAACAAAGGTTTCAACAGAATCTTTACGGGTTTTGGGTTCAGGTTTCATCTGGGGAAATAGCAACACATCCTGAATAGAAGATTGATTGGTCATGAACATGGTTAAACGGTCTATACCAATGCCCATTCCCGAGCAGGTAGGCATGCCATACTCAAGAGCACGCACAAAATCAAGGTCAATGAACATGGCCTCGTCGTCACCCATTTCGCTTAATTTTAGTTGTTCTTGGAAGCGCTCAAGCTGATCAATCGGGTCGTTAAGTTCGCTATAGGCATTGCAAAGTTCTTTCCCATTCACCATTAATTCAAAACGCTCGGTTAGCTCTGGGTTGGTTCTGTGACGCTTGCAAAGGGGCGACATCTCAATGGGGTAATCTGTTATGAATGTGGGTTGGATATAATGATGCTCGCATTTTTCGCCAAAAATCTCATCAATTAGTTTGCCTCTTCCCATTGTATCATCTGCTTCAATACCAAGGTCTTTGCATATTTGACGAAGTTGGTCTTCGGTCTTTCCTGAAATATCAACCCCTGCATGTTCCTTAATGGCATCGGTCATTGTAACTCTTTTGAAAGGACGCTTGAAGTCAATTTCCTTATCACCAACCTTTAGTTTAGTAACTCCATGAAGCGCAAGGGCAACCTTTTCAATCATCTCCTCGGTAAAGTTCATCATCCAGAAGTAGTCCTTGTAGGCCACGTAAATTTCCATTACCGTAAATTCAGGGTTGTGGGTTCTGTCCATGCCCTCATTACGGAAATCTTTTGCAAATTCATATACTCCTTCAAAGCCACCAACAATTAGTCTTTTCAGGTAAAGTTCATTGGCAACTCGTAGGTAAAGAGGCATATCGAGAGCATTGTGATGGGTTACAAATGGTCTGGCTGCGGCACCTCCCGGTATGGGTTGCAGAATTGGAGTCTCAACTTCGAGGTAATCCTTTGAGTTGAAAAACTCGCGCATGGTATTAATAATCTTACTTCGTTTAATGAAAGTATCGCGAACCTGAGGATTAACTATTAAATCGACATAACGCTGGCGGTAGCGCTGCTCAGGATCAGAAAAAGCATCGAAAACTTGACCATCTTTTTCCTTAACTATGGGCAGGGGTTTAATGGATTTTGATAATAGAGTTAATTCGCGGGTGTGAACAGATTGTTCGCCCATTTGAGTTTTAAAAGCATGCCCCTTAATCCCCACTATATCACCAATATCTAGTAGTTTCTTAAAAACGGTATTGTAAAGCGTTTTATCGTCATCGGGGCAGATATCATCTCTGCGGAGATAAATTTGAATTCTGCCCTTCTCATCCTGGATTTCGAAAAAGGATGCATTGCCCATTATTCTTCGGGTCATAATGCGTCCAGCTGTGCAAACTTCGGTGTTCGCATCGCTTAGTTTCTCAAAGTTATTGATAATATCCTGGGTAGAGTGTGTAACTGGGTATTCTGCAGCAGGATACGGATCGATTCCTAATTTGCGTAACTCGGCAAGAGATTCTCTGCGGATTTGTTCTTGTTCGCTTAGTTCAAACATACGGGTTATGGTATTGAAAATTCGGGGGCAAAGATAGTGTTTTTTATAGGGTGATAAAATGCAAAAGGGATGCGAGAGAATATATATTCAATACGCCTTTAGCAGTTTAAGTGAAAATTTAAAAACAGAATAGGCATGGCTTTACGGGTTACGTTGATTAAAATGAAACCAGATACAGTAATTAAACGGTTGATATATTGAACGTTATCATCTTTTTATAGTAAAACATCAAATAATTAAACTTAAACCCAGTACAATTTGTGTATTTTTGGAGGTTGATTTTAAATAGTTGATGGGTTAACTTCTCCAGTTAGGCAAAAGCATCCAAAATTTTTAGGAATTTTTGCCCATTTGGTAAAAAAGGGGTAACTTTCAAAACTAGGAGTATCGATTTGTGCAGTAAATGAGAACGGAGAGGTTGAAAATGCATTAATTAATATCACGGCTTTGAACTGTAAGGTTAAGCCAATTTTAATGAGATGAAAAAAATATATCGACATATAAATGCAAACCAAAAAATTCCGGAACCTTGGCTTAGCTGACTATAAAAAGGCTTGGGATTATAAAGATCAATTTTTTGCTAAGGTTGCATCGAGTTGGGCTTTAACAGAGAAAACCCATTCGGGTTATCTGTTTTTTTGTGAGCATCTCCATGTAAATACATTAGGCAAAAGCGAGCAAAACATCAATTTGCTCACAGATAATGATATGCCTAATTGTGATTTCGAAATCTTCTATCATTTTAATAGTAATATAAACCCTTATAAATTATTTGATAAGGGTTGCCCCTCAAAGCAGAAAGCGCAAGACGGGAGCATGAAAAATGATGGTTTTCAGGGCGTTATGAAGAAGGGTTTTTAAGCAGGTTTTAGGTGTTGAGTGCAGATGCAATTGACTTAAGTTTCTGTTTGTAGGAAACCTGCTTTTTTTTTAGCATTTGGCACATTTAGAGTTTGATGAAAAAGCGATGGACATATAAAAATGCCGGAGACCCCGGTATAGTTGAAGGTTTAATGAAATCACTTGGAGTGGATAGGGTTTTGGCAACCCTTCTGGTTCAGCGTGGTATTGAAACCTACGAGCAGGCCGAAAAGTTTTTTAGGCCAAAACTTGAGCATCTTTACGATCCCTACCTAATGGCAGGAATGCAGGCAGCCGTGGAGCGTATTGATAAGGCCATACAGAATGGCGAAAAAATAATGATTTATGGTGATTACGATGTAGATGGTACAACCGCAGTGGCCCTTGTTTACTCGTTTTTACTTAAGCAGTATAGCAACATCGGAAATTATATTCCCGATAGGTATGCTGAGGGTTATGGTATCTCCTACAAAGGGATTGATTTTGCTCAGGAGCATGGATATTCACTTGTCATTGCCCTCGATTGTGGAATTAAAGCCGTAGAGAAGATTGAGTATGCCAAGGAGAAGAGCATAGATTTTATTATCTGCGATCACCATTTACCTGGCGACAAGATACCCGATGCTGTTGCGGTACTCGATCCAAAGCGAGTTGATTGCCAATATCCATTCAAAGAATTATCAGGGTGCGGTGTGGGCTTTAAACTTATGCAGGGTTATTGCATTTTTAAAGGGATTTCACTTTTAGAACTTTATCCCTTCCTCGATCTTGTTGCCGTTAGCATTGCTTCCGATATTGTTCCTGTTATCGATGAGAATAGGATTTTGGCCTACTATGGATTAAAGGAACTGAATTCAGCGCCAAGTAAAGGACTAAAGGCAATTATCAAACTGGCCGGAATTGAAAAGCACAATATCGCCATTGACGATATCGTTTTTCGCATAGGACCTCGTATTAATGCTTCGGGTCGCATGGAATCTGGGAAATCTTCAGTTGATTTGCTTTGTGCTGGCAGTGATGTTGAAGCTTTTGAGATGGGGTCGGTAGTTGATTCGTGCAATGACGACAGGAAATCTGTTGATCGGACCATTACCCAAGAAGCCCTTTCGATTATAGCGTCTGATATTGAGCAACAGAAAAAGAAATCAACTGTGTTGTTTAACCCAGAATGGCACAAAGGGGTGGTGGGAATAGTAGCCTCGCGGCTAATTGAAACTTACTATCGACCAACGGTGGTTTTAACAGAGTCCAATGGTTTTGCAACAGGTTCGGCACGCTCTGTTCCAGGGTTCGACCTTTATCAGGCGGTAGAGTCTTGTTCCGATTTGCTTGAAAATTTTGGTGGTCACATGTATGCAGCAGGGCTATCCATGAAGGTTGAAAATGTACCCATTTTTATTGATAGGTTTGAACGTTATGTAGCAGAACATATTGAGCCTGAAATGCTTGTGCCTCAAATTGACATTGATTCAAAGCTCGATTTCAGCAATATTACCGATAAGTTTTATAGGATTTTAAAACAATTCGAACCTTTTGGACCGGGAAATATGTCGCCAATTTTTGTTACTGAGAAGGTATTTGATACTGGAGATAGCCGATTGGTTGGGAATGATAAGGAGCATATAAAACTGGCACTAATTCAGGAGGATAATGCAAAGGTGTTTCAGGGGATTGCTTTTCAAATGGCCGATCATTATGAGCGTGTACATTGCTCAATGCCCTTTAGTATATGCTATAGCATAATCGAAAATACATATAGGGGAACATCAACACTCCAACTCAGGGTAAGGGACATTCAGTATATTAACGATATATTAGATGAGTGGGAAGAGGGTCATCAAACAATAGAAGCGGAGAGATAAAAAAAATCCGGGCTTAGCCCGGATTTTTTATTCGTTTTTAATCAGTATCTGATCAATCATTCCGTAGGCCTTAGCCTCTTCCGAAGTCATCCAGTAATCTCGGTCAGAATCTTTCTCAATTTTCTTATAAGGGTTACCGCTATGCTTGGCAACAATATCGTATAGTTCTTTGCGTAGAGCTAAAATTTGACGGGTAGTAATTTCAATATCTGAAGCCTGCCCCTCTGCACCTCCCATTGGTTGGTGAATCATTACGCGCGAGTGAGGTAGGGCAGAGCGTTTACCCTTTTCGCCTGCACAAAGTAGCACTGCACCCATTGATGCTGCTATGCCAGTACAAATGGTAGCCACATCGGAACTGATGTACTGCATAGTATCATAAATTCCTAGCCCAGCATAAACGCTACCCCCTGGACTGTTAAGGTAAATTTGGATATCCTTGGTAGGATCGCTCGACTCGAGGAAAAGGAGTTGGGCCTGGATTATATTTGCCACATCGTCGTTAATGGGAACCCCAAGAAATATAATCCTATCCATCATAAGCCTCGAGAAAACATCCATGGTTGCTATGTTTAGCTGGCGTTCCTCAATAATGGTTGGGTTAATATAGCCGTTGTTTAACGATTTGTACCTGTGCATTGAGAGGCTGCTGATGCCTTTGCTCTTTAATGCATATCTTTCAAACTCTCTGTTATTCATTGCTATGTGGTTTTTTTAGTTACTAAATTTATGCTAAATGTGGTTAAATATACCAAACTTTTGGAATTATTATTGGCTAGTGATAAAAAAAGGGGGTCGCCCCCCTCTCTTCATTATTGTTGTTCGCTTACCAAGTCTTTAAACTTTTCAAAATCAACTTCTTTCTCGTCAAGTTTAATAGTTTCTTTAAGCCACTCAATTACCTTGTTTTCAATTACCCTTTCGGCAAGTTTTCTGCGCTCCTCGTCTTTAGTTAGTAGGTCGTTGGCATACTTCTCAATAAACTCTTCAGGAAGTTGGCCCATGCCATATTGCATCATTTGGTTAGCAATATATCCTTTGGCTATGGATACTAACTCTTGCTCCGCTACTTTAAACTCTTGTTCTCCAGCTATTTTGTCGCGAATTAGCTGCCATTTAAGGTCGTTCTCAAAATGTGGGTAATCCTTCTCAACTTGCTCGGCAGTAAATTTCCCTTCGTTAATAGCAACAAGCCAGCGTACAAGAAAATCCTTTGGCAGTTCAATACCAAACTTTTCAATGAGTTTATTACGAACATCCATGTAGAATTTGCGTTCGCTATCGCCCTTAAGGTTCATTTTTATATCCTCATCAACCTTATTGTGGAACTCTTCTGTTGTGGTAACTACGCCTTCCCCATATATCTTATCGAATAGTTCTTGGTTAATTTCAGCTTTTTTATAGTGCTTAACCTCGGTTATGGTTGCTTGGAAAAGTGGTTCGAAATCAGCAAGGTGTTCTTTTGCAGTATTTAGAAGTGCAGCTCTATCGGTTTCATTTGGGAATGCTTTAGTAACGTCCAATACCATTACATCGCCAACTTTTGCTCCAGTAAGTTTAGCTTTTTCAGCGTCATCGGCAACAAGCATTACAGAGACTAAACCATCCTCAACGGTATGTCCATCCTCTTTTGGCGATTCATCAGCGTTAAGCTCCGTTAGGGTAGCCTTAAGTAAGCTTTCGCCATCGGATTTTTTGGCAATTTGATAGCTACCGTACCTTCCGCTAATGCTTTCTATATAGCTATCGCGCATCTTTTCGTCAACCTTAATGGTGAAGTATGGGACCTTGTCGCGTTTGCTAAGTTTAGTTTCAAACTCAGGTGCAAGGGCCATATCGAAAAGAAATTCAAAATCCTTTTGCTCGTCCCAATCTATGCCTTCTTGTTTTTCGGAAGGGAGGGGCTCACCAAGAATATTGATTTTTTGCTCAAAAATATAGTTTGAGATACTTTCAGATACAAGTTTGTTTACTTCCTCAACTATAGCCGATTTGCGGTACATTTTATTAATTAACGAAGCAGGGGCATGGCCTGGCCTAAAACCTTTAATCACTGCTTTTTTGCGAATATCCTTTAGGCTTTGCTCTACTTTTAGGTCGTAATCGGCTTTATCTACTTTAACGGTTAGCGTTGCAGTTAGCGCATCGTTGTTTTGGTGAGTTACGTTCATTTGAATAATCTTTTAGAAGACGAATTGTTTTTAGTCTATTGATATACAGCAATAAATGCCTTTTATGGGCTTTTGTTTAAGCGCACAAAGGTAAAAAAAGAGAATTGATTTACAAATAGGGTTTATGCTATTGTACAATACTTTGAGCAGAATGATGGATGGCTTTAGTTTAACAGCCAAAACTGAATCACCCATTCAATAGTAATCATCCTGCATCCTGAGATGTTTACCAACCCTCCTCAACCTTGCTAAAGGTTTCGGCATCAGCATCCCTTTCTAACTCAGTACCGGTACGCATTTTAAGGTATGGTAAAATAGCAGGGTCAATATTGGCAATGTAATTAAGGTCAAACATCATAAAGTGATGCTCGTTTTCTACGTATTCGTCGGTCTCTAAACCCGAATAGAAACGCCATCCGCTATCGTCTTCGTCCTCACGCGCTTCGCGATGCATGTATCCTACTTTATGTCCATCAACGGTAATCATATCAGAGGCATAGCAGTAGCCTTTTTGCTCAATTAGTGGCTTAATCTGGTCGAGGCTCAGAATGTACTTAGAGTTTGACATATTGTTGGATTAAGAGTGATTGTTTGCTTGTCCAAATTTAAGCATTGTTTCAACGCCAATCAACAAAATTTTATACGGCTTTAAAAAGATACCCTATCTTTGCCAATGAACTAAAATTTTTAAGGATGAGCAATACAAAAAGTCGTACAGAACTTCATGAATTGGGCGAATTTAAGTTGATTGATGTTCTAACCCAAGATATTAAACTTATAAATAGCAGTACAGTAAAGGGAGTAGGTGACGATGCTGCTGTTATCGATCCATTTGGGAAACAGATAGTGGTTACAACTGATTATCTGCTTGAGGGGATACATTTCGATTTAACCTATCATCCTTTTAAGCACTTAGGGTATAAGGCTATAATGGTTAACCTAAGCGATGTTTATGCCATGAACGCCCGCCCAACACAGGTTACAGCATCCATTGGGGTTTCAAAACGGTTTTGTGTTGAGGATCTGCAGGAGTTGTATAGCGGAATGCTATTGGCCTGTGAGCGTCATGGGGTTGATTTGGTTGGTGGCGATACCTCTTCTTCGCTAACGGGGTTAACCCTTAGCGTTACAGCAATAGGTTTAGCAGATAAAGAGTTAATTACCTATAGAAGTGGTGCCAAGGTTAACGATTTGGTATGCGTTACTGGCGATTTGGGCTCAGCATACATGGGTCTTCAGCTGCTTGAGCGCGAAAAAAGAGTTTTTAGCGCCACCCCTGAGTTGCAGCCTAAACTGGAAGGGTATGATTATATTCTGGAGAGATTTTTAAAACCTGAGGCGCGCAAACAGCTAATCGATTTGCTTGAAGAGGCAGCCATAGTTCCAACCTCAATGATTGATATTTCCGATGGCTTATCGAGCGAAATGCTTCACATATGCAAAAGTTCTGGAGTTGGTTGTAGGATATACCTAGATAGGATTCCAATTGACCAAGTGACCCATAGAATGGCAGCAGAGATGAATCTCGATCCTGTGATAGCTGCACTAAATGGAGGAGAGGATTACGAATTGTTGTTCACCGTGCCCATTGATAAGCATGATGCTATTGCCAGTATGGAGGGGGTTAAGATTATAGGCCATATTACAGATAGTTCGATAGGGGCAATGCTAGTTCCGCCGCAAGGAGAGGAGGTTGCCTTAATTGCGCAAGGATGGAACACGTTATGAGAGTTGGAGTATAAAAACCAAAAGAAAACCCCAAGAGAAATAAGCCAAATTAAAGCTTAACCTCTTGGGGTTATTTCTTAAGCAGGTTATAGCTATGCATTTGCTATTTCTGCGTATTGTTTAGCGGTAAGCAGTTCTTTTAGCTCGTCAGGATTGGTCATCTCAATGCGTATCATCCAACCTTCGCCATAAGGATCCTTGTTTGCAACTTCAGGTGTTTCAGTTAACTTCTCGTTAGCTTCAACTATTTTGCCCGATACGGGCATAAACACATCCGATACGGTTTTAACAGCCTCGATTGTTCCAAAAACTTCCTCTTTATCAAGAGTTTCACCTTCGGTCTCAATCTCAACAAAAACGATATCGCCAAGTTGACTTTGAGCAAAGTCGGTAATTCCAACAACTGCTATGTTGCCTTCAACTTTTATCCACTCGTGGTCCTTTGTGTACTTAAGATTTTCTGGGATATTCATAGTATTATTCTTTAATTAATAAGGTTTCAATTGTGCGTCAAAATTACATTAATTTTTAGCAATTACAAACTAATTTCAGTTGCAAAAACCTGTTGGAGAGCTTACTTGATCATCGTAAAGTTTAGGCTGAATCCAAAACTGGTTTTGGCGGTTGGATATGATCTGGCAACCAAGGGAGTATTTATTACCCTATCGAAGAAAAGCCTTATGGTTACCTGTTCGCTAACCACATACTCTGCAGATGTTTTTATTGATAGGATATTTTGCCCAGCTGAACGGCTGTTGGTGCCTTCAACTAGCTTACGGAGAATTGTATAGTTGTTGCGTAGGCTAAAATCCGCATTTACTCGCAAATTGCTTTTAAGGGTACGAGTACCACCGTCGGATGAACCAAAGATAAGCGGAACATTTTCGAACCTATAACCGCTACCAACAATAAACTCCCAGTTCTTGTTTTCGCTAACCTGGTTGTTGGCAAAGCTCATGGCAATGGTCTTTGAGTTACGCACTTCCAGCCTGTTTGTAAGGCTATTTGTCCATGTTGCATCAAGACTGAAAAGTGGGTTAAACTGCTCGTTAACCGATATGTTGGATATTTCAAATTCAGGGATATAGTTATAATTCAAATCCTGAATATGACTTATGCCGTCATCACCCGGTTTGTAGTCGAGGTTGGAAGCAAAAGATCCTATGGAGAATGTTGATCGGTACCCATGCCGTATGGTAAACGTACGGAGTATATTACGGAATGGCTTCAGTTTTGATAAACCATCGTAAGTAATTTGCCAGTTGGGCATTGGGAAAATTGGGAACTGAGTTAGCTTAATATTTGCAGGTGAAACGCCAGTATATGCCGAGAGGAAAGAGTAGAATAGCACCTCTTGGCTCAACGCTCCATATCCATAAGGGAAAGGTGTTTTTTCCTCAAAAGGAGGAGGAGTTTGGTTGGGTTTTTTGTGATTCTCGGAAAGCCGGTTTGCAATAACTATTCGGTTTGCCTTAAACTGTTCAAAGGTTTCGCTGATGTAATTATTCTTACTGTTCGATTTCTCAAGGAATGAGTGAAGGCTAATAATGCTGATGCTAAAGTTTCCGGTGGTCATCGGATTGTAATTATTGAAAACACCAAACTCATTGGCCAGATAATATTCGTTCTTGTTCTTGGTTTGGCTTCGGAGTGCGTTAATCTCAATTCTCAGGTTTGGCAGAGGTTCGATGGTGCTTCGCAGGGTGAGATTCTCATTCCGCGAAAGAACATAAGCGGCATTAATTGTTGAGTCGGTGGTAAGCCATTGATTTCTAACTGCTTTCCATGCAAAGTCAGGATCTTGCCAACCTGCAATAAAGGGGAATCCAGGGGCAAATGCACCCTGATTGTTCTCCATTCCAAGGAACTGAGTATTGGGTTTATACCCTGGCATTAAGGTTCCGTTAGTTTGAGAGAATGATCCGGATATATTCTTAACTCCCATCAGTATTCGAACAGAACTCTCAAACAGGAATTTTGCAACATTTTCTCGCTCTGGCACTTGCCCTTCCACAACAACCTTTACGCCTTCCAAATCCTGATTGCTTTTTATGGTTATCCGTTTATCGGTGCGCACGCTAAGTTCAAATTCAATCTCTTTGCCCTCGGCATCATACGCCTTAACCTTAACATCTTCTGTTTTAAGGTTGTGTGTTATTGAGCGAGCAAAGTTTGGACGTAGCCTTACCCCAGTTTGTTCATAGGTAACGGTTTTAAAGGTCTTTTTTGCTGCAACCCCTCTTGCCCGTTGGTCAAACTTCTGGTTAATCCCTTTTAGCCACTTGCTCTTGTTGTAAAGTGAGGTTAGGTTAAGCTGCGAGGTTAGCTGTATTGTATTGGCATTCTGTATAGTGTTTCCCGGATCGAAACGACTTGTATCGGGCAGAATAGGCCCAGCTTGCCAGTTAAAACTGCCGGTATATCGTGCCGATGCTGTTACCCAGTTAAAAGGTGGCAGCTTATTTATAGGTATATTGTACGATAGATTAAATTGATGATTATAGTTTGTGTTTCGACCAAAATTCTTAAGGTTGGTCCAAACAGAATCACGCCACTGTTCGTACAATTCAGGTGCTTTCGTTCTATTTACAATGCCCTCAGGCTCATCGATGCGTGCTTGGTTATTGGCATTAAAATCGAACTTTATGGCTTGGCTAATGTCCCAGTTTAGGGAGTAAACCCTGTCCCAATGAAAATCCTTGGAGTAGGTAGGCAATAGATTAAAGTCGGGATTATTGATATTACGGAGTTGCTGTTCAAAATAGGTTCGGTTCAGTTCAGTTCTAAAGGAGAACTGGTTGGGCATATAGTTAAAGTTGAAATCCTTAATAATTCTAAGGTATGGGTTCGACAGCCATTTTGCTTTTACACTCTTGAGGGGTATAACACTTTTGGGTTTGGTGCTGTATGTGTATGTTAATCCACCCCTTACATTTCGCTGTAAACGTTCTTCAGTGGTAATGTTTCGTGAGAGTTGTTCGTTATATGCGTAGCTAACTGCAAAGTTTGATATACTATATACCTTTGGTTTACTATCGGCTTTGTTAATTCTAACGTTGGTTAGGTTAATGCTCTTTCTTCGCGTATAATCCTGCGATATTTTTTTAATAGTATCACGCTCTGCTCTGCTTGTTGCTCTTTCTATTGATTGTTTAAGCGTAATATCTGGGTCAAGCGGATTGTACTCAGGGTTTGCAAACGACTCGGAAAAGCCAACGAATAAGGGAATATTAACGCCCGACTCTTTTGGGAAGAATCGGCCAAGTTGAATGGTTGTATTTAGGTCGTACTGATAGAAATCCTCAAGGCTACGATCGTTAACTTTTTTCTCTATCGAACCAAAGCCTGGCTTAATGGTTGTTCCTGCAATGGTAACCATACCCAAATCGGCTAGTTTAGCAGCTACACGGGCATTGGCCGCCCAGCCACCCTTACTGTCCGATTGGGAAAGCCTAAGTTCGTTTACCCATATAATACCCGCTTTTGCATATCCGTCATCATTGGGATTGCTGCTGCCTTTGGGGTTTCTAACACCAATCATAAGTACTCTTACATTGCTTAGGGATGGGTTTCCGCTTACCCTTACCTTTCGGTTTCCGTCTTCTACTGTATATACTGTGCTGTAGGTAATAAGCGAACCTGCTTTGCGCATTTCATCGTTACGCTGGAGTTTAACGTTAGTGAACAGCTCCAGATCGATGTCCATTACGTTTTCTTTTGGCCAAACAATTTTTCTTTGGCTCTCTTTGTTGGAGTATCGTCCTGGGGGCGTTAGTACAAGCGGTATTTCGTATTCGTAGAAGTTGTTGCTATAATCGGTACCTAGTCTTATGAATACCGAAAGTTCTTCATCCCTAAGTGGATATCCAAGTATCTCTTCAGCGTGAACGTCCATCATCATTCTTCGATACTGACGGATATCGACACTAACGCTCTTAAATACGGCTCTAGCATCGCCATCGGCGAGGTCGGTAACCTTAATCTCCATCGATTGCTCATTAAGCTCCGTTAGCTGGGGTTGACTTGGGTCAATAACTCTATCTACTCCAGGGGGGAGAACATAGTTGACAGGTGTACGTGTGTTGTTCTCTTCAATGTTTACAACCGAAACCTCAAAGTTTCCGTCGGGCATATCGGATACGGGCATACCTTCTTGTCCTTGAATTAGGGAGCGATTGTACTTTCGCCATTCGCCACGAACAAGTTCAAGGGTTGCAAACCTTAGTATGATGGTATCAGAGAAATCTTTTAGGAACAGTCTTATAAAGCGAACCGATTTAAAATCTTGAATCCCTCCGAAATTTCCTTCGTACTCGTTAATGGGAACCTTAAACTGGTACCAGTTAACCTCCGATCGATTTCCGTTAGCAAGTTTTGCTTTATAGGTAACTTTATCGGTTATAAAGTTAGACCCAACCTCAAAATCTTGTGGTCTAAGCGATACGCGATACTGGAAGTACATCTCATCCTCGTTTAGGTTTGTATCGGTATTTATGTCCTCGCCATCGGGTTTGTTTCCGCTTGAGGTTGTATACGATTCAACAATCCCATCAGGTGTAGGCTTTCCGTCGGGGGTTGCGTTCCCCTCGGCTTTGTTAAACCGTTTATACCGGTCGAGAATCCCTGTTTCGTTTGAATCGTAGATGCTCGATTGGTAGTACCTAAAGTTATCGTTCGATGGATCTTTTAATGCATCAATGTACACCTGTGATGATTCTCCAAACTGGATCTTTAAAGCTTCAAGGTAAGCAGCAAAATACGATTGCTCATCAACATCGCGTAAGCCATCAAGTCCTATGTCCTGAAAGCGCCGGGTGTTTGGATCGGTATCAAACACGTTATCCAGCGATAGCACTGTTGGAACTCTGCCCCATGCAGTAGTATCTACGTTTGTAATAACCTCTGATGTGGGTAGCCCGCTCTCGAATGCCCTTTTTCCATCCTTTAGTACATCTTCCGATATTTCGCCAAGGTTAATGTAAAGATCTCCACCAACATGAAGCGAATCGTAAACAAAAGGATCCATTAACCAGAATTCGATGTACTCGATATTTGCCGTTTCAAAGTCGGGTGATGTTATCGGACGGGTAATACCAGCCCACATCTGCTCAGGGTTTTGAAAGAAACCATCTGCATTTATATCAGTTGAATTAAAGTTGTAGGGCCCTCTTTCGTTAGGATAGTATGCAAGGTTTAGCACGGGGATATTGGTTGGCATTCCCTGGGGTGTATTCCGGTTTGGGAAAATTTCTCGTTCATATATTTCCCGCACAAAATGGCTACTCTGACTTTCCGGATCGCGACGGATATGGCCAGGGGTAAGTGAGTTGTTGCGTAAGAATAGAGGATCGATGGTATACCATGCCAATAACGCTCTATCAAAACCGTATTGAAGATCGTTTGACAGGTGTGCATTGGGAAATAAACTGGGTTGATGTTGTGGTGCACTGGCTATTGACCAAGCATACCATGAGCGAAGATCAATAGATGTTTTGCTTCCCTCAAAATCGTCGATGTAAACAGTACCGCCTTTACCAACTACCCTTGAATGGCCAGGAATAAAATGGGCAAATTCTGCATCAACCGTAATGGTGGACTTTTCTTTCGTTTCGATAAAGGGTAAAAAGTCAACAGCCTTCGTCAGAAAACTCGACTCTGTTTGGTAAGAGGTGTTCAATCCCCAAATAGTGTTGCTAATCGCCTCGTTGCCATAGCTAAGTTTTTGGGTTAATGGACGTTCAGTTAAGTTAAGAACGGTGGCACCTACGTTGAATTTATCGGAGAATTTATAATCGAAGTGTGAACCTACCAGCGTTTTTGATTGGAGATTAAACATATCCTGGCTTTCGAGCGAGATCTGTATTGGAGTGTTCGACTCCAAAATTGAAAAATTCACAATCTTAACAGTTCCCATAATGTAGTCCACAGTATAGTCGGAGCCCTCCACAAGTTTAGCCCCCCCAGCGGTAACCACAACTGAGCCTCGAGGTACATTGACTGCATTTAGCGATATCTCGGAGCTCGAAGAGGATTGGTAGGTTCCGGTTATGCTAAACTTATTCTTCTCAGCCATCTGCCGGGCTTTAGTTTGTGTAGAGTCGTATAGCTCTTGGTAAACGTATCGTTCAACCAAGTTGGGATCGCCAATTTTTTTGGCCAAATCCTTACCAAATGGCTCAAGTACAGGAAAAATTATTCGACCGTTGGATGCATTGATTGTAATGCCCTCAATAAAGTCGAACATACCATCGGAACCTGGATCGAGATTGGAGTTTAGGTTATCGAGGTTCAGAACCGATAGGAGAGGTTTATTGGCAACATTTCCCTCTGGAAGGTAATTGATTGAAGTGCCTGTTTGATCGTTTTGGAAAAGAATATTTAGGTTAAAGTCGGTTTTATCAATCTGATATGAGTTCATGGAGTAGATATTCTTCATCATCAAATCCCATGTTGGGAGTCGGGGCGATAGGTTTGTACCCTTTAGTAACTTTACGATTAGCGCACTGGGCGAGGTTATTCCATCGGTAGAGAATTCGCCCACTTGGTAGGTTTTTCCGCCTAGGGTGTACTCATAGGCTACGGCAAGAATCTCATCGCCATTTAGCGAGGTGTTTATGGAGATATATCCTAGCTGAGCGTTGAGTGTGTACTCGGATTTACTAAGTCTTCGGGCGTTACTCAACTTTGCATAATCAACCCCTCCGCTAAAGTTTGCTAAACCAGAAAGTATTTGTGTTGCATTGGATATATTTCTAATACCACTGTATGAGCCAGTCATTTGGGCGTATAAATTGTTTACCGCGTTGCCAGGGCTTTGGTTGTAACCACCTATTAGCTGATCAAAAAGATGACTTGCATTAATATTTTGCTGATTTTCACCCAGATCATGAAAGGCAATCACATCCCTTGTCTCCTCAAAATCGTTTCGCTTGTTGGTCATCCACACCTCAATGCGGGTAATGCTTACTCCACTATTTATGATAGGCAGGTTTTCCAGTGATTGGTTGTATGTATCGCGGAAGTAGTGCGACAGGAAAAAGTGCTTATTGGCTTCGTATGCATCGGCTTGTATATCAAATTCTTTGGATTGTGCTCCGCCCCGAACCTCCATCACCTGACTTTGGCTATTCTGTTTTGAGAAGATACTGGTTACGGTTAACCGTCCGAATCTGAGCTGAGTTTTTAAACCAAAAAGGCTATGACTGCCTGTGATTAGAGTGCCCGGTAGGGGTAGTGATACGTTACCTGCCTCAATTTTTTGGATTATTTCATCCTCAAAACCGGTGTACTCGAGCTTAACGTTATTCTCAAAATCAAAGGTGGCCTCGGTGTTGTAATTTACCTCCATGCGCAACTTTTCGCCCACAGTACCGCTAACGTTCATCTGTATTTTCGACTGAAAGTCGAAGGTGGTATTCTTCCTTAAGTCTTCAGATATTTGGGGGTTTTGGGTATCTGAACTGGTAATGCCAAAAATAAGCTCAGCCGATCCCTGCGGGATAATCTCAATAACATTGCTCCCAAAAATACGATCAAAAGTTTCGCCGCCAACCTGTAATCTTGGTAATATACCTGAGCCACGTGAGCCCGTTTCGCCCCTTTGCCTTTGTTGCCAGTAGTTGCGCATCGATTGTTCAAACTGAAACTCGCGATACTCGCTTTCGCTCATTACCTTTGGTGTGCGAATGTTCACGTTCCCCACCTTATAGTAAATTGTGTACTGCTTAGTTACCGGATCGTATGTAACCTCGGTGGTGATATTCTGTGGTGACGACATGAAAAGCGGAGAATTCTCCTGTAAATCTTCGTTGCCTGGTATTGGAAAGGGTAAAGTGGTTGTATCTGGGGTAAGAATTTCAGTATAACAGGCAATATTGCCTGTTGCAAAGCTATTAGCCTTAACTGTAGCAGTGAAAAGCAATAGCAAACCAAGAGGAATAATCGGAAGGTTTAGTAAACCTTTTATGAGTGAACTTTCAGAGTATCTCAAGGTAAAAACATTAATAAATTACGGTGCTATAAACCTTTTAACGCATTCTTAACAATTCCCTCTACTGTTTGGCTAGGGTTACTCTTCAGAATTTGGTTAATAGTTTTTTCGGCAACAGTTTTAGAAAAACCTAACATAACTAATGCAGATAACGCTTCCTGGTGGATGGTATTGTTTGCTGAAGCAAAAATATCTAGTTCGCTGCTTCCCTTTGCAATTTTATCCTTTAAGTCAATAACAATGCGCTGGGCTGTTTTTAACCCAATGCCCTTAACCTGTTTAAGCATATTAACATCGCCTTGGGCAATTGCCTGAATTATTTCTGTTGGTGCGAGCGACGATAAAATTATGCGAGCCGTATTTGCACCTACCCCCGAAACGCTTATTAAATTCCGAAAAAGTTCACGTTCTTCTTTGCTTGAGAATCCGAATAGCAAATGTGCATCATCCCTCACTACGAGATGAAGGTATAACGTTGCCTCCCTTTTTCCCTCGAGTTGTGCAAATGTATTGAGCGATATATTTATTTGATAACCAATACCAACGGTTTCAATAACAGCATACGCTGGCGTTAGGTCGGCTAAGTTTCCGCTAATAAATTCGTACATAGTTTAAGGTTTTAAAAGTTACTCTTGTTTCGAAATTTTAAGCGGATCTTTGGTTAGCTCGGCATAGGTTTGCCTGTTTTTGAAAATATCGAGCGCAAGGAATAGGGCATTTCGAAACGAGTTTTCGGATGCGATACCCTGTCCAGTAATTTCGAATGCAGTACCGTGTGCGGGCGATGTTCTTACAATGGGAAGGCCAGCCGTAAAGTTAACTCCGTTTTCGAATGAGAGCGCCTTAAATGGTGTTAGTCCCTGATCGTGATACATTGCCAGAATGGCATCGAATCGCATAAAACTCTCCGAGCCAAAAAAGCCATCGGAGGAGTATGGACCAAGTGCAAGAATATCCTCGCTATTAGCCTGCTTAATGGCTGGGATAATAATATCTTGTTCCTCTTTACCCAAAACGCCTCCATCGCCTGCATGAGGGTTAAGACCAAGTACTGCAATGCGGGGGCTTCTAATGCCAAAATCCTTTAATAGGCTAGTGTTTAGTAGCCTAAGTTTTTTTATGATAAGTTCCTGAGTAATGCTTTTTGATACTTCTGATATGGGGATATGGCCTGTAACCACGCCAACTCTCATTAAATCGCTTACCAAAAGCATAAGCACTTCACTTGCACCGAAGGAGTTTGCCAAGTATTCCGTGTGCCCAGGAAATTGAAAATTAGCCAGCTTTACATTTTGCTTGCTAATAGGCGAAGTGATTAGAACATCAATTCTCCCTTTTTTCAGGTCGGCTATGGCAGCTTCTATCGATTTTATTGAACCCTCGCCGCCAAACTCTGTGCTTTTGCCCAGTTCTACCCTAACGTTATCGTCCATGCAGTTTATGATGTTCGATCGTTTGGTATTTATCTCACTAACATCCTTAATCTGGGTAAAGTTAAAGTTCTCAAAGTTAATAGCCTTGCGATGGTATGCTGCCACTTTAGGTGAACCGTAAACCACAGGTATGCAAATTTCGTTAATTCGGGTATCCGATAGTGTTTTAATAATCACCTCGTAGCTTATGCTATTTATATCGCCTTGGGTTATGCCTACAACAACCTTATTGTCAATCATTTGTTATTGAGTTATTATGTACAGGGGTTAAATCTGCTATTATGCTCATTGTTAAACAGGCAAAGATAGTAAATTGGCGTTAAGTTTAAATAGGTTACGCCAAAAGTTTGTTTGGCATTGGTTGGGGCTAATGGTAACGTTTTTTTACCTTTGTGTGATTTTTGCAATTAAAATATGGAGTTAAATAATATTTATTCAAAAGCCCTTAAAGGCCAATTTTTATCAAACCAGGAGGGTGTTTCCCTCTACTGTAATGCGCCTTTAGCAAATTTGATGCTTGTGGCAAACGAGCTAAGAAAAACTCAAATCCCAGGGAATAAGGTTACTTGGCAAATCGATAGGAATGTAAATATTACCAATGTTTGTATTGCAGGGTGCAAGTTTTGCAACTTTCACTGTGGCCTAAACGATGATAGGGTATATATTACAAGCTTAGATGAATATAGAATTAAGATTAACGAGATGCTGAGCATGGGGGGTGAGCAGTTGCTATTGCAGGGAGGGCTCCATCCAAAACTGGGTTTAGGCTTTTATAAAGATCTTTTTTCTGCTCTAAAAAAAGAATATCCTCAGGTAAAGCTTCATGCCCTTGGACCACCCGAGATTGCGCATATTGCTAGGTTAGAGAAGATGACAACCCTAGAAGTACTTAATGAGCTTAGGAGCGCTGGCTTGGAGAGTTTGCCCGGAGGGGGAGCCGAAATATTGGTTGATAGGGTAAGAAAAAAACTCTCACCAGGTAAACCAAGTGCCAAGCAATGGCTCGATGTTATGGCTGAGGCTCACCAAATGGGGCTGCTAACAACTGCTACCATGATGTATGGGCATATTGAGACGATTGAGGAACGAATTGAGCATTTAGTTAAAATCCGCGATTTACAGAGCCAAAAACCCAATAATGCAATTGGTTTTTCGGCATTTATTTGCTGGCCATACCAGTCGAAAGGTACAAAGTTGGAGCAAATGGGTGTAACCTCATCCACATCAATCGATGAGCACATACGCATGGTTGCTTTAAGTCGCATTATGTTGCCAAATGTAAAGCACATTCAGGCGTCGTGGTTAACCGTTGGAGTTGATGCAGCGCAGCTGTGCCTAAATGCTGGGGCAGACGATATGGGCTCAATAATGATTGAGGAGAACGTAGTATCATCGGCAGGTGCAACTAACTGGCTTGATGCGTACAGCATGCAAAGAACTATTGTCGATGCCGGTTTTGAGCCCCAACTCCGTAACCAGGCGTATGAGCAAATTGCATTGCCCGGGGTTTATTTGAGGTAAGGTGAGTAAAAAAATAGAATTTATGTCCAATACTCAGTACTTAACTCCTGGGGATTACTTTCACATCTACAATAAAGGTGTGAATGGGATAAATCTTTTTTATAATTCTGGAAATTATGAATATTTCCTGAGGTTGTACGAACAGCATATTAACCCAGTAGCCGATACGTTTGCCTGGTGTTTGCTGGGGAATCATTTTCATTTGTTAGTGAGGATAAAGGAGGTTGAGGAGGTGGATTTTGAGGGGATAATTAATCGGGGAGGGAAAACCCTGTCAGGGTTTCAGACCCTGACAGGGATAGAACAGGAAGAAAAGTTAGCCCAATTTGCTTCAAAAAGTTTTTCCAACCTTTTCAATGCATACGCACAGGGCCTAAACAAGCAGCGCGGCCGCAGAGGAACACTCTTTGAACGACCCTTTCGCCGTAAGCTGGTTGACAGCGAAAGATACTTTAGGCAGCTTGTGGTTTATATTCACTCCAACCCAGTTCACCATGGGTTTACCGATAATTATAAGGATTATCCATGGTCGTCGTATGGTACAATAGTATCAGCAAAACCCACTAATTTGCAGCGGAATCAGCTGCTGGACTGGTTTGACGGGCAGGGTAACTTTGTAGCTACACATAAACAAATAGTTGACTTTAATTTTATTGACCATTTGATTATTGAGTAGTTTATATCTTACTGCGAGGTTGTGAGCATGCACCACAAGCCATTGAGGTTTTAAAAAAAACAATATATATTGCTTGCTTATAACGTTAAACAGAAACGCTTTACGATTAGGGCATAGTGGAATTGAAATAAGGGTGTACTTCGAGAACCTCAGCCACCGACTTTAAATCAGCCCATAGTGGTATTGAAATTTTAAAAGCATAACAGTGAGAAATTTTTGAATTTTGACAAGCCATGGTACTATGCCAAAGTTGTAAATGTGTCCCTTGTACTGTAATGTTTTACAGAAATATTTGATTATTAGCTGTTGCCGCCGTATATTTGTAGTCAAATGTCGAACCTGCGGGTTGGGCGAACCCAAAAGCGAATATTGTGAAAGCGGTACTCGCTTTTGCCTTATATAAGTTCTCCACTCGTGTTTATTCTAATTTAATACTTCAACTATTTCAATCCCTCCAGAACTAAGTGGCATGATACCTACAGCATGCAAAAAACAATTACCGATGCAGGTTTTGAACCTCAACTCCGCAACCAGGCGTATGAGCATATTGCACTGCCTGGGGTTTAAGTTAGGGTATGGGTTAGATATAGAGTTAGTTTTACATTCAACTTTTTGATGTTCATGTAGCTATTTACTATTCTCATGGAAAAGTATCCATTCAAAGTATCTTGGGATGGTAGTTGATGCTAATATTAGATATCTTTATATTTTAGTAGATTTTTACTTTATCATATATAGCCATATCTTATTAGGGTAGATGCTTTTTGATAAATAATGTGTCCTAAAAAATCTTATATAGTATCCGTTCTATTTTTTAAATAAAGGAGCTAATTACATTTAGACATATTTGTTTTGTCTAACTTTAAAAACAGAAAACTAAACTGTTTTCAATGGATGAGCAGAAGCCGCATATTACAGTTAATATCTCGCTTGCGTTCGCCTTTTGGAGTGATGCTTACCAAGTTATATGCACTTGCCGACATTGACGACCTCTCAGAAATGCTCTACAATCAGTTACTCATATGATGGATTGAGGGAGTGTATAAGAAGGAAACTATTGCAATGTGGGAGTAATAAGAAAAAGGGGGACGCGTGCCAATAGTAAACGATTTAAAACATGGCACTAATTTTATATAAGGGGATTACAAAACTTTTAGGCAAAAAAATACCCCCGTATTGTAAGACGAGGGCGGCTTAAATGTTTTCACAACGGAATAATCCTTATTGTGAATTGCTTCAAATTGTAATACAAATATATAACCTTAAAATCTAAAAAGCAACAAGCTATGAAAAAAATATTAGGATTGGATTTGGGAACCAACAGTATTGGTTGGGCATTAGTAAGTGCAAATGAAGATAAGCAACCCAAAACAATTGAAGGGATTGGAAGCAGAATTATTCCAATGAGCCAGGATGTGTTAGGGAAATTTGATAGCGGAACATCAGTTTCACAAACTGCCGAAAGAACAGGCTATCGCGGAATGCGTAGGCTTAGAGAAAGAAACTTACTGAGAAGAGAACGGCTGCATAGGGTGCTTAATATTCTTGATTTTCTACCCGAACACTACAAAAAATCCATTGGTTGGGATAAGGATAATTATAAAACATTTGGGAAGTTCATTGATGACACTGAACCAAAAATTCCTTGGAAGAAAAATGGTAATGGAGATTATGAGTTTATTTTCCAATCCTCATTTAATGAAATGCTTAATGAGTTTTCACTACATCACGCCGGCATTCTAACAAACAACAAAAAAATACCATACGATTGGGTTATATATTTTTTACGCAAGAAAGCACTGTCAGATAAGATTTCAAAAGAGGAGTTGGCATGGATTATTCTAAACTTTAACCAAAAAAGAGGATATTATCAACTTCGAGGTGAGGATGAGGAGAGTGGGAATAAGAAAGAGTATGTAGTTCAATTGTTAGTTAATGAGATTATTGAAAGAGAGGTTGACAAGAAAAATCCTAAAAGAAAGTGGTACGATGTAAAACTTGAAAATGGGTGGACTTATTCTTCAACCTTTTTTACGAAACCTGAGTGGGCTGGTTTGAGCAAAGAGTTTCTTGTAACCGAAGAGGTTGATGAAAACAATGAGGTGGCAAAAACTAAGGACGGTACCCCAAAACGTAAATTGAGTATACTGCCAACCTTTGATGAAATTGACTTAATGTCCCAAGCCGATAAGGATAAAATTTACAAGAAGATTAAGGCTAAAACTGAAGCAACCATTAGCAATAGCGGTAAAACAGTTGGTTGTTATATTTATGATAGTTTACTGGCTAATCCTAGTCAGAAGATACGCGGTAAACTGATTAGAACAATAGAGCGTAAATTTTATAAGGATGAGTTAAAGGCTATCCTTGAAAAGCAGAAGGAGTTTCATTCCGAACTAAAAAATACAAAACTTTACAGTGATTGTCTAAATGAACTATATCCGAGCAACAAGGCGTATGTTAATACTATAAGTTCTCGTAATTTCACTTACTTATTTGTTGATGATATTATTTTCTATCAGCGACCTCTGAAAAGCAAAAAATCATTAATAAGTGATTGTCCATACGAGGAGAGAGTTTACCTTGATAAAGAGGGCAACACGCAAAAATCATCGTTAAAGTGTATAGCAAAATCACACCCTCTATTTCAGGAGTTTCGCCTTTGGCAGTTTATTGGAAATTTGAGAATTTACGAAAAGGAAAAAAACATCAATGGAGTCCTTAAAAATGACGTTGATGTAACCCCTGAGTTTTTAAAAGATGAAGACGACTATGTTGCCCTGTTCGATTGGTTAAACAATAAAAAAGAGATTAAACAGGATACACTTTTAAAATATCCCGCATTTGGTTTAAAAAAAGATGCTGTGAAGTATCGATGGAACTATGTTGAGGATAAGCCTTACCCATGCAACGAGACAAGGGCTCTAATTATGAGCAGATTAGAGAAACTTAGCATAGCATCAGATTTTTTAACAAAAGAAATAGAGTTAATGCTTTGGCATATTCTTTACTCTGTTGAAGATAAGCATGAGATTGAAAAGGCATTACGAACATTTTCTAAAAAAAATGGATTAGATGAAGGTTTTGTTGACCTTTTTAAACGATTCCCAAACTTTAAAAAAGAATATGGTGCATACTCGGCAAAAGCAATAAAAAAACTTTTGCCCCTAATGCGGAAGGGTAAATACTGGGATGAGCAAGCGATAGACGAGAAGACTAAGACTAGGATAAATAGAATAATTGACGGAGAGTTTGATGAAAAAATAAGCAGTAGGGTTCGAGATAACGCTATTAGTTTAACAGATATAAATAGTTTTAGAGGTTTACCTGTTTGGTTATCGTGCTATATAGTTTATAATCGACATTCTGAGGTAAAGGATATTGCCAAATGGGAAAAACCAGAAGATATAGATAATTACTTAAAGCTATTTAAACAACATTCATTACGTAACCCAATAGTAGAGCAAGTTATAACTGAAACACTCAGAGTTGTTAGGGATATTTGGGTGAAATTTGAAACGATTGATGAAATACATATTGAGCTTGGGCGTGAGATGAAAAACCCCGCTGATAAGCGAAAGCAGATGACCCAGCAAATGTCAGATAATGAAAATTCAAACCTTAGGATAAAAAGACTTTTAATGGAGTTTATTAATCCTGAATTTGAAATCGAAAATGTACGGCCATATTCACCTAGCCAACAGGAAATACTACGAATATATGAGGATGGGGTTTTGAGTAGCGTAGCTGAAATACCAAGCGATGTTGACGCTATAATCAAAAAATTTAAAGAGTCCGAAGCAAAAAAGCAACCCACACGCAGTGAAATTTTAAGATATAAACTATGGCTTGAGCAAAAATATCGTTCGCCCTATACAGGGGAAATGATTCCGCTATCAAAACTGTTTACAGCAGCGTACGAGATTGAGCATATAATTCCACAATCTCGTTATTTTGATAATTCGTTAAGCAATAAAGTTATTTGCGAAGCTGTTGTTAATGCCAATCCATACAAAGACAGGGAGTTGGGTTACGAGTTTATAAAAAATAACGAGAACAGGATTGTTCCCGAACTTTCAACGCCAACAAAAACTGTAAGGATTTTTACTGCACAGGAGTATGAGCAGTTTGTTAAAGATAACTACTCAAAGAACCCTGCAAAGAAACGCAAATTATTGATGGACGATATTCCCGATGATTTTATACAAAGGCAACTCAACGATACTCGATATATAAGCAAGGTTATTAAGGGCTTACTATCAAATATAGTTAGAGAAAAAGTTGATGGAGAGTATGAGCAAGAAGCTATTTCGAAAAATGTAATTACTTGCACAGGGGGTGTTACCGATAGGCTAAAAAGGGACTGGGGGCTAAACGATGTTTGGAATAATATTGTTTATCATCGTTTTGAACGATTAAATGAGTTAACCAAAAGCAATCAGTTTGGTGAGTGGGATAATAAGGACGGCAAAAGAGTTTTTCAAACAAACGTTCCCATTGAATTTCAGAAAGGGTTTAGTAAGAAACGGATTGACCATAGGCATCATGCGCTAGATGCGCTGGTAATTGCTTGTGCCAATCGGAATATTGTTAACTATCTTAATAACGAGTCGGCTAGCAAAAAATCCAAAATATCGCGTTACAATTTGCAAGTACTAGTTTGTAATAAAACCAAAACTGATGACAGGGGAAACTACAGGTGGGTTGTTAAAAAACCTTGGGAAACTTTAACGCAAGATTCGCAAAAGGCTCTGGAGGGTATTATTGTTAGCTTTAAGCAAAACCTTAGGGTTATTAATAAAACAACCAACCGCTACCAGCATTTTGAGAACGGCAAAAAAATTGTTAGCAACCAAGTAAAAGGGGATAGTTGGGCTATTCGAAAGCCAATGCATAAGGATACAGTTTTTGGCAGAGTTAACCTAAGAAAGATAAAACAGGTAAACCTAAAAACTGCCATTGAAACCCCCGAAAGGATAGTTGATAAAAATCTTAAGAAAAAGATAAAGGAGCTTATTAGTGTTGGTTACGACGAGAAGAAAATTTTAAAGTATTTTAAAGACAACGTAAAGCAATGGCCCGATATTGATTTCAAGAAAATTGGTATTTACTTTTTTACCGACGAAACAAAAGAGCCTTTAGCAGCTACGCGGAAAGTTGTTGACAAGAGTTTTACAATAAAGAAAATTGAAGAGGGTGTAACCGACACAGGTATCCAAAAGATTCTTTTAAACCATTTAGAGTATAAGGGTGGCGATGCCGAATTAGCATTTTCGCCCGAGGGCTTAGAGGAGATGAACAAAAATATAGCCGAACTGAATAACGGAAAACCACATAAGCCTATTGTTAAGGTAAGAGTGTATGAGCCTATGGGTAATAAGTTTAACGTTGGAGTGCAAGGGAGTAAAACAAAGAAATTTGTTGAGGCGGCTAAAGGTACAAACCTGTTTTTTGCAATTTACCAAACCAACGAAGGGAAACGAACTTACGAAACGATTCCGCTAAATGTTGTAATAGAGAGGCAGAAGCAAGGGCTAATACCTGTCCCCGAAGTAAATGAGAATGGGGATAAGCTTTTATTTTGGCTTTCACCAAATGATTTGGTGTATGTGCCAATTGCAGAGAAAACAGGAGATTATAGTTTTATAGGCGATGTGGATGATTTTAACAATATATATAAGATAGTATCATTTACAGGGAATAGACTATATGCAATACCCTATTGTGTAGCAAATGTTATTGTTGACAAACTTGAGTATACATTATTGAATAAAGTAGAATTTACTGATAATAAAGAATCAATTAAAGGGAGTTGTATTCCAATAAAAATTGATAGGTTAGGGAGTATCACAAGTGTTGGCAACTCAAAAGTTGCATTACAGTAGTTTTAAATGCTGGCAGAATAAATGTATTGCTATGATTTTTGAACAGGGCAACCTATATCACATATTTAATCAGGGCAACAACCGGCAGCGTATCTTCTTTAACAGGGCAAACTATTTGTTCTTTTTAGAAAAGATAAAACGGCATGTTTTGCCCTTTGCCGATATGTTGGCGTGGTGCCTTATGCCCAACCATTTTCACCTTATGGTGCATGTAAATGAGTTGGAATTACCAATAGTTGATGGAGGTTTAGGTCTTTGTCCGGGCGCGACTTTGAGTCGCACTCGGACAAAGACTAGTTCAAGGCTACCTCAAAGTCGCACTCGGACTACTACTACCATTAAAACCCAATCGTTACAGCACTCAATCGGAGTTATGCTAGCATCCTATACCCGAGCCATAAATAAGGAAAACGATTGGACAGGGTCTCTTTTTAGGAGCGAAACCAAAGCCAACTGCCTAACCAAAAACGAAAAGATTACCCGAGCATGGTTTGTTGCACAGGGGGTTACTAGTATTAACATTCAAGAGCCCCAGCGACAGTATCCTAATATATGTTTTAATTACATCAACCTAAACCCTGTTAAACATGGTTTGGTAAAGCATTGCGAGAGTTGGGATTTCTCATCGTACCGTGAAATAAATAGAACAACAAAACCTTTTTTGATAAACAGGGATAGAATCAGTGAGTTTGGGCTGAAACTTTTGGAATAGTTTGTAGGTGTGCATTTGAGTAAAAGGATAACTTGTTTCAGTACGACATGGTTTTGCTGTGGTAATATTTGTGTGTCCACTTCATTTTTAACCTAAAGAATAACCTCATGATAAAACAAACCCTTTACTTTGGCAATCCTGCCTATTTAAGCGTAAAAAATGGGCAGATGGTTATAAACAAATCATCAAAAAAAACTGTGAGTGCAGATGATGGTGCTGAGACAGAGGACGAGCCCCTAACCGAAAAAATAACTTTGCCCATTGAGGATATTGGTTTGGTTGTTTTAGATTGCTTGCAAATTACCGTTTCGCAACCCCTACTAAATGCCTTGCTTGCCAATAACACATCGGTTGTAACCTGCAACGAAAAACATATGCCTACAGGGCTTCTTCTTCCCTTAGAGGGGAATACCCTACAAAGCGAAAGGTATAAACAGCAAATTGCTGCAAGCGTGCCCCTTAAAAAGCAGCTGTGGCAGCAAACCATTCAGGCAAAAATTGCCAATCAGGCAGCTTTGCTAAAAACTCTTGGAACAGATATAGAACCCATGCTCTACTTTGAGCGTAGTGTTAAAAGTGGCGACCCCGATAACTACGAGGGTAGAGCAGCCGCTTACTATTGGAAAAATATTTTTAATGGCATTATTACCAATGATTTTGTGAGAGGGCGCTTTGAGGAAAATCCGAATAACCTTTTGAACTATGGATATGCCGTGCTTAGGGCAACTGTAGCCCGCAGTTTGGTTGGTTCGGGGTTGCTGCCCACGCTGGGTATACATCATCGCAACAAGTACAATGCCTTTTGCTTAGCCGATGATATTATGGAGCCCTACCGGCCGTTTGTTGATAAGTTGGTGGTGGATATTCTAAAGGATTTTGATGATGTTAGCGAATTAACCACCGAGTTAAAGGCTCGCTTACTTGTTATTCCTGCGTTGGATGTTGTAATTGAGGGTAAAAATAGCCCATTAATGATTGCCACCCAGCGAACAACCTCATCGCTTAACGAGTGTTTTGAGGGGATAAGCAGAAAGATTTTATATCCGTCGCTATGAAATTCACTGACTTATAGCATATTGTGAAGCCTATACTATTTGCTTAATGAGCTTAACAGAGCGGTTAAATCAATACAGGGTTATGTGGGTATTAGTTTTTTTCGACCTTCCTACTGACAGTAAAAAGGATAGGAAGAATTCTGCCAAGTTTCGAAAAGATATTATGAAGGATGGCTTCACTATGTTTCAGTTCTCAATTTACACACGATGCTGCCCAAGCCGAGAGAACGCTGATGTCCATATAAAGCGAGTAAAGTCGTTATTACCGCCCCTAGGGTATATTGGTATAATGTGCGTAACCGATAAACAGTTTGGGGCAATGGAACTTTTTCATTCAAAAAAATTAATTAAGGCTAGCCCCGACCCGCAACAGTTACAACTATTTTAGTATGAGGCCTTAATTGGCTTAATGGCTAGTTTTTGGATAAGAATATTGCCCAAGTTACCATTGGGCTACACAATAAAAAATCCCCCCAAACGGTTGGGGGGGATTTCTAATTGAGCACATTTTTTAATCCTAATTTCCGACCTATTAAATTGACGAACAACCTTTTAATCTGGGGTATGTTGTGTTCAATAAGTCAAAGATACAATCTGAAAGCAATTCACAACTATTGATAGCCATATGTTGAATAATCAAAAGTTGTGTTCAATAAGTCAAAGATACAATCTGAAAGCAATTCACAACAGGTTTTCTGTCCATGATAATCGGTTCCATGTTGTGTTCAATAAGTCAAAGATACAATCTGAAAGCAATTCACAACCATCTTGCTGCGCTGAATAACTTGTTTAGCGTTGTGTTCAATAAGTCAAAGATACAATCTGAAAGCAATTCACAACAGGGGGGTGTGCTTACAAAACCCGAGGATTGTTGTGTTCAATAAGTCAAAGATACAATCTGAAAGCAATTCACAACTGTTTGTTTATGCCCTATTATCTTAGGTTTGTTGTGTTCAATAAGTCAAAGATACAATCTGAAAGCAATTCACAACAAATCTAAGGTTAAAAATCCATGAGCTGCTGTTGTGTTCAATAAGTCAAAGATACAATCTGAAAGCAATTCACAACCGTAACATCTATTTCAATGTTTTTGCCTGAGTTGTGTTCAATAAGTCAAAGATACAATCTGAAAGCAATTCACAACTATTGTAGCGACCAATTTAACGGGAGATGAGTTGTGTTCAATAAGTCAAAG
>DHQB01000026.1:201543-201990 GCA_002410065.1 Bacteroidales bacterium UBA5349 | reverse complement strand
TCTGAAAGCAATTCACAACAGTAAGAGGAGAAGACGGTGTTAAGGTGAGGTTGTGTTCAATAAGTCAAAGATACAATCTGAAAGCAATTCACAACTGTAAGTGTCCTGCAATGGTGCTTTTTTTGTTGTGTTCAATAAGTCAAAGATACAATCTGAAAGCAATTCACAACGCGTGTTATTAAAAACAAAAGTGAAGTTATGTTGTGTTCAATAAGTCAAAGATACAATCTGAAAGCAATTCACAACTAGGTTCTGCTTAATCATTTCCCAAAGGTCGTTGTGTTCAATAAGTCAAAGATACAATCTGAAAGCAATTCACAACAGTTCGTGGACACTTTAGATTGCAACCAAGTTGTGTTCAATAAGTCAAAGATACAATCTGAAAGCAATTCACAACTATTTTTCTGATGTACCGATTTACAAAATAGTTGTGTTCAATAAGTCAAA
>DHQB01000026.1:0-201431 GCA_002410065.1 Bacteroidales bacterium UBA5349 | reverse complement strand
CAATCTGAAAGCAATTCACAACCTTTATGCTTATCGAGCCTTTTACGATTCTGTTGTGTTCAATAAGTCAAAGATACAATCTGAAAGCAATTCACAACTTGTTTCCTCTATGTACGTTAAAGGATAATGTTGTGTTCAATAAGTCAAAGATACAATCTGAAAGCAATTCACAACGTTCAAATTCACTATTGTTAACTCTGTACCGTTGTGTTCAATAAGTCAAAGATACAATCTGAAAGCAATTCACAACTTGTAAGTATTTTTTTTACAGAACTCAACCGTTGTGTTCAATAAGTCAAAGATACAATCTGAAAGCAATTCACAACGTTACTACCTATACTTGGTAACATATTATTGTTGTGTTCAATAAGTCAAAGATACAATCTGAAAGCAATTCACAACGTAATCTTCTTTACGATCAGCTCACTATACGTTGTGTTCAATAAGTCAAAGATACAATCTGAAAGCAATTCACAACGTGATTGCTGTTATATCCATATCCTACAAGGTTGTGTTCAATAAGTCAAAGATACAATCTGAAAGCAATTCACAACTAGCGTCCTCGTCAAGGTCGGCAATATACCGTTGTGTTCAATAAGTCAAAGATACAATCTGAAAGCAATTCACAACACCCCTTGATTGCATAATCAATATTGAAAGGTTGTGTTCAATAAGTCAAAGATACAATCTGAAAGCAATTCACAACATAATTTTGTTCTTTTAATTAAGTTTATCTGTTGTGTTCAATAAGTCAAAGATACAATCTGAAAGCAATTCACAACCCTCTTTTATCTCAACCCACCACTTGCCGAGTTGTGTTCAATAAGTCAAAGATACAATCTGAAAGCAATTCACAACATGATAGCCGTCTGCGAGTGGAATCATATAGTTGTGTTCAATAAGTCAAAGATACAATCTGAAAGCAATTCACAACGCGGCAGGCACAACTTCACAACCAAGCAATGTTGTGTTCAATAAGTCAAAGATACAATCTGAAAGCAATTCACAACAACCTCACCACTAACATCATAAGTAATAGAGTTGTGTTCAATAAGTCAAAGATACAATCTGAAAGCAATTCACAACTATTCGATTAATGACATTCCCTTTGCGAAAGTTGTGTTCAATAAGTCAAAGATACAATCTGAATCGAGCGTACTATGCGAGATCGGCGAAGCCAAAGCAATTCACAACCTTCTTACTTAGGTACTTATTGTAGATATAGTTGTGTTCAATAAGTCAAAGATACAATCTGAAAGCAATTCACAACCCCTTGAAGACGACGTGGCGTATTGTGTTCGTTGTGTTCAATAAGTCAAAGATACAATCTGAATCGAGCGTACTATGCGAGATCGGCGAAGCCAAAGCAATTCACAACGCTTGTTCTAATGCGGCTTTATTGGTATCGGTTGTGTTCAATAAGTCAAAGATACAATCTGAATCGAGCGTACTATGCGAGATCGGCGAAGCCAAAGCAATTCACAACTAAAAAAAGGAACATTGATTGAAGCATTGGTTGTGTTCAATAAGTCAAAGATACAATCTGAAAGCAATTCACAACAATAAATAAGTATTCCTTAATCCTGAATTAGTTGTGTTCAATAAGTCAAAGATACAATCTGAAAGCAATTCACAACCTGCCCTGCATCACTAGTGAAAGAAAAAGTGTTGTGTTCAATAAGTCAAAGATACAATCTGAAAGCAATTCACAACACTAGGCTAGACCATCCGAATAAGCGGTAGGTTGTGTTCAATAAGTCAAAGATACTATTTTAGGCTAATTCACAACAATATCAACAAATTTATAACAGTGAAGAGCTATATAATCAGTGGGTTAAACCTGTCAGTGAGGTGCAATTTACTTGCACGGGGTAGGGTAGGGTAACAGTTTACCAGTATACGGAAAACACAGTGAAGCCATAGCAATCAATGGGTGATGCTATGAACATTGGGGATTATGAAACTACATCACTATCAAGGCAGAAAAGTCCTTGATGCTATAATAAAAACATATATATCAAGCAATCTTAGGTATTGCTACTGAATAACAATTTTTTTTGTGTAAATTTTCGCTCCACCATAAATTTTTATAACATATATTCCATTCGCAAGTCCATAGAGGTCTATTTCTTTAGTTGATAAGGGTATAATATCTGTTGAGTAAAAAACTTTGGCCCCCATCAGATTGTAGATTTCAATTGTATTTATGCTACTGTTTTCAGCTGTAACCATGAGTTTTCCGTTAGATGGGTTTGGAAAAACAGATACAACTGGCGAATTTTGTTCGCCCGTTGAAATACCTGTACCTTGATTCCAGCCAGCAATGCTTGCCCATAACCACCATGCAGCATATGCTTTTAGGTTGCCATTTAATGCTTGGCTATGCGCTGCGTAGCATTCGTACCAATCAGTATCAACAGCATGCGAATTTTGCCATTCTGTTGCCCAATTTTTATCAAGCGAGCCATTATCATCCGAATCATAATCACAGTTATCATTTGCCATTAATGCCATGTAATCTGTTTCACCGTCGGGATCGTAACTTTCAATATCTGCAAAATCGTACAGAATTTTATTGTTATCGTTACAATAGGCCCGAATTTGCTCATTGCGGAGATTGAGATTCCCACTTGCTCCAGAACCATCCAAATGGCCGGTCATGTAAACAAATTTAATTCCAGGATAATCAGCTTCTAATTCGGTCATCGGAGCTAAGTAATTACTAATCATAGAACTTTCAGACTGTGACGCAACTTGACCGCACCACGACCAGATAATTACATTTACATCTTCATTTTCACCTGTTCCTCTGCCGGTTTCGGGATCGGGATCCCCAAGATAGCTGCGTGTGTTATTTACCCAATCCGGATAATACCCTACATCACCACTCATAGCTTCGTCGTGTAAATCTAAAGCCCCATCGGTTCCGCCATTATTCCATGCGTACAGATTGTTTGTATATCCATTCCCATTCATAAAGGCAATTAAATCATTCATGCCAAAAATTAACTGGCTACCATGAGATGTATGCCCATATGCGATATGCAGATTTTGCTTTGCCGTTTCAATTGCTGCTTCAGGTATTTGCAATATTTTAGTACTGTTATGGTTAATAATAAAAGCTTGCGAAAAAGTTTGAAAACCCCATAGCATTGCAAGCGAAAAAACAGTAATAATTTTTTTCATGGCTTTTAGTTTTAGGTTTTTCTACTCGTATGGTTTTCAGGTCTATTCTGCTTTATTGTAAGATTTTTATACTCCATTTTAGCTGTCGAATTGTGTGGTTAGTCCTTACGTTTTCACAAACCGGATTTTGTTGTTTTAATTTGGAACGAACCACGGTATATGTGCATTATCGGTATTCTAATCGGTTTATGTTAGTTTTTAGGTCAAGGCTAATTTAATAATTTTTTCGTTATCATATTAAGTTCAACATACTGTATGTTAGCGGTTCGATGTTTTTCATGTATCAGTTACATTTGGCTTTTATAGTCTGTTTGCTCCTTGCAGAAAGAACAAGTTGCTTGATGTCAATCGATAAATTTTTGTCTTGAAAATTTCGTTCAATATCAATTGACTTGTCTGCAAGTTTTACTGGTTTAAAGCGTATTCTAAAGTTCTCAAAGAGTGGTCAGCCATATGTGCCGTTGCGACTGCGTAGCCAACTGAACGAGCAACTGCAATTTTTTTGGGGTCAGTCACTTCGTTTGCAAATGCGATACAGTCAAATGAGGCATTTCTTGCATCGCCAACGGAAGCCTTTCCTTCTGACCATTTTTTTGCTGTATTAGTTGCGTTAGTCAGTCCACTGTCAATCTGGTTGGGAAGTAATGTGAATACATTTTCAGCACATTGACAAGCCCACAGTATTAACTGTTTATGTTCTTTTTTTGCCAAAGGTACTCCACGATGTTCTGCTACAAATCGTTTGTCTCTTATTTTATTCGGGTCGCCTTAAAATTACCGCAACGGGTTGGAGTGTGTCGATGCTGTATGGGATTTATAACCGTTGAAAAGTTAAATTGAAACTAAAAGTAACCCAAAAAGCCAAAAAGAGGGGCGTAAAATATACCGTGTGTTAGCAATTGGCTTTATTCCGTTCTTCTTGGTTTTCAGTGTTGGCAAAGACAGACTCTTTTGCAATTTTTGGTGTGGCGTTGGCTGGTGAGAATTGCAAATGTGTATGGCTTTATGCGTTGGATTTTTCGTAGTACTTTCTCCGTAACCAAAAAGAAACTCTGACCAATAAAATCAATGCAGGAACTTCAACTAAAGGGCCAATTACTCCCGCAAACGCTTGTCCTGAATTTAGTCCAAAAACTGCAATTGCAACAGCAATAGCCAATTCAAAATTATTTCCTGCTGCTGTAAATGCTACTGAAGCTGTTTTGTCATATTCTGCTCCTGATGCTTTGGTAAAGAAAAAACCGATGATGAACATTAGCGTAAAATAAATTAGTAAAGGAATTGCAATTATCAGAACGTCCATTGGAATTTCTACAATCAATTCTCCTTTTAGCGAGAACATAACTACGATTGTAAATAAAAGTGCTATTAAAGTTATTGGCGAAATTGTCGGAATGAATTTATTTGTGTACCAATCTTCGCCTTTTAATTTGACTAAGATAAGTCTGCTTAAAATTCCCATCACGAATGGAGTACCTAAATAAATAGCTACACTTTCTGCAATTGTTCCGATTGAAATATCCACAATCGCTCCTTCAAATCCAAAATATGGCGGAAGAACCGTTATAAAAATCCAAGCGTAAAAACTGTACGCAAACACTTGAAAAATACTATTTAAAGCCACTAAACCTGCACCATATTCGCTACTTCCTTCTGCGAGGTCGTTCCAAACCAAGACCATTGCAATGCAACGAGCTAAACCAATTAATATTAATCCGACCATGTATTCGGGATAATCTCGTAAAAATGTAACTGCCAAAACAAACATTAAAACAGGACCAATTATCCAATTAAGAATAATTGAAATAGAGAGGATTTTTGTATTTCTAAAAACCTTTGGCAATAATGAATAATCGACCTTTGCCAAAGGGGGATACATCATTAAAATCAAACCGATTGCAATCGGAATGTTTGTAGTTCCGCTACTAAACGAGTTTATAATGTTTGGAAATGTTGGAATAAAAAACCCAAGTCCAACACCAAAAGCCATTGCTACAAATATCCAAAGCGTTAGATTTCTGTCAAGAAAACTTAATTTTTTTGAAGCCATTTTTTATGAATTTATTTGAGAAAAACGTAGAATAATTCAGTTGCAATTTGCAGACTTCTTTCATTGTACTTTTCTGCTTGTTGTGGTGTGTTGTCAAGTACTTTTGGGTCTTCAAAAGTTATGGGAATGCGTTTTTCTGCACCTGCAATAAAAGGACAACCACCATCAGCTTGTGAGCTTAAAATTGCAGCTAACGGTTAGTATATGAAAAGTAGGCGATTTCGAAGCACGAAACTTTCGGTTAAGCACAAACTTTAATACGAGCCACATGCCTTGAATTTAGCACTATTTCGCCTATTTTTTATATACATTGTTACAAGCTGCCTTTCTTATATTTCGCTCAATCGTCACAAGAATTATAAATTTCGTTTATTACTTTCAATCGCAATGAATTCAGGCAAATATTCTGGTGTACATCCTTTTGATACCATTTTACCTTTGTAAAGCCCTGTTTTTTCACCAAGTGCTACACAGCGTTCTCGATATTCTTTTTCATAAACACCTATCCAACCTGCTAAAAAATTCATTGCCCATTGCACTTCGGGTTGCTCTTTTTCGATTTCATTTTCAATTTTAGAAAGTAATTTTTCACTGTCAGGTTGTGGTTGTCCTGTCCAACGCAAACGACCTTGATAATACCAAAAGATTCGCCTTTTAAGTGAAGATTGGTTGTCTTCCCAACTTTCTATTAAAGCAAGTGTCTTTTTGTCTTTGGTAAGTTGGTTTGCCATTAACCAATCAATAAGTTGAAGTTTTTCTTTTTCGTTGTGTTGGTTAATGTCAGCAACTAATTTATTAATCACTTCTTCGGTAAGAAGTTTTTTGTCCATAATCAAGATTGCTAATTGTCGGGCAAAAAAATGTTCAGCTGACCAAAGCTCAATAGCCAATTGGTGGTCTTTTCTTATCTCTTTCGCAATTTTCCGCAAGTCGCCAAGTTTGGTGTTCTTGTCGCTAATTTGTTTCAGTATATTTTCTGATTTTGTTGAAAGTTTCATTTCAATATTGTTATTTGTTTAACTGTGGTCTTTTAGGTTGCTTGTAACTAGTGAGTAAATTTGAGAGTTCAAATTTTGTGTTTAATAAATTAAAGGTACAATTTAAATTAACTCACTATGCACTTAATTTATTAAATAATGAATACAAAGTTGTGCTAAAAGATCAAAACTGTCTGCTTATAGAGTTTCTCAACTTTATGGCATACAAGCGTATAGCGCATTTGTCTATTGATAATATTTGAGTCTAAAACTCACCAAGCATTAAAGATTCTATCAGTTTTGCTATATCTTCTGGGTCCATTTTTAATTTGAGATAAGAGTGATTTGAATTTATACCTTCAACCCATATATTCCCGCCGGTATCATCAGGCAAACAAATTCCATTCTCAATTTTATCCCAAAAAACTCCTATTCCCTTTCTCACAGCATAAAGAACTGCTGCTTGGTCGTATGTCGAACTATCCAATATTTTGCCTTTATAGTATTCTTTAATCCACGGAGCATTTTTGCTAAAATGCATGAAGCCGATATAAAGTGGTGTTTTAGGATCGATAGTATTAAAGACTTCGCCAGTTTTTATCGCCAAACCTAATTCAAATCCTATAAAAGTAATAGGTGTGCTAATGTTTTCAATAACAAACTTTGTTACCCCAGGCATTCCGCCGTCAAAATTCCATTCGTTAGCTCCTTGGGGGAATTGCCCCCCCATTATTACAAATTCTTTTACCTTTTGATCAATAAGCTCTTTGCCGCTTAAATCTGAAATGGAATCACCCTGAGATTCAATAAGGTTTTTAATGTTTTTAAGAGGCCCAACAACAATAATGGTAATACTTTTATCTTGGCTTTTGCTAAGTATTTTCCGATAGAGCAGTGTTGCATCATCAACGCTAGCATAGCTTAGCTCGTAGTAAAAATTATCGGCAATTGGCTTAGTATAGTTCCAACTTTCAGCATAGGGATCGCCACTTCGGGCGCCAATTGGAATGTGAGGATGATTATAGTAACGGTTTATTGCATCAATGGCCGATACAGCATACTGCTCAGTTGACCAGCACATTACAGCTAATAAATCACACTCTCCCTTGTCGATGAAATGATGCAGCATAACTAGTGCTCCTAGGTCATCGGCATCGCCACCAATATCTGTATCAAAAATTATTTTTACCTGCGAAAATGCATTAATTGAGTAAAGAAAAGTTAAAGTGCACAGCAATAAAAACTTCAGCTTTCTCATCTATGGTAGATTATGAGTTATTCAATGAGTTTCAATTAGCGGGGAAATACAACTATCCCATTTTGTACTTACTAAGGCAAAGGTACATTCTTAAAGCAATTCGCAAGAATATTTTGGGAACTACACCTCTATTTTATCGTGAGATTAAAATTACTATCTGTTTAAATATAGAGGATTGCAGGGATATTAGCTCAATAAATTGAACCTATTAAACAAACAAGCTATTTTGAGGGAAGATTGTTGAGAGTTTTATTTATTCTGCATAAAAAAACGCTGATTTGCGAATAATTAATAGCAAATCAACGTTCAGAATATGTATGTAAACTATCATCTTCTATATCGGCCTACACCACCAAAAATCAATGAAATTAAAAAGAGTACAAGGAAGATAAAGAAAACAATTTTTGCTATGCTTACAGCTCCAGCAGCAATTCCTCCAAAGCCGAATATTGCGGCCACTATGGCGATAATAAAAAATACAATTGCTAATCGTAACATAATTTTAAGTTTTTAAGTGATTGATATTTAGAATTTTATTCCAACATAAACTTGGATAACAGAGTTTTTTGCACCACTGAGAATATCGTTCGATATCTTATCCTCATCGGCTGCAGGGGTAAGCCCTAGGTTGTAATTTACACCAACAATTAAGGGGTCAAGACCGAAACCTACGCCAAAGCTCAATCCATAATCGAAAGTTTTAAACTGTTCCCGGTCAATTTCTTCATCGGAGTCAATGTTCCAAAAATCAAGCACTTCAGCATTGGTTTCCGATTTTGCACTCACTAGATATCCCAAGTAGGGTCCAAATTGTAATTCAAAAACCTCTGCAAGGTTAACAACAAGTTTAACAGGTAGTTCAATGTAGTTTAGGTTGAATTTGGTATCTCCTTCAACTAAAGCATTATTGTATGAGTATTTTGCTCCCTTGGTTAAGTAGAGTAGTTCAGGTTGTATAGCCAACGCATCGCCCAGCGAAACTTTGCTGAACACTCCAATATGAAATCCGGGTTTTTAGGTTCTTATCATCAAAGTCATCGGTAGTTAGGGTAGAAAGGTTTAATCCTCCCTTTACACCAAATCTTGATTCCTGTGCTGAAATTGCGCCCACACTTAAAACAAGGGCGATAGTACAAATAAACATCATTTTTTTCATAGTGATCATTTTTAAATTAGTAATTAATTAAAGGGCCTAATCAATGTATTGTGCCCCAATTGCTCCTTTTGTAAAATACTTTACCATTGTGGCATTTAAGCATATACTTATATACCTATATGCCTAAAATAGGGTGCCATTAAAGTTGAAGTAGTTCTGTAAATCAAGTTTGTTGTGCTGTATAACAGATAAAGGAGAGCTGTTTTGCTGTTTTATTCCGTTGATTATTGCAACAGCATTTTGCATAGTTAAATCCACACACTGAGGTTCAATGTCCACAAAAAAATGCTTTTTAGCCAATTAGCAAATTGCATATGATTTTGTATAGTATTGAAGATAGTTATTAAGAAATTATGGATAGGCTATTATTTGCTCAACTATTTTTATGTATTTGGAGCATATTCCGAAAATATACCTGAGGAATGTAAAGATATTACTTTATTGCAAGGATAGTTCTTTTTGACAGAGTAATATCTAGTAAATCAACATAATAAAGATTGCTTCAACACTCAAAGTACGAGTGTTTCGCAATGACGCATGGACTTTTAAGTCTCATTTCGGATAATTACACTATAATTATTTAAAGATGAGCTGTAAGCGCAATAAGAGAAACTGTGCCCACTAATATCCACAGCAGAACGCCTAGTGCAAAGCTTCTAAACCCCGCATTTTTGGCTTCGGCCAAAGAGATGTTGGAGCCAATCAGAAAAATTGCAATCACCATTCCTCGTTTACCCAACCAGTTAAGGCCATTGAATAAACCTTGTCCGGATGGTAAAAGGTAGGCAACAATTATGCTTGCCACAAAAAGTCCAATGAACCAGGGTATTTTAATTTTTCCATTTTGCTCTTTTTGTAGCAGCGCAATAACTATTGATAAGGGTATAATCCAAAGAGCACGTATTAGTTTTACGGTTGTGGCAACCTCAAGGGCTTCGGTGCCATAGGTTGCGCCAGCACCAACAACAGAGCTGGTATCGTGAATGGCAATGGCAGCCCACGTGCCAAATGTTTCTTGACTAAGGTTAAAATAGTGACCTATTGCAGGGAAAATTATTAGAGCAATTGCGTTTAGGATAAAAACTACTACCAACGAGAATGAGATTTGCGAACTCTTTGGATTTATTACTGATGATATTGCGGCAATTGCGCTACCACCACATATGGCTGTACCTGCCGATATTAGTGTGCCTATCTTGGAATCAACACGGAGGAGTTTGGATAACAGAAAACCAACGCTCATAACCAGCACTACGGATATTGCAGTATCTACAAAACCAGTTTTTGATGCGCTTATCACTTGGGTAAGTTTCATACCAAAACCCATTAGTACAATTGAGGTTTGCAGGGCAAGCGATGTGTATTTGGTTATTCTATTGTATTTTAAGCCAAGCACTGATAGTACTAAGCCCATAACCAAAGCAATGGCGGGTGAGATAAGTGGCAAAAAACAAAAAAGTATTACTATGCCATAAATGGCGCTTACCTGTTTTTGATTTAGATTGTGGCTCATGTTTTTGTCGATTAAGTACAGGACAAAAATAGAGTTATGCTATAATCAAAACAAATACTAAAATATTATTATGGATAACTAAAAGTTATAACGGGAAAGGAATTCAATGAATAATTTTGAAGATAGTGCTTCGTGTCCCTGTCGGAATGCAATTCGAAATTTGCGGTTGAAATTAAATCCTTTTATGGATATTTTTGTAATCTGTTTTAATAGTAGTTCCTTTTCAATTGACTTCTCAGACACAAGGGCTATACCGTCAAAATCACTCAGGAAATTCTTAATTGCCTCTGTACTACCCAAATGGATTAGGATATTGAGATCGTCAAATTTAATCTTATTCTTTAGTAGCTGTTTCTGAATCACTTCAAGGGTACCCGATCCCTTTTCGCGGAGCACAATGGGTATTTGCTGAAAATCGGTCAATGAGATGAACTTTAGCTTTGAGTAAACACTATTGCTGCTGGTAACAGCAACAATTTCATCATCAAGAAAATCGGTATATTTAATGTTTAATTGCGACGAATCATTCTCCACAAGCGCAACCTCAATCTCATTTCCCAGTAGTTTTTGCTCCATTTCAAAGGAGTTGCCGTTAAAGAGGAACAGCTCAATTTTTGGATAGCGTTTATGGAAAGCAGCAATAACCTTAGGGATGAGATACTGCGATATGGTTGAACTTGCCCCGATACGGAGCGTTCCCTTAAACGTGTCATTCATCCTGCCAAGTTCAAACTCAAGTTCCTCGTACTGTTGCGCTATTTTTTTTAGATAATCGTAAGTAGTTTTTCCTGCTTTTGTTAAATACACCTTATTCCCCTTTCGCTCAAAAAGGGTGGTGTTTAAATTGCTCTCCAACTCTTTTATGTGCTTAGTAACAGCTGGTTGGCTGATGAATAATTCGCTAGCAGCTTTTGAGAAGCTGAGGTTTTCTGCCACTTCTAAAAAAACCTTATCCCTATAATCCATAGTAAAATTTCACATTACAACCTATTAATGCTCACTTTTGCCTCAGCGTATAAACTTTAAATAAAAATTATTTTAAAACTATATCTTCACAAACCTACCGCTCCAAACCCCATGGGTTGAAATAACTCTCACCAGATAAACGCCATTGGATAGCTGCGATACGTTTACAGGAAATTCTTCTGCGTGTGTAAATGTTTCTGCCTTAACAAGTTTACCGGTAGTATTGTATACCTGTACTTCTGCATTACTGGTTATTGATGGATTCTTAATCCAAATCGAACTGTTCGAAGGGTTGGGGTAAAGTGTTAACTTACTTTGGGTTAATGTCTGTGTTGATGTTCCCTCAGTAAAGTAGGCCGTTGCGCTCAAATCTTTATTTATGGTAATTTGTACCTCGTTAGTTTGGTAAGTATCCTCGTTCACTTCCCACCTGTCGAACTGCCAACCGGTACTGGGCGTTGCATTTATTATTATCTCTGTTCCTTCAGCATATTCATGAGTTCCATTGCTGGGATAAGTTGTTCCATTCCCATTAGTTGTCATTGTAAGCGTATAGTTAGGTATCTCAATAAAGTAGGCCGTTGCGTTAAGATTTTCATCTATAGTGATTTGCACCTCGTTAGTTAGGTAGGTATCCTCGTTCACCTCCCATTTATCAAACTTCCAACCATTGCTGGGCGTTGCAGTTAGGGTTAAAAGTGTGCCAGTCACAAATTCGAAATTATTCCCGTAGATTGATGTTTCACCTTCTCCATTGGTTGTTACACTTAAAAAATTTGTGGACGAAGATGTGGGGTTAAGTTCAAACGTATATAGACCAAGCGGTGCTACAAGCGGTTTGGTTATGGTTTTACTGTTACCATTGGTTGCGCTAATGTAGTAATAAACAGTGCTATTAATAGGTTGACTAGGTAGGGTGGTTGTATAGTTTATTCCTTCAACTAGCTGCATATCGGTATGGTTAAATCCAGCGGTGGTATCAATGCTCCAGTAAACCGAAGCGTTATTAATTCCTTGGGCCGATTCAATGGTTGCATCAATGGTGTACCCTTCAGTTGAGTAGTCAATCTTGTTGCGATGGGGAGCATGGCCAATAAATATGGGATTGTTTGCGGCAATTTCACGGGTAATGCAATGTATTGCACCACTGGCGGGGATTACGTTACGCATATTAATTCCCACAACCTTGTAGCCCGGCATGGCACTGCGATATATTTCAAGCGCCTCATTATCCTGCGATAGTCCATATATGGGTACAAGCACCAGGCCGTTAAGGATAACCGCATTGGTGTAGGTAAGGTAATCGGAGTCATATGGATAGTCACCATCTGGATAGTCACCACCTTCATCGGGAGGCATGGGTATGCGCACTACCTTGTAGGGCCTGCCGTAGGGGGTTTGAAGATTATTGAGAATGTAGTTCAGGTTAGCTTCAATTTGAGGTCCATCGGAAATGCCTGTTGGATATTGACCTACTAGCAGGGTCTCCTCGTCGAGCAGCTTCATGTGCATATCAATATGGTGAATGCCATCGTGGGGAAGGGTTGTCATTTTGATGTATGGGCTAATGCCCATGTAGCTATGTTTGATAGTATTAATCTGATTTTCGGTTAAGCTGCTGTTTTCATCTAGTACAAGCTTCGATGAGTAACCCTTACCAAAGCCATCGGTCATAAAGTTACCCCCGGTGGTAGTTAGGCGATTGGGGGCCTGAGTCATTTGGTAAACGGGCAATCCAAGCTCATTGGCTACAACTGAGGGTATTACATCATCATTAGGCCGTGGGCGGTTATATACCCAATCAACAAAAGCCAACTGGTTGGTTCCGTTAAGGTAGATACTTTGTGGGCCGTAGTCGCGTACCCAAACGGAGTCGAAGTTGGAAATAATAAAAACAATATTATCGGAATTTACTCCGCCTTGGGCAAGGTAGTTTTGAACGTTTGCAGAATTACTGCAAACTATGTAAACGGTAACGTATTGCTTAGCATAGCGAATAATCTCACGGAGATTTGAGTTATAGCTTGCCCAGGTTACAAGTACGCCCTGCATCTCCTCCCATTCGGCTGGGGTTCGTGGGGTTTGGGCAGGTGGTGCAGTGCCTCTATCAGTAGGGTAATTCTTTAGGTAATCATCCCAGATAAGCCTTTCGGCTTGAGTCATGTGCTGTGGAAGAGGATCTTGACTGAAAAGGTTTGTGCTTAGCACAAGGGTAATGGCTAAAAGGCAAAAGCGTAGCATTGTAGTTTGGTTAGATTATTAATTTACTAGTAAACAGGTAATTATGATTAGCTTGATTATACAAGTTTAAAAATCAAAGAGCCATCTAACGGCAAAGGGAAACTCACGCGCCCAGAACCATTCGCTGTGCCTTCCATCCTCACAAATTTTTATCATAAGCTCATTGTCATCGGAGAATCCAGCTTCCTTTAACATCTTTTCAGCTTTCTTCAGGTTCGGCACCATTTTATCGTTCTCCTGCTCCCCAGCTAAAAGATAAATTTTTTGATAGTCCTTCTTTTTGTGTTTTTCAATCTGTTTAAATATTTCATCGCTCCACCAAAGTGAAGGGGAAAAAACGCCAACTCTACTAAACACATCAGGATACTCAAGTGCTGTGTAAAGCGCCATCAGCCCGCCCAGAGAACTGCCAATTATCATGGTATTATCAGCATCGGGTAGGGTTCTGTAATGCTTATCGATATAGGGTTTTAAATTTTTTACAATAAACTTTGCCATTTTTGCTCCATCGCCACCAACCTTTTCTTGGTTTGGCCATGGAGTGTACTCGTTAATTCGTTCGTTTTCGCCATGGTAAATGGCCACTACAATGGCTCCAAATGCTCGGGTGTAATGCAGGCTGTCGAGTGTTTCGTCAACTCGCCACTCGTTTGCAAATGCGGTTGATTGATCGAAAACATTTTGCCCGTCGAACATGTAGATTACCGGGAATCCTTGCCTTGATGAGTAGTTGGGAGGGAAGTAAACCCTAACGGTGCGCCTCCGATTTAGCTGTGGGATCTCAATGCTTGTGGGGGTAAAGAATACATTTGAGGTTGCTGTTGAGGTCAATTGTTTTGGTAGTAACCTGTCGCGCCAATTGCCGATGGTTAGAACTATGGTTTTGCCCAGCGAATCAACATAAATTCTGTTGGGGATATCCTTGCCAGTTGAATCTACTTCAACTGAGGTCCAGTTGCCACGGCAAATTTTATACTCAAGGGTGTCGGGCAGAGAATATAGCGTAAGCGAGAGTCTGCCAAGATTGTCGTACTTAAACTGCTGATCGGGGTCGTTAGGTGTCCACTTATTGTTTGTGCCCGCCATAAAAAACGATGAACCTTTGGGAGTATCCTCGGGCAGCGATTTAATAATAAAAGTTACCTGAGCATTAGCAAATACGCTTAGGGTAAGGAGTATAAAGGTGAGAACTGTGTTTCTCATACTATTGTTTTGGCGTAAAGGTATTAATTTTTGCTAAAAAGGAATTTGATTTTAGGGGTAATGAGTTCGTGGATTTAGTTGCGAGTTGCGTGAGTATTCGGTAAATCATCAATATCAAAAAAATTTTAATTTATTGTTTAACAAACTGCAATGTTTAAAAAGTAAAACCAAGGCTAAGCATGTAGCTATTTGGTAAAACCTTACTGTTTCTATCAATAGAGGTAAATGATCGTTGAAACGATGAGCTAAACTGCACGCCCATCATCTCAATACCAATACCATACTGAAGTCCTTTTTCATCTACCCTAAAATCATTATCAAAGTCGAGCTTGTTTACCCCAACTTTTGCTGAGAATTTATGCGAGTAGTATGGCCCAGCAATAATAAAAACTTCGGGCGTCATACTCCCTTTTGACCAAGGGTTTAAACTTAGCCTTAAATTTACCGGAATGGTAACTTCATGAGTTCGTAAAACGCCGTTGGTATGCTTGCTTCCTACTGTTCGGTATAGTAACTCAGGCTGAAGACTTAACGCCTTTGTTATATTAATTTTCGAAAAAAAACCTACTTGAGCGGCAAAAATTTGTTTTCCAACGTAAAACTCCTTTTCGTAAGAATGGTTTGAGCTACCCATACCCACTTTTAAACCAAAGGTAGGCGCATACCATTTACTCTGAACTAATGCCAAAAATCGTCTGTCGGGTTTCAACTCCTCCTGGTTACTTAACGTTTTTATTGCATCTATCATAAAATCAGCAATTTTCGCCATGCCACTAAAGTCAAGCAATTCGGCATCGTCCTCGGGTTTGTGGTACGGTGATATTGTTGAAGTAAATATGTGAATTGATGGAATTCCTAATCTCCCAAAAGGCGAAGTATCGGTTTGTTGCTCAATTTTTCTTCCTTGTTTTTTTATAGCTATTCCATGCTTGTGTGCAATCCCATCAAGAATTTTATCACCATCGTTTAACGATTTGTTGCCCACTAGGTCTAGCCCTTCGTAAGTTGAAAGCATCCCAACCATATCCATGTTAAGCAGAAGTTTTACTTTATCAATTGGAATTAGCTTGTTTTTAACAATGTGCGTTGATCCTATTAGACCAGCTTCCTCACCATCAAAGGCAATTAGTATTACCGACCGCTTAATTTGGGTTCTATTATGTACAATCCAGCGGCCAAGTTCTATAAGTGTTGCAGTTCCCGAAGCGTTGTCATCGGCTCCGTTATACACAATCATTTCACCATTCTTAAACTTATATGCAAGATGGTCGTAGTGGGCTCCAATAACAATAAATTCGTTTTTTAGTATTGGGTCATTCCCTTCAACCCACCCAATTATGTTGCAACCTTCCGTTTTAAGCATCATCCCTGAGCTTATAAATTCATGTTTATAAGCTCCTTCCCAAGCAGATATACCTACATTAAAAAACTGTTTCTCAATGTAATCGGCAGCCATTCTGCCTCCTTTTGCCCCAAAACCGCGTCCCATAAGCGAGTCGGATGCAAGGGTGTAAACATGCTGTTTGAGCAATGAAATGTCAACCATTTGTGCATTTACAAAGGTTGTAAACAGGAGCAGTGCAATAAGTGTTTTTATTTTTTGCATATCACAAACCTGGTTTTGAAAATAAAATATACTGTGTGCGATTTTAGGTGGTTAGCAGTATTGATAAACTGAAGTTAAACAAGTTAGCCAAATTTAAACAAAGCTATGATTTTCAGGTAACAGAAACCTTACAAAGCACTTATTTCCTTCATGTTTATCCACGGACTAATATACTTGTTATGGTTTGAAAAGTAAGTAAAATCCAAAGAACAACCATACTAGCAGCACTTTATGCTAATATAAAAAAATTCGCTCTTAAAATTGAGTATTTAATCGAACTGTGTTTTATTTCAACAATAGCCACTAGCTATTTAAACCTATTTGGCGTCTTTCTTTTGCTGCTTAGATATGGCATTATCTAGCCTTTTTTTTGCTACTTTATACTTAGCCTTTAGGTCCTTAAGTTTATCCTTATTTTTTTTTGCATTGGTCTTGCCCTTGCTGATTAGCTTTACAGCTTTCTTGTAATTCCCTTGGGCTTTCTTATACTCTCCTTTCGCCTCTTTAAGTTCGGCTTTGTATTCTATCGAAAGTTCCTTTAGTTCAGCTTTAGCCTCAACTTTCGTCTCTTTATCTTTCGATTCCATTGTTTTAGAAAGGCGTTTCTTCTTTTTCTCAAACTGTTTTGTTAGATTTTTTTGCTGTTTTGCAAATCCTTTACTTTCACTTTTCGATGATCTTTCGAGAGCCTTTCCCTCAGCCACCATTTGGTTTGCTTCCTCCATTTGGGTTTGCACATCATCAATCCTTTCACTAGCTTTTTCAAGGTCTTGGGTGTAGCGGGTGATTTTATCAACCTTAACAACTTCCTGTGCTTCAAGTTGAATGCTAAGTATTGATGCCATAAAAACTATAAAGATCAGCCTTTTCATAAGGAAGTATGAAGTGGAGAAAAAAAATAGATCATACAAACATAAAAAAATTATCTAAATAATTTTTATTGGTAACAAAAAGAATTTTGCTAAAACTAAGAGATAGGACAATTAATTTCGTTTCACTAAGAGATGAATTACTTTGTCGAGTTCCCTAGTACCCGTTAATATTGTTGTTGGAAGTTTGCTTTGGCAGCGTAGCTCCAGTATACTAAAGAAAAGCAGCCATAATCTTTGCCCTCCCAAACAGGGTTAATCCATTTTCTTAACCAGAGAAACAGCACAATTAGATCACCCTCAAATCCCATCTTTTTTCTATCTTTGCCAATTCATTTTAAATATACAACACCAACGCTTTATGGATTACAATTTCTCTGCAATAGAACAGAAGTGGCAACAGTACTGGAAAGAAAACAAGACCTATAGGGTTGATATTGACAAATCGCGACCAAAGTTTTATGTTCTCGATATGTTTCCCTATCCATCGGGCGCAGGGCTACATGTGGGTCATCCGCTAGGCTATATTGCCTCCGATATCTATTCGCGCTACAAGCGTCAGCAGGGATTTAATGTGCTTCACCCCATGGGCTACGATGCTTTTGGCCTACCCGCCGAGCAGTATGCCATACAAACCGGGCAGCATCCAGCAATAACAACTGATATCAACATAAAAAGGTATAGAGAACAACTCGATAAAATTGGCTTTAATTACGATTGGGACCGTGAGGTGCGCACCAGCGACCCCAACTACTACCACTGGACTCAGTGGGTGTTTATAAAAATGTTTGAGCATTGGTATAATAATACCACACAAAAAGCCGAGCCCATTGAAGCACTAGTAGCTGAATTTGCAAAGAATGGCAATACCCAAGTAAACGCCGCATGCAGCGAAACAGAAACCTTTACCGCCCAAGAGTGGAAAACAATGAGCGAAAAGCAGCAACAGGAAACTTTGCTTGCCTATCGCCTTGCCTATCTTGCTGATACCATGGTGAATTGGTGTCCTGCTTTGGGAACTGTTTTGGCTAACGATGAGGTAAAGGAGGGACTATCTGTACGTGGTGGTCATCCGGTTGAGCAGCGAAAGATGAGGCAGTGGTGCCTTCGCATTTCGGCCTATGCCGAGAGGTTATTAAACGATTTAGAAACGCTCGATTGGTCCGACTCGCTTAAGGAGATACAGCGGAACTGGATTGGCCGCTCCGAGGGTGCTGAGGTTACCTTTAAAGTGGACGGAACCGATATGGGCATTTTGGTGTTTACCACCCGTCCCGATACAATTTATGGTGCTACCTTTATGGTGCTTGCGCCCGAAAGTGAGTTGGTTGAAGAGTTAACCACTCCCGAGCATAAGCAGGCTGTTGAGGAGTACATCACAGTGGCCAAGCGCAAAACTGAGCGTGAAAGGCAAACCGAAGTTAAAAAGGTTTCGGGGCAGTTTACAGGGAGTTATGCCATAAACCCATTTACCGAGAAGAAAATTCCAATTTGGATTAGCGAATACGTGCTGGGTGGTTATGGCACTGGTGCTATTATGGCTGTTCCGGCTCACGATAGTCGCGACTTTGCGTTTGCTAAAACCTTTGGATTGCCCATTATACAAACGGTTATACAACCAGGCGAAACACCAACCGACCCTGCAACCTGGGTCGAATCATACGATGCAAAGGAAGGCATTGTGATAAACAGTGATACTTTTAATGGGCTTGAGGTTAAGGAGGCTATTAATACCATAAATCAGAATATTGAAAAACAAGGGCTTGGTAGATGCAAGGTAAATTTCCGTTTGCGCGATGCTACTTTCAGTCGCCAACGTTACTGGGGCGAGCCTTTTCCAATATACTATAAAGAGGGAATGCCCTATACCCTTGACGAGAATAAACTGCCTCTTGTTTTACCCGAAGTTGACTCATACCTGCCTACCGAAAAGGGTGAGCCACCGCTTGGTCGTGCCAAAAACTGGCAAACGCCCGAAGGTTACCCATACGAACTTAGTACCATGCCCGGTTTTGCTGGGTCGTCGGCCTACTACCTTCGGTATATGGATCCAAAGAACGATAAGGCATTGGTATCAAAAGAGGCTAATGAGTACTGGGAAAATGTTGACCTATACATTGGTGGAACCGAGCATGCAACGGGCCATTTAGTTTACTCGCGTTTTTGGAACAAATTCCTTTTCGACCTTGGGGTTGTTTGCAAAAACGAACCCTTTAATAAGTTGATTAACCAAGGGATGATTCAGGGCCGTTCCAACTTTGTGTACCGAATAAATCCCGAAAAAATGGCTGAGTACATTTTATGGGAGTCTCTTAAAGATAAAAAAATGGGGGTTGAGTTTGTCCCCAACTACCGCATAGGGAATCGGAAATTCGACTTTTACAGTCCCGATGCCAATTTGCTTATAGAGGTTAAAAAACAACAATCGCTAGAGAAAGTAGCAGAGCCCTACGAAGCGCTGGCAGAAGAAAAAGGGTATAAACTACTACTTATCCCCATTCGAGATTTTATTGATACCAGAGAAGGTGTTATCAACCGTATAAAAGATGTAATAGATGGTAAGGATGTTCCCGCCTTTGTTGAGAAGGATTATCTTGAAAATTTCTCTGCCTTTGTCTCCAAGAACGTTCCTGGTCGTGAGCACTATTCCGATGAAATACATGTTGACATTAGCCTTGTAGAGAACGACATACTGAACATTGAAGAGTTCAGAAAATGGCAACCCCACCTCACAAATGCGCATTTTGTGCTTGAGGATGGCAAATACGTTTGCGGATGGGCAGTTGAGAAGATGAGTAAAAGCATGTACAACGTGGTTAATCCCGATGATATTATTGAGAAATACGGTGCCGACACACTTCGTATTTACGAGATGTTTCTTGGGCCACTAGAGTTGTCGAAACCTTGGGATACCAATGGTATTGATGGGGTACATAAGTTTCTTCGTCGCCTATGGCGCTTGTACCACAACTCCAAAAACGAGGTAGATATCAGCAATGAACCCGCCACTAAAGAGGAGTTAAAATCAATCCACAAAACCATTAAGAAGGTTAATCAGGATATTGAGAACTTCAGTTTTAATACCGGGGTTTCAGCATTCATGATTTGCGTAAACGAACTTACCGATTTAAAGTGCAACAAACGCGAGATACTAGAGTTACTTACTTCGCTTATTGCTCCTTATGCACCGCATATAGCTGAAGAACTTTGGCAGATACTTGGTCATAGTCAAAGCGTGTGCGATGCTCAATGGCCTAAATACGACGAGAAACACCTGGTTGAGAGTTCGTTTACCTGCCCAATTTCATTCAATGGTAAAACAAAGTACACGCTAGATGTTCCCATGAATCTTCCGAAGGAAGAGGTTGAAAAGATGGTACTTGAAAATGAGCAGACCACACGTTACCTCGATGGGAAAACACCCAAAAAGATAATTGTTGTGCCAAACAAAATTGTAAACATAGTGTTATAGTAACTACTGTGTGCTACAGCCGTAATGAGTTGTAGCACACAGTAAAACCTAAATCTAGGTTTTATCAATAACCTTATTAACTTTGCTGCATACAGTAATTGGGCTTTGTAAACTAGTGTTTAACAATGAGCAACCTACTCCTTTTGCCAACCTATAACTCTCCATTTATTTACGGCAACGCCAATAGAGGTGAACTTATTATTCTTGGTAAATCAACCCCAGACTCTATTTTGGATATAATGAAACCAACAGAGGGATGGGCATCAAAATATATCAGCAAGAGTGGAAAGAAGTTAGAGGTTAATTTTGACCTTTGCTTTTACGATTCACCAACTTCTCTAATGGTATTGGGCATTATAAGGATACTTAATGAGTCTGCAGATAAAGAAAGTAGGTTTAAGGCTAACTGGTACTTTTCCAGTGAGGATGAAGATTTAATGGAGGATGGTGAAGATTTTAAATCAATTGCCAAATTCCCTTTTAACCTAATAACCGAGGATTTTAGTAAAGGTTTAAGCATTACCCAAACGGAAATATCCCCATTAATTTACATTGATTGTGCTGGAGATTTTATCATCAAAGGACATTGCAATCACCCAAATCCGCTAGAGTTCTATCGCCCAATCCTGAAAATGCTAAGCGATGTGCCCATTTGCCCAACCATAAAGCATATTCACCTCGATATCCATTTGCTCTCAGTTTCTCCGTCAAACCTTCCATTTATAAAGGCAATACTTTACTTTATGGAGGCAATTCATAAGCAAAACATTAAAGCACGTATTGAATGGAACTATTGCAACGAGGATATTGAAACGCTAGGGGAGGAGTATCTTAAAAACCTAACCCTACATTACTACTTTAAGCAGTCAGTTGAGTAGTAGTTTTAAGCAATTTATTTCCCTTTATAATCATTTTTCAAAAGTTGATAATACCCCTAAATATTGTTGAGGCATTTGCCAAAAATGTAGGCTTTGATGTCTGCGGAGTAACCCCTGCTGGTGAGTTAACCGATAGGATAAAACCTTTTAATGGCTGGATTAATGATGGGATGCATGGAGAAATGGGCTACATGGAGCGTAATGGAGATAAACGACTTGACCCCACCCTGCTAGTACCCAATGCAAAATCGGTTGTTAGCGTATTATTAAATTACTTCCCTGGTAATTTGCCAATATCAACAAAACCACCTAAAATTTCGCGCTATGCTCTTAGCGTCGATTACCATACGGTTATAAAAAACATGCTTTGGCAACTGCTCGATTCTCTTCGGAAAGAGTTTGGCACCATAAATGGTCGTGCCTTTGTTGATTCGGCACCTGTGCTCGAACGAGCATGGGCACAAAAGTCAGGTTTAGGATGGATTGGCAAGAATAGCATGCTAATTAATCCCAAAATAGGCAGTTATACGTTTCTGGGAGAGCTAATTGTTGATGTTGATATTGAGACTTCGGTAAACCAAATACCTAATCGTTGCGGTTCGTGCACACGTTGCATCGATGCTTGCCCGACAGGGGCAATTGTTTCGGCGGGTGTTATTGATGCTCGCAAATGCATATCGTACTTAACTATCGAAAAGAAAAGCCAACTCACACCCGAAGAGCAGGAAAGCCTTAACGGCTGGTGCTTTGGATGTGATATATGCCAAGAGGTTTGCCCGTGGAATAGCAAAATTAAGGTTCAAACTCTACGCACAATTTTACCTAAAAAGATTGTGCTAGAAATTAGCGATGAGGAATTACCCTCCATTTCCGAGGATAAATTCGTTAAAGTGTTTACTGATACGCCCGTATCAAGAGCGAACTACGCCAAATTCATTGAGACTTGCCAGAGCATTGGGGTCTAAGCATTTTAATCTTCGTAATATGAAGAATAAATCTATTGGCCCGTCCGACTTTTATTTTTTTACCTATGGTTTTCTCTATTCATATTTTTTCAATAGTATTAGAGACAATCATGCTTTTAATGCTGATGTAGTTTTAGCGATACGCCATAACTCTTATATACTTTTCGTAGGCGGTTACACCTTTTTTACGCTATATTTATCTTTTTTTAATCTAAAATTTACTCATCATAAAACTCATTACTAAATTGCAAGATGAATTGATTTAACAGGTACTGAAAGATGAACGCTGAAAGTACCAGTTAACCATAGAGAATACGAACACATTCAACAATATGATAACGCCAAAATTTACTTCAGTTGAAAAGGCTTTTACTTGTAATATCCCCAGAAAAAATAGGGTAAATATACCCTACATTGCTGTTGAAAACTTTCCTAAACTCGGCTTGCTCTCAGCCCTTCGATTCCTCGAGTGGGTTTCCGATAATCCCAATGGAGTAATAAGCCTGCCAACCGGAAAAACGCCCGAACACTTTATTAAATGGACCCGATACCTGCTTGACAATTGGGAGGATACAAAGGCAAAAAACTTCCGTCAACAGCATGGTCTAAACATTAACCAAAAGCCCAAGCTTAAGGGCCTTCATTTTGTTCAAATTGATGATTTTTATCCTATAAACTCTGCACAGCAGAACAGTTTTTACCATTACGTAAAGAAATTTTACATTGAGGGCTTTGGACTTGATGAGTCGAAGGCTATGCTAATTAATAGCGACGAGATTTTATTGGCCGAAGGAAAGCATTTTAAGGAAGTTTTTCCCAATGGAATAGTTGATCTTAGCCTACGCTCACGAGCGCCTAAATCAAAACTTGAAGTACTTCAGCAGCAGTCAATCTTTTTGGTTGACAATTGGTGTGCCGATTACGAGAAAAAAATTAGGACGCTTGGTGGCATTGGCTTTTTCCTTGGGGGTATTGGTCCTGATGGGCACATTGCCTTTAACACCCGGGGCTCCGACCCCCACTCATCAACCCGCCTAACCGCCACAAATTTTGAAACTCAAGCTGTTGCTGCCGGCGATTTAGGGGGCATTGAAGTTTCACGCAACAAGCTAATTATTACTATTGGTTTAGAAACCATTACCTACAACCCAAATGTAACAGCCATTATATTTGCAGCAGGCGAGGCCAAGGCCCCCATGGTTAGCGATGCATTGGAAAAAGAGCCATCGAATCTTTATCCTGCATCGGTGCTATCAAAATTACCGAATGCACGTTTTTACATAACCCAAGGTGCCGCTAGTATGCTAAAAGATTTTGTGGATTACTTTTACAGTGGGACTTCCTGGAATCAGGGAAAAACCGACAGAGCAGTTATTGATCTATGCCAAAAAATAAATAAGTATGCCGACAGGTTAACGCTTGAAGACTTGCAGAATGATGACTACTGCCAACTCATTCCAGACCTAAACCACGATACGGTACAAACAGTTATCGCCTCCGCGGAATCAAAAATTGAGAAGGGGATGCAGTCCCTTAATAATCAAGTATTTTATCACACTGGTCCCCATCACGACGATATTATGCTCGGGTTACTACCCCACATCCATAGGCTATCACGTAACGAAACAAATCATTCTCATTTTGCCATTATGACATCGGGGTTTACGGCTGTGACTAACAATTTTTTGATGTCGATGCTTGAAGATACCTTATCGTTTTTAGAGCATGATCTTATTCAGATGGTTGAGTACCCCGATTTTTTCGATTCTGGATACAAGTATAAGCGCGACAAGGATGTTTATCACTACCTTATAAAGGTAGCATCAGGTCACCCCGAGGAACGCCGAAGAGCCTTTTCCCACAGGTTGGTTCGAAACATCATAGAGTTTTGGGGAGTAAAAAACAAGCAGCAACTTCGAAACCAGCTTCAAGAAATCCTATCCATTACCCGAAATAGTTTTGATGGTGAGAAGGATCCACCCAAAATTCAAAATCTTAAGGGAGCCGTTCGGGAATTTGAAGAGGAACTAGTTTGGGCTTGCTTTGGAATAGTATCAGAAAACGTTCACCATTTACGTTTAGGATTTTACACGGGTGATATTTTTACCGAAAAGCCCAATCTCCACCGCGATGTGGAGCCAATTCTTCAGCAGCTCCGATCCATCCAACCCACTGTGGTTAGTCTTGCCTTCGACCCCGAGGGGAGCGGCCCAGATACTCACTATAAGGTACTTCAGGCTATTGCCGAAGCCCTTAGGGAATGGAGCAAAGAAACCGATCTTAGCCATCTCAAGGTTTGGGGCTATCGAAACGTTTGGTACAAATTTCATCCATCCGAAGCAACTCACATCGTTCCTGTATCGCTTAATGCCATGAGCATCATGGACAGCACCTTTACAAATTGTTACCGAAGTCAGGTTGATGCATCGTTCCCCAGCTATATGCTCGATGGCAAGTTTAGTGACCTTTCTAAGCAAATATGGGTTGAGCAACTGCAGACAATCCAACTAGTACTGGGCAAGCCGTTCTTCTACCAGAATGAGAGTCCTCGGTTACGAACAACTCATGGCTTACTCTCATTTAAGGAAATGACTGTAAATGAGTTTTTAGAGCACGCTCGCAGGTTAGAGAAATCAATTGGAGGTTCAATATCAATTTAAAACTGTAAACAGTATGATTATTTCAAGGATCGATTGGGTAATAATTACAGCTTATATGCTTGTAAGTATTGGCATTAGCATGTACCTAGCCAAAAGGGCAGGGAAAAGCACAAACGATTTTTTTCTTAGCGGACGTAATTTACCTTGGTATATAGCAGGCACTAGCATGGTGGCTACCACTTTTGCTGCTGATACGCCGCTGGCCGTAACCGAACTTGTTGCACAGCAAGGAATTGCCGGCAACTGGCTTTGGTGGAATATGCTGCTGGGGGGTATGCTAACCGTGTTTTTCTTTGCACGCCTATGGCGAAGGGCAGATATACTAACCGATGCAGAATTTGTTTCCATCCGATACTCGGGAAAAGAGGCGTCGTTCTTACGCGGGTTCCGTGCAGTGTACATTGGTATAGTGATGAACGTTGTTGTAATTGCTTGGGTAAACCTAGCCATGGTGAAAATTTTTCAGGTGATTTTTCCTGATTTAACTTTCCTTGGCATTGAATCGATCAACATATTAGGCATTGAATTTTCATCACATATTCTGCTTGTAGGAACATTACTTGTATTCGTTGCAATCTACTCCTCTATGTCTGGATTAATGGGTGTTTCCATAACCGATTCTTTTCAGTTTGTGATTGCCATGACGGGAAGTATCGTTCTGGCCATTGTTGCCATTAAGCAGGTTGGTGGAATATCGGGGCTTAAGGAGAGCCTGAGCCCAAGTAAATGGGTTTTTGACTTTCTTCCAATTGTAAGTGGCGATCCTCAGCCGGGGGGACAAGGTATAGGAGCCCTCAAGATGACAGTAACCGCCTTTGTGGCGTATTTGGGTGTGCAATGGTGGGCAAGTTGGTATCCTGGCGCGGAACCGGGTGGGGGAGGCTACATAGCCCAGCGGATGATGTCGGCCAAAGACGAGAAGCACTCATTACTGGCAACTCTTTGGTTTCAGCTGGCACATTACGCCCTACGCCCTTGGCCATGGGTACTTGTGGCGCTTGCTGCCCTAGTGCTTTACCCTAACGAAGCCGACAAGGGAGCAACTTACGTTATGGTTATCCGCGATTTCCTTCCGGCTGGTCTTGTTGGGCTTTTACTGGCAGCCTTCTTTGCAGCGTTTATGTCAACCATTGCTTCGCAAACCGTTTGGGGAACCTCATACATCGTGAACGATCTTTTTAAACCATTTATTAAGCCAAAGGCAACCGAAAGGTATTACATTAAGGTTTCGCGCATCACCACATTTGCACTTATCTTCTTTTCGCTAATTGTTACAACTCAATTCAGCCGAATTAGCGATGCATGGAAGTTTGTAATTGTTATGAGCACGGGCATCGGTTTGGTGCTGATATTTCGCTGGTTCTGGTGGCGCATCAATGCCTGGTCAGAGATTTCGGCCATGCTTGCTCCTTATCTCATCTTCCCCGTGCTAAAGTGGGGTTTTGGGCTCGATCCCATTTCGGCCGATTTTGAACTATGCCTCATCATTATCGTATTGTGGTCAACTGCTGTGTGGCTAACCGTTACTTTGCTAACTAAACCCAGTTCTGATGAAAAACTAAAGCAATTCTATACAAAGGTTCACCCCGGCGGATGGGGCTGGAAAAAATTTACCAAACTTTACCCTGAAGTGAAACAGGATACAGGATATGGGTATCTTTTCCTCAACTGGTTATTGGGCTGCATCACGGTTCTCTTCTTCCTGTTTGGATTTGGTAAAATACTCTTTCAGGAATACCTGATTGGAACCATTTTAATCGTGATTGCCCTAGCAGCCGGATCGGGAATCATATTCATAATGAATAAGATTGGCTGGAAGAATATAAAGTAGATATTTTCATCTGAACAAAACCGACTGTTTGGATTAGAATTAATGAGGTTAACCAATTTTAATTGAGGTTAGCTTAAAATAGTTGAGGATATACTAAGGCCAACCCTAGTGAATCCTCATTAATCAAAATACGAAACTGTAAAAATATCCATAAACTTGACTTTTCATTTTTTATTGATAAATTCACCTTCAAATACTTTTTCTACATACATTTACTTGTAAATATTAATGTTGACATGGAAATAAAAGAGACTACCCTAACGCTAAAATCAGGCGAAAATATTTTTGCATGGTACGCTCAACCCGCTCGCGCTCCCAGAGCAATTATATGCCTTTGCCACGGCTGGGGCGAGCATTCATTGAGGTATAAGGACTGGGCTCAACGATTTATCGATCAGGAGTACGCATTTTTTTCATGGGATCACATCGGGCATGGACAATCGGATGGAAAACGAGGCCATGTAAAAAACTACAACGTATTTATGGAGGAGATAAACCTTGTGCTCAATAAGGTAAGTCAAATTAATCCATCAGTTCCAGTTGTTCTTTATGGCCATAGCATGGGCGGCAACCTTGTTATAAATTTTGCACTTAGGCAGAATAGTCCTTTTAATTTGCTTATCGCCACATCGCCATGGATTAAGCTAACCAAAAAGAACCCGCCAATACTTAATTTGGCAGTTAAGGTACTTAATAGGGTTGCCCCTTCATTACAATTTAAAGCACCACTCGACTCAAAGGGCATTTGTCAAGTTGCTGAGGTGGTTAGTGGCTACAAAAAAGACCCACTAAACCATGGCAAAATTACCCCTAGATTAGTTACTGTGATGGATGAAGCAGGCGAATATGCATTGGCCAACATCGAAAGGCTGAACAGACCCTTCCTACTAATCCACGGTGATGCCGATCCTGTTGCATCGTTCGATGCATCGTCTGAGCTGCATGCAAATTCAAAAACTTGTAGTTTCATTCCTTTTAAAGATATGTATCATGAGCTGCACAACGAGCCCATTAAGGATGATTTATTCAACATTATTAAGGAGTGGCTTAGCGGAAATATAAGTGAATAGTTCATGATTATTAGTTAGTTGCAAGTGTAAAAAACTTCATTGAATAAAAAGTGTGAAGCAGAAATAGTGTAACTTTAACAAAATAACTAACCCTGATAGCCATGAAAAAGAAAAAACTTACAAGTAGCTCTGGAGCACCCGTAGTTGATAACCAAAATGCCATGACTGCTGGGCCTAGAGGGCCAATGCTTTTACAAGACGTTTGGTTTCTTGAAAAATTAGCTCATTTTGACAGGGAAGTAATTCCCGAAAGGCGAATGCACGCAAAAGGTTCAGGTGCCTTTGGAATATTCACAGTGACGCATGATATTACAAAATACACAAAGGCAAAAATATTTTCCGAAATAGGAAAACAAACGGAAATGTTTGTTCGATTTTCAACGGTTGCAGGTGAACGTGGAGCAGCCGATGCTGAAAGGGATATTCGTGGATTTGCCATGAAATTTTACACCGAAGAGGGGAACTGGGATTTAGTAGGTAATAACACACCCGTTTTCTTTTTGAAAGATCCTTTAAAATTTCCCGACTTGAACCACGCCGTTAAACGTGACCCCAAAACAAATCTAAGAAGCCCGAAAAACAATTGGGATTTTTGGACACTTCTTCCCGAAGCATTGCATCAGGTAACAATCACCATGAGCGAAAGGGGAATCCCTCTATCATACCGTCACATGAATGGATATGGTAGTCATACTTATAGCCTGATTAACAGCAAGAATGAAAGAATTTGGGTGAAATTCCATTTTAAAACGCAACAGGGGATTAAAAACCTAACTGATCAAGAAGCCGAAGCTGTAATTGGGAAATGCAGAGAAAGTCATCAAAGAGACCTGTTTGATAGTATTGAAAAAGGCGATTTTCCAAAATGGAACATGAAAATACAGCTGATGACAGATGAACAAGCTAAAAATCATTATCATAACCCCTTTGACTTAACAAAAGTTTGGCCACACAAAGAGTACCCTTTGATTGATGTTGGTGTTTTTGAATTGAATAAAAATCCAGAAAATTATTTTGTAGACGTTGAGCAAGCAGCTTTTAACCCAGCAAATATAGTTCCCGGGATTAGCTTTTCACCCGATAAGATGCTGCAAGGCAGATTATTCTCCTATGGAGATGCACAAAGATACAGGTTGGGCGTAAATCACCATTTGATTCCTGTAAACAAATCCAAATGTCCATTCTTAAACATGTTTCACCGTGACGGACAAATGAGAACTGACGATAACTACGGTGCAACCCTAGGTTATGAGCCAAACAGCTATGGCCAATGGCAAGAGCAGCCTGAGTTTAAAGAGCCTCCTTTGGAGTTAAGTGGTGCAGCGGACCATTGGAATCATCGGGATGATGATAAGGACTACTATTCGCAACCTGGCAACCTTTTCCGTATGTTGAGCAAGGAGCAAAAACAAGTTCTATTTGAAAATACCGCAAGAAACATGGGTGATGCACCAATGGAAATCAAAATACGGCACATTAAAAATTGTATGCAAGCTGATGAAGCATATGGCAAAGGAGTTGCAAAGGAATTAAAGATTGATATATCTGAAATAAAATAATTAATACAAGTAGCAAAAATCGGTATAACCACTAAATAATTGCCTTTGGGGAGATAGTTCTATCACTCTCGGTTAAGTTTTAACGAACCCTCAGCCTAATGTCTGCCTGTGTTAGATTGAGCAGACAGGGCTGATTGATTTTGTGGTATGTGTAGCAGTTTAGGCAGTTTTAGTTTTTGTATATACGATAGGTCTTCGCCCACAATGGTAACCTTTCACGGAGGGAAGTTTAATAATCCCTTACTGATCACACCATTTAATGTTATTGGCAATGCTACTAGAATTCATAAAAAACAATAAACATGTATTTATTTTTCGACACCGAAACAACAGGATTACCAAGAAATTGGAAAGCCCCGGTAACAGACTTGGATAATTGGCCCAGAATGATTCAAATTGCATGGATTTTATGTGATAAGGAAGGAAATAGAATTGAATCCGATGATTATATTATTAAGCCTGAGAACTTTGTGATTCCAACAGAGGCATCAAAAGTGCATGGGATAACAACCGAACGGGCAATTAATGAAGGAGAAGACCTTGAGAAAATTCTGAGAAAATTCAATGATTTAGTTGAACGCTCTGAATTTATTGTTGCTCATAACATTAGTTTCGATGAAAAAATATTGGGGGCTGAACTTTTGAGAAAGAGAATTCAAAGTAACTTTAATACAAGAAGGAAACTTTGCACTATGCAATCATCCACAAATTATTGTAAAATATCAGGACCCTACGGATATAAATGGCCCAAATTATCGGAGTTGCATTTTAAGCTGTTTGGCGAAGATTTTGAAGGCGCACATGATGCCTCTGCCGACATAAACGCTACAGAAAGATGCTTTTGGGGTATGAGAAAAATAGGGCTGATTTAGAGCACATACATACAAAATTTAGATATGAAGATAACCATCAAGAGACCCAAGAGTAAAATCTACGACGAGAGTAAATACAGAATATATATTAATGGGCAGAAGGTTGCCACGCTTCAGGAAAATCAACTACAGGAAATAGAGGTTAATGACAGTTTAATTACCATAGAGGCCAGGTTTAATTGGTTTGGGAGCAAAAAGTTAAACCTGAAAGTGAACGATGGTGATGTAATTGAGTTTTTAACAAATACACTATTTAGCAAAGCCAGCATTATTTTAGTAGCACCAATTGCTATTCTATGGGTAACTACCAAGAACTTTGAAACACTTTGGCTCAAGTGGATTTTTGGCATACTACTCGCAGTTGATGTTTTACTGATATTATACGTACTAATAATTGCACGCCGAAAATGGGTGTCTATCAATCATATTAAGCAATAATTACTTTACAAAACCTATATTTGGCCTAACCTCTAATTTAGTTGAAAGATGGATGACGTTTTTCGAACCGTTGTTAATGTAAAACCATACCCCTTTAGCATAGATTATGACACACCCACAATGTTGCTAGGCTCATGCTTTACCGAGAACATTGGGGCAACAATGGTTAGCCGAAAGTTTCCAGTATTGGTTAACCCCTTTGGGGTTATTTACAACCCTATTTCTGTTAACCTTGTGCTAAAGCAAATTATGCGAGGAAAATCCTATGGTAGCGATGAGCTTATGCAACATAACAATCAATGGATTAGCCTAAATCATCACACCAGTTTTTCAAAACCTAACCAAGCCGAGTGCCTTGAGGGAATTAACCTCTCACTGAGCAATGCACACAATTTCTGGCAAAAAACCCAACGGCTTATTATTACCTTCGGAACAGCACGGGTCTTTTATCTTGCCAAAACCGGCAAGCCGGTTGCCAACTGCCATAAGATTCCCGCTAAGGAGTTTACCCGTAAATTGTTAACTGTTGAAGAAATTGTTGACGTTTGGCAAATGGAGTTTGAGGCGATTTTTAGAGAGAAACCCAATCTAAAGGTAATCCTCACGGTAAGTCCAGTAAGACACTGGAAGGATGGGGCAGAGGGCAATCAACTTAGCAAAGCCACGCTGATACTAGCCATTAACAGGTTGATAGAGTTGTTTCCAAGCAATTTGGTTTATTTTCCTGCCTACGAAATTGTGATGGACGATTTGCGCGATTACCGATTTTACACTAACGATATGCTACACCCCTCGCCATTGGCAGTTGAATATATTTGGGGTAAATTTAGGCAATCGCTCATTCCACCATCGGCACAGCAGCTAATGGGCGAGGTTGAAAAGATTACCCAAGCAGTTAATCACAAGCCATTTAACACTCAAACCGAAGAGTTTAAGCAGTTTGTTAAAAGCACTTTGCACAGAATAAAAGAAATAGGACAACGTAATTCAAATATCGATTTTACCTGCGAGGTTAATTTGCTAAATAAATACCTTTGCATTTGAAATTTAACTAAACTCTTTTAGATATAGCATTCATGGAATATGAACTAAACGACGTATTAATTGCCTTTGGGTTAACCCTATTTGCTGGGCTTTCAACCGGTATTGGTAGTGCAATAGCTTTTTTTACAAAGCGTACAAACACCAAGTTTTTATCCGTGGCATTGGGGTTTTCGGCTGGTGTTATGATTTACGTATCCTTTGTCGAAATATTTTTTAAAGCCAGAGAGTCGTTAACAGAGGTTCTTGGGGTAACCAAGGGCACATGGTTAACTGTAGCCTCATTTTTTGGGGGCATTGCGGTTATCGCCATTATCGACAAGTTAATTCCTTCTGCAGAAAACCCCCACGAGATTAGGTTGGTTGAAGAGGTTGAAGAGGTAGACCAAAAGGTTCGTAAGGATAAAAAACTGATGAGGATGGGCATGTTTACTGCCTTGGCCATTGCCATTCACAATTTCCCCGAAGGCCTTGCAACCTTTACAGCAGCGCTTACCGATCCCGCCCTTGGTATTGCCATTGCGGTTGCCATTGCCATTCACAATATCCCTGAGGGTATTGCCGTGTCAATTCCAGTATACTATGCAACGGGCAATAAGCGGAAGGCTTTCACCCTATCGTTTCTATCCGGATTAGCAGAGCCAGTTGGGGCTTTGGTAGGATACTTTATACTTCTTCCCTTTCTAACCGAATTAACCTTTGGTATTCTGTTTGCCAGCGTAGCTGGCATTATGGTATTTATTTCCATTGACGAACTTTTACCAGCAGCACAAGAGTACGGTGAGCACCACCTCTCAATATATGGTTTAATTGGCGGCATGGCAGTTATGGCAGTTAGCCTGTTGCTTTTTATCTAGCTATTTTGTAAAATAAAACTTAGAAAACAATAAAGGCTCAGGTTTTGCCTGAGCCTTTATTAAATTATATAATTGGTTTATCCTATTTCTTAGACAACTCTGTTAAGGTAACTTTACCAACTTCCCAAGCGGCACTTGTGCCAGCAGTGCTTGTATACTTAAGCCCAATATAAATCTTCTGTCCATCGTATTGTGAAATATCAATGTACCCACTTTCAGAGAAATTCCAATTGTTCCCTACAGGGCGAGTAAATCCAGTTAATTCATCCCAAACACCTGATTCTGAAGGGAGGCTCACCCCATCATAATCAGCAGAGACAAGTACCTTCAAATCGTTGTAACTGGTAATATAGTTAATCGCCTCGCGAATAGTAAGGTTAACATCTACTCTCGAAGTAAGATCTATTTGGGGGGATATAAGCCAATCCTCATTCGCTGCATTTGAACCATTCATAACAGCACAACCATCATCGTAAAACTCCCACTTCCAAACCTGTGAACCCAAAATATTATGTGCTGTAAAAACTCCAAGAGTTGTCTTAAAGTTCTCTTCAAAGAATGGGGCTATCTGGTCATCCGGGTTAATTCCGGTTCCATTAAGCCAATAACCATTTGTCTCCTTCATCCCAGGTGAGCTAAAATATGCGACAAGGTTACCTCTAAGTTTGATTTGCTTACCTAGATTTGTTGGGTTGGTCTTAAGGTTTACTGCATTTCTTATGTCGCCAGCCGGTAGTTGTACAATTAAGCAATTCGAAATGTTCGTCTCGGTTGGGCTATCGGCAATAATTACGTTTGAGTTAGTGGCGAATGGTGCAGTAAAAGATGGAGCGAATGGATCAACATTAGTTTCATAAACCCCAACGAGATAACCTTCAACCCACTTTCCACTACCTGTATTATTATTTATTGCATACATTACAGTATAGGGTTCATCAAACGAGCCAGCGAGTATGGTGGGAGTAAACCTTGGTCCGTCAAACTCTACCTCTTGCGCTTTTCTAATAGCTAGTTGGACAATATCATCGTATCTAGTGGCAATTGCAGTAATTGAGCCTCTTCCGTCGGGTACATTCTGGCGTGCAAACTTTGCATAGCCACTTGTTCTTAAAATTACAGAATTACCATTCTCATCCTGAATTGTGAGTTCACCATACTCTAAATTATCGGCATCTGCATATGTTTTAGATGTATCAGATTCAACGAATTGAACACCCTCTAATTTTATTAATTTGGCCTGATAATCCCATGTGCTAAGGTCGGAGATTGAAACCACTTCCGGTGCAGTATTAATCCCAACATTTCTTTTCACAATGTTATCATCAACAGATACTGAGTCAATCTGAAAAACTTTACGGTAGTACTTCAATGTTGTACCCTTAAGGTTAATATAAATTGAATCACCCTGATACAATCCGCCCGGTGAGGTAATTCTAACAAGAATTCCCTCATTTGCATCCTGAGCATATACCTCTTTGTATAGATTTCCAGACTTGTCGTCCATCGTTACAACTACCACAACTGACGTATCTCCAGTAAACTTATGAACATTCCCAGGAGGGCATAAATCTCTAAGCTGCTGAATGGTCATTACCTTACCAAGCGGTATTTCGGGGATTGTGGGTGTTTCATAATCATCTTTAATACAGCCTCCAAGTGAGATTAGCATTCCTATAATAAGCAATGCACCAATTGTTATCTTATCAATTTTCATAGTCATCATAATTTTAAATTAAAATCGTTCACCATCAAGTTCTACTTCACTAAGCTTCCTAATTACCAGTTGGCGAGTATCAAAGTATTGGGTAACAATAGCTATAATTGAACCACTACCCTGAGCAACCTGCGCTCCGGCAAAGCTGGAAAAACCACTTGTTCTAATAATTATAGTGTTTCCTGTATTATCCTGAAGGGTTCTGCTTGCATCGGCTTGATTTGCTGCATCTGCATATGTTTTATTGAGTTCACCACTCAAAAACTGAACAGAATCAATTCTGATTAATTTTGATTGATACTTGGTTGAGAAATCGCTTGCTGCGAGTTGGGGTATTGTAACAAGTATTGGCTCTTTATTTAGCCCTGAAGCTTGTACAACTAGGTTAGCAACATCAAGTTTATCTACCTGAAACTGTTGGTTATAGTAACCTAGGGTACTTCCTTTTAAATTTACTCTTATCGAGTCACCCTCAAGAACTCTGCTCGATGCTGTAAGCCTAAGTTCAACAGCCTGATCGTTGTCTTGTATGTAGAGTTTCTTGTATATATTGCCCGATCTCTCATCCATTGTTACAACACCAAACAAAATACTATCGCCTGTAAAAATGTGTTGAGAACCACTAGGAAAACTGTCCCTTAAGTTTGTAATGGTTAGAACTGTACTATCAACAAGCGTTTTTATTGGAGGGGTATCAAATTCAGTGTCGTTGCATCCAAAGCTTATTACCGCTATTAGTAGCGATAATAACAGGATTCTATATTTATTTTTCTTTTTCATAATTACATCAATTTACTTTTTAAAAGGTAAAGCTAACATTTAGGAAATAGTTGGCTCCGAACATATACGCAAATTTGGGCGGAAAACGCTCAATATCGCGCGTATCGTAACGCAACTGCTCAAAAGCAATTACCGATAGTTCCTTATTGTTTAATGCATTGCTAACGCTTAGGTTTGCAGCTATGGTATACTTATGGGCAATTCTCCACGATTTTCCGGCAAAAACATCTAGGGTATAGCCATCGTTTAGTTTTTGCTGTTCCAGCAATTGATTCCATTGTGGATCCGATTCAACTAAACCATCGAGAGCCGCCTCAGTTCTACGATCGGGGTTGGCATCAATATAAATTTTACCAAAATAGTTAAAGTTTGCTCCAACAAACCAGTACTTAGGTGCATTGTAACGGGCACCTATTGAACCAGCCACTTGGGGGAAACCCCCAATTAGAAAGTTCTTAAAGTAAACGGTTCTATTCTCTGCAAGTAGCTCGTAATCGTTATCGCGGGCAATGGTTACATTGGGGCGTGAGTTGTATGTATAGTGTCCCCATGCACCAACTGCATTAACCGACCAATCAGGGGTAATGTTAACCTCTACGCCAAGTTCAGCGCCTACGTTGCGCGTATCAACATCGGTCATAACATAGTTGATAAAGGTTCTGTATCCCTCGTGGTAAAAGCTACGGTTCCATGTTTGGTCCCTATTCTCGGAGTAGTAAACCGTTAGCCTAGATTTAACCATTGGTGCACGAACAATGTAGCTCAGGTCGGTTGCTAAAATTTGCTCGCTCTTTAGTCCATCCACAACATTATCTCTTACACGTGATGAGATATACGAATCGCGGAAATAGGGAGCACGGGTCTGGTAACCAGCATTAAAATCAATATAATGTCGCCCCGTAATCTTATAGGTTAAACCTCCTTTTAAGCCATAATTATAAAAATCTTGCTTCTCGGAATCGCCATAAGAGTTATTTGGGAAACGACCATTTTGCATATTGCCAGTACGCCAGAATTTTGTGTTCGATAGGTTTGCTGCAACAAAGAAATCGACCTTAGCATAGGTAAACTCCGATTGTGCAAAAATATCTGCCTTATTAATATTTGCAATAAAATCATATCCAAACCTATCACCAACCTGCACTAAACGATTTGGATTCTTTAAATCGTTTTGAAACAAATCTTCATCGGCAAAATCGCGTTCGGCAAATTGGTCAACGTCAATCCACCAATCGCCTCCGAGCAAATCGCTTATCACCTTAAACTGAGATCCTTTGAACAGCGAAACGTCTAATCCTGCTGTAAGCATAATATTGCTGTTTAGCTGATTGCGAGCTACTGAGTTAAAAGTCCACTGATTATGATCGCTCCTACGCTCCTCAACAATATACTTTGAACGATTGCCCACAATACCGCCTGGAGCAGCAAACATGTTCTTTGAGTTAGCCTTATAAAACGAATCCCAATTGAGTTGCCTGTAATCATCGCTATTTTGCCAAAGGCTAGTAAGGTTGTTAAACGTATATTCGTCATCATTTTTATAGTAGCTGGGCAGGTAGCGATAGTAATCGGGTCTTGGGTCGGCTGCATCGTACCAGTTGAGTGCTGTATTGCCTCCCCTACCAAACGAATATGCAACATTTGTGTTGATTGAAGTATTGCCAAAACTCCCAAAATGCGTAAGCAGAATCATGGGCTTATGGTAGTTATTAACCCTTGCGTTGCGCACCTCTCCATTTTGGTATCCCCAGTTAGGGTTATAGTACTGATTATCGGTTAGATCGTATGCCTCTTGAACTGAAAGGCCAGAGCGGCCACTTTTCATTGGTGAACCAAATACTGTAAAGCCAAAGCTATGGTTGTTGTTAAATTTTCGTTCGGCAGAAAAAAAGTAAGCATATGCATCGTAAAATGTACCCTCAGAGTAACCTTCCTGAGCCCAACGCTTTGAACCCGAAATGGTCATAGCCCATTTGTCGTCAACTAAGCCAGTTGAGTGGATAAACATTAATCTATTGCGGTAACTTCGGTTGGCTGAGGAGTATGTAATGCGAGTATCGGGTCTATACTGAGATGCCCTTAACTCTATATTGTTAACTCCTGCAAATCCACCAAAAGTATATTCTGATGCTGCCAACCCAATTGAGTTTACTGTATTGCGCATGGCATCGTTTAGTCCACCCCAAGTGGAATAAAATGCACGACCAGTTTCAGGATCGTTCACAGGTACTCCATTAATAAGTACCGATGAGTTTTCCGAATCGTACCCACGAACTCTAAATCTAGCTGCACCAAAAGTGAATCCAGCAGTAGATAAAAATACGTCACGCGACCCCTGAAGCAAACCAGAGATATCGTGCGCTTCGTCATCACTCTCAAAATCGGTAGCCGAGAGCGTAATTACAGGAACAAACTCTTCGCCTGTTACAACTGTAGTCGTATCTGTTTGCCCACTTACAAGCGTTGCAGTGAAAAGAAACAGAAATGCTAGTCCTTGAATTTTTCTCATATATATTTTAAATAGTGTTAATTACTTCTAAATCCTCACAAAAGTGGGAACTTCAAAAATAGATATTATTGTTGACATAGCCCTAAAATTATAAAAATATATTACCTTTATAACCCCCTAAATTCAGCCTAAAAAACGATATCTTTTTGATTTTTAATTAATTTTACATAATGTTGAGATGTAATTTATTTTTAACAACCGAAAAAAACACCCATAATTATGCGTAACGGTAAAATGTCTTTTTTAAAATTAATCACCCTATCCCTACTTTTGGTTATACCTCTAATAACATTTAGCCAAAAGGAAAAACAGTTTAGGGTGATAAACATAGCCTTTTACAATCTTGAGAATTTGTTCGATACTTTAGATACCCCTAACGTTAACGATATTGATTACACGCCTCAAGGTTTAAATAAGTGGAATTCTAAGAAGTACTATGAAAAACTCGAGAACTTATCGGAGGCTATTTCAAAAATTGGTACCGATGCCACTCCTCATGGGCCAGCTATTATTGGTGTTTCAGAAATTGAGAATAGAACGGTACTTGAAGATTTGGTAAGGCAAAAAGCCATTGCTGGACGTAATTATCATATTGTACACTACGATGGGCCTGATAAAAGGGGTATAGATGTGGCATTGCTTTATCAACCCGAATATTTTGAATTAACAAACAGTATAAGCCATAGGCTTAAAATTGAAGGAAGAGAAGATTTCTTTACAAGGGATCAACTCCTTGTTTCTGGATTGCTTGATGGCGAAGAGTTTCACTTTATTGTTAGCCATTGGCCATCGCGGAGTGGCGGTGAGAGCCGAAGTAGGCCCTTAAGGAACGCTGCTGCTGATCTTGGCAGGCATATCATCGATTCAGTTCTTAACATTAACCCTAACGCTAAAATTGTTTATATGGGCGACCTAAACGACAACCCCGACAATGAAAGCGTAATGAAGCACCTTAGAGCAAAAACCGATGTGGGTAAACTGAAGGAAGGTGATATGTTTAATCCGTTTTACGATTTTTATAAAAAGGGTATAGGAACTTTGGCATGGCGCGATACTTGGAGCCTTTTTGATATGGTTATACCAAGCAAAAGTCTAATGGATAAAGACTTTTCTTCCTATCGTTTTTATAAAGCAATGGTATTTAACAAAACCTTCTTACAACAAAAGTCTGGGCGATTTAAGGGTTACCCATTACGTACCCACGCAGGAGGACAATATCTGGGTGGATACTCCGACCACTTTCCTACCTACATTCTACTTATTAAAGAGGTTAACTAGAGAAACCAAACTAATTACAAAAAACTCCCTGATTCAGGGAGTTTTTTTGTTTAAAATCTTTCATTCTTCTCGGCCCAGGCAATGGCTCTTTCTAAATCGGCTGGGGTATCAATGGCAATGGTTTCAATGGTAGTTTTACCGGCATAAATGGTGTACCCATTCTCAAGCCAACGAAGTTGCTCTAACGACTCTGCTTTCTCCAAGGGCGATTGCTCAAGTTTTGAGATATCCATAAGCACATTACTTTTATAGGCATAAAGGCCTAAATGCTTGAAATAGGTATGCTCAGTAGCCCATTGTGTGATTTCAACTCCACGAACATGCGGTATTACTGATCGGCTAAAGTAAAGTGCTTTACCATTGGTACTTACTACTACTTTAGGACAATTAGGATTAAAAATATCCTCATTTGTACTGAACGGTTTTACAAGTGTGGCAATATCTACATCCTTTTTACTAAATGGCTTAACAAGCATTAAAAGATGTTCAGCATGAACAAAGGGCTCATCGCCCTGAATATTTAAAACTATATCGAACACTTTTTTGGTCTGTATTTGGATTTTATCCAGCGCCTCGGCGCACCTATCAGTTCCGCTTTTATGCTCGGTTGATGTGATGATAAACTTTCCGCCAAAAGCGGTAACTGCATCTGCAATTCTTTGGTCGTCGGTAGCAACGTAAACATGCTCGAATGCTTTTACTGCCCTCTCGTAAACCCATTGAACCATTGGTTTGCCCAAGATATTTGCAAGAGGTTTGCCTGGGAATCGGGTTGAAGCGTACCGAGCAGGAATAATGCAAAGTGTAAGCATTGGCTTTTTCATGATTTTGAAGTTAATAATAGCACAAATGTACAAATACGTTTGTTATGGTGATTAGACTAAAAGCAAAAATGTCAGAGTTTAAATAAGTGTGTTAGCAACCATAACAGTTAAATAGTTTTAATAGGTATTGGTGAAAAAGGTTAAAATATGTAATTTTGTCAGTACTATTTAACCCATTCATATGTCAGCAGATATTCAGAGGATAAAACAACGGTTCGAGATCATTGGCAATTCGCCTGCCCTTAACAGGGCAATTGACATTGGTTTACAGGTTGCACCAACAGATTTGTCAGTCCTTATAACCGGCGAAAGCGGAACGGGTAAGGAGGTTTTTCCTCAGATAATCCACTCGTATAGTGCACGGAAGCATGGCACTTACATTGCCGTAAACTGTGGGGCTATTCCCGAGGGAACAATTGACTCCGAACTGTTTGGCCACGAGAAGGGATCCTTTACAGGAGCCCATGATAGCCGTAAGGGTTACTTTGAAGTGGCAGATGGCGGAACCCTTTTTTTGGATGAAGTAGCTGAACTCCCGCTTTCAACCCAGGTTAGGCTATTGCGGGTTTTGGAATCGGGAGAGTTTCTTCGTGTAGGTTCTTCAAAAGCACAAAAAACTGATGTTAGGGTTATAGCAGCAACCAATATTAACTTAATAGAAGCCATACAGAACGGCAGGTTTCGCGAAGATTTGTACTATAGGCTCAACACTGTACCCATTAATATAGCTCCATTGCGGGAACGTACAGAGGACATCAGTTTGCTTTTCAGAAAGTTTGCCTCCGATTTTGCTGAAAAATATCGAATGCCTACAATAAACTTAGACGATGAGGCACGCAGGGTTCTAATTAGCTACAAATGGCCAGGGAATGTGAGGCAGCTAAAAAACGTAACTGAGCAGATATCCGTTATTGAGGAGTCGAGATTAGTTTCGGCCAGCAAGTTGTTAGGCTATCTTCCTGATTATAACCCAACAAAACTTCCGGCAATTATTACTAACAAGAGTGGAGGGATTTCTGAGCCATCGTTTTCTAGCGAACGCGAGATTCTTTACAAGATACTATTCGATATGCGCAACGATGTGAACGATCTGAAGAAGCTTGTTCTCGATATGCTGCATAGTGAAAAAGACAATATCGACATACATAGTGAAAATGCGAGCTTAATAAAAAATTTGTACAAGGACGGAATACCGTTTGTGGAAACCTCAAAACCTTCGGGGTTTGAACAGAAAAATTTCAGTCAAGAGCATTCTGATATACAGGATACTGAAGAGATTGTTGAAGAATCGCTCTCGCTTGTTGATAAAGAGGTAGAGATGATAAAGAAAGCACTAGAAAAGTATAATGGCAAACGGCGTCAGGCGGCCCAGGAGTTAGGTATATCGGAGAGAACATTGTACCGTAAGATTAAAGAGCACAACATTGACTAGCATGAGCATTAAACAAGCATCACTTCGATTCTCGAAATTAAAAACTTTTGCAGGCTTAACCGTTTTGGGTATAGTTTTACTAGCAGTATCCTGCAAAGTCAACTACACCTTTACCGGTGCCTCTATATCACCTGATGTTAAAACAGTTAGCGTAGATTATTTTCAGAATTTGGCATTAATGGTTAATCCTACCCTTAGTACCAAGCTATCGGAAGATTTAAGGAATAAGTTTATTACGCAAACAAGTCTAAATGTTATACCTTCGTATGGCGATTTAAGTTTTACTGGAGAAATAAGGAGCTATGGACAGACTCCAATTGCCATTCAGGGAAATGAAACTGCTGCACAGAACCGATTAACAATAGCTGTAAGGGTTAAATTTGAGAACTCAAAAGATCCTACTAAAAATTTCGATAAAACATTTAGCCACTTCGAAGACTATAGCTCTACTCAGGATTTATCTCAGGTTGAACAGCAGTTGATAGCTTTAATTGTTGAAAAATTGGTTGAAGACATTTTTAATAACGCTGTAGCAAACTGGTAGAAATGGAAAAGGAGGAGTTATATAAACTTATCGAAAACCCAAAACTTATTGATGAGCATGGCATAAGCCTGCTCAGCAATCTTATAAATCGATATCCGTATTTCTACCCTGCGCGAGTATTGGAGCTAATTGGACAAAAAGCAGCCAAATCAACCGATTTTAACCAAAAACTTAAGCAAACCGCGGCTTTATCACCAAACAGGTACAATCTATTCTTATCATTAAATCCTGCCACATCTAAAATAACTTCAAGTAAGCCACTTGATGTTACCCCAATAGAATCGCAAATTTCTTCTCAGCCTGAAAGGCCAACAGCTGGAGCAACTTTTCAACTTGACGAATCGCAAGACGTTGCCGTACTTGGCGAAATAAAAGAGGATGCAACAAGTACTGCTGAAACCCCGCAAAGTTATGATGTGGAACTTCTGGAACTTGGCGATCCTTCAGAGCCCAGGCATCACAAAACCGATGAGGAAGCATACCTCGATCCACAACTTTATACACTGGAAATCCCCGTTGGATTTAACAATAGCGATCCTCTTGCTGAAGCAGGATTTGGTAGATTTAACCGAGATGATGCACCAGTAATACCCGCCGTAACCACAGAAAAGCAGCCGAGTTCCGATGATAAAGAGTTGGCTCAAAAGATTGAGGAGAAGGATAAACCTGTAGATCAAGCAATACTGATTGATACCTTTATTGAAACTAATCCTCGTATTATTCCAAGGCAACGACCCGAGGAACTACCTGAAGTGCAAGAGGATATTTCGCTCGATTCAATAAGGGATCCCGACGATGCAATTAGCGAACCACTGGCTGCTATTCACATAGCTCAAGGCCGCAATAGCAAAGCAATTTTAATTTACGAGAAATTATGTTTGAAATTTCCAGAAAAAAGAGTTTACTTTGCGGGTCAAATTGAAAAATTAAAGAACCAACCCGATAAATAACGTAAAAATCATTAGCAATGTATCTGCTTATATCAATTCTAATTATTATTGCCTGCATCCTGCTGATTTTAATCGTGCTAGTGCAGAACTCAAAAGGAGGAGGCTTAGCTTCAAACTTTTCCTCTTCAAACCAGGTTATGGGTGTTCGCAAAACTGCCGATTTTCTTGAGAAGGCCACATGGACGCTTGCCATTAGTTTGCTTGTACTTAGTCTTTTGGCTTCATTTGCTATTCCTCGCAACCAAGAGGTTGAAAAAAAATCTGCAATAGAACAGCAAATCCAATCAGTTCCAGACCCTTCGGCAATGCCTACATTCCCAGTTCCGCAACCTGAAAAAGGTGAAAGCCAGGAGAAGCCAGTACTACCCGAGGAGTAAAAACAGGATAACAACGTATATAAAAAGGGTGTCAGGATGTCACAATTCTAGCACCCTTTTTCTATTGATGGTTTTTAATCCAAAAAACCAGGATAATAGCCTGTTTTCAAGCTATTAACGTTTCAAAATACAGATGCATATCTCCTGTACAATGATCGCGGTATGCCACAATAATCTATTCAATGGCAGTAAACGATAGGGCAAAACGGCAGTTATACCTTTTGGCATAACTTTCGATACGACCATGATGAAAATTTGAATGTAATCACTAACCATAAAAATTATTCTAAAAATGTCAAAAGTAAAAATTAAACCATTAGCCGATAGGGTTTTGGTTGAGCCCATGGAAGCAGAAGAGAAAACCGCTAGCGGCATTTACATCCCCGATACTGCAAAAGAAAAACCACAAAAAGGTACTGTAGTTGCAGTTGGTTCCGGCACAAAAGACGTAACCATGGAGGTAAAAGTAGGCGATGTTGTTCTATACGGCAAGTACTCCGGCACTGAAATCAACGTTGATGGAAAAGATTTCCTAATGATGAAACAGGCTGATATTCTTGCAATAGTATAGTTGCAACTATCGGAAAATGAATGTTTAATTGAATTTAACTAAAGAAACTTATTAAATTATGGCAGGAAAAATTATTAAATACGATACCGAAGCTCGCGAGTACCTTAAAAAGGGTGTTGATAAATTAGCTAACGCGGTTAAAGTAACCCTTGGCCCCAAAGGTCGTAACGTGGTTATTGAAAAAAAATTCGGGTCACCACAAGTAACCAAGGATGGTGTTACCGTTGCTAAAGAGATTGATCTTAGCGATCCATTAGAGAATATTGGTGCACAAATGGTAAAAGAGGTTGCCTCTAAAACTGGCGACGATGCTGGTGACGGCACCACTACCGCAACCGTTTTGGCACAAGCAATTGTTAGCGTTGGCATTAAGAACGTAACCGCTGGTGCAAACCCAATGGATCTTAAACGTGGAATAGATAAGGCTGTGGCAAAAGTTGTTGAGCACCTTAAAAGTCAGAGTGTTGAAATTGGCGACGACTATACTAAAATTGAGCAAGTTGCCTCTATTTCGGCAAACAACGACCACGAGATTGGAGAACTTATTGCCAAGGCAATGAAGAAAGTAAAGAAAGAGGGTGTTATTACTGTTGAAGAGGCAAAGGGAATTGAAACAACTGTTGAGATTGTTGAAGGAATGCAATTCGATAGAGGATATATCTCTCCTTACTTTATCACAAATCCAGATAAAATGGAGACCGTGCTTGAGAATCCATACATTCTTATTACCGATAAGAAAATCTCAACCATGAAGGATCTTTTACCAGTTCTTGAGCCAGTAGCTCAAAACGGACGTTCACTTCTTATTATTGCTGAGGATATTGATGGCGAGGCACTTGCAACGCTAGTAGTAAATAAGCTTCGCGGTTCGCTTAAAATTGCCGCAGTTAAAGCACCAGGCTTTGGCGATCGCCGCAAGGAGATGCTTGAGGATATCGCAATTCTTACCGGTGGTGTAGTTATTTCTGAGGAGAAAGGTCTTCGCCTTGATGCTGCAAAAATTGAAATGCTAGGATCAGCCGAAAAAATTACCCTCGATAAAGAGAACACAACCATTGTAAATGGTTCTGGACAAAAAGAGGGTATTAAGAATCGTATCGCTCAGATTAAACTTCAGATTGAGAACTCAACATCTGATTATGACAAAGAAAAACTTCAGGAGCGTTTAGCTAAATTAACTGGTGGAGTTGCCGTTCTTTACGTTGGAGCTTCAACCGAAACGGAAATGAAGGAGAAGAAGGATAGGGTTGATGACGCACTTAGTGCAACTCGTGCTGCTGTTGAGGAAGGGATTGTTCCCGGTGGTGGTGTTGCCTACATTCGTGCAATAACTGCGCTTGAAAAACTTGCCGGAAGAAACGACGACGAAAATACGGGTATTCAAATTATTAAGCGTGCTATTGAGGAGCCCCTTCGCCAGATTGTTGCAAATGCTGGACTAGAGAGTTCTGTGGTTGTTCAAAAGGTGAGAGAAGGTAAAGGCGACTTTGGCTATAATGCTTATTCCAACAAGTACGAGAACCTTTTAAATAGCGGAGTAATTGATCCAACTAAAGTAACACGTGTTGCTCTCGAGAACGCAGCATCCATTGCTGGAATGTTGTTAACAACCGAGTGTCTAATGGCTGACGAGAAAGAAGAAAACCCAATGCCATCAATGGGTAACCCAGGTATGGGGGGCATGGGCGGAATGATGTAATCAAATCTACGAGAATATAATACCCAATAGATTTTCAAGGGGGGAGGCTAATTGGCCTTCCCTTTTTTTATACCTTTACAGTTCTATCTCCTATAGTAAAACCCTCGGTTGTGCCGAGTCGAGTCGAGGGAAATCAAAGGAGAGGTTAAAATTAAATAGCGGTCCATATTTTGTTAGCTAAACAATATTGCATTACCATCTATAAACAAACTCAATTCAGAACAGTATGAAAAGAACCTTTGCTATTGCTCTCCTTTTGCTAACAACCCTTTCAATGCTTGCCAATGGCTGGAGCATTACCACCAATTACTACTCTATCCCAAGGGATAAATCAAGCGAACGGGTTGAGCAGGTTTTCTTACTAAACGGATATATGAAAATGGTAAACGGAAATCTCACCACCGTTTTTAACCTTGAAGAGAATCAGATTATATACATCAACAGCATTAACAAAACATACTGGAAAGGCGATCCAGCAAAATTTAACGCTGAGGTTAGGGCCGAACTTGAGATAATGATTGAGGAAAAACTTTACGGCATTGAGAAAGAGCAACAAGTAACCATGCGAGCAATGTACAATGAGATGATCGACGCATCGTTCCCAACTAAAACGCCTGTTGACCAAAGGGCAAAATCTTTCTCGGCACTCAAAGAAAAAGAGGGTGAGACTATTTCGGATTTTAGTGCTACAAAGTACAAAATACTTGAGGATGGGCTTTATCTGGAAACTCTTTGGGTAACCAAGGATTTACCAATTTCAAACGATTTTAGCTTTATCAATCTTAGCTACTTCCTTAATCAATTAGCCAGTGGAGCTTACGCCACTAGTTTTGAAAGTTCAAATGAGTACTTTAAACTTATTGAACAAGGCTATCCTGTAAAGGTACAGATACAGCGAAGCGACGGTAGCGTGCAGATATCAGAGGTATCAAATGCAGAAAGAGTAAGTCTAACTCCAGCCGATTTTAGCGTACCAAAAGGATATCACCCTGGTTCACTTGCTGATGTTGGCGTTTGGGATGGTTACATGTAGTACCTAGTCAATTGAATGCACAAGAAGATTGGCATCCATTGGCAGATTAAAAAAAATGGGTATTTTTGCACCTCCAATTTGGCCCCGTAGTTCAGCTGAATAGAATGTCAGATTCCGGTTCTGAAGGTCACAGGTTTGAATCCTGTCGGGGTCACTTTAAAAGATCAATCATTTTGATTGGTCTTTTTTTATGAATAAAACTATTTAAGAGGACTATCCCATCTAAAAACCGAGCAAACCCCAAGGCAACTTTATAATAAACCTTTCCTGTTTTCATCATAAGAGCATCATGGATTATACCTAGGCAACTATATAGAGTTGCGTTATTTAACATCCGTTAGGGTCTTCTTAACCCTAAAAAGGTGCTGATCACTTTTTGATGATGCATCTCATTTATTTGATTAACAAATATCATTCACTCGATTAAAAGTTATAATTTTATGGCGATTTTTAAAAAGTTATGTATAAGAGAATCAGTTCTTATCATCTATTCGTTGTGCAAGTAACCATTTAAACCTATGGAATTCATGAAGCGTATACTATTCCTATCACTTTTAACCTGTGCTATTGGTTTATCCTTTGCCCAAGAGGGCACCAAACAGTTCATGCCAAACTCCAACGATAGGTTATGGCTTGAGTTTGGAGCCTTTGCTGGTAATAACTTTGGATTGTACGATAGCAAGAAGAACGAAAGGATAAATATTTACCTTGAGGTGGGAGAGAAGATCCATTTTGGGATGAAGTTGGCTAGTGCAATAGGAACTAACTTTGTTGTTAGTGATCCTCGATATGTATACTTCCGGATTAAAGACTCTATTGGAACAGTTGTATATCCGGAAACAAGGTTAAGTAATATCGTTAACAGCAATGGTTACATTGCTGATTACACAAATGCGATTAATGGCCCAAATGGAGCAGTGTTAAACGGAACAACCATTACAGGGGGATATGATGCTTTAACCTATACTGCACAAATCAAAGGGAACCACTATATTGAGTTTCGAGGAAGTTATTCTGCTTGGCAAGGTTTTCAATATCTTACAACTAAGCGTTTTGCCCTTCAGTTTTTTGATGTAACTGTTACTGATGCTTCAAATAATGTTATTACAAATCCAGGGGAGCCCAATAAATCGGCAGGTCGATTATGGTCAAAAGGCTGGTCGTTTACCACAGCCAGCTTTACCGAATACCCAGTAAATGCAAATTTTTATGTCTTTACTTCCGATGAGTTTATCAACAAGGTAAACTTTAAGTTATATCCCTATTCGTTTACGTTTGTAGCCAATAGCTATGGTGTTACAGCGTTAGCTGAGGAGTCACATTATATAAAGCGAACCCAAAGTCTTGAGGATGATCAAACAATTGATGGCATTCAGGAGTACAATGTTTTTCTGAACGACCCCGATAGGATTGTTTGGCCAAACACTAAACTTGCTCCCCCAAGGGTTCAGGTTTGGGCTGAGGAGGAACTCTTTTTCGACTATAAATACAACAGAGAACCTCTTTACCTACCCATTGATTATAGCAACGTTATTTTAGAGAAAAACGAGCCATCATGTCCATTTGATGATGTAACCTTCTTTAAAATTGAGTCAAACATCGATGGTTATACAGCAATTTTAATTGATGTTGATCAGGATGGAGAGTTCTCTTCCGATGGGAATGATAGGGTTATATACAGAGATATGAAGAAGGGATTAAACTATATTCTTTGGGATTTTAAGAAGGATAATAGTGCCGAAGTAGCCAATGGTAACTATTCTGCCTCTGCTACATTTTTAGGACGAGGCCCTGCACATTTCCCGCTTTACGATGTGGAGCGCTTGGATGGTATCACTACTTCATCGGTTCGCCCATTCAATAAGTTACAAACAACCCTTTACTGGGATGATACACCAATTACCAGATGGGGCGACGAAACAGGTGCCGGCCAAATGGATGCAACCCAGCGTAAGCAGTTAGTGGTTGGGAATAATGTTCCAAGAATATGGTCGTGGAACGCCGCACTTCAGAATGTGGGGTTTAATGGGAATATGAATACCATGAACACCTGGTTCAATGCAATAGATTTGGGCTATGGCAATATAGGTATTGTGGTTCAGGAGAGCAGTTCTAAATGTGTTGACGGTTCTTCACCTTGGGTTGGAGATGTGTACCTCGAAGGGCCCAAAAATCAACCAATAGCATTCAAAATAGAGAATTTTGATTATAAATTCTTTCACCCTAGCGAATTGCCATTAAGTACTATTCGTATTGTTACCCTACCCACCGAGGGAACTTTACGTTACAATGGAAGCCCTGCTTTTATTGGTCAGGAAATTGCCCGAAGTAATGTTGGATTAATTTCATATGTGCCAACTGCCGACTATCATGGCAAAACCAGTTTTATTTGGAAGGGTTGCGATTCGTATGGCCAGTGGAGCAATAATCAGGAGAATGTTTACCTAATCATCAATACCCCTCCAACAATATCTCCCATTGACGATCAAAACCTTTGCACAAATAGCACAACCAATACCATAAACTTTACTGTTTCTGATGCTGAAACGCCAGCTGATCTTCTTGAGGTAATCGGTTTCTCTGGTTTCCCTGAGTTTGTTCCGCACAAAGGAATTATTATCTCTGGTACTGGCGAAAATAGGACAGTTACCGTTAATCCTGTGGCAAATAAGTCGGGTAAGGCAATTATTTATATTATGGTTGACGATGGCTTATCGCAGGTTATCGAAGAGTTTGCTGTTACCGTTAGCCCTAGCCTTGAGTTTACTGGCGACACAATTGTTTGTGTGGGTCAGGATTTGTATCTGGTTGCCGAAGAGTTTGGGGCCAATTCATACTCATGGAAGTATAACGGTGTTGAGGTTTCCAACCAAAGAACCGTTCAGCAATCGGCAGGAGCTGTTGATATTGGCGATTGGACCCTAACAATACAAAAAACGGTTGAGGGTAACACATGTACATCTACCCGGTTTTTTACAGTAGATGTTTCACCTCTTACAACCTTTACAGGCGATTTAAATGTTTGTGTAGGCGAAGAACTATTGCTTACCGCAACGGAGGTTAATGCTACTTCATACATTTGGAGAAGAGGAACTACTACCATTTCAACACAAAGAAAGTTCTCTAAAGCTAGCGTTGCACTCGCCGATGCGGGTAACGATTATACACTCTTTGTTGATAAGGATGGCTGCCAGAACACTTCGCTACCTTTCAGAATTACAGTCAAAAATTTACCGAATACCGGACTAACCGTTCAGGGGAGTACGGTCGATCCGGGTAAGAATGGAACCATAACCATTAACAATACCGAGAATGATGTTACATACGTTGTTTTCAAAAACGGAAATTTTGTAACCTCAAGCAATGGCCCGGGTAATATCAGCATTAGCATTGATGCTTTAGTCCTTGAAGTTGGCTCCAATGAATTTACAATTCAGGCCGACAATGGGAACTGTTCCATTGAGTTTCCACAGCCAGTTTACATAATGGTAAATCAGCCGGGAATAAAGGTCTCACCTCTTAACCTAACTACATACGAGGGAGGAAGTTCTGCTACCTTTACCGTTGTTTTAGAAACTGAACCGAATCAAAGTGTTACAATCCCCATTAGTTCTAGTAATACAGATGAGGGAACGGTTTCGCCCAATAGTTTAACTTTTACCCCAATAAACTGGGCTTCAACCCAAACGGTTACAGTTAGTCCTGTTAGGGATTGGATTATCGATGGCAACAAAACCTATAGCATAATACTTGCACTTGCTACTGATACTGACCCATTTTACTCGGTTATAGATGCCGACGATGTAACAGTAACCAATATTGATATTGATGTGGCTGGTGTTACCGTTACTGGTACAAACCTTGAAACTACAGAGGCAGGGGGTTCCGATCAGTTCACCCTTGTACTTACAGCAAAGCCTTCAGCAAATGTAACAATCAACTTCTCTGGTGTAAACACATCTGAGGGTAGTTTAAGTGATAATAGTATTATTTTTACTCCAGCCAATTGGGATTCACCACAAACGGTTATCGTTACTGGTGTTAATGACGACATTGACGATGGAGATGCTTACTATACCATTAATATGGCATCAATCAGTGGCGATAGCAATTTCAGCGGGCTTAGTATTGCCAGCGTTAATGTGATAAACAGTGATGATGACACAGTTGGGCTTATCGTATCAAAAAGTTCCATTGCCACTTCTGAAGCTGGAGGTTCCGAAACCTTTACGGTAGTTTTGGCTACCCAACCAACAGCAGCAACAACCATTAGCATCACCTCAAGCAATAATAATGAGGGCAAGGTTAACTCCGCCACGCTTGTTTTTACAGCATCAAACTGGAGTACACTACAATCCATTACGGTAACCGGACAGGATGATGATGTGGTTGACGGCGACGTTACCTACACAGTTACTGTTCAGGGTTCTGCAGGCGACGCAAATTATGTAGGATTATCACATATAGTTAATGCGGTAAACCTTGATAATGATGTAGCCGAAATTTGGACATCAAAAACAACGCTAAATACTTCCGAACCCAATATTACCGATAGTTTTATGGCGAGGTTAACGGCTAAACCATCGGCTAATATTACCATTGCGGTTATTTCAAGCAAAACTGCTGAAGCAACCGTATCACCGGCTACGCTTGCTTTTACGCCAGCAAACTGGGATGTAAACCAGCAGGTTACGGTTACTGGAGTTAACGATGATGTAATAGATGGTGGTCAAAACTACACTGTTACCCTTTCTGTTAGTGGGAGTGCTGGAGTTTTTACCGGAGTTACAAAAACACTTACTGGTGTAAATGCCGATGACGATGTGGCTGGGATTCAGCTTGCCAAATCGTCAATTACAACTACAGAGGCGGGCGGTTCAGATTCATTTGGGGTTAGGCTAACGGCCAAACCTACCAGTAGCGTTAATCTATCCATTTCGGGTCTCGATATTTCTGAAGGGTCAATTAGTGCAACAAACCTAACGTTTACAACAGTAAATTGGGATGTTTATCAGAATGTTGTTGTAACCGGTATAAATGATGATGAGCAGGATGGAAATCAAACTTATACCCTTAGCATTGCATATGTAAGTGGTGATACTGGTTTTGCAACGGTTACAGCTGCTGTGCAGGTAACTAATATCGATGATGATAATGCAGGTATTACTGTTTCGCCTACAAACATGATAATTATCGAGGGCAACAGTTCTGCCTTTAGTATCTCACTTAGCTCAAAACCTACCAGTAATGTTACGATAAACATAACCTCTCCCAACGTTAACGAGTTATCCGTATCGCCCGCAAGCGTTACCTTTACCCCTTTGGATTGGGCATCTAAACAGATTACCGTTAATGCAATTAACGAAAATGTTGATGACGGAGACCAGTTGTACACTATTACTACATCTAATGCGGTTAGTACTGATGGTAATTATACCGGAATGACCGTGGATGATGTTACTGTAAACATCACCGATATTCATACTGCAGGCATTACGGTTTCGGCAACTAGCGGAAACACTACTGAGGCTGGAGGAACAGCAACTTTCTCTGTTGTGCTAAATGCTAAGCCAACAGCCAATGTTACCATTACATCTACCTCACTTAAACTTACCGAAGGCACAATTTCTGCCAATGCTACAATCACGTTTACCCCAAGTAATTGGGGTATTCCTCAGTTTGTTACGGTTAAGGGAGTTGACGATAAAGTTGACGATGGGGATCAACCCTATCAGGTTAGCGTTCAGATTAGCAGTGCAGACCCTAAGTATGACAGTAGTCTTAATACTACAGTTGATTTTATTAACGAGGATAATGATACCGCAGGAGCAACTGTTAGCCCAACTTCTGGCCTTGTAACAACAGAAGGAGGAGGAACAGCAACTTCTACTATTGTTCTTAATACTCAGCCAACACATGGTGTAACCATTAATCTTGTATCAAGCAATATAGCGGAGGGAACTGTTAGCCCTGCATCTTTAACCTTTACTACGAGCAATTGGAATACCCCAAGAACAATTACATTAATAGGGGTAAACGATAATGTTGCAGATGGCGATCAGCCATATACTATATCCAGTACCGCTACTAGTAGCGATGCTAAATACAATAACATTTCCATACCAACGGTTAGCGCAACCAATATCGATGATGATGTTACTGGGGTAATTGTTTCGGCAATAAGCGGAAATACAACCGAAGCTGGAGGAACTGCAACCTTTACGGTTATACTTAATAGTGAACCCCAAAGTCCGGTAAGCATTACTAGCACTTCCAACGATACCTCCGAAGGAGTTGTTAGTGATAATAAAACAATTATTTTTAATAGCACAAACTGGGGGATAGCCCAAACGGTAACAGTTCGTGGTATTAACGATAATGTGGCCGACGGCAATCAGGCATACACCATAGGTCTTTCGGCTTCAAGTTCCGACAATGGGTACAATAGTATTGCTATTGCTAATGTAAATGTAATTAATGAGGATGATGATATTGTTGGGCTTACCATTTCAACCTCTAGTATTGTAACTTCGGAACCGGATGTATCCACTACCTTTACGGTAAGACTTCAGTCGCAACCAATAGCCAACGTTACTTTAGGTATTACATCTTCTGACGAAACTGAAGGGAAAGTGTCGCCCACTAGCCTAAGTTTTACAACTGCAAACTGGAGTACACCAAAAACAGTTACCGTAACTGGTCAAGACGATGATATGGTTGATGGATCTGTTCCCTATCAGGTTATTCTTAGCAGTTCTACCTCAGCCGACGGACAATATGCTGCATTAAGCAATGTAATAGTAAGCGCTGTGAATAACGACAACGATGTTGCTGGTATTATCGTATCGCCTTACGCTGGCCTATCAACAACCGAAGCAGGTGGAACAGCTCAATTTACGATTGTACTTCGCTCTCGCCCAAAGGCAAACATTAGCATTAGGATGTCATCAAGTAATGTTGCCGAGGGAATTATTTCGGGTGTATCGAGGGGTAGCGTAAATACTGTTGTAAACGAGGCCTTTGTTACATTTACGCCTGAGCAGTGGAACAGTCCTGTAACCGTTACGGTTACTGGAGTTGACGACAGTTACGATGATGGGGATAAATCATACGATATAATTACTGAAATACCCCAGACCACCGATAATGATTATAATACGATTAATCCACGCGATGTGTCGCTTACTAACATTGACAACGATACTTTTGGTGTAGTAGTTTCACCCTCTTCTCTAACGGTGAATGAGGATGGCGCTAGCAAATCGTTTACTATTGTTCTTAATAGTCGTCCAACGCATGATGTCACAATTCCCATTCATTCTAGTAATGCGAGCAGACTTTCAGTTTCAGCTTCATCAATAATCTTTACTACAGCTAGTTCAACCGATTGGCAAACACCAAAGGAGGTAAATGTAATACCCGTCAACAATCAGATTGATGAAGGCAACGAAGAGATAATGATTGTAACGGATAGAATTGTTTCTGGTGATTCAAATTATGGTAACTATAATCCTGCAGATGTTACTGTTCAGTTTATTGAGGATGATAATGCTGGTGTAATAGTATCCCCAATCTCAGGCAATACTACCGAGGAGGGAGGGCAAGCAACTTTTACCATTGCTCTGAGCAGCCAACCTACAGCTAATGTTGTAATTGGAATATCATCATCAAATGAGACTGAAGGGAAAGTTTCAACACCATCGGTTACCTTTACAGCAGCAAACTGGAACATTCCCATTGAAGTTATTGTAACCGGGCAGGATGATGCTGTGATAGACGGCAACCAGATTTACTACATTGTTTTTGCCAATGCTGTTAGCACCGATTTGAGCTACAATGACATGGTGATTCCAAGCATCGAAGCTATTAACGAAGACGATGACAGCGCAGGGGTTTCGGTATTCCCAATCAGCGGATTGATAACCTCTGAGGCAGGGCAAACAGCAACATTTACGGTTAAGCTAAATACCATACCAACTGGTGATGTGGCAATTAATGTTGCGTCGAGCAACGTAAATGAGGGATCGGTCTCTCCATCAACGCTAACATTTACAGCAGGCAACTGGGGCGTAACAAAAACGGTTACAGTTACAGGAGTTGACGATTTAGTTGCTGATGGTGACCAGACTTATGAGATTACTCTTACCATCGACAAACCATCTACCACTGATTTAGATTACAAAGATGTTATCATTCAAAGTGTTTCTGTTACCAATAAAGATGATTTAACCCCTCGCCCACAGAATGATACAGGAATAACCGATCAGGAGAATGCAGTTACTATTAGTGTGCTTAACAACGACCTTGGTCTCGATTATGCCCCAGCAATAGTCTCTATTGCCAGCCAAGCAGTTCAAGGTACAGCAATAGTTAATCCCGATAATTCCATTACCTACATTCCAAACAGGAATTATCATGGCGATTTTACCTTTACCTATTCCGTATGCAATTCACTGGGCAACTGTGCTCAGGCTCAAGTTACCGTAACAGTTACTAGGGTTAATGCAGTACCAATTGCCCATGCCGATTTTCGCGGAACATCAATTAGCACGCCTGTTGAGGTGGATGTGCTATTTAACGATGAGAATCTTTACGATATCCCAATCACAGTTTCTCTTATTGGCATAGCATCCCCGTCGGGCACCCTTGAGGTTACTCCAGCCAATGCCGTGATATTTACTCCAAGTACTAATTATGTTGGTGTGGCAACCTTCACTTATCGTGCAACTGATTTCGATGGAGATTTTGATGAGGCTTTGGTTACCATTAACGTTAGGGAAGAGAATCACAAACCTATAGCCAATGATGATAACGTAACCGTTATTCAGAACACGCCTAAGGCGATTAGTGTTTTGTCAAACGATAGTGGGCTTGAGGATGGCTTTGGTTCGATGTCAATATATAGTCAACCTTCAAATGGTATCGTTAGCATTAACGTAAACCATACTATTACCTATTCGCCAAACACTAACTTTATTGGTGCGGATAGTTTTGAGTATTTTATTGAGGATATTGATGGCGATTTCGACATTGCAACAGTTTATGTTGAAGTGATAGAGCGTCCCAATGCAATCCCCGTTGCAGTTCCCGATTCCCGTGCAACCGAGATGAATACACCAATTACCGTGGATGTATTATTTAACGACTATGGACTTGAAGATGGTGTTGATAACGTTTATATAGCATCGAGCCCTGCAAACGGGACGGTACAGATTAATCCTGATTTCACAGTTACCTATACACCAAACAGCGGTTATCTTGGTACCGAAACTTTCAGCTATCAGGTGTGCGATGTTGATAACGATTGCTCCAATACTGCCCTTGTTACTATTCTTGTTAAGCCAATTGGATCTAATCATATCCCTGTTGCAGTTGATGATAATGCAAATACATTCGTCAATACAGCTGTAACAATCGATGTTCTTTCAAACGATTATGGTTTTGAGGATGGATTTGGCGGACTCATAATCCACACAAAACCGGAGTTTGGTGAAGTGGTTGTAAATAGCAGCAATACGATTACCTATTCACCTTCGTACATGTTCACTGGTACTATTACCTTTGAGTATGTAGTTTCAGATATTGAGGGAGATTATGATATGGCTACGGTAACGGTAACAGTACTAGAGAAACCAAACTCAATACCTGTTGCCAATGATGTGAGCCTAGCCACCGGATTAAACACACCAAGGATAATCGATGTGCTATACAACGATACAGGGCTAGAGGATGTACCCATTGTGGTAACCATACGCCAGCAGCCTAGCGTTGAACAGGGTACTGTAGCTGTGAACGGTGACAATTCCGTAACGTTTACCCCTGCCGCCGACTACATTGGTATATATACCTTTGAGTACACGGTAACCGATGCCGATGGCGATTCCGATTGGGCTACCGTAACGGTAGCGGTGAAGGATGGTGAGAACTTTGCCCCCATGGCGAATGACGATGTGGCCACCACGCAGATAAACACTCCCATAGAGATTGATGTACTAGCCAATGATACTGGGTTAGGCGATGGTTTTGGCTCCCTTAGCATATACCAAAACCCCGATTTGGGCAGTGTAGAGGTAACCGATCGCCAAACAATTATTTACACGCCAAACAACTTCTTTATCGGTGAAGTAACCTTCCGTTACCTAGTATCCGATGTGGATGGCGATTTCGACATTGCAACCGTAACCGTAACGGTTGTGGAGAAACCCAACTCAATACCTGTTGCCAATGATGTTAGCCTAGCCACCGGATTAGACACACCAAGGATAATCGATGTGCTATATAACGATTCAGGGCTAGAGGATGTACCCATTGTGGTAACCATACGCCAGCAGCCAAGCGTTGAGCAGGGCACTGCAGCTGTGAACGGTGATAATACCGTAACGTTTACACCTGGTACCAATTATATAGGGATAGCCATCTTCGAGTATACTGTAACCGATGCCGATGGCGATTCCGATTGGGCTACCGTAACGGTAACCGTGAAGGATGGTGAGAACTTCATCCCTAATGCGAACGACGATAGAGCTATAACACTGGTAAACATCCCTGTAGAGATAGATGCGCTTGCCAACGATACTGGTCTGGATGATGGGTTTGGCTCGCTTATTATACACCAAAACCCTGCTTTCGGCAGTGTTGAGGTAACAGGCAACCAAACAATTATTTATACGCCAAGTAACTTTTTTACAGGCGAAATAACCTTCAGCTACCTAGTTTCCGATGTGGATGGCGATTTTGATATTGCAACGGTATCAGTTGGTGTTTTTGATGAGATTAATCCAAAGCCAATAGCAAACGATGATTGGGCGACTACAGGTTTTAATACTGAGGTAACCATTGATGTACTTGCCAACGACACAGGACTTGAAGATGAGCCAATTGTAGTTACAATACTTTCGGCACCAGATGTAGCCGAGGGAAGTGCTGTTGTGAACAGCAATAACACCGTTAATTTCACCCCAGCAACCAATTTTATTGGAGTGGCAACCTTTACCTATCTAGTTACCGATGCCAACGGTGATCAGGATGACGCAATGGTTGAGGTAACAGTTAAGGCTGGTGAGAATTTTGTTCCCATTGCCAATGATGACAGTAGGGGAACAAGTTTTAATACTCCTATTGTAGTCGATGTTCTTGAAAATGACCTCAACCTAAACGATGAGCCAATTACAGTAACCATTAGCGTAGAGTGTAACCCTGCATTTGGTATGGCAGTAGCAAATACTGATAATACGGTAACGTTTACTCCTGCCATCGACTATATTGGATTTGCATCGTTTATTTACAAAGTTACCGATGCCGACGGCGATTACGATACTGCACTTGTTTCAATTACGGTTAAAGATGGAGAAAACGTTGTGCCAGTAGCCCTTGAAGATGTGGCATATACCCATACTGATATTCCTGTTGAGATTGATGTACTTGCCAATGACAGTGGTCTTGATGACTCCCCAATAATTGTTTACGCAAGCCAAACTGATGTTGTTAATGGCAGCGCTGAGGTTCTGGAAAACAATCAGGTAAGATTTACTCCAGCTGCTGGATTTGTTGGAGAGGCCACATTTAAATATAGGGTATTTGATTTTGATGGCGATTTTGATGAAGCATTGGTCACCGTTTATGTTAACAGCAAACTAATTGCCGTTAATGACAAAGCAGAGGTTATGCGAAACGAATCTGTAATTGTGGATGTGCTGGCAAACGATAAGGGTATTGAGTCAATTATACCTGAGTTAACCATTATGTATGCACCTTTACACGGTATGGCAGCCATTAATACTGATAATACAGTAACATACACACCAGATCTTAACTATTTTGGAGAAGATGCTTTTGAGTATAAGGTTTGCAGCCAATATGGATATTGTAGTGAGGCTAAGGTAAACATTGATGTTAAAATAGAGAAGTTCCGAATTCCGGAAGGATTCTCACCCGATGGTGATGGAATAAACGACAAGTTTGAAATTATTGGTATTGAGGTTTACAACAAGGTTACGATTAGTGTCTATAATAGATGGGGAAATGTTGTTTATCAAAACAATAATTACAAGAACAATTGGGACGGAAAGGCAAACGCTTCAATGTCAATTGGAAGCACCTTGCCAAATGGGACATATTACTACATCATTGAGATTGTAGATACAAAAGAAAAGTTCACTGGGAACGTATTCCTAAAGAGGTAAATGATTTAGAAATCACGAGAAATTTTAACCTATGAAAAGTTTACGATTAATAAATTTCCTGACCATTGTAGTAGTTATGCTGGCTCCATCTGGCATTAAAGCACAGCAGGATCCGATTTTTACTAATTATCTTCAAAATCCCATAGCATTTAATCCTGCTATTGCTGGTACTATTGATGGTCTCAATCTAAGTCTTTTAACTCGACATCAATGGATTGGTATTGATGGTGCACCCACATCTTACAGTTTTGGAGCACATACTCCTTACATAAAGCAGAATATGGGGTTGGGTTTTAATATAATGACAGATAAGGCTGGTCCATTAAGGAACACTCACATTACGGGTTCTTATGCATATCGTATTACAGTTTTTCCTGGTGTTAGGTTATCAATGGGACTAAAGGCTGGAATTAGTAGTTATAATGCTGCAGTTGGAGGATTGCAGGTTAATGATCCCGCAGATCCCAATTTTCAAACTAATGAAAAAAGGATAAGCCCAAATTTAGGCGTTGGTTTTTATCTTTATGCCGAAAAGTATTATGCAGGTTTCTCAGCACCTAGGCTTATTGAACCAAGGTTAAATAAAGAGTATCGGGAGAGCAAAGAGCCCTATAACCCACAATTTTATCTAATGGGCGGTTACAATTTTTCCATAAACAACGATTGGGGATTTTTGCCTTCTGCTCTAATGGGTGTAATGGGAGGCTCTCCAATTTCAGCTGATGTTACAGTGCAATTTATATACATAAAACGCTTTTATTTTGGAGCCCACTATCGAATTGGCGATGCATCGGGCTTATTTGTTAATGCAAAAATTACCAATGATTTTACCTTTGGTTATGCATTTGATTTTACCTTAAATAAGTTGTCGAGTGTAAATAGCGGTACCCATGAGTTTATGTTAACCTATACGTTCTATGGTCTTTGGAATACGATTCAGGGTTGGAAGTTCTAGTTTTTATATCTGCATATGAGCGATAATAATTTACAAATAATATCATTTCTTACCCTACGTAGAATTATTGGTGCAATTGGTATTTTATTGCCAATAACCCTAATGGTAGGTGATTTTATTTTTTCAGATTCGTTGCTTATTCAAAGTTCAATAAGTACTTACTATTCAACTCCCATGAGAAATGTTCTTGTGGGAGTTCTTTTTGTTTTAGGCTTTTTTCTGCTTTCGTATAAAGGTTACGAGCCAATTGACAACATTACGGGTACACTAGGTTTTTTCTTTTCTCTTGGAGTTGCACTCTTTCCTTGTAATCATGCTTTAGGCTTAGTAAGAGGAATGCATTTTGCTTCGGCCGTTTTACTTTTCTGTGTATTTATAGTATTCTCTCTTTTCCTATTTACTAAAAGCGATAAACAAAAAGCAAGGACAAAGGGGAAGAAGCAGCGCAATATAGTTTACATAGTTTGTGGCATAATTATGATACTTTCCCTTCTTACTATTGCGATTCTTCTTTTGTTACTCCCAAAACAACAATTAGAATCATTAGCCCTAATTTTTTGGCTCGAAACTATTGCGCTTTGGTCATTTGGTGTATCATGGTTGGTAAAGGGGCGTTTTCTTGTCTCCTCTCGATAGAATTCAAAATAGAAAAGAATTCCCTCAAAGCATAACCCTCAAATATACAGTAACATAAGTGTAGGCGCAGTAAGAAAAGTGTAAAAAACTACCTGATGGTTTTATTATTTTAATACATTTGGGAGTTGTTGGGACAAACATAATTTACTATGCTTACATATACCATTACAAAAAAGGGCACTTCGCTGTCCGGAGATATTACTTTGTCTCCATCCAAAAGCATTAGTAGCAGAAATTTGGTTATAGAGGCTATCAAAAATGCTAAGTTCAATATTGATGCTGTAACTGAAAAGGATGCAGATAAAATAATTGATAAGTTGCTCAGAAAAGGTAAGGTTGCCCTTGACGAAGGCGATCCCGCCAAGGCTATTAGGTTTCTTGGAGCGTTTATACTCTACTTTGGGGGCGAGTGGATTGTTACTGGCTCTAAAGAGATGAAAAAAAGGCCCATTGCCGATGTTATAGATTTCCTTAATAAGAAAGGGCATAACATCAAATACCTGGAGCGAGAAGGCTTTCCCCCATTAAAAATAATAGGTAAAGCACTTCATGGGCGTATCTCACGCGTTGATGCTTCTATTTGCAGCCAGTTTATTAGTACTTCACTATTAATATCACAAACGCTATCTCGCGACGAGGTTATCGACCTAAAAAACTGGATAGTAGAATCACCTTACATTAGCCAAACCATAAGACTATTAAATTACCTGGGCGTTAACAGCGGATGGAACAAGGGTGAAATGCTTATTGAGTATGAGCTGCACGATGGATCCGAATTTGTTGTTGAAGGCGATTGGCTTTCAGCGAGTTATTGGTACCAAGTAGCTGCTCTGTCAAAAAAAGCAGAGTTAAGAATAAGTGGACTCGACTTTGAAAGCGTTCAGGGCGACGCCATTATTAAGGAGATATTTGAACCAATTGGTATTAAGTCAACTCCCATTGATAATGGAGTGCTACTTAAGTCTATTAAGAGAAAGATAAAAACTTTTGAGTACGATTTTACCAATAGCCCAGACCTTATTCCAACGTTAGTGGTAACATGTGTCGGGCTTGGTATTCCTTTCCGTTTTCAGGGCGTTCAATCGCTACGGCTAAAAGATGTTGACAGAATTATGGTTTTACAATCGCAAATGCTAAAACTTGGGGCAAAACTTAAGGTTGAAAAACGTGGAGACCTTGAGACAATAATTTTCGATGGGAAAACCAAATTCAAGGAACACTCAACCATTGAGCTCAATTCCTTTAGTGATCATAGAATGCTTATGTCCTTGGCACCACTCTCGGCGTTAGGTCTAAAAATAATTATCGATAATCCAAGGGTGGTTTCGCGGTCGTACCCCGGATACTGGGAAGATTTTAAGAAAGTGGGTTTCAATGTTGAGTAGAAAATACATTCACATTTAAAAGTAAAGGAGGAGCAATCCTCCTTTTTTGCAAACATTCACGTTGGTTTTGTTGTTTCATAATGCCCTCTCTTGCTTTTATCCTTGCGTTTTTGCATCTTTGGAGAGGTATTCTTAAAACAAAAATCAGTACAATGATTCAATTTAATGACACCCAAATTGCTTTTGCTTGGCGATCTAACAGCGATCTTAAAAAAGCAAAGATTCTTTTCAAAACCATTGGTTGGCCTAGTTTAGTTAAAGTGGGAAGCGTAATGCTAAACATAGCCCTTGCCATCCGATTTCCAATATCGTGGATTATAAAACCAACTATTTTTAATCATTTTGTTGGAGGCGAAGACCTTAATGAAAGCAATAAGATGGCAGCCCTTTTATCGCAATATAGCGTTAAGTCAGTACTCGATTATTCTGTTGAAGGAGCTGACACTGAAAAGTCACAGGAGGCTGCCTATAACGAGATACTGAGATCGATAAAAAATGCTGAAGGAAACCCCAACATTGCTTTTACAGTATTCAAACCAACCGGGCTTATCAATACTTCAATACTCGAGAAAGTAAGCAACAGCGAATCGTTAACCGAGTTAGAAATCCAACAATTCAGCCTTTTTAAGAATCGTGTAAAAACTTTATGCCAGGAGTCGGTAAAATCCAATACGGCAATCCTTGTGGATGCTGAAGATTCCTGGTATCAAAAAGCCATTGACGATGTTGTTCAGCAAATGATGGAGCAATTCAATAAATCTGAGGCTTTGGTTTACAATACTTTCCAAATGTATCGGACAGATAGGCTTGATTATCTAAAAACTATGCAAGCAGAGGCAAAAGTTAAAGGCTATAAGCTCGGGGCTAAGTTTGTACGCGGAGCTTACATGGAGAAAGAGAGGGCCCGTGCGCAAAGCATTGACTATCCGTCGCCTATTCATCCCAATAAGGAGGCAACCGATAAGGCTTTTGATGATGCACAAGAGTATTCTTTTAACCATTTGGATACGGTTTCAATTTTTTGTGGAACGCACAACGAAGTGAGTATTCAAAAGCTTTGTGGGTTAATGGAGAAAAATGGGATAGCCAACAACGATAATAGAATTACCTTCTCACAGCTACTTGGCATGAGCGATAACATTTCGTTTATGCTTGCTCACAAGGGCTATAACGTAGCCAAGTATATCCCGTATGGCCCTGTTCGGAAGGTTATGCCTTACCTTATCCGCAGAGCCGAAGAAAATACATCGGTTAAGGGACAAACTGGGCGTGAGCTGTCTCTGATTAAAGCAGAGTTAAAAAGACGGAAAAAAGTTAGGAAAAACTAAAAACTAAAACCTATGAAATTCGATAACTCCTACGCAGTTATTAGGGTACAAATGCAGAAACGATTATTGGCTGTTGTGGTAGTTACTTTAATTGCCATTTATTTTACCACTAGCATTTGGTGGTATGTCGAGAGTTGGATAGGCGTTCCCAAAATTGTTGGTATATTATTTTTTGTATCCATTTTTTTTATCTTCTACATCTATCATATTGTTGCAGCATCATCTTTTATTCTTTATAATGACGAGGAAGGGAAAATAATACTTCGTTTTTACCAAATAAATATGTTCAAGAGTTCTAAAAACTCGGTTGAAATACCTAAATCGGAGTTCGAAGGTTATTCTTTGAAATCGGGTTTAATGGGAATCCGAAAAAGTATTACCCTATACCGCAAGTACCAAGGCAAAACAGTTAAGTATCCCCCTGCTAGTATATCCTTACTAACTGAAGCCGAATTGAACAAACTACAAAAATCGCTTAGAGAATACGGCCCTTTACTAACCTAAATCATTAGCCCTAAACTATTCCAATGGATTTAAACCTCCTACCATATCAAATTGGTATTGATATGATTCCCAAAATTGGGAGTATCAACGCCAAAAGGCTAATTGCCTACTGTGGTGGAGTTGAGGCTGTTTTTAAGGAATCGAAAAATGCACTTACTAAAGTACCCGGAATTGGGTCGGTAATTGCCCATGAAATTGTCAACCAAAATGTGCTTGACCGCGCTAAAATCGAGGTCGATTTTATAGTAAAGCATAATATCCAAGCATTTTTTTACCTAGATAATGATTACCCCCAACGGCTAAAGCAATGCGAAGATGGTCCTATTGTGCTGTTTGTTAGTGCTAAAACAAGCATCGATTTCAATCAGCAAAAAGTAATAAGCGTAGTGGGCACTCGTAGTATTACCGATTATGGTAAAGCCATTTGTGAGGATATTATTAGCAGTTTGGCTAAGCGAGGCCATAATCCAATTATTGTGAGCGGTTTGGCCTATGGGGTTGATATTTGTGCACATAGGGCTGCTCTTAAAAACGATTTGCCAACAGTAGCTGTTCTTGGACATGGACTTAATACCATATACCCATCAATCCATCGGAATACCGCAAAAGAGATATACGAAAAAGGGGCGCTGGTAACCGATTTTCCATCGGGAACTACATTTGATAGGAATAACTTCATTAAGCGAAATAGAATAATTGCAGGACTTTCCGATGCCACCCTTGTTGTTGAAAGTGCCGAGCAAGGAGGCTCGCTTATAACAGCCGATATAGCAGTATCGTATAACAGAGAGGTTTTTGCCATTCCGGGGCAGGTTGGCAGCAAGTACTCAAGGGGATGTAATTTGCTTATCAAAACAAACAAGGCTGCACTTATCGACTCAGCCGACGATATTGAATTTCAACTTGATTGGGGTGAAGGGAGTACCGAAAAAAACAATCCTCAGCTGTCATTATTCACCGAACTTTCTGCTGATGAGCAAGCAGTTTTCAATGTTGTTAGAGAGCGAGGACAGGAAGTAATTGATGTTATATGTTTTAAAACAAAATTCCCTGTGGCAAAAGTGTCGGCTTTACTGCTGAATTTGGAGTTTGCTGGTTTGGTGAAATCGAGACCAGGTAAGGTTTATTCACTTACCCGATCTCTTTAATTTACTTATTTAGGCTCTGCTTTTACCTAAACCTATCAAAGTTGTTTTTCTTAAACATTTACTATGTTTGTACTTATTATTTTTAGGAATGCAAACAAAATTTTGTGGTTAAGTGCAGCTAATCGACACGCATTCACACCTTTTTACCGATGAGTTTACCCACGACCGGTCTGAGGCAATTGCCAGGGCAAAGGATGCTGGAGTTTCAGGTATTATTCTTCCCAATATCGATTGTGGTTCAATTCAATCATTATTAAACACTGCGGCTGAGAATGTTGGTTATTGCTATCCGTGCCTTGGTTTGCACCCTACTTCGGTAAAAGCCAATTATCAGGATGACCTAAAGTGTATTGAAGAGGAGTTTAAAAAGAATAGATACTTTGCTATTGGTGAAATTGGCATAGATTTATACTGGGATACAACTTTTATCAACGAACAAACAGAAGTTTTTCGATATCAGCTCAAACTGGCAAAAAAGTATGGTTTGCCGGTAATAATTCACTCCCGCAATTCGTTTAATGAAATATTTAGTGTTGTTGATCAGGAGATAGACCAGAACCTAAAGGGCGTTTTCCATAGTTTTACTGGAGGTATTTATGAGTATAACCACATAATGAGTTACAAAACATTTTATGTAGGTATTGGAGGAGTGGTAACCTATAAGAATGGGGGAGTAGATAAAGTTTTAAAAAATATGGACTTGAGCAGAATAGTTCTTGAAACAGACTCTCCATACTTGTCTCCTGTACCCCTTCGGGGTAAGCGAAACGAATCGGCTAATTTGCCCATAATTGCTCAAAAAATCGCCGATTTATTTGAAGTATCAATTGAGCAGGTAGCAAAGGCAACTACACAAAATGCAAAACAACTTTTTGATATATAAATCAGCATAATGAGCAAGCAAAAATCGATATTGATAATATACACTGGGGGCACCATTGGGATGAAAGAAAATCCCGAAACTGGCGCGCTTGCTCCCTTTAATTTCGAGGAAATCCTCGATGAAGTACCCGAGTTGCGAAAATTTGGATTTAAACTCGATACTATTTCGTTTAATCCACTGGTTGACTCGTCCGATATAACCCCAGATTTTTGGGTAGCCTTGGTTGAAATTATTCAACAGAAATATGAACAGTATAATGGTTTTGTTATTCTGCATGGAACCGATACCATGTCGTTTACAGCATCTGCGCTAAGTTTCATGCTCGAGAATCTGTCCAAGCCAGTTGTACTTACCGGCTCGCAACTCCCCATAGGTAAGATACGTACCGATGGCAAAGAGAATTTAATTAGCGCAACAGAAATCGCCGCTGCTACAAGTAACGATCAACCATTAGTACCTGAGGTTACAGTCTTTTTTGAGAATCAACTATTTAGAGGAAACAGAACAACCAAGCATAATTCCGAGCATTTTAATGCTTTCCGATCCGATAATTATCTGCCTTTGGCACAAGCAGGTATTAGTATAAAGTATAATTTTGCCAGCATACATTACCCAAGCCAAATGTTGCCCTTGCAGGCGCATACAAAGCTAAGCACAGATATTGCTGTTCTTAAACTATTTCCGGGTATTACACCTCAGGCCGTCGATGCTGTATTATCTACCCCCAACATAAAAGCAGTAATCCTCGAAACATTTGGTTCAGGTAACGCTTCAACAAGCCCATGGTTTTTAAAATGCATTAAGGGTGTTATTGATAAAGGAGTATTGGTGCTAAATGTAAGCCAGTGCAAGGCAGGTGGAGTTGATATGGATAAGTATGAAAATGGATTAAAGTTAAAAGAGTTAGGGGTTGCCAGTGGTTACGATATTACTTTTGAGGCGGCTGTAGCCAAGTTAATGTTTTTAATTGGCAGCGGATATCAAGGAGAGAAGTTAAAGCAAAGGGTTTCAAAATCAATAAGTGGGGAAATTTCTTGCTGAATGCTATAGTTTTATTTTTTTTTCGTATTTTGCGCCCTGTTTTGAAGACCATTACGGGTCAATTTTTGGAGAGGTGGCCGAGTGGTCGAAGGCGCACGCCTGGAAAGTGTGTATACCTCAAAAGGGTATCGTGGGTTCGAATCCCACCCTCTCCGCTTGCATTTTTTAAAAACTAATGTAATTTTGTGTAAATAAATCTGAATGTAAAAATTTAACGAACTCAAACCATGAAAAAACTATTTGCATTATTTGCAGTTACTGGAATGCTTATGTTTGGTGCAACATCAATCATTGTAGCACAAGATGAGATTGCTGAAACTCCAGACACAACCATTGTTGAATCTGATTCTACTGTGGTTGATGCGCCAGCAACAAATGTGGCAAAAGAAGCACAAGCGGAGAATTTAGTTTTCCACAAACAAATTAAAATTAAATTTATCGAGGGTGGCCCCGAGTTCATGGGTGTTATTCTTTTGGTTTTGATCCTTGGCTTGGCTCTTGCAATTGAAAGAATCATTTATCTTAATCTTGCATCAACCAATACCGATAAACTTCTGAAGAAAATTGAGGAAGCAATGAAGCAAGGTGGCGTTGAGGCAGCTAAAGAGGTGTGCCGTAACACTCGTGGTCCAGTTGCAAGCATCTTCTATCAAGGGCTCGATCGCTCTGAGGAAGGAATTGAAGTTGTTGAGAAAACTGTAGTAACCTATGGTTCAGTACAAATGGGACAGCTAGAGAGTGGCCTTACTTGGATTGCACTGTTTATTGCTCTTGCCCCTATGCTTGGTTTCATGGGTACAGTAATTGGTATGATCGAAGCTTTTGACGCTATTGAGGTTGCTGGTGACATTTCTCCATCCCTTGTAGCTGGTGGTATCAAAGTGGCTCTTATTACAACAGTATTCGGTCTTATTGTAGCTATGATACTTCAGGTATTCTACAATTATCTTGTTTCAAAAATCGATAAGCTTATAAACACAATGGAAGATACTTCTATTTCTCTTGTCGATATTTTGATGAAGCATAACCTTAAAAAATAACAAAAATGTCCAATAACCTAGTTAATAAAATTATTAAGATATTTTCTTGGGGTATAATGGGAGCATCTGTTATAGTGGCTTTGGTATTCTTTTTACGCGTGTCAAATGCTGAAAAGGCTGCACAAATTGAGATATCGTCTTCTTATATTGTTTGGGCATATATCCTATTCGGAATAGCAGCGCTATTATCAGTCCTTTTCCCAATAATTAACACTATTTCTAACCCTAAGAATGCAGTAAAAGCCCTAATGGGTGTTGCTGGTCTGGGTTTGGTTTTTTTAGTTGGTTACCTAATGTCTGATGCTACACCTATTGCATCAGCAACCGATAACGCTAACTTAGCAAACCCTTCAGTTCTTACATTTGCCGATACAGGAATTTTTGCAACATACTTCCTGTTTGGGTTTGCTATTTTAGCCTTACTTTATACAGGCGTAAAAGGTTTATTTAATCGATAGGCACATAATGGATTTAGAGTGGGCACGCCCACTCTAAACCTTAAAAAAAGACAATTCACATGGCTAGATCAACACCAGAAATAAATGGAGGATCATTGGCTGATATTGCTTTCCTGTTGCTAATCTTCTTTTTGGTTACCACAACCATGAATGTTGATACAGGTTTAGCACGTATGCTACCCCCTATGCCCGAAGAAAATCAAAAGAAAGCGGAGCAAGACGTAAAGCAGCGTAATATCTTTACGGTGCTTATAAATAAGAGCGATCGTTTGCTGGTTGAGGGTATGCCAATGGAGGTTAACATGCTTAAGGAAAAAGCCAAAGAGTTTATTGTTAACCCAAATGATAGGGCTGATCTTCCAGAAAAAAAGGCTACTGAAATAGAGTACTTTGGCACTGTTAAAGTTGCTCAGGGCGTTATCTCTCTTCAAAACGACAGGGGTACCTCTTACCGAATGTACATGCTTGTTCAAAACGAGTTGGTAGCTGCATATAATGAGCTTCGCGACGAGTTGGCAAAGAATAAATTTGGTAAACTTTACAACAATTTGCCCGAAAACGAGCAGAAAGCTATTCAAAAAGTTTATCCTCAGCGTATTTCTGAGGCCGAACCAAAAACTGTGGGAGGGAAAAAATAATGGCAATATTTAAGAAAAAAGGTGGAGGATCCACTCCTCAATTAAACACTGCATCTCTTCCCGATATCGTGTTCATGCTTTTGTTCTTTTTTATGGTTAGTACAACCATGAGGGAGACAGACATGAAAGTAACGGTTAAACTTCCAGAGGCTACTGAGGTAGTGAAACTTGATAAAAAATCGCTTGTGTCTTATATTTACATTGGCTCACCTGCCAGGCAATACCAAGCAATTTTCGGAACAGATTCGCGAATTCAGTTAAATGACAATTTTAGAACACTTGTTGATATTCGTGATTTTATCACATCCGAAAGGGACGCTCTTAGTGAGTTTGATAGGGCAATGCTTACAGTTTCAATAAAAGGCGACGAGAATACCCGTATGGGTATTATTACCGATGTTAAGCAAGAACTCAGAAAAGCCAGTGCTCTCAAGATTAGCTACGCATCTCGACGAGTAGAAAAGGATAATTAGTTTTTTATTCATACTATAGTAAAGGCTGTGCTGCAAGCACAGCCTTTATGTTTTAATTAACGGATTGTTTATTATGTTAAGTTGTTCTGGGAAAAAGTATCACAGCGATGAAAAAATCAATTAGAATTGCACCAATTTTAATAATCCTCCTATCCTTTACTTTTAGCGGGTTTAATAATTTGGATAATGAGCCAAAGGCTAAATATGTTTTCTATTTCATTGGCGATGGCATGGGGATTCAGCAGATTAACGCTGCTCAAGCATTCCTTAATGCAAATCAAAAATCGCAAGTAAATAGCAACCTTTCATTTACAGAATTTCCAGTTGTTGGTTTTAGCACAACATATGCTTACAATAGGTATATTACCGGCTCGGCCGCAGCAGGCACAGCTTTATCCACAGGAACTAAAACCTCAATAAATACCCTTGGGCTCAATCACGACCATACCGACACTCTGTTTAGCATTGCGTATTACCTAAATAAGCAAGGTTTTAATGTTGGTATTGCAACCAGTGTTAGCATTGATCATGCTACACCTGCAGCTTTCTATGCCCATCAACCCAAAAGAAACCTGTATCACGAAATAGCGCACGATATGCTCAAAAGCCATTACAGGTTTTTTGCTGGTGGAGGTTTCCTTGATCCAAAGGGGGAGAAATCGATCAAACCTTTAGGTGATATTTACAGCCTAGGGAGCGATCAGGGGATTTATTACACCAGTAGTTTATCTGCTACAGATTCAATTGTGAATTTATATTCTACCATTGTTTACCAGACGCCCAATCCGGCTACAGGGTCAGCATTAAAGTATCAGATTGATAATGCTGTAGGCGATGTTGCACTCCCAGATATTACGGCTATGGGCATTGAGGTTCTTAAAAATAAAAAAGGGTTCTTTTTTATGGTTGAAGGCGGAAAAATAGATTGGGCATGCCACGATAATGATGCTGCATCGGTTGTTCACGAAGTTATTGATTTTTCAAACGCCATACAGGTTGCAGTCGACTTTTACAAAAAATATCCTAAAGAGACCCTTATTGTTATTACAGCCGACCATGAGACTGGTGGAATGAGCATTGGGAACAGAAAAATGCGATATGATTCAGATATTTCTTTATTGGCAAATCAAAAGATTTCACTGGAAATTCTCGACCAAAAAGTTCAAAGCTTTTTCGAACTTAATCCAAATGCATCTTACAAGCAGATTCAGGATTTCATATTCTCCGATAGTATAATTTCAATATCAAGCAGTGACCTAAACGAAGAGCAGAACAAAATGCTCAAAAAGGCTTTTGAACAAACCCAAGCGGCAAAAAGCAGTAATGATAAAAAAATGGTAAGGCGCGAGTATGGCAATCACGAACCAATTGCTGCAACTGCAATTGAAATCCTCAATCAGATGGCAGGGATTGGTTGGTCTTCGTTTTCACATACAGCTTCGCCTGTTCCGGTTTATGCGCTGGGTGTAGGGCAGGAAAAATTCTGTGGACAAATGGATAATACTGATGTTCCAAAACGGATTGCCTCGATTATGGGCATATCTATGGAATAGACTAAACCCGTTTACAAAACTAAACCTGCCAGGCAATAATTATGGCGGGTTTTTTTATGCAATAAATTTAGGTTTTAGAGCATTACTGTTTGACAAATAGAGCTTATGTGTTGATTAAATTACCCAAATAGAACCATTATTAATGTAGGGGCATAGATTTTTTTTGTAATTTTACTCTAATAAAATATTGTAAATACCCTAAATTCTTACCAAAAAAAAACTTCAAGCTATGAGAGAACTAGTAATCACTTCCCTATTTATTACACTTACTGTTTGTCTTTTTGGTCAGGGCGCTAAGGAAGAAAAAAAAGTTCCAACCACCTACGACAGAAGCTCGCTAACCGTTTTATTCGTTGATAATCAAACGGAAAACCATTGGAGAGAGGCTAGAGAAAAGATTTCAAAAATTGTCTTCTCCGATAAGTACAACAATAACAACCTGGAAACGCTTTTCCTTTCTCCTAACACTGCCAGTAAAGTCCCGGGTGATGCTCAAAATGAGATTGCCAATAATTTGAAAAATTTAAGGGTAGCCAAAAAAGTGGTAGCCAAATGGTATAATCGTAAACCCGATGGTACTATGGACATGGGAATGGTACATGAACGAGGTCGTTTTACGGCAACCGATGCCGATTTTCTGCTAGCTCAAACCAGCAAAAGGGGAAATGCAGCCCTTGAGGAGTTTGGCAATAGGCTTATAAACCTTAGCTATATTTTGGTTCTGGACTTGCAGAGCATTAAAACCATGGCCGAAGCTGGAGTGGATAAGACTAAGGGTTGGCAGGCTAACGTAAAGGGTTACTTATATAAGGTAAACTTTAACGATGAGGTTAAGTTCGCATTCTACGACACTTGGATTTATGACGATGATACAGAGGAGGTAAAGGAGCAAAAGCGAAAAGCCTTTGATGCACTTGATATTCCAATTGAGCCAGTTCTCCAAAAATCTTTAACCATTACTTCATCTCAACCTGAAAGTGATACGGGTTTGGGTCTTCTGTTTAAGCCTAAATCAACGGAACAACTTCTGGAAGAACTCCTTCAGAAATCATACGACGAGACTGTGTATCGCATTGAGATGGATGTTGAAGAGTTTAAGGTGAAAACGGCAGTGTATCAAACACGCCCTCTTAGGGCAAAAATTGGTCTAAAGGAAGGGTTACAAACCGATACTCGCTTCTTTGTTTACGAGTATGTTTATAACGAAAAAACGAATAAGGCAGAGCCTAAACGTAGGGGCGTTATCCGAGCTGCATCCAAATCAAAAATTACTGATAACCGAAAGGTAGCAGCAGGAGACATGGGAACATCCCAATTCTATCAGGTGCACGGCCGTAAGCTCGATCAGGGGTTTATTCTGCAACAGCAAAATGATTTAGGGTTTGAGGTTTCCTTAGGTGCTGAGTTAGGCGAAATAGGAGGGGGCTATGGAAGAGTCGATATCCGTTTGGGTAGGCTCATTGGCATAAGGTCACTCTTTATTTACCTCGAAGGAGGTTTTGATGCTGGCGACTATCCAAGCGCAATTGATTATTCTCTCCTAGGTGAGGAATCATTTACGTTCCTGCGTATTGGTGGTGGTATAGCCAAGGGTATGCAGCTAACGCGCAACCTCGAGCTAAGACCATATTTTGGTGCAGGTGTTGAAATGGCCTCGAACGATAAAAACACCGAGGATAATGCGCCCTCAGCCATATATATTAAGCCTGGTGTAAATTTGGCACTAAATTTGAAACACAACTTCCAGCTTATTGGCGGAATGGGGGTTTATGCATTTGTTTCCGATGCTGAAAGTGAGAATGCAGGTGTAATTGGCCCTTGGGATAGCGTATTTCAGGATCGTACAGGTCCATCGGCATTTATTGGTATTAAGTTTGGGTTCTAATGAATTAAGCATATTATAAAAACCAGATAAACCTACTGAACTATGAAAAGATTAATGAGTTTAACAATTTTGCTTGCACTAGTATTCGCTTTTGCAACAGGAACAAATGCTCAAGAGAGGTACTCTCGTAAAGAGATAAAAGCACACTATAATAGTAGTTATAACTATGAGGTGCAAATCATGGGCGTTGGTCAGGATGGAACTAAAGTAATGAAAGTTTGGGGCTTTGGCAAACGTGTTGAGGATGCCATTATTGAGGCTAAAATGAATGCTGTAGCATCGGTAATCTTCAAGGGAATACCCGGGGGCTATGGCGCTGCTGCTACCCCAGCAATTCTTACAGATCCTAATGCAGCCGATAAGAATGCCGAATATTTTAATAGTTTCTTCTCGCCAGGCGGGAAGTATTTGCAATTTATCACAATGACAACCGATGGAATGCCTAGCGGTCAGGACAGACTAAAGGTGAAAAAGGGTTTCAAAGTAGCCATATATGCTCAGGTTATGTACGATGCATTGCGCAAGCAACTTGAAACAGATGGTATTGCTCGCCGACTCGATTCTGGATTCTAGGAATAAATATGCAAATGGTACGATTATAAAATAATGAATGTTATGAAAAGATTACTTACAGTAACAATAATTACCCTACTAAGCATTACCCTTTTTGGACAGGCCAAAAAGCCCACCATTATGGTTGTTCCCAGCGATCAGTATTGTATTAGCAAGGGATATAAAATGGAATTTGAGAGCATGGGTACAAAACAAGTGCTACCCGATTACAAAGCAGCCATGCAGAACGATCCTGAATTAAGGCTTGTAATCACAAAAATGGGTAACATAATGGCTCAGAGGGGTTTCCCTTTAAAAGATTTGGAGATGGAACTAAAAAATCTTGAGCGCGAAGCAGCCGAATCTGCTATGCTAAGTTCGTCAACCTCTGGCGCTGAAATGGCAGAAAGTCCTATAGATATACTTAAAAGGACAGCCAATGCAGATATAATCATGGATCTTAGCTTTGAGGTTAAAAGACAAGGACCCGAAAAATTAATAACCTTTAACCTAAGAGGGCTCGACTCATATACATCTAAGCAAATTGCTGGAGCGGCAGGGCAGGGTAGGCCATCATCTTCGGCTGGTTCAGACTTGCTTCTCGAAGAAGCAGTACTTAGTCATATGGATGGATTTAATGCACTCTTAATGAGCCACTTTGACGATATGTTTGCAAATGGCCGTGAGATAAAAGTAATGGTAAGGGTTTGGAATAACTGGTCTGACGGAAATCTTGAAAGCAATTTTACGGATGCAAATGGCGAAGAATTAGAGCTACTTGAGCACATTGAAAATTGGTTCTTCGATAACACTGTTCAAAAACGATTTAGCCTTTCTAGTGCAACAGAGAACGTTATGAGGCTTGAGCAGGTTCGTATACCAATGATGGAAACCGATAGCCGTGGTCGAGAGCGTGCTGTTGATGCTCGTCGGTTTGTAAGCGGATTAAGTCGTTATTTGAAGGATAACTTCCAAATTGACTCAAAAATATACATGCGAGGTTTAGGCGAAGCATGGCTTATTGTAGGAGAGAAATAATAGAGAAACTGGCCAAATTTAAAGGTATTTGGCTAGTTTTAAAAAACATTTCACAACTCTAAACAGCTGTTTACTAGCATATTTTTGATGTTTGAGATAAAAAATTTTTTAAAAACATTAAATTCGGTACAGGGTTTGTAACAGCTAAACACAGTTAAAAAATTGAACCATGAAAAAGTTAATCATAGTAATAACAGTTTTATTTGCCTTTGGTGTTACCTGCATAGCACAAAGTAGTTTAGGGAAAACTGATGATCTTGGTCGCATATCTATTGCTGCGGTTGTTCCCGATGAGGCAGGAGTGTCTGGAGGTACTCAGCAAATGCTTCAGAACAAAATGATGCAGATTGCAACAAACAATGGTTTTGGAGCAGTTGCAGGATCGCAATTTGCCATGGTACCCATGATCAGCATTATTAGCAAGGATGTAACGCCAACTGCACCTCCAATGGTTGCAATTAATATGGAGTTGAGTCTTTATATTGTTGACATCTATAGCCAAACCATCTTTAGTCAAACAAGTATTACCCTAAAAGGTGTTGGTAAATCTGATGATGCTGCCTATGCGCAAGCACTAAAAAATGTTAACCCACGCCAAGGTCAGTTTAGAGGATTTATTGAGAAAGGGAAAGAGAAAATCATTGAGTTTTACAACTCCCAGTGCGATGTTATTATCTCAAGATCTAAAGCGTTAGCTGGCCAAAAGAATTATGAGGAGGCAATTTATACATTAATGTCAGTGCCCGATATTAGCCGCGAGTGCTATGATAAATGCATGGCAATTTCAATAGACATTTATCAGGAGTATGCAAATCAGAAATGTAACGAGTACCTTTCGGCTGCTAAAGCCTCATGGGCAGGCAAGGATCTGTATAAGGTTGAGGAGAATTTAGGGAAAATTACTCCCGATATGGAGTGTTACCCACAAGCCGAGCAGCTTATAGCCCAAATTACCGCTGCAGTTGAGCTGGAGGGAGCAAGTTCCTGGTCGTTTAAAATGAAGAGTTACGACGATAGTATCGATATGCAGAAAATGAAGATTCAGGCAGGAAGAGATGTGGCAATGCAATGGGCACACTATGGAGCTGCTAAAGAATTTGACTGGAAATGGCTTTACAAAAATTAAATACAAGGAAGAACTAAATTATCAACTAAACACTAAACATTTTTATTAACCTAAATTTGAACAATTATGAAAAAGTTTGAACTAACCAAAACTCTGTTTTTAGTAGCAGCCTTTGTAGGTGCTGTATCCTTAGCTAGCTGTAAAGGCTCAAAAAAAGCCGCTGTAAGTGATCAATTTGGCAAAGAGGTAGTAACCCCTTGTAGCGATGAGGATTTTCATTCAGACAAAACCCATTTCCGTGGTACAGGAAATGCTCAAAGTACTAACCTTAGCACTGCTAAGCGTAAGGCTAGTCTAGATGCAAATGCAATGCTTGCAGCAGGTGTTAACCGTACAATTAAAACTGTAACTGATCGCTATACTCAGGACATTACAGTTGGTGAGGCAAGTGAATTTGTTGAGAAGTTTGAGGATATGACCCGTTCTGTTGTTAACCAAACCTTGAACAACGTTTCAACGGCTTGCAACAAAACTTTGCAGAATAAAGAGGGATTGTATCATGTATTTGTAGCTGTTGAGGTTGCTAAGGATGAGATGCTTAATAATATTTCTGATCGTATTAGCAAAAACGATAAGCTTAAACTTGACTATGATAAGATGAAGTTCGAGAACATCTTCAACGAGGAGATGGCTAAACTTGAAGCTGAACGCCCATAATTTTAGTTTTATTGAAATCAGCAATCCTTTGGGTTGCTGGTTTCTTTAACTCCTTGCCTTTTAACCCTTCGACTCAGCATATAGTCTGCTTTTTTTGCAGCTGTGGTTCTTAGGATACTCAATTATCAAACACTAAATTATGATGAAGCGAATTTTACTTTTCTCTTTAATATTTCTTCCCTTGACGGCTTGCTTTGCTCAGGTAAAAGTAATTGAGAGCAGTGCCAGACGGATTCCTAGCTGGGTCAATGGACTTGAAAAAGATTACATTATTGTGGTTGGCTCAGCTGCCAATATACAGGATGCACAGCAAAATGCGCTTAACATGGTTAAGGAACGCATTGTAAGCTCGGTAGCGGAGAATGTAAAAACATCATCGGAGATGAAGATGCAGGAGAGCACCATAAATAACATCTCTACATACCTTGAAAATTTCGCTACAACTACTAAAACTACCTCTGGACCTGTCCCATTTCTCCAGGGAGTTTCTCTTTCAAAAGTTGAGGAATTTTATTGGGAGAAAACCGAAAAGAAAGCAGATCGATCTATACTCTACAATTACCACATTAAATACCCTTTTCCATACATAGAGATGTGGAAACTGGTTGATGAATTTAAGAAGCGAGATAAAGAGCTTAGCGAACAACTCGACGTATTGCTTAACTCTGTTGATAATGTTGCCAGTGTTGAGGATATTGAGCGGAGCATTGGCGAGCTCAAAGTTCTTTCCGAATATTTTATGGATGGAAGAAAAGACAAAGCAATTCTTGGCATAACCCGCTATAATAGTTTATACGATGGAATTGAGCTGGTAGAGCTCGAGAGCGATTTGGGCATGCTTAAGTATGCTCTTCGTTTGGGAAATAGGTACATTGAGTCAACTCGCAAGCCTCAGGTTAAATCCGAGTGTGCTAGAATAACCGGCACGATTAATAATAAGGACTTTACAATCGTTAATTACGATTACTTTAACTGTTTTGAGGATCCTGAAAACAGCATAATGGTAACCTACAGGTTTGGCAACAATACTGTTCGGAAACCATTCTATTTTGATATTACCGCCGATAAGGCAGCCATTTTTGTAAACGAACCTTTTCACTTTAAAGCTCTTTCCACTTCTGAAGGAATTGTTGATGGTTCAACACTCGACCTTGTTCTTGTTTCAAAGTACGAAGCATCGTTTACAGTGAACAAGATTGTTTTAGAGTTCCCAGGCCAAACACCTATAATTGTTGATAATATTGGTGAAAACTTTAAAGGGAAAGGAAATCATGCGCTCAAACTTATGATTAACGATCCTATAAATGTTGACGCTACTTCAACGCAAGGCAAGCGAATTTCAATGCTTTCGGGGTATATCCATTTTAAGTCCGATAAAACTGGTGAGATTAAGACCTATAGAATCTATAACCACAACTATACAACTAACTGGTAAGAAAAACACTACCTATAAAAAAAGTTGGCCTCGGCCAACTTTTTTTATTATTCTTTGTAGGGTTTAAACTCAAATGGGATCTTTATGTTTTCGGAAAAATCGCCACCCGCTTCCTTCATGTCAATATCGTCGTCGGGGTAATGCCACTCAACAAGAACCTTGGTCAATCCTTCTTTTTGAACCTTTTCAAACTTTTTTAGGAGCTGAAAAATAATTCTTGAGCTTGGGGTATTGTAGTAAATCATCTTAAAGGAAATCGTCGTTTTTTCGTAGGGTGATTGCAGGTAGTAATCTATCCATTCGATAATGGGTTCAAAGAAACCCTTAGCATCTTCAGGCAGTGAATTTCCGGAGAACTCTAACTTTCCTTCCTTCATATCAAGCAAAACCTCTGGGTATTGGCTTGTCCCTTTTATCGATAAAATATCCATAGCTTTATCTTATTTTATTTGCAAATCGATATAAAAATACAAAAAAAATAGATCTAAAGGAAAAGAGAAGACAAAATTCCATCAAAAATTATTTGTTTGGATACATGATTCGCATCTCACATGAAGAGCAATCAAGGGCTATAGGGTACTGTTGGTTGTTATTCTTTAAGAAAAGTGTCTTGTTTAATTTTCCTTTTTGGCACATGCCTAGCTCAAAGGCTATGCAGTATTTTGTTCTCATTACTTCGAAACCAGAGGTGTCTGGCAAGAGCTCAAAAGCCAGTTGGGTTACTTTTGCATTGTGCCTCTCGTAAAACTTTTTCGCAAGATTGTTTGAAACGTTTGTCAAAAAGTTTACTTCCCCTTCGGGGTATGCTATGCTATTTGGAGATATTTTCCTTTCGTATCTTGAGTAAATATTTAACCTTGTTTCGCCATGCGTTGTAAGTATATCACGTCGCCATGCATTTATTGCCGATATGGGTATATATGGAATTTTATTTTCGTCACAAGATATTCGTATTTCAGCAATATTGAATGGGCTATTTGAGGACTTTGCCATTTGTTTTCTGATGGATTCCATAGCAGTCCCTGCATTTTTTGCAGGCTCAAATTCATTTTCCCTTTGGATAGTTGATTCCGCTCCATCCTCATCGGTTAGGGTAATTGCTATATTGTGTTGATCAATATTAACATTAACTCTGCATTCAATTCTTCTTTGCGCAGTATTTGTATTTTCAAGTGCCTGCTTAAATCGATGGTCGTAGTTTCTGAAAATAGTAGTTCCTATGCTGATAGCCTCTTTCCCATTAAGTTGTATTCTCTTACCAACTACATTGTTAACTTTTACTCCGTTTAAGTTTTCGTCTTTTGAGAAGTAGCATAAGCCATCGTTGTTGCTTATAACCTCGTTCCCATCTATCTCAAACCAGCCCTCTGCAGAAGAGGTAACCTTGCCCAATTTTTTCCCAATAGATTTTTGGGTGTTAAGCGAAGCTAGGCCTTTACCTCTATTATTGGCAAAGTAGGTTGAATATCCTCGGTTAAAGGTTCTCTCAGGGTCTGGCATAAATGAAAGGGACACTTTTCCCGATGATGCATTTTTATAGTTCTTATCTGTGGCCAATACCGAATCAATGATTTTTCGGTAGTGGGCAGTAATATTCTTAACGTAATCAATGTCCTTAAGTCTTCCTTCAATTTTTAGCGAGGTAACCCCGGCTTCTAGTAGTGCAGGTATATTTTGGCTTTGGTTTAAATCTTTTAACGAAATCAGGTGCTTGTTTTTAGCAATGATATTTCCATGCTCATCAACCAAATCATAGGTTGACCTGCAAGGCTGTGCACACTCACCTCTGTTTGCACTTCGCCCCGTAATAGCATGGCTTAGGTAACATTGTCCGCTATACGATACGCAAAGAGCACCATGAATAAAAACTTCGAGTTCGATATTGCTCTTTGCGCTTATCTGCTCAATATCGGCTATTGATAGTTCGCGGGCTAAAACAACTCTGCTTATGCCTACTTGTTCAAGAAATTTGATCTTTTCAATGCTTTTGTTATGTGCTTGGGTGCTTGCATGCAGAGCAATAGGGGGGAGGTCCATTTCAAGAATCCCCATATCCTGAATAATAATAGCGTCAACCCCTATAAGGTATAGCGTATTGATTAGCGCTTGTACTTCGTCAAGTTCATTATCGTAAAGAATAGTGTTTAGGGTTACGTAAACTTTTGCATTGAATAGATGCGCGTACTTTACAAGTCTTTCAATATCAACAAGCGAATTTCCTGCCGCAGCTCTAGCACCAAATTGCTTAAAGCCAATGTATACCGCATCGGCACCATGGTTTATAGCGGCTATGCCTACTTCAAGGTTTTTGACCGGACTTAGAAGTTCTACTTTTTTGCAAATCATATTTATGAATTGTCGGATAAAAATACGAATAAAAAAGGCGAGCATTGCCCGCCTTTCTTGTAAAACATATAATTATTCTCCTAGTTACATTTAAGAACTTCTTTCATTTGGTACTCTGCAGCAGCGCTGTATGACCCTGAGGCATTGCTATATGCTTCGCATGCTTCAGTGTTTTTTCCTAATTTTTGATATGCAGTACCCATTTGGTAGTAGATACCAGCTTTATCGAGTGTTCCATTGGCATATTCAAGGGCTAACTTGCTATTATCAACCACTTTATCCCAGTTCTTAGTTTCACTATAGTTCACCGCAAGTAAGAAGTAAATTGTGCCATCAACTTTATCGAATTCTAGTACTTTGGTAAAAAACTCAATGGCTTCGTCGTACTTTTTATCTTTTTGAGCAGAATCGCCATTTTTCAAAAGGTATGCTTTAGCCTTTTTCTGTGCATCATCGGCTTTATTTATATCGTTAACGGAGTTTGCAACTTCAATAGTTTTCTTTAGGTATTCAAGCATAGAATCAAAGTTCTCTTGTTTTTCGTAGGACAGTGCAATTCCTAAGTATGGGTCGGGGTAATCTGCTTTAATCTCAATAGACTTTAGGTAAAATTCAATTGCTTTTTCGAATTTCTCATCCCTATACTCTGAGTTTCCCATTTGATTGTAGAGTTGAGGAATTATCTTATCAACTCTAGCCAGAGTACCATTATCACCATATTCTTTAGCTGTTTTACGTGCCTTTTCTAGCTGATCAAGGGTTTCAGGCAGATTTTTATCCCTATAAAAATTCATTGCTAATTGCTGGTGAGCCTTTGGTATTAAGCTTTGTGCAAGGAGTTTAGTCTCTTGTCCATCATAATCTAACTCTTCGCTAATTTCAAGCGCTTGATATAACTTTTCAAGTGCACCTGCTGGATTCTCTTTCAGCATAGAAGCCCCTGAATTATATGCCTCAACAGCTTCTTTTACGGTTTGAGCAGCTGAGATGAAAGGCAATGATAATACAAGCGTTATTGCAAGAATCAGAAATTTTACTTTGTTCGTTTTCATATTGTAAATGTTTATTTAGTTGTTTCGTTTTATTAAAGCACAAAATAGGAAGATAAAATTTTAGTATGCAAATATATCAATAATTTAAAATAAGTTTAAATTGTTTTGATTTCATCAAGTTTTCAATAAGCTTGTTCACCTTTTTTGTTTGAAGAATTTATTGATTAACTCTTCAGATTTTTGACTGAGTACGTCAGTTATGACCTTTGTTTTTGGGTGAAGCAATTTTTCTGACAAATTATAGTATCCTCTTTTAGGGTCACTTGCTCCGTAAACAAGCCCGCCAAGTTGACTCCAAAAAAGAGCCCCAGCGCACATGCAACAAGGCTCAAGGGTTACATAAAGTGTGCATTGATTTAGGTATTTTCCGCCAAGATATGAGGTGGCAGCGGTTATTGCCTGCATTTCTGCATGGGCTGTAGGATCGTTCAAAGTTTCGGTTAAATTGTGTGCACGGGCAATAATTTGATTAGAGCAAACAACTACAGCACCAATTGGAACCTCTCCCTTGTCGAAAGCATATTTAGCCTCTTTTAGGGCTTCCTCCATATATCTTATGTGATTTTCCATAAACAGAATTTCTCTTTGCAAAAAAAATGCCACGAATTGCTAACAAAACTATTTCTTTTTACCTTCGCAAACTACAAATTTTTTTCAGACTATGTATAGAAGCAACAATTGCGGAGAACTTCGCTCAGGAAATATAGGACAAAGCGTTACACTTAGCGGATGGGTACAGCGTATCCGAAACCTTGGCGGAATGACCTTTATCGATTTAAGGGACAGGTACGGAATTACTCAACTTGTAGCCGATGAAGGGGTTGATGAAAAGGTAACTGAGGTTATTGGCTCGTTGGGAAGAGAATACGTTATTAAATGCAAAGGACTTGTTTTAGAGCGTACAAATAAAAATCCGAAAATTTCAACAGGAGACATTGAAGTACAGATTCAACATATAAAAGTACTCAATCCATCGGAGTTACCCCCATTTACTATTGAGGATGAAACAGATGGTGGTGATGAGCTAAGGATGAAATACAGATATCTCGATATTAGGCGAAATCCCGTTAAAAACGCACTTTTGCTAAGGCATAAGGTTGCACAAGCTGTTCGTAGGTATCTCGATTCACAAAATTTTATTGAGGTTGAAACACCTTTTCTAATTAAATCGACCCCTGAGGGAGCTCGCGATTTTGTTGTGCCCTCTAGGATGCATACTGGAGAGTTCTATGCACTCCCCCAATCACCTCAAACTTTTAAGCAATTGCTTATGGTTGCGGGAATGGATAAGTATTTTCAGATTGTAAAATGCTTTCGAGATGAGGATTTACGGGCGGACAGGCAACCAGAGTTTACGCAGATTGACTGTGAGATGTCGTTTGTAGAGCAAGATGATATTTTGGAGACTTTTGAGGGAATGATCACCAGCCTATTTAGTGAGGTGGCAGGTGTTGATTTTAAGCAACCATTCCAAAGAATGACCTATAGCGATGCGATGGCTATCTACGGATCAGATAAACCTGATGTTAGGTTTGAAATGTGTATTAGAGACTTAACCTCGATTGCAAAAGGGAAGGGTTTTGGAGTTTTTGATAATGCTGATTATATAGGGGGAATAGTTGCAGAAGGTTGTGCCGAATACACGCGTAAGCAGCTCGACGATCTGACAAATTTTATACAAAGGCCTCAGGTTGGAGGGAAAGGTTTGATTTGGGTAAAAATAGATGCTAATGGCGATGTAAAATCATCGGTTGATAAATTTTATTCAAGTGACGAACTGTTGGCATGGGCCGAATATATGAACGCCAAAAAAGGTGATTTGATGTTGATCATGGCTGGCAGCAATGCAAAGACCCCAGAGGTATTAGGAACACTAAGGCTTGAAATGGCTGACAGATTGAACCTTAGGGACAGATGCAAATTTGCACCCTTATGGGTTGTAGACTTTCCTTTGCTCGAGTGGGACGAAGAATCATCTAGATTCTATGCTAAACACCACCCGTTTACATCACCTATAAGCACAGATATCCATCTATTTGACTCTGATCCTGCTGCCATTAGGGCAAATGCCTATGATTTAGTTATAAATGGAGTAGAAATTGGTGGTGGTTCAATCCGAATCTTTGATAGGAAATTACAGCATCAGATGTTTAAAGTGCTTGGGTTTACTGAGGCAGAAGCCGAGGATCAGTTTGGTTTCTTGCTAAACGCATTCAAATATGGAGCACCTCCCCATGGAGGAGTGGCTTTTGGGTTTGATAGGCTTTGTGCTATTATTGGTGGTTCCGATTCGATTAGGGACTATATTGCTTTTCCAAAAAATAATGCAGGGAGAGATGTAATGATTAATACTCCTTCAATACTAAGCCAAATTCAGCTTAATGAACTTGGTGTTATGGTTAAACCTAAAGAGTAGTCTCCTTACATAATAGCAAAAACAAGAAAGGGCTTGACATTGTCAAGCCCTTTCTTGTTTTTTTAAGAAGGATATACTACTTAACTTCTTCCTCAATCTTTTCTTCAATGGCTTCAACGCCTTCTTCAACATCTTGTTGAAGAGTGTCAATTTCAGTCTCAAGGTTTTCAATCACCTCATTTTGAACATCTTCTGCTTTTTTGTCAGCAGCTGGACCACAAGATACAAATGCAAACATTGCTGCAAAAACGAATAATAACGATAATTTTTTCATAATAAATTGGTTTTTTATGGTTGAACACTGCAAAAATACAAACAATTATTGAAATTCAATGCATTATGCTGTTTTTTTTTGAGGAATCTGCTTTTCCCTATTTTATTTTTTGTTTTTTAAATATTCTTTAAAAAAGAGGAATAGGTGTTTATTTTTTTTAAAAAAAGATGTAAATGATTGATCATTAACAATTAAATAGTTAATTTTGTAATAATTGATTTTTTCTTTAATTAAAAAACAGTAAAAATGAAAAAGATATCGTTCACCAAATCTGAAGTTCAAAATTTAAGAGATATATACCAAGACGAATTAAACAAGGCCATTAAAAGGATAGAGCACCTTTCGGCAGTTTTAGAAAAAATTGATGCCAACTTTGAAGCCCCCGCAGTTCCTGTAATTGAGGAGATAAAAAAAACAATAGCTAAGCCTGTAGTTTCACCAGTAAAAAAATCAGCTAAAAAGATCTCCCCAAAGCCAAAACTAGAACAAGCGAAGCCTGCGGTTACAAGAAAAAAAAGAAAACCCATTAAAAGAGGAAGTGGAAAAAGTAAGATACAGTGGAATGATTTTGTGCTTGACACAATAGCAAAGATTAAAAAACCAGTTAAATCATCTGATTTAACCAATGAGGCTGTTGTTGCATTTAAGGCTAAAGAAGCAGATGTACCTAGACTTAAGCAGGCAGTTTCTGTGGCATTATCAAAATTAGTAACAACTGAGAAAAAACTTATTGCAAAAAAACTGGAAGGATCTAGGGAGAAAATGTACGGACTAAAAGAGTGGTACGACGACAAAGGAAACCTTTTAAAGGATTTTAAATAGATTTTTTCTGTTCAAAAGAAAAAAGGTCTCAATTGAGACCTTTTTTGCATTTGTTAATGCGATGTTTTTTTGTGTTCACTAACAATATTTCCTATTAGGGTAGCAGTCGTTGAGGCCTTAACTTCAACATAGATATAATCGCCTATTTTGGCATCTTGTTTTGGGAATACAACAACTTTGTTTTGGGATGTTCTGCCATAGAGTTGCTCTTTAGACTTTTTTGATACACCTTCTACCAATACCTCAAAGCTTCTACCAATATCTGCATTTTTGCTTACCTCGGATAGCTTACCCTGAAGTTCAATAATTTCTGTTAATCTGCGTGTTTTTATCTCTTCTTCAACATCATCTTTTAGCTTACGGGCTGCTTTGGTGTTAGGGCGCTCAGAGTACTTAAACATGTAGGCAAAATCGTATCCAACCCATTGCATAAGCGATAGTGTTAGATCGTGATCAATCTCCGTTTCGGTGCAGAAACCTGTAATAATATCGGTTGAAATTGATGCGTTGGGTAGAATTCTTCTTATGGATTCAACTCTGTTCATGTAGTACTCTCTAGTGTATCCACGGTTCATTAACTCAAGTATTCTGGTTGAGCCTGATTGGACAGGAAGGTGGATGTGACTACAAATATTCTCGTACATGGCCATAGTGTATAGCACTTCATCCGATAAATCCTTTGGGTGCGATGTTGAGAAGCGAACCCTCAATTTGGTGTCAACCATTGCAACCAACTCTAATAGTTCGGCAAAACTTGTACGTTCGCCAGTGCCGTTAATCCAGTTGTAGCTATCAACATTTTGACCTATCAGCGTTACCTCTCGATATCCACCCTCAATCAGTTCATGTACCTCTCGTATTATGGTTTCTGGATTTCGGCTACGTTCTGCGCCTCTAACATACGGAACCACACAGTATGTACACATGTTGTTGCATCCGCGCATAATGGAAACGAAGGCTGAAACCCCATTCTTATCAAGTCGAACAGGACTAATGTCAGAATAGGTTTCTTCTCTTGATAGCAAAACGTTTATGCCTTTCTGACCTTCGCCAGCTGCCCTTAGTAAGACGGGCAGGTCACGGTAAGCATCGGGGCCTACCACAATATCAACAAGTTTTTCGTCCTCTAAAAGTTTTTCTTTAAGCCTTTCGGCCATGCAGCCAATTACGCCAATTAGGATTGATGGGTTTTTCTTTTTTTGTAGTCTAAAAATATCGAGCCTACCCCAAATCCTATTCTCGGCATTCTCGCGAATGGAACATGTGTTAACAAGGATTACATCTGCATCATCAATACTGTTGGTAATATCGTAGCCATTTGCTTGGAGAATGGAAGCAACTACTTCGCTATCGTTTATATTCATTTGGCAGCCATACGTTTCAATATAAACCAACCCTTCTGAGTCTTCTCGCTTGCCAAGGTTTGTATAGATATTTGTGTTCAAAAGCTTACTCATTTGATTATAAATTTTTGTAAAGGTAATTGAAATTTATTTCAATCTTTATCGTCTCTTTTTTCTTTGGATGTATAATGATAATCATTCTCTTGCCATTGATTCTTTAGCCAAAGTAGTTAGGGTGCAGTATAAATCTTGTGGTGTATGTAAAGCATTCAACCATAGGTTTTTTCTAGTATTAACATGACAGGGCATTGCAATATCTATTGGAATAAACAATTTTCTAACTAATTTTACAGTTCTTACTCAAATAACCTTACTTAAAACAGTAAACCCTATTGCTATGTCAGGACACAGTAAATGGTCAACTATTAAGCGAAAGAAAGGAGCATTGGATGCTAAACGCTCAAAAATGTTTAGTAGGATTACCAAAGAGATTATGGTTGCAGTGAAAGAGGCTGGTTCCGATCCAGAGGGAAACTCTAGATTGCGTGTTGCTATTAATAACGCCAAAGGCGTTAATATGCCAAAGGATAATATTCAGAGAGCCATAACCAAAGCTGAAAAAGATGGAGCTAATTTACAAGAGATGACCTTTGAAGGCTATGGACCCGAGGGTGTTCCAATATTTGTTGAATGTCTTACCGACAATAACAATCGAACCGTAAGCGCTATTCGCTCAGTTTTCACAAAGCGTGGCGGGAGCATGGGCACTAATGGCTCGCTTAGCTTTCTGTTCGATCGCAAGGGAGTTTTTAGCATATTAAAGGATAAGGTTAGTATAGAACTTGACGAGTTAGAACTTGAACTTATAGATGCTGGTGCCGAGGAGATTGAGGAGAACGAGGAGACGTTTGAGGTGACTTGCCCCATGACCGAATTTGGGACAATGCAGAAAAAACTTGATGAGTTGGGAATTGAGGTTGAGAATGCCAGTTTACAGCGAATCCCCAATGATTATAAAACGTTAGAGCCACAGGCTGCTCTTAAAGTTCTTAGATTAATTGATGAGTTTGAAGACAACGATGATGTGCAAAGCGTTTACCATAATATAGAGATGACAGATGAACTTCTAAAAGCTCTTGAGGAGGCTGATTAGTTCCAGAGTTTAATGCGAATCAATTGCATACAGCATTGTTGTTGTTGTTGTTGTTGTTGTTGTTGTTGTTGTTGCTTAATTTGAGAGAAAAGAAAAATAATTTGAATGAGAATAGTTAAGAGTTTATTTCAGGGGATAGGGTTTTTGCTAATGGTTTTGGTTGTTACGAGTTGCGGGCGGTACAACGATATTTCTGTGAAAGGGGTCAGCCGTGTTCAGTTTCGGGGTTTGCAGCAAAATGTAGTTTTACTAAACCTCGATGTTGAGATTGATAATCCTAATACCCGAAAAATTGCAGTTACCAATATCGAGTTTAAAGCATGGCTAAGCGGTAGGGAACTAGGCGATTTTCGCATTTCAGAATCAATTAAACTTATCCCTTGTTCTAGGGAAACATACACTGTTCCTGTTGAAATTAAACTTCGAACAGTTGCCGATGCCTTTAAACTTGTCTCATCGGGAAGTATTGAAACTTTACTTGAAAGGATTGAAGTAGAGGGTATTATTAAAGCCAAATCGTTTCCTGTTCGAAAAACCATTAAGGTTGCTAGACAACCTTTTCGGAAAATTGCTGCATCACTTTGAGTCCAATCTTATTTGTTCGATACAAATGCATTAATAAAACTTTTTATAACTTTGCAGCCTAAGCAAAACGCCATGCTATTGACCCACTTTAAAGTACTTCGTTACGCAGCAACACTGTTGCTCTGCGCATCACTTTCGCATAGTGCTTATGCACAAAAGCCTATAGGGATTATCGGGGAACTTGAAAAGTTTTATCCTGGAATGGGGAGTGTTAAGATTAATCAAGACTCTGATATTGCTAACCTACTTAATACCTACTACATTCAGAATGCCTCAAGACCGGGTATGCAGGGTTTTAGGATTAGGATCTATTTCGATTTGGGTCAGCAATCTCGCGACAAATCATCAGAGGTAATGAATACATTCATGGAGGAGTATCCAGGTATAACTGTTTATCGAACTTTTCAAAGTCCATACTATAAGGTTTCTGTGGGCGATTTCCGTACACGCGATGAAGCGCTCAAGCAACTTAAACAGTTATCACGAAAATATCCCAAAGCATTTATTATTGGTGAGTGGATAAACTTTCCATCATTAGAATGATTAGGTAATTGGAATCGCTATGAGAAGCTTAAAGCAATCCTCCCAGAACAAACTCTGCAAGAGTAACAGGAGAATTGCCCACAATTATATCTATTTAAGCAAGTTTTTTAAGGCAGCACACCAAGGCTGCCTAACTTTTTTTATTGCCACAACACCCTTTTACATAGAAAAAATATGTCCGAATTAATTAAGCACGAGTGCGGGATTGCCCTTATCCGATTGTTAAAACCGTTGGAGTATTACCAGTCGAAGTACGGAACGTGGGCTTATGGTTTAAACAAACTATACCTGCTAATGGAAAAACAGCACAATCGTGGACAGGATGGTGCTGGCGTAGCAAGTATTAAACTCGACTTAAAACCCGGATATCGCTATATCGATAGGGTTAGGAGCAACTCTTCCTCTTCAATACTCGATGTTTTCGACTCAATTCACCAAGGGCTAAATAAGTGGTCTGACAAACCCGACTTGCTCAAGGATCCCCTGTGGGCAAAGGAGAATATCCCTTTTGCAGCAGATTTGTACATGGGGCACCTGCGATATGGCACATTTGGCAATAACTCAATAGATTATGTGCATCCCGTTCTTCGTGAGAACAATTGGAAGTCGCGTACACTTGCGCTTGCAGGAAATTTTAATATGACTAACGTTGATGAACTTTTCCAAAAGCTTATCGATTTGGGTCAGCATCCTAAAGACTATTCTGATACCGTAACCGTAATTGAAAAACTAGGGCATTTTTTAGATGAGGAAAACCAGCAGCTCTTTAGGCAGTACAAAAACGAAGGATACTCCAATATGGAGATTAGTGAGCTAATAGCCAAAAGTATAAGTGTTAAGAAAGTGTTGCAAGAGGCCACTAGAGACTTTGATGGGGGGTATGCCCTTGTGGGCATGCTAGGCCATGGAGATGCATTTGTTTGCCGCGATCCTTGGGGCATTCGCCCTGCATTTTACTATGCAAACGACGAAATTGTTGTGGTGGCATCGGAGCGGCCAGTAATTCAGACTGTTATGAACACTCCAACCTCCGATGTTCATGAGGTTAAGCCTGGCTATGCCCTTATTGTAAAACGCTCGGGTGAGGTTACTATGGATGAGATTAGGGTGCCACAACAGCGCCGATCGTGCTCCTTTGAGCGTATCTATTTTTCGCGGGGCACAGATAGGGATATATACCGTGAGCGCATTAAACTGGGCGAACTGTTAACGCCTGTTATTCTTGAGAATATTGATAATGATTTGGAGAACTCTGTTTTTTCATTCATTCCTAACACAGCCGAAACTGCTTTTTATGGAATGGTAAAAGGGGTTGAAGAGTACATGCTCAAGGAGAAATCAAGGTTAATAAAGGAGGGTAATGGCAGTCTATCCGAAACGGACATTGAAAGAATCATTGCCTCACGCCCTAGGGTTGAGAAGATAGCTGTAAAGGATGTAAAATTAAGAACGTTTATTAGCCAAGATTCTGGTCGCGATGATTTGGTAGGCCATGTTTACGATGTAACCTATGGAACTTTACGCGAAGGTGTGGATAACCTAGTGGTTATTGACGATTCAATTGTTAGAGGGACAACGCTAAGGGAGAGCATCCTTCGGATTCTCGATAGGCTGGGACCTAAAATGGTTGTTGTTGTGTCGTCGTCGCCACAGATTCGGTACCCCGATTGCTACGGAATAGACATGGCAAAGCTTAGCGATTTTGTAGCCTTCCGCGCAACCATTGAGTTGCTCAAGGAAACAGGACAGGAGAGCGTTATAAACAATGTGTACAATCAGTGTAAAGCTCAACAGAATTTGCCAAAAGAGGAGATTGTGAACTATGTAAAGGATATTTACCGTCCTTTTTCTCCCAATCAAATTTCTGATAAGATAGCCCAAATGCTTACACCTAAAGGCATGAATGCACAGGTAAAAATTGTTTACCAAACAATAGAGAACCTCCATGATGCTTGTCCAAATGATAAAGGTGATTGGTACTTTACGGGCAACTATCCAACCGCAGGTGGTAATAAGGTAGTAAACAACTCATTTATCAACTTTATTGAAGGGCGCAACCAAAGAGCGTACTAGTTTAAAATCAATTTTGGCATTGAGTTTGTCAATAGATATTCCTAATTTTGATTACAAACCTAAACCATTAAAGCCATGAAGCAGTTTGCATTAATCCTTATGCTGTGTACGTTCCTTGTGCCAACATACCTCCTCTCACAGGATAGAAGAGCCCTTAAAGCCGCCGAGTTAAGTTATAATGCCGCATTACGCGATTACAGAAAGGCCAGCTATACCGAAGCCGCTCAGAAATTTGACATTGTAGTAAGTACAATTCCTGCATCAATTGACTCGAGAAAACATCTTGAGATGAGGCTTGAGTCGCTAATTAAACTAGTTGATATCTACTTCTACAAGTCGGCCAACTTTTCAAAAGCATGCGATTATCTTCAGCAGTATGCTAATACAGTTGAGACTGCTCGAAACTCGGGAATTCTTCGTTCCGTTACTTTGCTTAATTACCTAAAACAGTTACAGGATTATAACAAAAAGGAGGCATCACAGTGTGAGAACTATCAACGTATTGATGTGGATATGGATAATTTCAGGAAAACTTTTAACAAGGAATTTGATGATGAGTAGGCATAAATAAAACCAGAAAGAGCCATCTTTACAGAGATGGCTTTTCGTTTCTTGGCCTCTTCCGAATCATCTTTCGTTTAATAAACGAAAGGATATGTCGCTCAAATTTATTTTGGTATATATCTGAAACGGTAATCATTATGCCAGTTTCCTCCACATTTCCAAAGTAAGGGTTAGTTACAGTGCCAAAAACTTTCATGGATGGGCTAATGTTCATGTAGGAATTTATAAGCGGAGGGATATGCTCGCCGAGGTTCCGAATCTCTTTAGAGAGAATTTTATAATCCTCCTTATAATCTGATCCAATAAAAATAGACGACATTTCCTCCCTGTCAATTTCAATCTCCATTGGAGTTATAGGAACAACTAAATTCTCAGTATCGGTGAAATATTTCTCCATAAAGTAAAGTAAGATATCTCGGGCTTTTAGGTTGTACTGTTTATACATGGTAACCTTACCGAAGAAATACTTTATGTCAGGATTCAAAACCACCAAGGCGCCCAATCCGTCCCAAAGATTATCGAGCGCATAAAGTCCCTTTGCACGGCGTTGGGCCGATTGATATCTGGGCTGAACGAATGAACGTCCAAGCTCTATCATATTTGGCAAATAATCCTTCTTAAACTTATCAGAGAAATTGAAAAGCGTTGTTGTTGAGAGGTGCATTTCTTCACCCGTTCCAACACAATGATATCTGTACCCCCCAAGAATTTCTTTATCCTTTGGGTCCCATACAATCAATTGTTTGTATGGGTTTTCAGAGGTATCGTACTTATCAATGTCAACACTTTCACCTGTTCCTCCACCTGCACTTCTGAAGCTTAACTCGCGAAGACGACCAATCTCCTTCATGATATTTGGCGAGTCATGTGCAGTAATTATATAGAGTAGATTACCCCCATTGTTGGTCTCTCTAACAAATTTATCTGAGGTGAGTTCTTTCTCAATCAAATCTTTCTCAACAGGTTCAATGATTTGCTCCATTTTAAAAATTTTTACAAAAATAGTACATAATTGCTGTGAATGTTCACTATGACTATTTTTTGTTTAATTGGTAAACTTTGTTTTTTATCCAGGCGGCCCATTGCATGGGTGTTTTTGTAGAGTCGAATGTGGTACAAGGGATTGGTTCTCCAATAATTACGTGAGGTCTTTGTCCTCGTTGCTTAAACATCTCATTAACAAGATAGAGCATTTCAATGTTCATTTTTATTCTAAAAAAAGCTCTGAGGCGGGCAAGGTTGTAGAAGAAGTTTGAGTTCCTACCACTAAAAAAAACGGGGACAACAGGCCTGTTATGTTTTTTTGCTTTTACAATAAAACTCTTTTTCCATTCTAAATCCTCAATTCTCCCTTTTTGTTTCCGCGAGCAAAGGCCAGCGGGAAAGCTGAACACCTGCATGTTAGAAGCATATGTTTCCTCTGTAATTCGGGCATTCTCTTTGGATTGACTCCCGTGCTTATTTACAGGGATAAAGCAGTCTTGTAGCTGTGGAACGTTCATTAATAAGTCATTTGACGGCACTTTAACGGCACTAAACATTTTGCTTAAAGCATGTATTAGTATTATCCCGTCAAGCCCGCCAAGCGGATGGTTTGAGGCGAAGACATACCTTTCGTCTTTGTTCAACTTTTCAAGACCTTCAATGGTATACGAAATATCAAGATACGAGAGAGCTCCCTCAATAAATTCTACGTTATGCTTATGTCCATGGTCATTCAGGAACTTGTTTAGTTCGTCTTCGTGAAGAATCTTTTTAAGATATCTGATGATAAAATTAGGCAGTAGTTTCGCAAGTCTTTGACTTTTGCTTGCTATAACCGATTCAATATCAATATGCTTTATAGGTGTTTCCATTGTATTTTAATATGAAGTGCATTGCGTAATTTGCCACAAAGGTAAAAATCTATTTTAAAATGCTTAGAAGTTAGTTTTTACTCTTTGTTTATCATTCTGGCTTTATTAACTTTTTTTATCAATACGTAGTTTGCTCAATATCTATTTCGTTTTACCTTTGCATTCCATAGATTAAACCCTTAATGCAAAGCGATTTCCTAATTTCCGAACTGCTTCAAAAGTATAAAACGCATCAGTCAGTTCGTTTGGCGATAAACGAGTTGGAATCCCAGCCCCTATCTAGGCTTAGGCTTAAAGGATTTGCTGGTTCATCAGTTGCAATGGTAAATGCGGCAATAAGCCAAACGTTGCAAAGGGTAAGCATGATTGTACTAAACGATAAAGAGGAGGCTGCCTATTTTTTCTCCGATTTATCAAGTGTTCTATCAACCAGTAATATCCACTTTTTTCCATCGTCGTATAAAAGGGCCGTTCAGTTTGAGCAAATATTACCCGATGCGCTGATTCAACGAACTGATACGCAAAAAGCGTTGTTGTCGCTAATCGCTGATAGCTCCGAATGGGCGATTATTGTTACCTATCCCGAAGCGTTGGCTGAGAAGGTTGTTACGATTGACCATTTTGGGAAGAATACAATTTCCATAGCAGTTGGTGAGAGCATTTCGCAGGAGTTCCTAGTTGATTTTTTAATTAGCATTAGGTTTGAACGGACCGATTTTGTTTATGAGCCCGGCCAGTTCTCGGTTAGGGGAGGCATAGTTGATGTGTTCTCATTCTCTTCGGCATTACCCTATCGAATTGACTTTTTTGGTGATGAGGTTGAATCCATTCGAACATTCGAAGTTGATAGTCAACTATCTAGTAGCAAGTTCAATACTGTAACTATTATTCCAAATTTACAGGTAAAGAATGATGATTCTGCAAGGCAAATTATAACGGAACTTCTTCCTCAAAATGCAATAGTTTGGATTCGTGACCCGGAGGTGATAGTTAGTCAGATGTATAGCACATTCAAGGCTGCTGAAAATGAACACGATTTTGCTTCAGGTGAAGCATTTCTCGAAAGCATACAACCTTACGCCATTGTTGAGTTTGGCATTAAGCCCCAATTGAACCCTCAGATTTCAATTGATTTCGAGACATCTCCCCAGCCAGCGTTTCATAAGAATTTTGAGTTGATCACACAGCATATCACGGAGAATACTGAGAAGGGATATACAACCTTAATACTGGCCGAGAACCCTACGCAGCACATAAGGCTTGAGAATATTCTACAAAACATTAGCCCCAACGTAAAGTTTACTCCTATTAACTCGGCCTTATCGGAAGGGTACATCGATCATGCACTAGAGTTGTGTATCTATACCGACCATCAAATATTCGACAGGTATCAGAAGTATAAACTCAAAAACGAGTTGAGCAAGAGCGACAGCTTGTCGATGAAAGAGCTCATTAGTCTTAAACCAGGTGACTATGTAGTACATGTTGACCATGGAATTGGTGTTTTTGGGGGGATGGTAAAAACAGATGTGAACGGGAAAGCCCAAGAAGCTGTTAGGATAACCTATAAAGATGGGGATACGTTGCTCGTAAATATCCATTCCCTCCATCGCATATCAAAGTATAGAGGGAGTGAAGCCGAACAGCCAAAGCTATACAAATTGGGTTCGGGGGCGTGGCAAAAGTTAAAACAGAACACAAAGCGCAAGGTAAAGGATATTGCTAAAGAGTTAATAGCCCTATATGCTAAGCGCAAATCCGAGAAAGGGCTAGCTTTTACAGCCGATACTTATCTGCAAGAGGAGCTTGAGGCCTCATTTATTTATGAGGATACTCCCGATCAGCAAAAGGCAACCCAAGCGGTAAAGGAGGATATGCAAAGCACAATCCCCATGGATAGGCTGGTTTGTGGTGATGTAGGCTTTGGTAAAACTGAAGTAGCCATTAGGGCTGCATTTAAAGCAGTTGCCGATAGTAAGCAGGTGGCCGTTTTGGTGCCAACCACCATACTTGCCCTTCAGCATTACCAAACTTTTAAACAAAGGCTAGCCAATTTTCCCTGCACGGTTGAATTTATTAGCCGTATGAAGAGCCCCAAGGAGCAGAAGGATATTCTAAAAAGGCTTTTGGAGGGAAAGGTGGATATTATTATCGGAACGCATGCGCTGCTTGGCAACACAGTGAAATTTAAGGATCTTGGGTTAATGATAGTTGATGAGGAGCAGAAATTTGGGGTGGCAGCAAAGGAGAAACTGAAAAACCTAAGAGTTAATGTCGATACGCTTACACTCACAGCAACTCCTATTCCTCGTACCCTTCAGTTTTCGCTCATGGGTGCTCGCGATTTATCCATTATCAATACCCCACCACCAAATCGACATCCCATTGCTACCGAGCTGCATACGTTTAATACTGATATTATTAAGGAAGCCATTGAGTATGAAGTAAGTCGTGGAGGCCAGGTTTTTTTTGTACACAATAGGGTACAAAATATTACAGAGGTTCAGCAAATGATCTCAAAAATCTGTAACAACGTAACATCAATTGTTGCCCATGGGCAGATGGAACCTGCTAAGCTTGAAAAAACCATGCTTGATTTCATCTCAGGCGATTACGATGTGCTTGTATCAACAACTATAATTGAATCGGGACTCGATATCCCAAACGCCAATACCATTATCATTAATAATGCTCATATGTTTGGGCTAAGCGATTTGCACCAGCTTAGGGGTAGAGTAGGGCGTTCAAACAAAAAGGCTTTTTGCTATTTACTTGCACCTCCACTCGAGGGGCTTACACCAGAGGCACGTCGAAGGTTAAAGGCTATTGAGGAGTTCTCTGAACTTGGCAGCGGGTTTAGCATAGCCATGCAGGATCTTGATATTCGGGGTGCTGGAAACATGCTTGGTGCTGAGCAAAGCGGGTTTATTGCCGATATTGGGTTTGAAACCTATCACAAAATTCTGGATGAAGCCATGCAGGAACTCCGCGAAGAGGAGTTTGCAGGGGTGCTAACCGAAGATGAGCAAACTAAACCCAACGAATGGAAGCCTAGCAACGTTGATTGCCACGTAGAGACTGATTTGGAATTACTTATCCCCGATTCATACGTAAGCAGTGTACCCGAGCGAATGCGGCTTTACCGCGAGCTCGATATCACCACTTTGCCCCAGGAACTAGACGCTTTTGAGGCAAAACTAAAGGATAGGTTTGGTGAATTGCCCGAACAGGTAGAAGATTTACTAAGCGTAGTTGAGCTGAGGGGAATGGCTCAATCCCTAGGGATTGAAAAGATTGTAATTAAAAACCAACAGTTTATGGGCTATTTTATTGCCAACCAGCTCTCTGCGTTCTATCGGTCCAATACTTTTGCCAATATCATCAATTTTATTCAGCATAATCCTAAAAAGTTTCAGATAAAAGAGCAACGCGATAAACTAATGTTGACAGCTAAAGATGTGAAAAATATGGATGATGCTCTGGCACTTATAAAACATTTATACGAAACAACACGTTAATAATATTTACAAAGAAATTGGTGCGCGATATGAAAATAAATGTTCAGCCATGCAATTTAGTGGTAGATGTAGGGAATACCCTTACAAAGGTTGCCATTTTTTGTAATGATGATTTAACTTTCATTGAGCGCTATCCAAAAATAACCCTCCAGCTTATTGAAGATATAGTAAAGAACTTTAATGTAACAAGAGCTATTATATCATCAGTTGGGGAATCTTCGCCAGATTTTGAAACCTTTTTTCCACACAATATTAATGTTTTATACTTTACAGCTGGAGTTAATATTCCACTTAAGAATTGTTATAAAACACCTTCCACACTAGGAACAGACCGTTTGGCCTTAGCAGTAGCTGCAAACACAATTTATCCTAACTGCAATGTATTAGTAATTGATAGCGGAACGGCAATAACCTATGATATAATTACGGAGTATGGTGAGTATATGGGTGGTGCAATCTCTCCGGGTATTGAAATGCGCTTTAAAGCACTAAATACTTATACCGCCAAACTGCCTCTTTTAGCAATCGAAAACAATTTTCCATTAATTGGTACAACAACTAAAGAGTCAATGCTTTCGGGGGTTTTGAATGGGACTATAAATGAAGTGGATGGATATATTCAGGAGATATCCAAAGAGTATCCGTTGTTAAAAGTTGTTTTTACAGGAGGTAATGCAAATTTCTTTGATAAAAAATTAAAAAATACCATCTTTGTGCATCCTAATCTTTTGATTTTTGGACTAAACCGAATTCTAAACTATAATGAATAAAAGCAAAGTATTATTTTTCACTATAGCCCTGTGGGCTTTACCTTTTGTCTCTTTTTCGCAGAGTTTAACGACATATTCACCCTACTCACGCTATGGCTTGGGGGAGATTCGTACTCAAGGATATGCCAATACAAAAGCCATGGGAGGTATTTCACAAGGTGTTAGGCAAGGATCATCGATAAACTACTTAAACCCGGCCTCCTATACTTCACAGGATTCTATGTCGTTTATTTTCGATTTTGGTGTTCAAGGTGCTACAGTAAACTATCGCTCAGGCGATCAGAGCAACATTAATTCTACAGGCAATTTGCAGCATTTGGCCATACAATTTCCTGTAACTAAGTGGATGGGAGCAAGTGCAGGAATACAACCATACAGTAATGTAGGTTACAGAATAAAATATACAGAGATGGATCCTTATTTGCTTAGCTCAATTGGGCCAATTAAATATTATCATAATGGCAATGGTGGCATTACCCAGTTTTACTTGGGTACCGCAGTGAAGCCATTTAAAAACTTCTCTATTGGCGTAAATATGTCCTATTTATTTGGTGCAATGGAGTATAAATCAGAAACAGAATTTCCCAGTTATACAACCTATGCGGGTTTTGAAGAGTTAAACAGTATTGTTGTCCGCGATGTGGTTTTTAGTTTCGGAGCCCAGTACACCATGTTTTTTGGTGAAAACAATGATTATAAGGTGATACTTGGAGGTACTCTTGACAATCAAACCTCACTTGATGTAAATCATATAAGATTTGTTTCACAACCTTTTGGTAATACAATCGATACCATATCTTATAAAGAGAATTCAAATAGTTCTATTGAATTGCCTAGCAATTATGCAGGAGGTTTTACCATTTCTTATAAAAACAAGCTTATGCTTGGAGCAGAGTATTCATTTCAGGATTGGACCAAGGCAAAGTTTTTGTATGCAAACGATCTGCTTTCCACGTCGCAATCAATTCGTGTTGGGATGCAGTATACTCCAAACCAATTCGATTTAAGGAGCTACCTTAAACGAATAAGCTATAGGGCAGGTTTTTATAATACAAGTACATTCTTAAAACTGCGTGATAATCAGATAAAGGATTATGGCATAACATTTGGAGTAGGATTACCACTCCGAAGAACCAGATCATCTTTTAATATTTCAGTTGAACTGGGGAGAAAGGGAACACTTAATAATGGATTAGTACAAGAAGATTACGGAATTATTAACTTTGGTTTCACCTTCTACGATTTCTGGTTTTTGAAGCAAAAGATTAACTAGCAGATAAGTAAACTAAAATTATCAATAATGAAAACTTTACTCAAACAAGGCATCTTTCTTTCGGTAATAGCAATGATGCTTACTTTAAACGTTTCAGCTCAAAGCTACCTAAAGGATCCCAAATATGGGGTAGATGAAGAGACACGTAAGGAATGTGCGGCCAATCTTTCGCTGTATCGTGAACAGTATAATCACCGCAACTATGAGATGGCAAAACCTTACTGGAAAAAAGTTCTTGCCAATTGCCCCTCAGCATCACAAAACGTATATATACATGGAGTTAGAATGATGAAGATTTGGATTGAAGCTGAGCAGAATCCAGTACGAAGAACAGAATTGCTCGATTCTCTTATGATGATTTATGATATGCGTATCCAACACTTTAATAGGAAGGGTACGCTTCTTGGCCAAAAGGGGATGGATTTGGCTGCTTTGTCATCTGATAGGTATGAGGAGGCTTATACATATCTTAAAACATCTGTTGATACAGAGGAAGATGCATCGGATGCCCCAGTTCTTTATACTCTAATGGCCATTACTAAGACCATGTATGATAATCAAAAATTATCTGCTGAGAACGTTATTGAGACTTACTCTACAATTGCAGATTACCTTGATGTACAGATGGCAAGTAAGCCTGATGATGCAGTTCTTATTCAAGTAAAAGCAAATGTTGATGAAATATTTTCGAATGCAAAAGTTGCAAATTGTGAGAATCTGACTCAGATTTTTGAACAGAGAGTTAAGAATAACCCTGAAGATTTAGAACTTTTAAAGAAAACCTATAATCTGCTAAACGCTAACCGCTGTCAAGAAAAAGATTTTTATAGGAGTACTGCAGAGAAACTATTTGCAAAGGAGCCTACAGCAAGTTTAGCATATGAGTTGGCAAAGTTACATGGCGGGTTGAATAACTATAACAAAGCAGAGACCTACTTTAAAAGGGCAATTGAGCTAGAGATAGATACACTTCGCAAATCTGTATATCTTGTTGAATATGCAGGTATTGTATTTAATAACTTCAAAAAGCCTCAGGAAGCACGTTCACTTGCATTGCAATCAATCTCAATAAACCCCAATATGGGGTATGCATATATGCTTATTGGTAATATTTATGCATCCGAGAAAAATTGTTTTAGTGATGAGTTTCAGAAAAAGACAGTTTACTGGGTAGCAGTTGACAAGTTTATAAGAGCAAAGCAAGTTGACCCAACCCTTGAAAACGACTGTAATAGGTATATTGATGCATATTCACAGTATTTCCCTGCTCAAAATGATATCTTTTTTCAGGATTTGACTTTAGGAGACAGATATTCAGTTGGTGGTTGGATTAACGAAACTACAATAGTTAGAGCACGTCCGTAACTGTTTTTTGAAGCTGTGAGCCTACTAGTAAAATACAGAGCATTTATAATATTAGTCCCTGCCTTGGCAGGGACTTTGTTGTTTTTTTCGTGTAAAACTAACCTCGAAAAAGTACAGGAGCTAGCCGAGAGAGAGAATGTACCAGGAGTAGTAGCATATAACATTGAAATTTTATATACAGAGCAAGGAAAAGCAAAGATAAAAGTATTGGCAGCAGAATCGCGCTACTATCAGTTTGCCAAAGAACCCTACAACGAGTTTCCTAAAGGTATTACGGTATACAATTACAACGATTCGCTTGAGGTGGTATCGACATTAACAGCAAACTATGCCATATTTTATGAGGCGAAGAAACTTTGGATTGCCCGATACAATGTAGTGGCTACAAATGCAAAAGGCGAGGTACTAAATACCGAACAACTATTTTGGGATCAGAATGCTAAAAGAATCTACTCTAACGATATGGTTAAGATTACTGATGGAGAAGATGTGCTTTTTGGTGAAGGCATGGAATCGGACGAAGCATTTGATAGTTGGGAAATACTTAAACCAAGTGGAAACATGTACGTTAATGAGGAGTAGGATACAAATTGAAGGACTATTATCCCTAAAATTGCTATATTTACACCAAAATCAAATGGAAAGAATATGAGTAAATTAGCAGTTGTTCTGGAGATTATTTGGCTAATTTTAGCCTTTATTTGCGTTGGGTTTGGCATTTACATAACAGTAAAAGTGGGGTTTAATCAAAGTTACATGTTCTTTATACTTTCCGTTGTTGCCCTACTAATGTATACACTTAGGCGCCATAAGCGAAAGCAGGCATCATCTAATTAAACTTCTAATAAATAAATGGGCTATAACCCGACATTAATTGGTTTATCAATTCTTTTCTCGGCACTTTTCTCTGGAATGGAGATAGCCTTTGTGTCAGCAAACAAGTTACGTATTGAGATTGACCGAAAACAGGGGACTTTTACTTCGCGAATTGTAAGCATTTTTACCCGCAACCCCAGTCAATACATAGCAACAATGCTTGTGGGCAATAACATTGCATTGGTAATATATGGTATTGAAATGGCCAAAGTTCTGGGAGCTCTGCTTGGTCCATATATTCCAAGTGAAATGACTTTGTTATTTGTGCAGACTATTGTTAGTACAGCTATAATACTTGTAACCGCCGAGTTTTTACCAAAGTCGCTTTTTAGGGTTCACCCCAATGGTTTTCTTAATTTTTTTGCGTTACCAGTACTTTTCTTCTATGTAGTTTTGTATCCAATTAGTAAGGTTTCAACTTGGCTATCCGTTGGTATAATCAAGTATGTGCTTAGGCAGGAAATACTAACAGGGCAAAGGCGGCAAATTTTCGGCAAGATTGACCTTGATAATTTTGTGGGCGAAGCCCATAACGAAGGTGAGGATACCAAGCAAGAGCATGATATAAAAATGTTTCAGAATGCACTTGATTTTAGCGACATTAAGGTTCGGATGTGCATGATTCCTCGAACGGATATTGAGGCAATTCAAATCAATAGTAGTATTCAGGAACTAAAGGAGAAATTCATTAGCACAAACTATTCAAGAATTCCTGTTTACGATGGGAGCATCGATAATATTACGGGTTACGTAAATAGTAAAGATCTGTTTAAAAAGCCACAGAGCATTAAATCGAAGCTTATAAAGATTGATTTTGTGCCCGAAACCATGCTTGCACATCAACTCTTAACATCATTTATAAAGGAACAGCATAGCATGGCGGTTGTGGTTGATGAGTTTGGTGGAACCGCGGGCCTAGTCACAATCGAAGATATTATAGAGGAGATAATTGGAGAAATTGATGATGAGCATGATCAGTTCGATTTTATTGAAAAACAGCTCAGTGACAACCAGTACCTTCTTTCGGGAAGACTGGAGGTTGGCTACTTAAATGAAAAATACAGACTTAATATTTCTGAATCGGAAGAATATGATACCCTTGCGGGTTTTATAATCAATAAATATCAAAGCATTCCGAAGCCACAGGAGGTTATTGATATTGATAACTTTAGGATTAAGGTGGCCAAAATGGATAGAAATCGGATAGACCTATTACACCTTACAATTCTTCCGAAAGAATAGACAAAATAATGTAATTAGCGTAAGCAAATATGCATGTTTTAAGGTGTAGGATATCCCTAAAGTAACAATTTATTTAATTTATGCTTAAAAAGTATGATAAGGCTTTATGCTAAACACTAAAATAGCTATATTCGTAACTTCAAAAAAAATGGAAATTTTGAACTAACATTAATTTTAAATGGCAACACTAGAGAAAATCAGAAATCGTGCAGGAACGTTAGTTGCAGTTGTTATTGGGCTAGCATTATTAGCGTTTATCCTTGGCGATTTGTTTGGATCAAGGGGTTCACTTTTTACCCAAAATCAATATGAGATTGCAAAGATAGATGGTAATTCCGTCCCATACCAAGTTTACCAGGAGCGAGTTGATTACTTAACAGAGCTCAATAAAGCTTCGCAAAGGCAACAGGCTCTCGATGAGCAAACCATGGAAGGCATTAGGGAAGAGGTTTGGAATGAGATGGTGCAGGAGCATGTTCTTGGTGATAAGTATGAAAGCCTTGGCCTTGCAATTTCAACCGATGAACTATTTGATATGGTTCAAGGTAGAAATATACATCCCATAGTAAGGCGTGAGTTTGGAAATAGGCAAACAGGCGAAATTGATCCTGCTATGGTTGTCCAGTTCCTCAAGAGTATGGATGCTGATCCATCGGGATTGCAGAAACAGATTTGGCTTTACCTTGAGTCACTAATTATACGCGACAGGCTATTTACTAAGTACAATAACCTTATAAGCAAAGGTCTTGAAGTTACAAATTTTCAAGCAGAGCAGTCGTTGGCAAGTAGAGGCAAAAGGGTTGATTTTAGCTACTTGGTTAACAGGTATTCATCCGTTAACGATTCAACCATTGCCGTTTCCGAAAGCGAAATTAAGGCCTATTACAGTAAGCATAAAAGCGAGTACGAGCAGCAAGCAGCTAGGGATGTTGAATATGTTGTTTTCCCTGTTACCCCATCACAAGCTGATTATGTAACTGCTGAAGATTGGATCAATGGGATTAAAAACGACTTTGTGACAGCCTCTGATCCAGTTCAGTTTACAAACCTGAACTCTGATACTCCATTTGATGGCACTTTTTATAAAAAAGGGGAATTGCAGAATGAGGAGATCGATCAGTGGGCATTTAACGCTAAGGTTGGCGATAATCTAGGTCCAATTTTTATTGACGATTCCTATAAAATTGCCTATTTGGTAAAGACAGCTCAACTGCCTGACTCTGTTAAAGCTCGTCACATTCTAATTACCCCTGAAGGCAATACACAAGAGGATTACAATGCTACAAAGGCAAAGGCTGATAGTATTTTTGCAATAGCAAAAAGCAACCGTAATTTTGCTAAACTTGCCGAGGAATATTCACAAGATCCAGGCTCAGCCTCAAAAGGAGGTGACTTGGGATGGTTTAATGAGGGAGCAATGGTTAAGCCATTTAACGATGCTTGCTTTGAAGGGAAAAAAGGCGATGTTGTTCTTGTTGAATCCCAGTTTGGATTTCATATCATAGAAATTCTTGATAAGGGTGTACCTGCCAAAAAGGTTCAAGTGGCAATACTAGAGCGAAACGTTATTCCGAGCACAAAAACCTATCAGGTTGTTTACCAGAAAGCGAGTGAATTTGCTGGATTGCAAAATACCTATGATAAATTTAACAATGCAGTTCAAGAGCAGAAATTAGCAAAACGCATTGCATCAAACCTTAAAGAGGGAGATAGAAGCATAGCAGGGTTAGACAATCCAAGGGAAATGGTTCGATGGGCATACCGCGCAAAAGTAAAAGAGGTTTCCACAGTATTTGAGTTTGGCGATAATTTTGTTGTAGCTGCCTTAAAATCAGTTAAAGAGGATGGTGTTGCTCCTATTGATCAGGTTAAGGATCAGATAAGGGCTGAGATAATTAAGGACAAAAAGGCAGATACCTTTTCACAGGATATTACTTCTGCTATGGCCAATACAGAATCATTGGACGATATCTCAGCTAAACTTTCGCTTACAGTTCAAAATGCAGATCGCATTTCATTTGCATCATTCTCGTTGCCCGCAGTTGGGTTTGAGCCAGCAGTTATTGCAACAGCAGTCAGCGCACCAGAGGGTAAAGTAACCGGTCCTATTAAAGGAAACTCAGGCGTTTATGTGGTTATGGTTACTGCTATAAATACTGAAGAGGGTGATATTGCATCAGAAAAGCAACGTTTGGCTAGTCAGTATAAGTCACGCTCATTTCGTGAAGCTTATGAAGCTATTAAGGAATGTGCAAAAATCGAAGATAAACGTTCAAAGTTTTTCTAGGATAAACAATAAGCATTGATTTACATTAAAAAGGTTGCTATGATCATAGTAGCCTTTTTTTTATTCAGAGCATCTATATAAAAAGTTTAATCCATTTTTGCTATAAAATCTTAAATTGTTATCTTTCAATCGATTTTTAGTAGCAATATAACTAAAACATAAATAACCATGAGAATTAGAAAGATTTTTTGGTTGCTATTTGCTCCCGTGTTGCTAGTGTCCTGTTGGGATATTAGCGATTACGAGAACTTTGGCATTGAACCAACATCGCAATCGTGGGTTTTACCGGTTCTTAACTCTACCATAACTTTTAGAGATGTAGTGGAGAGAAGCGGTTCAAACACAGTGGTTGAGGAGGAGCCATTAACGGGGGTGTTCTTTATGATATTTCGCGATACGCTAGATTTTGCTAATGCAACAGACCAGTTTCAACTCGCTGGTGCAAACTTTCCTTTCACTTTTAGTCAGCCTTTAGCACCTGGGTTTGGTCAAGTAAACATTGAGCAGAGTCTTACCCAAGTATACCAAATTGTTACTGGTGCTGAGATTAAGCTAATCGATTTTCTTTCGGGTACAATGACACTTGAAATGCAGAACAACTATTACCATAGAGTATACGGAACCCTAACGATTACCTCACTAAAAACCAATGAGTTGGCGTATACAAAGAACTTCGATTTGCAGGTGTTCTCCAGTAACACTAGCGAAACTCGCCCGCTGGATGATTACACGCTTTTGCTTCACGACGAGGTTGGCGATACCTACAATACCTTTATGGTAACCCTCAATCTGTCAATAGTTGAAAACACTTCGGCACCTGACTATTCTGGCAATCTGAGTATAAATATTGGTTTTGATAATCCAGATTTTGAGTTTATTCAAGGAATGGTCAACAAGACCTTAATCATGCCCGATCAGAGTTACGAGCTAAGCGCATTTAACTCAACCGTTTTTGCACAACAACATTTTGCCGAGCCATACTTTAACTTTACCGTTGAGAATAGCTATGGAGTACCAGTAGGTTTTACCTTTACAAGTTTTGAGGTTTCCAATATCAATAATGATATTTATCCAATTGTGAATGAAGGTACGCCTGGCCCAGGTGACCTTAACCTTTCGGGAGTGAATGTTGTCGGTTTTCTTCAAAACCCTTCAGAAACGGTTGCAATAACCAAACTTGAGCTTACAAAGGATAACTCAAACATTGAGGGTGCATTTGATAATGCCCCAAACAAGTTAAACTACGGAACAAACTTTACCCTTGGTGATGCAAGCCATGAGCGTTTTATTAAGCGTAATAGCAAGGTTTCATTTGTTTCTGATATGGTTCTTCCCCTTTATGGGTGGGCAACAACTCACCAACTTGGTGATACCATAATGGACATGGAATGGCCCGATATTAAGAATGATTTCGATTTCTTAAACGATGATTACTCTGTTACCTTAAAGTTTAAGGTTACCAATGAGATGCCTTTAGATATGTTTCTACAGTTGGAAACGCTGATTGATAATGGGGGCGTATTTACTCACGGTTACTATTTCTTTGTAAATGAGGAAACAGGATTGCCAGAAGAAGCAGAGCTCGCTAAAAGTGCTACTCTCGATGCCAATGGAGTTTCTTTGAGTCCAACTACGGCCTATGCTACACTCACGCTCACCAAGGATGAATATGAGCAAATTGTTGATTCGGACCATTTGGTTCTGCTTTACAGGCTGTCTACAGGTGGTGGTTTGGAGGAGGATGTTAAGATTCTGTCATCAAACCATCTTCAGGTAGAGATGAGTATGATAGTGTCAGGGACAGTTGAGATTAAAATTTGAAAACTTTAAGCCGTGAAAAAAATATTATTACTCATAGCCGTTACATTATCAGCATATAGCCTTAAGGCTCAATCGGAGCTCACGCTACCGCTTTTTGATGATGTTTTTCAGTCGAGCTACCTAAAACCAACCGTTAGGCCAGAACATACTATAAGTATCGGTCTACCGGGTATTTCATCAATATACATACAGGGAATACACAATGGTTTTATTCCAAATTCAGTGGTAAGTAAAGCAAACGATACAACATGGTTTAGCCCTTCCAGAATGCTTGGTGAACTATCGGACCAGAATATGCTATTTGCTAATGCTGATATTGATTTGTTTCACCTTAGGATTAGGGTTTACAACTGGGACTATTGGTTTGGTGTTAGGCAAAGGCATAGCCTATCCTTTTTCTATCCCAAAGATTTAATGAGCCTTGCTGTTCATGGTAATGCTGATTTTGTAGGGGAGGTATTAGACTTTGGATATCTGGGCCTAAATGCAAGTTTGTATAGGGAGTACACCTTTGGTATGGCAACCGAATTTAACAGTTGGGTTTTTGGAGGTAGAGTAAGCCTATTGCAGGGCCTATCCAGTTTATACCTAAAGCCACAAATGCTGCAGTTATCCATAGATGACGATATGTATGCCCACACCTTTGCTTCGGATGCAACTCTTTATAGTGCAGGCATTCCCCTTACCGAGGATAGGATGCCCAACGAGGCACTTTTTTCGAATACCAAATGGCTTACTAGTTACCTAACCCGCTTACGTAACCCGGGTGCATCATTGGCTCTTGGCGTGAGCTATAAGTATGATCAGCGAACCACATTTAGTTTTTCTGTAAGCGATCTTGGCTTTATTCACTGGAGCGATAGCACAGTAAACTATAAGGTTAGGGGAGATTCTCCGTTTCAGGGAGTTGACGCTTTAGGTGATTTTTTGTACGGAAGAGATATTGATATTGATTCAACACTTAACGTATTCCGCAGTAATTTTGATGACGAAGAGTTTCAACAGGCCTACACAACATGGTTATCTCCAAAATTTTATCTGTCTGCAAATTATCAACTGGCCAGCAGAACAAACTTAGGCTTTCAGCTCTATGGTATTGTCAACAGACGTTTTTACCCAGCCGTATCTTTGGGAATAACACAGGGAATTGGTAGAGCATTTAACCTTGCACTCACAGGCTCATTTAACCAGCGCACAATAACAAACTTGGGGTTTGGGCTAATGGTTAAACCAGGACCATTTCAAATTTACATGATAGCCGACAACTACTTTACTCCGCTTAAAGATCCGTTTACGTTTACAAACCTAAATTTTAGGCTTGGTGTTAATCTGGTTTTTGGTAGGGTTAAAACGGCAAAATACTTGCCTTATAGGTAAAATCAAACTATCTAATTAGACTCAACAAACTATTGACATGAAAAGTATATATAGATTACCACTGTTTGTTTTTGCCTTTACGCTTGGCTTACACATTGCAAATGCGCAAACATCGTTTGAGCCCCAAAATCTTGGAGAGGCAATAAATTCAGAGTATTCCGAGATCAATCCTGTAATTTCAAGCGATGGAAAAACGCTTTTCTTCTGTAGGGTAAACCATCCCGAGAATGGGTTGGGCGAGGGTAATAGTCAGGATATTTGGTTCTCAACATTGCAGGATGATGGGACATGGAGCCAGGCTATCCGTTTATCGAATGGGGTGAACATTGGGCGCTATAATGCAATTCTATCGGCATTAGAGGATGGTAAATCATACCTTATTCTAGGACACTACAATAAGACTGGTACTCGTTGGCTTACACCAGGCTTTTCAATTATTGAGCAGCTCAATTCCTACGAGTGGGGAAAACCTGTGTCTATTAAGGTAAAGGGGCTTAAAAGGATGAATAAGGGGAAGGTAATGAACGCTTATATGTCACCCGATAGGGAGCAACTATTTATAGCATTCTCAAAATCTCCTAACGGAAAACGACTTTCGCTATTCGTTTCTACCCGCAAAAAGGAGAATGTTTATACCAAACCCAAAGTGCTTAAGGGTGGACCAAAGAACGCCAACCAGGCTAAGACCATGGAATCACCCTATTTATCGACTGATAAAAATCGAATCTATTTTAGCGCTAATTACGGTGACGGGCGGGATAATATGGATATGTTTTATGCAGATAGAGTTGATGATACTTATCAAAATTGGTCGGCACCAGTAAAATTAACCGATACAATAAATACCCCCAACTGGGATTCGTACTTTAAAATGAACACAAAGGAGAGCTGGGCATACTTCAGCTCAATTACAAACTCGGTTGGTAGATCGGATATTTTTAGAGTGAAAATTTACGAAGAGTTTCCATTCCTCAAACTGTCTGGTTTGGTTCTCAATCAGGCCACTCAGAGCCTCATGCTTGAGGAAACGGGTTATAAGATCCTAGTAAATGATGAAGAGTCACCCGAAATGAAAATTGACGTAGCCTCTGCTTCCTATGAAATACTCCTTCCGCTGGGTGAAAAGTATACCCTTTTGCCTCAGATGGAGAATTGGAATGGTATTTCAACCGATATCGATCTTACCGCAGTTCGCGAATACTCTGAAGATAATATCAACCTTTATTTCTCGGCAATCCCCTTTGTTCAGGTTAAGGGAAAAGTTGTGGATTCGCGAACAGAGTTACCCATTCCGTTATCACGAAAGCCTGTGGTGTTGATCGATGGATTACCTTCTGATTCAGTGGTTTACGATAAGTTCTCTGGAGCATTTCAAGCATTACTACCTCTTGGCGAAAGCTATACATTTACAGGTAGTGTTGACCATTTTACGGCTACACCCGTTGTGGTTGATGTAACTGAAGAGGTTTCGTTTACTGAGAGGGAGATAACCCTTTATGTTACTACAGTTCCGTGGATTCAGCTGCAAGGACAGCTCCTCGACAATAATTCATTAACTCCTATTACGCTAGATGCCCAGCCTAAATTGCTGATTAATGGCGAAGTGGCCGATAGTGTTCAGATTGACCCAGTTACTGGAGCATATTCAGTAAATCTTCCGTTTGGACAGAATTATAACTTAGGAGTAGGAGCCAAGAACTATAAGACTCTAGATAATCCAATTGATTTAACCAACTACGAAGAGTTTGTTGTTCTTAATCAGAATATATTTGCCGAGCGGGAGGATGCCAATATGGTTACACTGAACGGGAAAATTATCAACACCAAAACAGGGAAACAGTTAGAAGAGGGTTTTGAGGTTAAAATGCGTGTAAATAATGTTGAGTCGAGAGGGTTTGTGTACGATGAGAAGGATGCAACATACACACTAAAGTTACCCATTGGTTTTAACTATGACCTAACGCCAAAGGTGATCAACTTCTATAACAGGTTTGAGCCTGTTGATTTAACCTCGGCTGCTGCAATGAGTAAGATAGTTCGTAATTTCTATGTAACTCCAATTGAAGTTGGGCAGTCTGTTGATATTGAGAACATTTATTTTGAAACAGGTAAAGCTTCGCTTAAGCCAGAGTCGTTCCGATCGTTAAATGCCCTAGTTCAGTTCTTGAATGAGTACCCCAACGTTAGAGTTGAGATTGGCGGGCACACTGATAATGTTGGTTCAGCAGCGGTTAACGAGCGTATTTCGCAAGAGCGGGCACTTTCTGTTGCTGAGTATGTAATTGAACAGGGTATTCCATCGCATAGGGTAGTGTCAAAGGGGTATGCATTTTCAAAACCTAAGGCTAGTAATAGAACCGCCGAGGGTAGAGCCCAAAACCGTAGGGTTGACTTTACCATTGTAGGAATATAGTTTTTTATATAAAAAAATGAATGGTTAGGAAGGGCATTGTGTCCCTTCCTAACTTTTAATACCCTTAAGGAATGTTTTCAAACCAGAAGAGGCATAGGCGTTACGAAGAGATTTTTAACAGCACCTCGCATGGAGTAGGTGTTTTGCTAGCCATTGCCTGTACGGCAATTGTGGTAACCCGAGCAGCACTTTATGGAGATGCATGGCATATTGTTAGCTACAGCATTTTTGGTGCAGGAATGATAACGCTTTACCTTGCATCAACACTTTTTCACGGTGTAAAAAATGTAAGGCTTAAGTACAAATTAAATACCTTCGATCACTCATCAATTTACGTTCTAATTGCAGCCACATATACCCCTTTTACTTTGGTTGCGATAAGGGGACCGCTGGGTTGGGTTCTGTTTGGTATTATTTGGGGACTTGCTATTGCTGGAATTGTTTTTAAGGTTTGGTTTTATAACCAAAAACTTCGTAGCCTTTCAGCATGGCTTTATGCTGCTATGGGATGGTTGTTTATTATAGCAATAGTTCCAATGGTAAGGAACTTACCAACTATTTCTCTTGTATTTCTTTTGGTGGGATGCGTTACCTATTCGTTGGGTATCTTTTTCTACATCCGTAAGGATATTCCGTATGGGCATGGCGTTTTTCATATATTTATTTTGGGTGGAAGCCTAAGCCATTTTTTCTCTCTTGTATTTATGGTGGAGTCCTAATGCCCGGCTAACATAGTTTTTACCTTATCCGCTATGGCTTTGCCATCGGCTTTACCTGCCAATGTTTTTGAGGCAACTCCCATCACCTTTCCCATATCGGAAGGGCTCTTAGCTCCAACCGATTCAACTATTCTATTTATTTCTTTAGTAAGTTCTTCGTCCGATAGCATTTGAGGGAGAAATACCTCTATGACAGAAGCCTCAGCTAGTTCGTTTTTTGCCAGTTCGGGTCTGTTCTGCTGCTGGTAAATCTCGGCCGACTCCTTTCGTTGCTTAACTTGCTTTTGTAAAAGTTTCAGCTCAGCTTCGGGGGTTAAGGTTTCACTTGCACCCTTCTCGGTTTTAGCCAACAGAATTGCACTTTTTACAGCCCTAAGTGCTTCGAGTCTTACCTTATCCTTGGCAAGCATGGCTGTTTTTATCTCCTGATTTATGCGATCTTCGAGTGACATTTTTTAATATTTTAGTTTACTTATCAAACCTTTACTAATCCACATTATCGTGCAGATATGCATTATCGTTTCGTAGGTAGATGTCGCCTTCATCTTGATTAAGCGTGTACCTCGAAACATTCTTTTTGCTCGAGAGGTTCTCCTCTTCAATCTTTATATTCTTTCTTTTGTAGGCAGGTATTTTCTCCATTTTATCGAAAATATCCTTTGATGGGATAGGAGTAGGTTCCGATCGGGTAATTGTGTTCCCTATTTGTGGTTCATCGTTTGGCTTTGACTTTGCGGTTGTTACCTCAAACTCCAACTCTTTGTCAATTGGCTCCGTTTGAAAAGATTCCAAAAAGGCATCCTTCTTAGTAAGGTCGAACTCAATGGTTCTCTGCCATTTATCTGCTTCAATTCTTCCCTTTTTAGGATAGGCAGCAGCAGGTCTTTCCCTCATCTCAATTATTGATTGCTTAACTTCTCTGTTGGTTACGTTTTCTCCGTCTAGGGGAATAACATCGATTCTCCGCTTTCGGGCATAAAGCTCAGGTATGCTATTGGTTCCGAATCCGGTTGCAATAATGGTAACATTGAGGTCTTCCTCAAGTCTTTCATCTGTACCATTCCCCCAAATCAAATCAGCATCCTCACCAGCAGCAGTTTGAATAAAGTCTGTAATCTGACCAACCTCGTCCATGGTAATTTCATGTGAACCAGAGGTTATATTAAGCAGGATGTTTCGGGCACCAGCAATATCATTATTGTTAAGCAATGGTGATGCTAATGCTTTTTGAACTGCAGTTAGCGCTCTGTTTTCGCCCGATGCCATTGCCGATCCCATAATGGCCACGCCACTATTCGACATCACCGTTTCAACATCAGCAAAATCGACGTTGATATAGCCATGTACAGTAATTATCTCAGCAATACCCTTTGCAGCTATTGCCAAAACATCATCGGCACGAGAGAAGGCCTCGGAAAGTCGAAGATCGCCAAAGATCTCCCTAATCTTTTCGTTGTTAATTACGAGTAGGGAATCCACGTGATTTTCAAGTTCCTCAATCCCTTCAACGGCTTGCTCAATCCGCCTTTTCCCCTCATTCCTAAAAGGAATTGTTACAATTGCAATGGTAAGTATGCCTAACTCTTTAGCTGCTTTGGCAATTACTGGAGCTGCTCCTGTGCCAGTACCTCCACCCATTCCGGCGGTAATAAATACCATTTTAGTGCCGTCGGATAGCACATCAATAACATTTTGGATGTTTTCAATGGCGGCCTGTTTCCCTATTTCGGGTTTGTTGCCAGCACCTCTTCCCTCAGTTAGCGACGAGCCAAGTTGAATTTTTATGTCTACTGGGCTATTCTCTAGTGCCTGAGCATCTGTATTGCAAACAACAAAATCAACATCTTTAATTCCCAGTTTGTACATGTGATTTAAAGCGTTGCCCCCACCTCCGCCAACACCAATTACCTTAATAATTGATTTGTTTACAGTGGGAAGGTCAAATGGGATTATCTCTTCAATCATGGCGATTTGTATTTTGTGTTATAACCTAATTCAATTGGAATTGTTCTCTTTCCTTACCAGATTTACATTTCCGCATCATTTTCTTCGAAAATTTCAGTGAATTTGCGCTTAAATAGCTCTACTATATTGTTCTTCTTAATCTCTTTTGATTTTTGTTTGTCGATGGTAGGGCTCACAAACTCGGATTCGGACTTAGATTCTGTCGATTCGTTATGTAACTTTTTGTATGATTCCATGTACTCAAATCCCTTTATCACTAGGCCAATGCCTGTTGAGTAGGTTGGCGTATTAATTTCTTCGGATGTATCGGCTGAAAGATGCTCGTTGGGGTAGCCAATGCGAACATCGAAACCGGTTTTAAACTTTACCAACTGTGAGAGATGGCGGAGAAGCGAACCGCCTCCGGTTAGCACAATCCCTGCACTTAACTTTTCGGCATAGCCAGAGTTTTCAATCTCGAAGGTAATGTAGCTAATAATTTCCTCCATGCGGCTTTGGATAATATACGCAAGGCTTTTAAACGATATTTCCTTGGGATCACGACCGCTGATACCGGGTATTGTTACTATTTTATCTTCGGGGGCAATGTCGCCCAGAGCCGAGCCAAATTGCACCTTTAGCTGTTCTGCTTGTCTAAGAAGTATAGCGCAACCCTCTTTTATATCGTCAGTTATTACGTTACCTCCAAATGGAATAACTGCAGTATGGCGTACAATTCCGTCGAAAAATACGGCCAAATCCGTTGTGCCACCTCCTATGTCAACAAGTACTACACCTGCTTCTTTTTCGTCCTCGGTAAGAACAGCCTCTGATGATGCTAGTGGTTCAAGTATTAGGTCGTTTACCACTAGGTCAACCCGATTTACACATTTCTCAATATGTTTTGCCGAAGAGGTTTGACCAATTACAATATGGAAGTTTGCCTCAAGCCTTTTGCCCGACATGCCTACTGGATTTTTTATTCCGCTTTCGTTATCCACAATAAAGTTTTGCGGCAATACATGTAAAATCTCTTCGCCAACTTCTACAGGGATTTTGTAGGTGTCTTCAATTAGGTCATTTACATTTTCAATGGTAATAATGCCCTCGTTGGAGTTAAGGCTTATGATATTCCGGTTTTTAACACTCCGAATATGCTGCCCTGCAATACCAACAAAAACATCGCTGAAGATAATGCCCGATTTTAGCTGAACATCCTCAACAGTTCGCTGAATGGACGCAACGGTTTCCTCGATATTGTGGACCACCCCTCGCTTAATTCCTGTTGATGCTGTTTTGCTGTGAGCAACGATTTGTAGTTTTCCGTTGCTATTCTTTTTGCCTATTAGCGTTACAATTTTTGTTGTCCCAAGGTCAATTGCTGCTACGAATTCATTTTGATTTGCCATGGTAGTTATCTTTTTGTGCATACTATTTGATTTCGATATTTTAGGTTAATGAGTTTGTACTTGTTCCAACCCTCTTCGGGCAGGGCTTTTTTGTAGAATAGTTCGAGTTTTTCAAGTTTCTCTTCGTAATCATCAAGGTTACCAATAAGTATGGTATGTGGACCAACCCTTGGTATTAGCTCAATATTATTGGGGTCGTCAACATAAATCTGGGATATTTGGGCTGCCCATAATTTATTGGAACTTATGTATTTTGCAAAATCGAACAATTTGCAGATTAAGGGTAAAGGCTCATCGCTATCTTCCTTAGCCCAATCTGTTATTGTAATATTTGGACTTACGTTATAAGGTTCGCTAATATTCCCATTAATAATCATTACATGGGAGGTGAATTTGTTTGAAAGGGATAATATTTTCCCTTCCTGATCAATATAGTAACTCTGGCCTTTACGGTTGATTATCCGAACCATAGGCTTTCGCTGCTCAATTTTTATTGATAGTCTTCCGGTTGATGCTTTATATGCGCTTACACTACTTACTGCTTGCATTTCCCTTAGGCTTTGCTCTATCTCCAGCGTGTTTATCAATCTAATTGGTATTCCAATTAAATTTGAGTGCTGACGCTCAATTACTCTTAGCACATCTCCTTTGGTAATAAAAGCGTTCTGAAGGCTATCGCTAATTTCAATATCAATACCTGTACAGGTAACCTGCTGCTCCCTTTTGCTAACAAACGAAAGGGCAACGACCACGTAAACAATGGCAAACATCCATTTTACGAAACCTAATATGGCCCTCTTATAATTCATTCTGCATCCTCCTTTTCTTTGAGCATTCTCGCAATTGGGTCAACTAATTTATCGATGTTCCCTGCACCCATGGTAATTAGTATGTCAATTTCCATGTTTTTTAATTCCTCTATGGCACTGTTGAGTGAGCATATTTTCTTGAAGTTACAGTTAACGCGGTTTAAAATAATTTCTGATGTTACTCCAGGGATTGGCTCCTCGCGAGCAGGGTAAATATCAAGAAGCAAAAGTTCGTCTAAAAGACTTAAACTTTCTGCAAAATCAGCTGCAAAATCTTTTGTTCTGGAGTATAGGTGAGGCTGAAATACTCCGGTTATCTTTCTGTCTGGAAACATCGCTCGAACCGAGGTAATGGCAGCCTTAAGCTCCGCTGGATGATGTGCATAGTCATCAATATAAACCGATTTTTTGCCCTTGTATCTTAAGTCGAACCTGCGTGTTATGCCCTTAAATGATTTTAACCCCTTTTTCAACGGTTCTATATCAGTACCCCAAACCAATGCCGCAGCCGATGCTGCAACCGCATTCTCCACATTGTATTTTCCCAGAACACCTAACTCAATTGACTCTATTTTGCCAAATGGTGTTTTTAGTGTAAAAGTATATAGCCCATCTTGCTGAGAAATTTTTGAGATACAAAAATCGGCCTCGTGGGTTGCAGAGTATGTGTAAACTTTAATGTTTTGTTGCTTATTGGCCATATGCTCTAGGCCTTTCTTGATGATTAGGGTTCCGTTATCTCTAATCTTTGAAATGAATATTGAGAACGCTTCTATCACCTCAGCATGGGTATTATATATGTCCAGATGATCGGCATCGGTAGAGGTTATAATGGCCAAATCGGGCGCGAGGCTATGGAAACTTCGGTCGAACTCGTCGGCCTCAACCACCATTCGTTGGCTATTACTAAGAATTAAATTGCTCGAAAAATTTTTAGATATTCCTCCCAAAAAGCCATTACAGCCTTGGTCTGTTCCATTTAAAATATGCGCTAATAGAGTTGATGTGCTGGTTTTGCCATGGGTTCCAGCTACTGCGGCAGTTGTATACTCTTTTGAAATTACCCCAAGCGCTTGAGCCCTTTTCATTAGAGTGAAGCCCTTGGTTTTAAAATAATTCAGTTCACCATGGTTTTTCGGAACAGCTGGTGTGTAAATAACCAGTGTATCCTTTGGTTCATCAGTTATTTGGCTTGGAATATCCTCAATACTATCGGTGTAATGTATTGCAATTCCTTCTTCTTCAAGTGCTTTAGTTAATACCGTTGGGGTACTGTCATAACCAGCAACAAAAAGCTTATTATGGGCAAAATAGCGGGCAAGGGCGCTCATTCCAATGCCGCCAATACCTACTAGGTAAATACTCTTTATGCTATTTAAGCTGATGTCCATAATTTCTTTACTGTACTCAAAATAATTTTAAAACCGCGCTCTCAACTTGTTGTTAGACAACTATTATAATGTTAATTCGTTTTTGTTCCGTTTACCCTCGATAGTTCAAGCACCTTCTGTGCAATATCTTTATCTGCGTTAGGTAATGCCATTTTACCTATGTTTTGCCCTAGCTCTTTTTGCTTATTATCATCTGAAATTAGACTTATGGCTTGGTCAACTAATTTTTTTGGAGCATCAAAATCAGTTATCATTATGGCAGCTGCCCTATTTGCTAGTGCTAGTGCATTTTTTGTTTGATGATCTTCGGCTACATTTGGTGAAGGCACCAGAATGGTGGGCTTGCCAACCAAGCATAGTTCCGATATGGTACAAGCTCCTGCCCTAGACACAACTACGTTTGCTACAGAGTAGGCATAATCCATCCTATTAATAAAATCGAAAACCTTAATGTTCCCGTAATCCTTACCAGCAAGGTTTTGCTTTACGTTGTCGTGGTAAAGTTTGCCTGTTTGCCAAAGGAGTGTAACGCCATTAAGTTCAGCCAGTTTATCAATACCTTTTAGAATGCTCTCATTGATGGTGCGTGCACCAAGGCTTCCGCCAACAACTAAAATTGCCTTATTCCCACTTGGAATCCCAAAAAATTCATGTGCCTCAGCTGTAAGCGAGTTAACATGGTTTAGCCCTTGCCTTATTGGGTTGCCTGTCAGCACAATCTTGTCTTTGGGAAAGTATTTATCCATTCCCTCGTAGGCTACACATATAACGTTGGCCTTTTTGGCCAGAAGTTTATTGGTAACACCGGCATACGAGTTTTGCTCTTGAATAAGCGTTGGAATACCCATGTTTTGTGCAACTTTTAGGATTGGGCCGCTGGCATATCCCCCAACCCCAACTGCAACGTGAGGGTTAAACTCCTTTACAATATTTTTTGCCAGTTTCATGCTCCTAAGTAGCTTAAATGGAAAACTTAGGTTCTTTGCAGTAATCCTACGATGAAATCCCACAACGGGTAGTGCCTTAATGCTGTACCCAGCAGTTGGTACTTTCTCCATCTCCATTTTCCCTTCGGCACCAACAAAAAGTATATCAGCGCTTGGGTTGAGTGCTTTAATAGCATTTGCAATGGATATTGCAGGGAATATATGGCCCCCTGTGCCACCACCGCTAATTATTATCCTGAGGGTCTTCTCCATCAAATAGTTCCTCCTTATTTTGGCTCCGGCTAATGCTAAGCAAAATGCCGAAAGATGCACTTGTAAATAATAATGATGTGCCCCCCATGCTAACCAGAGGGAGCGGCTGACCTGTTACTGGAATTAGATTAACGGCTACAGCCATGTTTACCATTGCCTGAAATACCAGAAGTAGGGTTAACCCCATGGCTAAGAAAGCTGGGAAGGTTCGCTTAGCCTTTTTAATGATTATACCTGTTCTAAAGAGTAATACCATATAGAAAAATAGAACAAGCACACCACCAAATAGCCCATACTCCTCAATAATTATTGCATAAATAAAATCGGAGTAGGGGTGGGGTAGCATATTCCTTTGTGTGCTATTACCTGGCCCTTTGCCAACTAATCCTCCGGTGGCAATGGCAATTTTTGATTGTTGTGCTTGGTAGTTATCTCCAGATTCACCCGATGAGAAATTCTCAATCCTATTCTTCCATGTTTGTATACGGTTTATCTTATTGGTTTGAAGAACAATAAAAACAAGCAGCACTACCATCGCAATGCCAAGTCCGCTAAAACCGAGTAGATACTTTAGGTTAACTCGACCAATAAAGAGCATAATCCAACAAACTAGAGCCAGCATTAACGCAGTTGAAAAGTTTGCAGGGAGTATAAGTAGGCACACAATGGCAATAGGTATAACCAATGGAAAGAATGTTCTTTTCAAATCCTTTATATCGTTTTGCTTAACCGATAAAAGGCGTGCAACATATAGTACTAGTGAGAGTTTGGCAAAGTCGGAGGTTTGGATAGTAACACCCAAACCAGGAATCTCGAGCCATCGGGCAGCTTGGTTTATGTTAGTTCCAAAGAGCAGCGTTACAAGCAATAGGGGTATTGCAACGTATAATAGAATTGGAGCCAATGGCGAGTAAACCTTATAGGGGACTAAATGTACAAGAAAAATAACTACTAAACCAGTGATTAAAAAGCTGAATTGCTTAATAAAGTAGTATGCAGTATTCCCTCCTTGGTACCGGTATGCAAGCGATCCGGTAGAGCTATAAACAGCCAATAGTGATACTACTGAAAGTAGTACAATGATTAGCCATATTACTCTATCGCCCTTAAAATACCTTTTAAATATACTCTCCATTCTACTTTTCTAGTGTTTATAGGTTTTTTACAGCTTCTTTAAATTGCCGTCCTCTATCCTCATAATTTTCAAAAAGATCGAAACTTGCACATGCTGGCGAAAGAAGCACCACATCGCCGGGTGCAGATAGTTTGTAGGCTTGCGTTACAGCATCTTGAGCTGAGTGTGTATTAACTATAGTTGGAACCATGCTGCCAAAAGCAGTATGAATCTTTGCGTTATCAATTCCTAGGCAAACAATGGCTTTTACCTTATCCTTAACCAATTGATAAAGCTCAGTATAGTCGTTCCCCTTATCCAGTCCGCCAACAATCCAAATTACTGGTTCATTCATGCTCTCTAGAGCATACCACGTTGAGTTAACATTGGTGGCTTTTGAATCGTTAATGTACTCAACGCCACGAATTTTAAGAACAGGTTCAAGCCTGTGCTCTACACCCTGAAAATCGGAAAGGCTCTCCCTAATTACATCCTTCCGGATGTCAAGGATATGACCGGCAATGCCTGCTGCCATTGAGTTGTAGACATTGTGCCGGCCCTTTAAGGCAAGGTCATCAATCGACATGTTAAAATCGCTATTATTGTGGTTAATGTGCATTAGGTTATCGATGAGAAAGGCTGTTTGTCCCTCTTGTGTTACCTGAGAGAAGGGTAGTAGTTGTGCTTTCAGCACAATTTGCTTAAGATGTTCTGTGGTTATATCATTATCGGAACAGAAAATAAAGCACTCATCCTCCGAAAGGTTTTGGGTAATACGAAACTTTGATTTTATATAGTTTTCCATTTTATAGTCGTACCTATCCAGGTGATCGGGCGAAATATTTAACAGGATAGCAATATCAGCCTTAAAGGTGAACATGCCATCGAGTTGGAAGCTGCTCAGCTCAATTACATAATAATCGTAATTGCATTCGGCAACCTGTAATGCAAAACTCTTTCCCACATTTCCGGCCAAGCCAACGTTTAATCCCGCCTTTTTTAGCATGTGGTGGATTAGCGTTGTGGTTGTTGTTTTGCCATTGCTTCCTGTGATACAAATCTTAAAGGCCTTGGTGTAGCGGCCTGCAAACTCAATTTCGGATATTACAGGGATATTATTTGCCCTAATCTCTTCAACAATTGGTGCTTTATCGGGTATTCCGGGCGATTTAATAACCTCGTTTGCGCTTAGTATTAGGCTTACAGTATGCTTACCTTCTTCCCAGGGTATGTTGTACTTACTTAAAATTTCTTTGTACATTGGTTTTATTGACCCCATGTCGGATAGAAAAACATCGAAACCTTGCTTAGCAGCAAGGGCTGCTGCCCCTACGCCGCTTTCGGCTCCACCAAGTACCACAATTCTATTCTCGTTTCTTGCTTGTACCATGGCTACCTAATTTTAAGGGTTACAACAGTAATTACTGCCAGAATTATGGCCACAATCCAAAATCGGGTAACAATTTTTGGCTCGGGATATCCCTTTTTTTGGTAATGATGATGTAGAGGCGACATGAGGAATATTCGACGGCCCTCACCATACTTTCTTTTGGTTCGCTTAAAATGGCTTACCTGTATCATTACCGATAGTGTTTCGATAAAGAACACACCACAAAGGATTGGGATTAGCAATTCCTTGCGAATAAGTATTGCAAAAACAGCAATAATTCCTCCTATGGCTAAACTGCCTGTATCGCCCATGAACACTTGCGCAGGATAACTATTGTACCAAAGGAAACCAATGGCTGCACCAATAAAGGCGCTCATAAATACAACCAGTTCCCCTGTGCCCGGTATGTACATTATATTAAGGTAATCAGCATAGATAAGGTGTCCACCCAAGTATGCAATAATACCCAGCGTAGTTGCAATAATTGCACTTACTCCTGTTGCCAGTCCATCAAGCCCATCGGTTAGGTTTGCACCGTTGGAAACGGCAGTAACAATAAAAATTACTACAGCAATAAAAACTACCCAAACTAGTTTCCGTGCCCACGGTCCCTTGAAAGGTATAAGATATTCGTAATCAAATTCATTATTCTTAAAGAATGGAATAGTAGTTTTTGTAGTCTTTTCGTTTAATGAACTTAAAGCCATTTGTTTTGAAACGTCACTTAGCGTATCTACAACTTCTGTTTTTGCAGTTGGTACTGTTTCTCGTACAACTATATCAGGGCTTAGGTACATTGTTAAACCAACAAAGAGGCCAAGTGAAACTTGTCCCAATATTTTTAGTTTACCAGATAAACCAGCCTTTTTCTTTCTAAATACTTTTATGTAATCGTCAGCAAATCCAACCATCCCTAACCAAATGGTTGTTACAATCATTATGATTACGTAGATATTCTTAATATCAGCAAAAAGAAGAACGGGGACTAGAATTGAGAAAAGGATAATAACTCCCCCCATGGTGGGTGTTCCCTTTTTTTGCATTTGACCCTCAAGGCCTAGGTTACGTACATCTTCACCAATTTGCTTGCGCTGTAGGTAAAGAATAATTCGCTTCCCAATTAGCATCGATATGGCTAACGATGTTATTACTGCTAATCCAGAGCGGAATGAGATGTACTGGAACATCCTCATGCCAGGAATCTCTAATTCACTAAGAAATTGTGCTAGGTAGTATATCATGGCGTAAGGGTTTTAAATATTTCTGAAATTTCCTCCTTATCATCAAAATGGTGCTTTACCCCTTTGATATCTTGATAGTTTTCGTGCCCTTTGCCAGCCACAAGCACAATATCGCCAGGATTAGCCAACAAGCACGCTGTGCGAATGGCCTCTCGCCTATCGGGAATAGTAAGTACTTTCCCCACCGATGATGCATCAATTCCTTGCTTCATATCGGTGATAATATCCATTGGGTCTTCGTTCCGTGGATTATCAGAGGTGAGGATAACCATTTCGCTACCTAGTATGGCAACACGGGTCATAATGGGGCGCTTTGTTTTATCCCTATTTCCACCTGCACCTACAACGCAGATAAGTCTGTTGCCCTGGGTTTTAATAGAGTTTACTGTTGATATTACATTCTCAAGCGCATCGGGTGTGTGCGCATAGTCAACAATGGCAATCACACCATTGGGTGCAATCCTATTCTCAAACCTGCCGTTTACTGGCTCCATGCTGCTAAGCGCGGTTAGGGTTTCCTCTTTGCTAAAATCTAGTAGTTGTGCAGTTGCATAGGTAGCAAGGATATTGTATGCATTAAAATTGCCGATCAATCTACTCCAAACCTCAATATTATCAATATTAAGGAGCATACCCTGTGGCTGTTGCTCAATTATTTTACAGCGAAAGTTTGCCATGCTCCGTAACGAATAGGTAGAAACTTTTGCCTTTGAGTTCTGAACCATTATCATTCCGTTCTTATCATCAATATTGATTAGTGCAAAGGCAGAAGTGGGCAGGTTATCAAAGAACAGTTTTTTGGCTTTGATATACTCTTTAAATGTTTTATGGTAGTCGAGATGATCGTGGGTGATATTGCTAAATATTGCTCCTGTAAATTTGAGCCCTTCAATTCTATATTGATGTATTGCATGCGAACTTACTTCCATAAAGCAATACGTGCACTGCTCCTCAACCATTTGGTTTAGTAGTTTGTTTAGTTCAATGGCATTGGGTGTAGTGTGGGTGCTTGCAATAGCTTTATCGCCAATCTGATTTAGAATGGTTGAAATTAGCCCCGATTTTTCACCAAGCGCATTGGCCAAACGATAGAGTAGGGTAGCGGTTGTGGTTTTGCCGTTGGTTCCAGTTATTCCAACAAGTTTTAGCTTGTGTGATGGGTTATTGTAAAACTCGGAGGCAACTAATCCAAGTGCTTGGTTTGAGTTGCTAACAAAAATGTAGGTAACCTCGGGAACTAAATTGTTTGGTGCCTTTTCGCAGATTACTGCTTTAGCCCCTAAGGCAATTGCTTTATCAATAAAGTTATGTCCATCAACCTGTGTACCAACAAGTGCAATAAATAGTGAGTTCTCTTTTGCCTCACGGGAGTCGATGCAAAGGTCAGAAATGATGATATCGGTTGAGCCAATAATCTCATCTGTTTTTAAGGTGCTTAGTATGGTATTAAGTTGTTTCATCTAGTTCATGCTCATTTCAAGGGTTATCCTATCTCCTTTTCTGGCGTGAGTGCCGGGTGTTATAGACTGATTCCTTACGGCTCCTCGACCAGTTACCGAAACTCTAAGCCCGCTGTTCTCAAGCAAGTAAACAGCATCCTTAAGGCTCATGCCCAGCACATTGGGAACTAGGTTTGCAATCAATGTTTTGCTCTCCAGTTTCACTTCGTTTTCGGTTCTTTTTGTATTTGCCCAAATTTTGCTGGGCGCAGCGTCGGTATATGGTATGTCAAGTTTTGAGAGTACCCGTTCGAGTTCGGGTTTGAAACCGTTTTTCGATTCGGGTAGTTCTAAAAGGTCTGCTTTAGGATTTACTATTGGAAACCAGTCGGGATTAGTTGCATACACTTTGTCGGCAATCTCCTTAAAGATAGGTCCAGCCACAAGGTTTCCGTAGTAAATGCTTCGCGATGGGGAGTTTACCACTACAATGCATGAGAATTTTGGTTTATCAGCAGGGAAATACCCAACAAACGAAGCCTGATGGCTTATCCCTTTTTCGTTTCGATAACCTGATGTGCCTCGTGCAATTTGGGCGGTACCCGTTTTTCCGGCAATCTTAAATCTTGTGTTTCTTAGGTTTCGGGCGGTTCCGTTTTCAACAACTCCTTCAAGCGCTTCGCGCACTTTTGACAATGTTCTTTTTGAGCAGATTGAGGGGTTGATTACCTCAGTACGAAATACCTTTTCAATACTCCCATGCTGCCGGATTGAGTGTACAAACTTTGGACGAACCATTTTACCACCATTGGCAATTGCATTATAAAAAGTAAGTATTTGGAGCGGCGTTAGGGTTACCTCGTAACCAATGCTCATCATGGGTAGGGTTATACCGGACCAAAGCTTATCGCCAGGATACTTTATATACGGAGTAGCTTCACCTTTTATAGGGATACCAAGTGGTTGGTTTAGATTCATGGCGTAAAGCCTATCGATAAAGTTTTTCTCTTTGCCTTTATAATGCTTGGTAATCAGGTCTGTTACTCCAACATTTGATGAAAACTCAAACATTTCCTTAATCGATATTTTTCCGTAACCGCCCTCTTTTGAGTCTGTTATCATTTTATCGTAGTATTGAATAGACCCTTTTCCCGTATTTATAGTGTCTTCAAGAGTAACGTAACCATCCTCAAGCAGCGCAATAAGTGAGGCTAGTTTAAAGGTTGATCCTGGCTCTGTTCCTTCACCAATAGCATAGTTAAAAGCTTCGGTATATGTTCCATCGCTATTGCGTTTAAGGTTGGCGATGGCTTTTATATCGCCGGTTGAAACCTCCATAAGCACAGCGGTTCCGTGTTCTGCCTCATGTTTACCCAACTGTTCGCGAAGGGCTTTTTCGGCAACGTCCTGCAGCGTAACATCAAGGGTTGTAATGATATCCATTCCATCCTCAGGCTCAACCTGTATTGCACTGTTTACATCAACCCAAAGGTTGCCAACAGTACGCTGCATGGTGGTAACACCGGCTTTACCTTTAAGGATATTGTCGTATGCTCCCTCGATGCCTAAAGCAACGCCACCTTCGTTTGCAACCCCTATGGTACGTGATGCCAAGCTTGTGTGCGGCTTAATTCGGCGATTAACCTGAACAGGTATCATGCCTCCCTTGTTTGGGGGTAAATTGAAAAGAGGAAACTCCTTAATTTGCTTAAGTTCTAAGTAGTTTACTTGCCGAGGCCCAATGGGGTAGTAACGGTTCATTCTGCTAAATTTTCGAGCATTCACCAATTCCGATTTATAGGTGTACTTAGATTTATCGCGAAAAAAATTGGATAGTTCAATGGCTAATGATTCGACATTTGCAAAGAAAATTTCATCGGTAAGGCCCGCTGCCTTTAGGTCCATCCTTATCTCGAAATAGGGAACAGATGTGGCCAGCAATCTGCCATCAATGGCACAGATATCTCCACGGTTAGGCTCTATTGTGATATCGCGAAAGGTTATGTTTTTTGCCTTTGCCCTAAGCTCGTTGCCCTCTATAAACTGAATGTAAAGAATTTTCCCTATAATGGCCAAACCCAGCATACCAAAAGCAAAGTACACAAGGCCAAAACGGAACAATATTTCTTTTTTTACTGACATTCAGCTACAAGTATTTATTAGCGAGTTATTATCTTTTTTGGTGGCGTAACCGATTCCTCTAAGCCCAAACCCCTTTCTTTAACCAACCGCGACACTTGACTTTGCTTGCTGATGAACATGAGTTGAGATGCGGTTGTTATAGATTCTGCCCTAAGGTTTTTTACCTCTATCTGCAGGGTTTGCTCTGAGCGTATAAGTTTTTCGTATTTATATCTATTGCCGATGTAAAAAATGGCTAAAACAGCTAAAAAAAGGATGTAGGGAATTTGAGACGTAACATTCTCTTTGTTAAGTATATTGCCATTTATAATGTCGCGAATTCCTCCCTTACGCTTAGCACTTTTGGGTTGAGGCTGCGCATCAATAAATTCAATTCGTTGGTTATTCTCTACGCTCATTCTTTTTCTGCAATTCTAAGCTTGGCACTACGTGCCCTTGGATTTTCCTCAATTTCTTTTTCGGATGGTACTATTACTTTTCTGTTAATTTGATTAAAGGGACTTGTTACATTGCCGTAAAAATCGGTTTGCTTATCACCCTTAAAGTTCCCTGTCCTTACAAAGTTCTTAACAAGCCTATCCTCAAGTGAGTGATACGAGAGAACAACAAGGCGACCTTTGCTCTGCAACGTTTTTTCTGCTTGCAACAGCATCTGCTTTAGGGCTTCCATTTCGCTATTTACCTCAATGCGTATGGCTTGGAATACCATGGCAAGCATTTTATTTTTAACCTGAGGAGGAAATAGTGTTCCAACAACCTCAGCAAGACCCTCAACCGTATCGATTTGTTCTTGTTCCCTATGCCTGATGATTTTATTTGCTATTTTTCGAGCATTAGGCAATTCACCGTAAAGCGTCAGGATTTCGGTAAGCAGCCGCTCATCGTATTTATTTACAACCTGTATGGCCGATAGGCTAGCATCGCGGTTCATGCGCATATCTAATGGTCCTTCAAATCTGAAGGAGAAGCCTCTTTCAGGACTATCAAAATGCCTAGAGGAGACACCTAAATCGGCTAGGATACCATCAACCTGTTTAATTTTATAATACCTCAAAAAATTCCTAAAAAACTTAAAGTTGCTATGGATCAGCATAAATCTACTGTCGTCGATAGCATTGGCAAAAGCTTCTTTATCTTGGTCGAATGCAATTAGCCTGCCCTTTGCAGATAGGTGGTTGATTATCTCGCGGGAGTGGCCACCTCCGCCAAAGGTCATGTCGAGGTAGGTCCCATCAGGATTTATGTTGAGCCCCTCGACACTTTCATGCAGTAAAACTGGTACATGGTATGCCATTACTCATTGCTTAAAGGTGTTGAGCCCAAAATCTTTTCGGCTAGGTTAGCAAAGGATTCACCATCGGTGATATGCGCGCCGTAGGCGTCTTTAGCCCAAATTTCTATCCTACTATCCTGTCCGGTTAAGGCCAGCTCAGTGTCAGCGTTTATCGTTTCGAGCATATGCTTTGGGAATAGCATTCTGCCGCTTGAATCGAGTACAAGTTCACTTGTACCACGGTAAAACTCCCTTAGAAACTTGTTGTGCTCGCGGTTGTATGGATTAGTGTTACGGCGAATTAGGGCATTTTGTCGTTCCCACTCCTCCATTGTGTAAAGTACAAGGCAATTCTCAAAGATGTCCTTCTTAACTACATAGCGATCGGGCGAAGCAGATCTATTCTGCTTTTTAAAGGCTGCTGGGAAGAGTAATCTCCCTTTGTTATCAACCTTGCAAATGTAATCGCCTATGAATGAAGTCATGTTACCTATTTAGTTCAGAAAGTAAAATTAAAATATTTTTCCCCACTTTCCACCACTTTCCACCACTTTTTCCCACTTTGTTGATAACTTTTTTAATAAACCCAAATAAAATAGTTGAGTTAGCATTCCAAAATGCCTGTATTTATTGCATTGTAGAGATAAGGAGAATAAAAAAAGCGAGGGGATTGCCCTCGCATAAATTCTGTTTGTATTGATATATAATTACTCCTTTTTTGAGGGTGAATTTCGGATTTGTCGCAGTAGGTAAGTTTTAAAATCGTAATCGGCTTGGTAAAGTTTCATAATTTTATCGGGCGACAATAGTTTTTTGAACTTCTTATTATACTCAATTAGTAGGTCTGATTCCTGCTTAAGAAAATTGATGTACATATCACCATACCTTTCAATTTCCTTTGATGACATTTTATCCATGTTGTCAGAGCAGTATTGCATTGCTTTTTTACGCTCTTCAACAATTACATTTTTCTTTTTCCAGTAGTTGTTGTATACAGGCCAAAATTCTTGTGCTTCATTAGGGGTAAGGCTCAGTTTTTCTGTGAAAAATGCAATTTTTTGTGCCTTTACCAAATCTTCTTTTTCGGTATTCGACTGGCCCAAAACTTCTATTGTAAGGGCTAGGCAAAGCACTGTAGCTATTAAAAAAAATCTTTTCATTTTAATATTGCTCAATTAGCGTTGTGTAGTCAATGTCCTGATCGAGCAGATACTGAATCATTTCGTCATTGTAACTTTGTGTGGAATCATTCAGGCTGTATGGATGTGATTCTTTAATAATACTCGCCTCATCAAAATCATAAATATTATTCTGAATAATTTCAATGTAATCGTCGTTTGAGAGTACATTTGAGGTGTTGTTGGTTGGCTGAAGTAAATAGTAGCCAACAAGGGCTAAAATAGCTAATGACACAAAGCCAGCTGCAAGTGATAGTTGTGCTCTTATTGCTTTCCACACAGTGACTCTCTCTTCACTATGTATTGGACTCTCGGTTAGGCAATACTCCTGTATGCGTTGTGGTAAACTATCAAAATAACCCTTAGGCACGTTATAGGGGAGTTCTTTCCCAAACCCTGATTCAATCTTGTTTATAATCTCTTTCTCCTTCATTTTATGTATCGCTTATCAACTATATTGACAATGTTAGTACACTAAGGTTTAATCCTCTTCCATCGCCTTTTCAATCTTTTTTACGGCATGATGAAATGATGCCTTCAATGCACCAACTGATGTGCCAAGTATTCCTGATATCTCTTCGTACTTAAGCTCATCAAAATATTTCATATTAAACACAAGTCTTTGCTTTTCGGGCAGTTTAAGAATGGCTTTTTGAAGTTTCACCTTAATCTCATCACCATTAAGGAGAGGTGAACTTTCCAAGGTTGAGATGAGTTGTTGTTCAACATCTGCAAGTGGGACAAAAAACCTGCTGCGCTTTTTCTTTAGGAATGTTAGTGCTTCGTTTGTTGCAATACGGTATAACCACGTAAAAAGTTGTGAATCTTCCCTAAATCCATCAAGCGCATTCCATACTTTTAAAAAGGTATTCTGGATTACATCATCGGTATCGTCATGGGAGACAATTATTTTACGGATATGCCAGTAGAGTCTTTCTTGGTATTTCCGAACAATAAGGTTAAAGGCATAGCTGCGCGTGTTCTCTTTCCGGAACATACATAGCAATTCCTTATCGCTCATTTGGTTCATTTAACTACCCGTTAGCAGTGTAATTTTATTTGCGGCTTATCACTTTTTGTGCAGCGGCCATAATGTTAGGTGTGTCTAACCCGTATTTAACTAATAGTTCTTCGGGTTTTCCGCTTTCACCAAAGGTGTCGTTAACGGCAACAAATTCGATGGGGGTAGGTTTGCTCTTTGCTAAAACTTGAGCAATGCTTTCGCCTAATCCACCGTTAACCATATGCTCCTCTGCGGTAACAACAGCCCTAGTTTTGGTTGCAGATTTTATGATGGCTTCTTCGTCGAGGGGTTTAATGGTGTGGATATTAATCACCTCGGCGCTTATTCCTTTTTTGCTTAGTTCCTCTGCTGCATCAATGGCTTTCCACACCAAGTGGCCTGTGGCAAAAATTGTAACATCGGTTCCTTCAATAAGTGTGATGGCTTTACCTATGATGAATTTCTGATTTGCGGGAGTAAAATTGGGAACTGATGGCCGTCCGAAACGGAGATATACTGGGCCAACAAGATTTGCAGCAGCTATGGTAGCCGCTTTTGTTTGGTTGAAATCGCAAGGGTTAATTACCGTCATATTTGGAAGCATTTTCATCATGCCTAAATCTTCAAGCATTTGATGAGTGGCTCCATCTTCACCAAGAGTTAGACCTGCATGTGAGGCTGCAATTTTTACGTTTTTGTTGGAGTAGGCAACGCTTTGGCGTATTTGATCGTAAACCCTACCCGTAGCAAAAGCGGCAAATGTGCCAGCAAAAGGGATTTGTCCACTAATGGCAAGGCCAGCGGAAACGCCAATCATATTGGCCTCTGCAATGCCTATTTGAAAAAACCTATCGGGGTTTTCGGCAATGAATTTGTCCATTTTTAGCGAACCAATTAGGTCGGCACAAAGAGCGACAACTTTTGGGTTTGTTTTACCAAGTTCGTAAAGCCCTTCGCCAAAACCCGAACGAGTATCTTTGTTTCCAGTATTCTCAAATTTATTCATAAAGATAAATATTGTTGAAATGCTTTAGGGGCAAATTTTAATAAATGGGAATAAACTATTCCTTTCGCTGTGAGCGATCGATAGCTTCTTTTTTCAGTAAACCGAGAATAATTAGTTCTGCCGATGCATAGTTTGTAGCCAATGGAATGTTTTTTACATTGCATGCTTCAAGGAGTTTCCTAATATCCTCATGGTGCTTTTGTATAACCTTGTGGTCGCGAAGAAAAATAACGATATCCACGTTATCCTCATCAATCATTTGGGTTATTTGAATGTATCCGCCCGATTGGCCAGGGCTCATATGCTTACAGGATAAACCCTGCGATTCAATAAACTCAGCAGTTCTGCCCGTAGCAATTAGGTTAACCCCTCTTAGCCACTCTATGCGATCTTGAATAAATTTAGCTAATTCTGGTTTCTTAGCATCGTGTGCTATTACTACAATATTTTTCATTGCTAAATGGGTTTTAATTCGTTAGTAATCACCAAGGGTTTCGGGGAGTTGTGCCATTGCTTTTTCAAACTCCTCTTTGCTTGGAGCCTTTCCATGCCATTTGTGAGTTCCCATCATAAAATCAACGCCCATGCCCATTTCTGTTTTCATCAGAATAACGATAGGTTTTCCTTTTCCGGTGAGCGATTTGGCTTGGCCTAGTACTTTAATCACCTCATCGATGTTGTTGCCATCCATGTTTAAAACTTGCCATCCAAATGATTCCCATTTTGCCTGTAAATTTCCCAGAGAGTTAACCTCATCAACGGGACCATCAATCTGTTGGCCATTGTAGTCAACAGTAGCAATTAGGTTGTCAATTTTTCGGGCGGCGGCAAACATTGCAGCTTCCCAAACTTGGCCCTCCTGTAACTCGCCGTCACCGTGTAGGGTATAAATTAAATGCTTATCACCATTCAGTTTTTTGCCAAGAGCAGCACCACAAGCAACAGATAATCCTTGCCCCAGCGAGCCCGATGCCACCCTAATACCAGGGAGATTATCCGCTGTTGTTGGATGGCCCTGCAAGCGTGAGCCGATTAATCGAAAAGTGGAAAGTTCACTTATGGGGAAGTAACCGTTGCGAGCTAAAACGCTATACCAAACAGCCGAAAGGTGGCCATTTGAGAGGAAGAACATATCTTCTCCTTTACCATCCATTGTAAAACTCTTTGGACTGGCTTTAAGAACGTCAAAGTAAATAGCTGTAAGAAAATCAGCGCAGCCAAGTGCCCCTCCTGGGTGTCCGCTCGATGGAGCGTAAACCATTCTTACTATGTCGCGGCGAACCTGCGATGCAATATCTTTAAGTTTTTGTGTATTGGTCATAAACTGCTAAAGTGTTTATTTTCAGATGAAACTTGAAAAAGTGAATATAAGGTGCAAAGGTAACTAAAAATTATTTATGCCCCATGAGTAATTCATCATCTTTTAGCTTGATAACTCAGGTGAAAATTTAACGATAAAACTTAATTACTCGAAACGTTTGCTTTCCCAAAAACTACTTGTTCCGATAGGATAAATGCAAATATTACCATATATTTAACCACCTTAATTACAAATCCATTTTTATGAAAAGGTTCCTCTTGATAGGTCTTCTGACTCTCTCCGTATTTACGTTATTTGCCACCAATCCAATCGACACAGCAAAGCTAAATCCATTTATGGATGGTCTTGTTAAGGCAACACTTCATAGCAGCGATATTGCTGGAGGCGTGGTTGTTCTAGCCTCAGGGAGTGATATTTTACTTAAAAGAGGGTATGGATTTGCCAACATCATAACCAAACAGCCTATTGCTGTTGATAGCACTCTGTTTAGGATAGGCTCGATATCGAAGTTGTTTGTTTGGCTTGCCGTTATGCAACAGGTTGAAGAGGGGAAACTCGATTTAAACACCAACATAAACAACTATTTAACTGATTTTAAAATACCCGATTCATTTGCTGAGCCTATAACCCTTACTCATCTTATGGGTCACACTGCCGGATTTGAGGATAGGGTAATTGAACTTTTTGTGAACGATACGCTAAAACTTAAAAGTCTTTCGGAACTTTTGGCTGACGACTTGCCCAAAAGGGTTCGTCCGTCTGGAAAATATGCGGCGTACTCAAACCATGGAACGGCTATTGCTGCCCATATTGTTGAAATTGTATCGGGTTTGAGTTGGAATGAATATATTGAGCACAGAATTATAAACCCGCTAGGGTTAAATTCAACCACTTTTCGGCAACCATTACCTAAAGCATTGGCTAAAAGAATGAGTAATGGCTATGCTAATTTTGGGAACGAACTGATAAAGAAGCCATTTGAACTTATTCCGCTTGCGCCGGTTGGTGCTGCCACAACAAGCGCCCGCGACATGTCCGTTTTTATGCAGATGTTACTTAATAAGGGAACGCTAGGGGATGTTAAAATTATTGATTCAACATCGTTTAATCTCCTAGTGAGTCCAAGTCATTCGCATGATAAGTGGGTAAACCCCATTTTGCATGGCTTTTTAGATTTGGGCAAGGATGGCTGTAGAATTGTTGGCCACGGTGGCGACACCTTTTGGTTTCATTCACTGCTTGCCCTTTTTCCCGACCAAAACATTGGGTTTTTTATCTCGCTGAATAGCGAGGGAGTGGGTGGTGAGCGATCCTTTATTCTCGATGCATTTGTTGATGAATTTATAGATTGTACCATAGAGCCGATGCCTGTCGTTGAGCTCAAAGGCGAATACATTGCTCAGTTTGCTGGAGAGTATATCTCAAACAGATTCCCCCATAGCGATTATCTTAAGTTTCTATCACTTAGTGCACGATTAAGTATTACGATTGATGGAGGACGCCTTAAAATGGCAAAGGGGAACAAGGTTACTTATTGGTTACCTGTTGGGGGACTGGTTTTTAAGCAGGAGGGAAGCGATGAGCGAATTGCATTTGAAAAGGATAAGGATGGGAGCATTATTATGCTTTTTGAGCAAAGAGCCCCAATGGTAGCCTACTCCAAAGCCAAGCTGTATCAGCAGGTGAGTGTCCATTCTATCATTTTTGTTTTTATTCTGATAGTTTGCATTTTAACACTTTTCTACTGGCCATTCGTTTACATCATTCGCAGGCGCTATCAACCAATGAGAATCGCATCACGAACCATTCCAGTTGATTCAAAAATGGTGGCGTGGATAAATGCATTGCTTCTAGCAATTTTTGCACTCGGAGTTTTATCGGCTCTAGGGGGCAAAGAGCAATCGGTTTATGCTGTACCTGGCTTACTTAAGATTTTGCTAGTTATCCCAATCATTCAAATTCCATTGGTGATATTGCTGTTGATAAAAACCATAATAGTTTTACGGCATAAGCAGATAATGTTTGTAGGTAAGCTATTCTACTTGCTAATTTTACTCGCCAATATTGCAGCACTTTGGGAACTATACTATTGGAATTTTTTGGGGTGGAATTACTAATGGTTTTTACTAAGCAATGAGTCAAGCGCTACTTCTATATTTGGGAAAGTAAACTCGAACCCCTTTTCAGTTAACCTGCTTGGTGCTACATGGTTCCCTTTTAACAGAACTTCATTTGCCATTTGGCCTAACATCAGTCTTACAGCAAATGCAGGGACAGAGACCCACGCAGGCCTTTTTATCGTTTTGCCAATAGCCTTTACCAAGGCTCTTTGATTTACTGGGTTTGGCGAGGTAAGATTATAGGGACCTTGCGCATTTTTATCACTTATTAAATGGATAATAGCCCTAACCTCATCTGTGATATGAATCCACGATAGGGTTTGCTTTCCCGATCCGAACCAACCTCCTGCAAAGAATTTAATTGGCTTAAGTAGTTTAGGTAGCATTCCACCCTTGGCTGAAAGAACTATTCCAGTTCTAACGATCACCAATCGGATTTCTTTTGGAATCTCCAATTTGGCAATTTGCTCCCATTCGGTTGTAAGCCTAGCTAAAAAGTTTGTGCCAGGGTCATCTTCCTCTGTAAATTTCTTTCTCTCTGTTAATGGATAATACCCAATGGCAGAGCCTTGAATAAAAACCTCCGGTTTTTTCTCGGCATAGTGGCATGCTTTTGCCAATGCTCGGGTTGTGCCCAATCTACTTCGAATTAGCTGTATTTGCCTACGACGATTCCATGGTTTTGCTGCAATATCTTCGCCGGCTAGGTTTATCACCACATCGCACTTTTCAATTTCTCTCACTAGCCAAGGTGTAAAAAAGCCCCCCCACTCCAAGTAGCTAAACTTCCCTAAATAATTTTTATCAATATTATTTGGTGTTCGGGTAAGAATGAGCACAGTATTACCATCATCAATTAACTTTTTGGTAATTTCAGTGCCAATAAGCCCCGTTGCACCAGCTATAACTACACACTTATTCTTAATTGTTTCCATGGGCACAAGTTAATAAATTGATAACACTTTAGTCAAGTTTTCCTACTGTAACTGTTATGCGTTTTGCAATTTTTAACGCTGTAGTATGCTTGGATATATCTGGGAAGAGTTCACCCGTTTTCCCCGATGGATGGCTGTGTCCAATAGGAAGCATTTCATAGGTTAAACCATTTTCTGAAATCTTAACCCTTGCCATATAGACTAGAGCAGGTTGACAACTGGTTTTGTATTCATCATCATTGGGGTAAAGATTGTTGTGCCAATAATGGTTCCAATCCCATGTTTGGTTTATCTCCATAAAAACTTTCATGTACTCAGTTTCAGCATTAGCCGTTGTACTAATGGTAAAGTTATTTGTTGGAGTTGCCCCAGTTATTGCGTCGGGCAAAGGATTTTGCGGAGTTGGCAAGAATAATCCATCAGGGGCTTTTACACCTCGGCGATGTCCCCAGTAGGGAAGTGCTGCTTGCCTTCGCCTTTCACCAGATTTCCACTTTTTGCCATCAGCTACTCCGTACATGAATGTGCCGGTGGCAATGGATTGAGATGCATAGAGTGTTTCGATATATCGACCCTCATCATCCTCAATCCAAAACACGATAAGGGGATGATAGAATTCCTCTCCCTTTTCAAAGTTTATATTGATTGAGATTCCATTTGGGAATGGCTGTGTGATGATTATATCTGTCTTTTCTTGTGGCTGAGTTTTTGGTGAGTTAACGCAACCAGAAAGCGCTATGAGTAGAATTAGTGATGCTATTTTAAGTGTTTTCATTGCTTTTAATATTTTCGGGTTATTGCTAAAATTCAAGAATTATACCTATGGATGGAAGAATTGTTCCACCTCCAGTACCTGGAACAACATCAAGCACGTAGCGTGATGGGTCGCTTGTATTAATCACTTTATTCCCGTTTTCATCAACCTTAACAATTAAGTTATCGGGCTGGTCACCCTGAAATCCATATACATTTTGTATGTCAACGTAAAGGTTAAGAGTCCATTTGCTAAGGTAAAACATCTTATCTACCCTAATATCAAGTTGGTGATATGAACCAACCCTAAGCGTGTTAAAACGACTATAGTCTAAAAAGCCCCGGCCTTGTGTGTCCCATGCCGAAACAAGTTCGGAGGTTCCCAAATCCCAAGGTGTATAGGGTGCCCCTCCAACAAATCGCCATTTAAAGCCAAAATCCCAATTCTTTTTAAAGCTGCGTGTTGCAGTAAGGGTTATTATGTGTCTATTGTCCCATGCAGTTGGCACCCAATCTCCAGTAATTGTTGGGATTGTATTCTCTGAGTCGCTCCAAACCAAGGTATAGGCTAAAATGGTGTTAAACCCAAGAACATCGCGTGAGCGGTACAATAACTCCATTCCGTACGATCGCCCTTTTGCTGTTGAGGTAACCTCTTCGTCGCCAAAGGTTCCAAAATCGGCACCTTTGCTGGCCACAGATATACTATCGACCACAGAAAAAGGGTAGTTATTATAAAGTTTATAGAAACCCTCAAGTGTAACTCTGCTTTTGTTGTTGGGCAACCATTCAACCCCTGCAACAATATGATTGGATTGGATATATTTTATGTTATTACTCTTGTTAATAAGAGTTCCATCAGATAAGGCATAACCTAGCATGGTATAAGGTGGCTGTTGGTAATATCTTCCAACATTGAAGTTTATCCAAAAATCACCATTAAGCTCATATGAGGCAGATAGCCTAGGACTTAGTTGGTTTAGCAAATTGCCCATACTTGAGGAGTATGAATTTGCATCGGCGCGAAGGCCAATCGACGCATTTAACTTCTCGTTAAAGAATGTTTTGCTGTACTGTCCAAAAAGGCTCCAGCTAAAAATATTTAGCTTTGAGTCGTAATTAATTGGGGTTAGTGCTCCATCGCTAAAGAATGCTCTATAGGTTTGGTTTGTATATCGAGAGTATTCAATCCCTCCACCAACGTTCAGTTTCGATCCGTTGTTGAGCCTACGATCATGTTCGTATCGGAATTTATTCTCAGATTCTTGAGAGATATAGTCGAGGATTTTTTCCTGAGTCTCATCGTTCTCAGGATATTTGGTTTGCCTATTGTTAAGCATATTACGACTAAGTACCCAAGTATCGAAGCTTTTCTCTCGAAAGTGTTTGTAAACAATACCATTGGTGTAAGTCCATTGTGTGTTAACTGGGACGTAGTTAAGAATATACCTTTGGCTTGGCGTTGGATTTTTTAGCCCAGTATTAAGCGAAAATTGATCGATTGCACCAATTCCAAGAACCGTTATTTCATTGTGTTCATCAATTCGGGTACGAGTTTTAAACTGAAAATCGTTGTATGTGGGTAAAAATGGTAAGCCAATAGCGCTGAATAGTAACTGTAAATACGAGCGTCGTGCCGAGAATATAAAAGTTGTATTGTCGGTTAAAGGACCATCAAGCGTTAGGGCTAAGTCGCTGGCACCAACAGCGGCTTTGTACTTCATACGTTCGCCGTTACCATCAATTTGCCTAAAGTCGAGAACTGAACTCAGCGAGTTGCCTTTTGATGCAGGGAAAGCGCCAGAATAAAAATTTGCTTCGCGAATAAAATCCGCATTTATAATACCAACTGGACCTCCCGACGAACCTTGTGTAGCAAAGTGGTTTATGTTGGGAATCTCAACCCCGTCGAGGTAAAAAGTGTTCTCACTGGGGCCACCGCCGCGCACTATCACATCGTTTCGGTATGCAGGCGTTGAAGCTACTCCTGGTAGTGATTGTATAACCCTGCTAATGTCGCGATTTCCGCCAGGGTTCTTTTCAATTTCGGCAATACCAATACGTTGTAAGGAAACAGGGCTCTCCTCGCTTCGCCTAAAAGGGCTAGCTTTAACTACAACCTCTTCAATTTCAACAGAGGTTTCTTCCAGCTCTATTTGAATAAAAACGCTACGAGCGTTGGTTATTTGTACCGAGCTGGCAACAAAGGGTTTGAAACCTACCGCCGATGCCCTTAGCTCAACAAACCCAGGTTTTAATCCAGCAAAAATAAAATTGCCGTCAAAGTCAGATGATGAGCCAATGTTAGTTCCCCATATCACAATATTAGCAAATGGCACGGGCTCATTATTCTGTTTATTAACTATCTTTCCCTGTATTGATCCAGTGTCCTGACCCATAACAAGTTGAGCAAATGCTATAATGCCAATTAGTATTGATAAACTTTTTTTCATTCTGTTAGTTTATGTAAATTTAAATTAAGTTACTGATTTAAGTTGAAATACTAACAGAAAAAAACAAATATTGTTTAAGGTTTGTATAAAAAAAATTAAACAAGGTTATGTTTTTCTTTTTAGGCCATTGTTGAACCCATTGGAAGACTTCAATCATTGGTAAATATATGCTACAAATGAAAGTTTTTTTAAATAAAACTTAATAATTTGTTATAAGCCATGTCTTTTACGTAAATTAGGGGTTAAATTATGAATATGGAAACCGTTATTGATTTTTGGCAAACTGTTTCTGAGTTTTTAGGCAAACCTATATTTTCGCATGGTAACTCCAATCTTACCCCAGGTATGCTTATATACCTTGTAGTTGGTTTGTGGCTTGTTTTTTTGCTATCGAAAATAATTAGCCGAAGGGTAATTGTGAAACTACTTAATCGCTATGGTAAGGATAAGGGCGTTTCTCATGCTATAGGCTCCATTTTTAGATATATATTCTTGTTTATAGGGTTAATTATTGTAATCCAATCAACAGGGGTCGATTTGAGCGCGCTAACAGTTTTAGCTGGAGCACTTGGTGTGGGTATTGGTTTTGGACTTCAGAGTATTACAAATAATTTTATTAGTGGAATAATAATTCTTTTTCAGCGACCAATAAAGGTGGGCGATAGGGTTGAGTTACCAGAACTTGATAATTTGGCAGGTGATGTGGTGAATATTTCGGCGCGTAGTACAACCATTATTACTAATGACAATATTGCTATCCTTATACCTAATTCAAAATTTGTTTCCGATACCGTTATTAATTGGAGTTACAACGACGCAAATGTTCGGTTTAAAATCCCTGTTGGCGTCTCCTATAATGAGGATCCAGAAATTGTTCGAGATATTTTGCTTGAGGTTGCTAATAAGCATCCTGGTGTACTTAAAAGTCCTGCACCAGATGTACTCTTTGATGAGTATGCAGAAAGTAGCCTTAATTTTACACTGAGGGTATTTACCACTTCACATACTCGTAAACCTCTAATTCTAAAAAGCGAACTTTACTTTGAAATTTTCAAAGAGTTTAAAATTAAAGGCATAGAAATTCCCTACCCTAAGCGGGATGTGTATATTAAGCAGTTTGAAGGAGAAACGTCAATAGAAAATAAACTTTGACAATTTAGTAGCCCTTTATCTATGCTTTACTTCACACATAGTTTGCTAACTAATTAAAAAATATACATATATAGAATGATATCTAACGCATATTGCGTAAATTTGTACAAAGGATAGTTAGCACATTATATTTATAGAAAATTTGTATTGTGGTTTTTCTTCCGAATTAATTTATCGTTAAAAAAACAGTATTTAGCAAATGGCAAATGGCTGTTTGTATTTATTATATACAATTATTAATCTATACAAAATTATTTAAAATTATGAGTAACTCAAATGATCTTAAGCGTATTGGTGTTTTCTATGACGGCAACTATTTTCTTCATGTTAGTAACTACTATAACTATTTTCATCAAAGACGAAAACGAATAAATATCGCTGGTCTTCATGACTTTATCCGTAATCTTGTGGCCAAAGAGGAGGAGGTTGCGGTTAAGTACTCTCAGGTTATTGAGTCGCACTACTTCAGGGGACGCATTAGCGCACAAGAGGCAAGCCAACGAGGCAACCAGCTATATAACGATAGGGTATTCGATGATATTTTGATGTCTGAGGGGGTGATAACGCATTACTTGCCAATACGCAATCGGAGTGGCAAAAAAGAGGAGAAGGGGATTGATGTTTGGTTGGCACTCGAAGCTTTTGAACAAACATTCTTTAAGCGCTTCAATGTGCTTGTCCTAATTACATCCGATGGAGATTATGTTCCTTTAATTCGAAAATTAAACTCGCTTGGTACAAAGGTTATGGTGCTGAGTTGGGACTTTGAGTACACCGATGATATGGGTCGCGATGTGGTTACTCGAACATCTCAAGACCTTATTCAAGAGGTAACCTATCCCATAGCGATGCATGAATTGATCAATAGCGGACTAAAGTCGGGTAATCCATTAATCACTAACTTATTCGATTTGCCAGAGTATGGCCAGCCAAAGCGGGTTACCTCTATTGAAAATAACGATGAAATCCATGAGGGGAAAGCGATGAATATAAATAACGGATACGGGTTTATACAGTTTCCTCCAAATAATCTGTTTTTCCATTATCAGGATGTGGTTGAAGGCGATTTTAATGACATTGAGAATGGGGATTTGCTAGAGTTCACCATTGAGGTGAATGAAAGAGGCCAGGAGGTGGCAAAAAATGTACGAATGATTGAATCGGCCGATCCAAATCAGTACTAGAACAACTTTCAGGTAATAATATTCATGCTATCTTTGTAACAGTTGAGGGTAACCCTTGGTTGCCTTTTTATTATTATGAATAGCAATATGAGTAAAATTCTTGTTACTGGTGGCACAGGTTTTATTGGGTCGCATACTGTGGTTGAACTAATTGAGGCAGGGCATAGTGTTGTTGTTATTGATAATCTTTCAAACTCAGAGGAGTTTGTGCTAAAGGGTATTGAGCAGATAACGGGTAAAATGCCCATATTCTACAATGCAGATTGTGCCCATGCCAACAATTTGTCTCGTATCTTCAGTGAGCATCCCGATATTGAGGCTGTTATCCATTTTGCTGCATTTAAAGCGGTAAAGGAATCAATTGATAAACCTTTGGATTATTACCAAAACAATCTCCTCTCAATGATTACTCTTTTGCAGGCTATGCAAAGGGCAAATGTTGGCAAGTTGGTTTTTTCCTCATCGTGTACCATATATGGGGAGAATGCACCTTTGCCGCTTTCGGAGAATTTACCCATGACACCAACAACATCGCCCTACGGGCGAACTAAGCAGATGTGTGAAGAGATAATTGCCGATTATGCTGCTGCTAATAATCAGTTTCACAGTATATCACTGCGCTATTTCAATCCAATTGGTGCACACCCATCAGGAAAAATAGGGGAACTGCCATTGGGCACTCCCAACAACCTAATTCCCTACATTACTCAAACAGCTGCAGGTGTAAGAGGCGAACTAAAGGTATTTGGCAATGATTATCCAACACCCGATGGAACTGCACTTCGTGATTATATTGATGTTGTTGATCTGTCGAAAGCGCACGTTAAAGCTGTAAATTGTTTGATAAAAGACAATCCTCCTACTCAACTCGATGCGTATAATCTAGGTGCGGGTAAGGGGATATCGGTAAAGGAGATTATTGAAACTTTTGAAAAGGTTAATGCCTTAAAACTTAAATGGAGCTTTGCTCCCCGTCGTCAAGGCGATGTGCCCAATATTTTTGCTGATGCCAGCAAGGCAAAACGCGAATTGAACTGGGAGGCTGAAACACCATTGGGCGAGTCGCTTAGGAATGCTTGGAATTGGGAGAAAAAATACAGAGAAATATAATATTTATCCTATGAAATCGATTTTAATAACAGGAGGTGCGGGGTTTATTGGTTCGCACGTTGTACGAAGGTTTGTGAATAAGTATCCTAACTATCGTATTGTAAACATGGATTGCTTAACCTATGCGGGTAATTTGGAGAATCTGAAGGATGTTGAGCATTGTTCAAACTATCGGTTTGTAAAAGCAGATATTTGCGATGCCGATGCTGTGGCTAAGGTTTTTGCAGAATTTGAGATTGATGGGGTAATCCATTTGGCAGCCGAGTCGCATGTGGATAGATCCATTACAAACCCAATGGAGTTTATTAGGACTAATATTGAAGGTACAGTTGTGCTTTTAAATGCTGCAAGGAGCCATTGGGGCAATAGTTTTGAGGGCAAACGCTTTTACCACATATCAACCGATGAAGTTTATGGTAGCCTAGGCGATGAGGGATTGTTTACCGAAAGCACCTCGTATGATCCTCGGAGCCCTTATTCTGCGTCAAAGGCAAGTTCCGATCATCTGGTTCGAGCCTATTTCCATACCTTCAAACTCCCTGTGGTTATCTCAAACTGCTCTAACAATTATGGTCCAAACCAATTCCCCGAAAAACTCCTTCCCCTTATAATCAATAACATAAAAAACAATAAACCATTACCTATTTACGGAAAAGGGTTGAACGTACGAGATTGGCTTTATGTTGAGGATCATGCTGCTGCTATCGATACAGTATTCCACAGTGGGAACCCTGGCGAAACCTACAATGTAGGTGGAAATAATGAGTGGCGTAATATCGACTTAGTAAGGGAGATTTGCCAGATTATGGATAAAAAGTTGAATCGGACAAAGGGCGAATCGGAAAAACTTATAACCTTTGTAGCTGATAGGGCAGGGCATGATTTACGATACGCTATTGATTCTTCCAAAATTCAGCATGAGCTCGGTTGGGAACCTACTGTTAAGTTTACCGAGGGGCTAGAGCAAACAGTTGATTGGTATTTACAAAATGAGGGATGGATTAACGCTGTTGTATCGGGAGAATACCAAGCGTATTATCAGTTACAGTACGGGAAAAGATAATAACCAATGCATATTACTAAAAAAGCCACTTGCAACTGCAAGTGGCTCTTTTATGATGATTTTTCAACTAAAACCTTTCGTATCCATCGTCATCCTTAGGATTTACATTACCTCCAAGGTTTAGCTTAACGCCACCGCTCTTTTTTTCGATCGGTTGTGGGGTTACTGTAACCTTTGGCTTTTCAGGGGCTGGTTTTGCTTGAGCAAGATGGCCTTTTGTAACTGGTTTTACTTGCTTTGGCTGTGTTGTTTTAACAACAAATTTTCTCTGCTGCTCAGTTTTAAAGAAACTGATTAACTCTTTAAGTCTTTCGGCCTCACCATTCAATTTGTCAGAGCTATTAACCAGCACATCGGCGTTAGCCGCATTTTGCTGAACAACATTATTAAGCTGTTGAATAGCACTGTTAATCTGTTCGGCTCCATTACTTTGCTCAACGCTACCGGCTGTAATCTCCTGAATAAGAACGGATGTTTTTTTAATTTCGGGGATAATCTCGCGGATTAGCTCAACCGATGATTCGGTATTTGAAACGCTTTCCCTGGAGAGAATAAGAATCTCATCGGCCGCAACTTTACTGCGCTCCGCAAGTTTACGAACTTCGGCTGCAACAACAGCAAACCCTTTGCCGTGCTCGCCAGCACGTGCCGCTTCAACCGCAGCATTTAAAGCCAATAGGTTAGTTTGGAATGCAATATCGTTAACGATGTTAATTCTATCCGATATTTTCTTGATTGAGATCATACTCTTCTCCGATTCGGCACCAATCTTTTCAATATCCACTGCAAGTCTATTGGAGATTTTGTTCGTATTGTTAGAGTTTTCTGTATTCTGCTGGATGTTTGCAACCATCTCCTCCATCGAAGAGGATACCTCTTCGGCACTACTGGCTTGTGTTGATGCGCCTCCCAAAATTCCTTGGGCTATGCCGTTCAGGTCTGAGCTGGCTGTTGATATTTCACCAGTACCCTCAACAATATTATTAACAATATCCTTAAGCCGATTAATCATGGCTTTAAGGTCGAACAGAAGTTTTGCAATTTCATCGGTTCCAGTAATCTCGTATTCAATTTTCAGATCACCCTCTGCAAGTTTTGCAATAGCCTCCGATGCAATATTTATCGACTTTTTAAGCGAAGTTGTAACAATTAACGATACTGCAATGCCAATGGCAGCAACAAGTAAACCGCCAATAATTATGAAGATGCGGAAGAATGAAGTTGACGATTCAATTTTGGAATATGCATTTAGTGCTTCATTTTGCTGACTGGCAATAAGTGCATTAAGTTGATCGAGAATAGCGTCTGTAGTCGTGATTATTGAGCCGTTGACATCAACCATCCCCTCAACATCCATAAGGATAAGGAAGTCGTTGTAACTGTCGAAAGAGTTTAGTTGCGACATTACAGTCTTATGGTCAACAAAAAGCTCTTTTGTAATTTTGCTATTCAGATTCTCAAAGGCTTGCCTATCCTCTGGATTCCAGTTTAAAATTAGTGGATTAATGTCGGTTACAAGATTTGGGTAAATGGTACTATGCATTTCCTGCAGCCTAATCTTATCAGGAGTATCGGGTAATTTATCAATATAAACCCAGTTCTTAATCAAAAGTTTCGATTCGGTGATAAGATTTTGCAGTTCAATCAGTTTGTTGACGGAAGGGGTATTCTGCTCAGATAGGTTTCTGTTTATTTCATCGTTTTGGCTAAGGATAACAAATGTGATAACAGAAGAGATGATGAAAAGGCTGATAACCAAACCAAATCCGAGAAGTAGTTTACGAGAGAGAGAGAATTTAACTTCCATAACAATTAGTATTTAGTAAATCGAGGTTGCTAGATTATAAAGTTGCTCGTTAACGTTAAATGAGTTTCGTCGCATGTAACTTCTATTTATTTCAAACTCAAGCTTTGATTGCCTAGTATTGTAAACTAGGCTAATGCCTGCCCCTTTATTTGCTGCGCTGGATTGTTCAGCAACTATTAATGTACAAAAACCAGATGCTTTAGATGCTATTGCGCCAATGTTGTCAAACTGTGAGTCTGGAACAAAGAGTATGTTTGCTTTTGTAATAGCACCAACACTAGAAAAGGTTTTAACTTCAATTTGTTGGCTACCTACCCGACGAGCAGATAAGGCATTAAGTTCAGCTATTAAAGCAGGTTCGTTACCAACAACACCTATAATAAAATTTCCCTCTTTCCCTTCAGGGCACCATTCAATTAATCGGGTAACCTGGTAGATAAAAGCGGTTTGAAGTTTCTCCTTTTGTGCATTTGCATCAATGCTTAAAAATAGTAAAAAAACCATTATAATAGCGGAAAGGCGACTAATAAATATTCTTGTTCTCATAATTTAAAAGATTATTCTACAATTATTATAATATTAAAATTTGATACAACATTAACTTGCACTTATGCAACCCTATTTAATCGTTAGGCCTTAATGCATTAGATAGATGAATACCATTATTAAACAACATTTAGCCTTAAAGGTTACAAAAAACGGAATGATTTAGATCATTTACAACTTTTTTTAAAAGTTTCCTAGAGCTATATCAAATACTATTCCTAAATCCCCCTAAAATTTGCTAGTATATTGAATTGTAAAAAAGCATTCAAAATCTGTATATTTGTGTTCAATTTAGTGAATAGATTTTTTACATATAAACCAATGATTTTCAGAATGAATATTACAATTTTTAATACACTTTCCAGAAAAAAAGAAGAGTTTAAACCAATAAACCCACCTCACGTAGGACTATATGTTTGCGGACCAACAGTTTATGGCGATCCGCATTTAGGACATGCAAGGCCTGCAATTACTTTCGATTTGCTTTTTCGATTACTAAAGTACCTCGATTATAAAGTTCGCTATGTTCGGAACATTACCGATGTGGGCCATTTAGAGAATGATGCCGACGAGGGAGAAGATAAAATTGCTAAAAAAGCAAGGTTAGAGGAACTTGAGCCCATGGAGATTGTGCAGTACTATACCTACCGATATCATGAGGCCATGAGAATGCTTAATGCTTTGCCCCCAAGCATTGAACCGCGAGCAAGCGGACACATAATTGAGCAGATTGAGTTGATAAAGAAAATTATTGAAAATGGGTTTGGCTATGAGAGCAATGGATCAATCTATTTTGATGTAGAGAAATACCATAAAAAATACAATTACGGCAAACTATCGGGCCGCATACTTGATGACATGCTTTCCACTACCCGCGTTTTAGATGGGCAGGAAGAAAAGCATAATAGTTTTGATTTCGCCCTTTGGAAGAAGGCTAGTCCCGAGCATATTATGCGTTGGCCATCGCCTTGGAGCGATGGTTTTCCTGGCTGGCATGCCGAATGCTCTGCCATGAGTACTAAGTACTTAGGAGAACCATTCGATATTCATGGGGGTGGAATGGATTTATTGTTTCCACATCATGAGTGTGAGATTGCGCAGAGTGTTGCCGCTAATGGCAAAGATGCTGTTAAGTACTGGATGCATAACAATATGATTACCATAAATGGGCAAAAAATGGGCAAGTCGCTGGGTAATTTTATTACCCTTGAGGAACTTTTTACGGGTAATCATAAAATGCTTCAGCAGGCCTATAGCCCAATGACCATTCGGTTTTTTATGCTTCAGGCACAATATCGTTCTACTCTCGATTTCTCAAATGAAGCTTTACAGGCTGCTGAAAAGGGATTAAATCGATTGCTTGCAGCAGGGAGGGCATTGTCGAAAATTAAGCCTTCGGAAAAATCGACAGTTGATGTGAGCAAGTTGAAAAACGAAGTTTTAGAAGCGCTTTGCGATGATTTAAATAGCCCTATTGCCATTGCAATCCTTTTCGACTGGGTTCGGAATATCAACTCGTTGGTGGAGGGTAAGGAAACGATAACCGAAGGTGATCTTAAAACACTTGTAACAACCTTTAATACGATTGTAAAAGAGATACTTGGTCTGGTTGATAATCAGGACGAGGGTTCGAAAAATGCCGAGCTAACAGGTAAACTTATTGAAATGTTGCTGGAGATGCGTGTGCAGGCAAAAACCAATAAGGATTATGCCACATCGGATAAAATTCGCGATGAGCTTAATAAACTTGGAGTAAAGGTTATGGATACGAAAGATGGTTTTGATTGGGAAGTGTAGGACATCTTATGTAAACTTGGTAACGATTTTGGGAATAACTACTAATTTTTCTATCTTATAGTTTTGATTAATAAATACATGGCCAAAAGTGTTTTACTGGGCATTAGGTAGAATTGAATAATTAATTAAACTTAAATTTATAATAAGATGAAAAAACTAGTTGTGCTTACTGGGGCAGGTATATCCGCCGAGAGCGGAATTAGGACTTTCCGCGATATGGGAGGATTATGGGAAGAGTACGACGTGATGGAGGTAGCCAGTCCAGAGGGATGGCAAAAAGATCCTAAGCTGGTTACCCGTTTTTATAACGAGCGCCGCAGAGAACTTTTTAAAGTTGAACCAAACCGTGGTCATATTGAACTTGCTGAGGCTGAGAAAGAATTTGATGTACATATCATTACGCAAAACATTGATAACCTGCATGAGCGTGCTGGCAGCACAAAGGTAATGCACCTTCATGGCGAGTTAACCATTGCACGGTCAAGTGTTGACGAGGATTTGCTATATGACATTGGCAACAAGGATATTAAAATTGGTGATTTGTGTGAGAAAGGTTCGCAGCTCCGACCCCATATTGTATGGTTTGGCGAGGCTGTGCCTTTGATTCCTGAGGCTGCTCGAATTGTGGCCCAAGCCGATATATTTGCCGTGGTGGGAACATCGCTTAACGTTTATCCTGCAGCAGGATTGTTGGATTCTGCTCCAAGGAATATCCCAATATTCCTAATCGATCCCAATGATGTATCGGTTCACTCTCGTTTTGATGTTACCTTTATTAAAGAACCATCATCAACAGGCGTTGCCAAGATGCTAGAGATGATTAGGGCAAAATAATTGGGAGGAGAAAAATTTAAAAGTTTGTTATGCATAAAACGCTACTTTTTCTGCTGCTTGCTTTTCTTCCTATTCTTGCTATCTCACAAAAATTTAGCGGAGGTGTTTTGGGTGGTATGGCTGCCACGCAGGTTGATGGTGATGGACTTGGGGGCTATCACAGGGTAGGAGCTGTTGCGGGTGTTTGGGTAAGCCGATCGTTTTCGAGAACCATATCGGTTCGAACAGAACTAAAGTTTGTACAGAAAGGGAGTTACAGAAATTTTACCGATGGATCAGGCGAAACAACCGGCGAGTATAGCCTAAGGCTTAACTATACCGAGATGCCGTTTCTATTCGAATATCACTTTAGGGATGATATAATTCCGTTTGGGGGACTTTCGTTTGGATACCTGTGGAAATCGATAGAGAAGAATAATGGGTACGAGAATCCAATTGAGGATGATACCCGGTTCCGTAAAGCAGAACTATCAGCACAGTTAGGTGTGGAATATGTGTTGAATAGGAACTTTAGTTTTTGCGCCACATTTTCCTACTCACTTCTGCCCGTTAGGAGGCATACAGGCGATATTTACTACTTTTGGGATTTCGATTTTGGCCAGTATAATAATGTGCTGCAGCTGTATTTACGGTATCATTTTTAGTTGCACAACTCTTGATTTTAGTACGCGATTAACTCCTGTTTTTAGCGTTTTAGCTTCCTATAATTTTATTTTTTAATATGATTTCCTATGCTCAGTTCTTGTATCAGTCTAACCTATAGGTGTTTAATTGTTATTCTTTTTGTTTTGCTTGGTTTTATAAAAACATCAGCAAATATTAACAAAGTAATAACTGTTGATAAAGTTGAAACTCAGTTTTTAAAGGATACTACACGATGTGAACCCACTATTCAGCAGAATAAAAACTTTAAAATCCGTTCCTCCTTTATTTTTGTCGATAATCCAGCCCGACTTTTCACAATGAGGCAGTTTAGCCAGAACTACCTTGGAACCTATTTGCTTGTTGCTAACAGTGCTTATGAAACATTTAAATTTTTACCAGCAACTTATTTTGTTTTGGGAGTTAGCACAATACTTGGCATGCCGCTCACACACGAAGAGGGGCATCGTTCTATACTTACATACAAAAATATCGGTTCAATTTCGCGACCATATTTCAACTCCAAAGGGGCAGCCTATGTACAGGGCGTTACCGACAATTCTTTGATCGAACTAAGGGATAATGATCTGCCTAATTACATCCGGTTACATACCGCTGGACTTGAATCAGACTATATGCTTGCCCATAAAATTGAGTCGTACATGGTTTTTAGCCCCCATAACCAAAAGCTCTTGTATATTGAATATCTAATGCGAAAATTATCACTGTTACAATACTACTTAACTGGATTATTTAAGTATGACTTTGACCTTGTAGAGGAAACCGATGAGCTTAAACGAGATATTGTTGGACACGATGTTTACGGTGCAGTAAAGCATATACACAGACCTAACGAGGAGTTTATAAGGTATAATCAATATGTTGATCTAACTAAAGAAGAAAAGAGCATGATTAAACGCATAGGTTGGCGTTCGCTTTTTAACCTTGCTTCGCCTTTTCTGTTTTTTAAAAATGGGTTCTCAATTTCCCAAAATGTTAAGTACAACTTGAGCCTGGGGTACACTATGTCTCCATTTGGCGATTTTATTGACCAGTATATCTGGCTAAGTATTAAAGAACAGAACTTCATGCTTTATTTCAGGCAACATCAGAATAAAGAAAATTGGTTTCCTGCTGCAGGTGTAGGCATTTATGATTTACCCCTTGGCAAAAGGTTCCGTACCGATGCCAATATCCATGTATGGAATCAACCAAAAGGATTGTCTTTTACTGAAACCATAGGTTTTTGGGGCGGTGCTTTCGATGTTTCATTGAGGTATTTAATTACCCCAAATTTTGGCGAACGGCTAAAGAGAATCTCGTTCGACATCGGTATTCTGGGTAAAACTAAAGGGTTTATGCCCGAAGAGATGGAGATGGATAAATCTATTGGTGGAAGATTTGGAATGTCGTTGTACTACTAGGTAAACTCTTGAAAATCCCTGTTCGGCTCAGGCTGCGTTTGCAACGCTACCGCACGATTGGTTTTGCCGAGTTCGTCCTTTGTCCTCGATTAGCTGCGCTGAGCTCGCCAAAGAACGGTTCGGTTGCACCGTGTGGTAACCAAAATAAAACCATTGAATTTGCTATATGAGCCGAAGTTACAAGTTTTCGGTAAACCACACAATAAAATCGTGCGGCAGCCTAAGGGTACCAGCAAGTTAAATGGGGGTAAAACACTATTCAAGCAAAAAGAAAAAGTTAACAACATTCAGTAAACACTCGTTTTTGCCCCGTTCGGATTAGGCTACACCTACAAACTTACAACTCACGGGGATACTATTTGCTAAGCAAATAGTATCCCCGTGAGTAAAAAAACCATACAGCCCCTAACCACCAACGCTGCCGCACAATAAACCCAGACACCCCTTAATTACTACGAATATCCGTTCGAGATATCAATCCATATAGATTTTAGACCTCTAGAGCCAATAGAGAAGAAAAGGAGCAATGGCGGCAGTTTTTTTATCCCAGCGTACTTGTTTTCCGGACGCTACGAAAATATCTTTGCATTGTAACGTTACAAACACGCACCATATTTTGGTGTAAAAAATTTTTATTAACCTTTTAAAACTAATTAAAATGAAACAATTATCTTTGGAAAACTTTGGCGTTCAGGAGCTGGATGCTAGGGAAATGAAGGAAACGGATGGGGGCTTGTTGGCTTATTTAATTGGAACAGCATTAATAGCGGGGTCAATTACAGTAGCAGTTACTGCAGCTTGTCTTCTCGTTTCAGAAGGTTTTGAGGCTGGATATAATGCTACACAAGGATTACTTAATAATTAAACGTAAATCATTATGGAAAATTTTCAGAGGGATTATCTAGTTGAAATCGACAAAGATGAAATGAGAAATATCAATGGTGGTTCAATTTTTGGTATTGTAATTGCAATTGGAGGTGTTGCCTCTGGCCTTGTTGCAATTGGTTTCGTTGCAGGCGTAGCATATGCATTGGTAGAACATGTCATTGCTGATTAACATCTAGAGTTGAATTCCAGTTTTTTAAGATTTAATTACCCTTTTCTTAGTGTTGTTTTTTAAAACCCTAAGTGAAATGTCAACTTGAAGTGTTTTAAATAATGTCGTTTATATAAAATATTTGTTTAAGTTCAATCAACATTATGAAATTCCATATTTAAAAAACGACATTGTTTTAAAAAAAAATCATTCTACTCTTTATTGTTTGATTTGGTTGAAAATTGAATTTTTTTAGTTGTTTTCAAACACTATTGACAATAATATTTTTCTCTAAATGTCAAATTATTTTATCTTTCACTTGTCATTGCTTATTAAAATCATTCAGATGAAGAAGCTACCTTTAAAAATAATTGGAATAAAATCGATAGATATATTTCTAAATATATTATTACTCTTAGTTGGACTTTATACAATTGGGTATTTATTTGGTGTGGCTTATGGATTGATAAGTGCACTCTAATAATTTTAGCTGTTGCAAACAGGATGCGCAGTTACCGCACAATCGCACCTAAAATTCTGCTACAGTCAAGGTTTTGTAGAATTATCACCAGAGATTTACATATTGATTTTGGAATGCATGCAATAGCCGATATGTTCGGAGAAACAATTCCGAAAATTTCTGATTAAAAAACTTTTCCTACCCTAGTGTTTTAGCTGCTTTGCGTAGTCTATTTACCGTTTCTTCTTTTCCCAACAATTCGCAAATGTCGGCAACACCAGGACCCTTAGGTTCGCCAACAAGGCTTAGCCTAATGGCGTTCATAACCTTACCCATTCCGTGCCCATTATCGTTTATGTAGCCCTTAATGGCTTGCTCAATCTCCTCAGCGGCGTAGGGTTCTACCGTTTCAATTCTATTGGCAACCTCGTTCATAATTGTTGGGGTGTCCACATTCCAAAATTTGCTAACCGTTTTTTCGTCGTAGGTTTGTGGGCTTTCAAAAAAGAAGGATGCCTGTTCCCATAGTTCATTAACAAGACTAACTCGTTCTTTTACAAGACCCACAATTTTCTCAACCTTTTCCATCTCAAAGGCAACACCCTTGGTTTGGAGTACTGCGGCAAACTGTTCCGCTATCTGGCTATTGGACTGCTTTATAAGATATTGATGATTGAACCACTTTGCTTTATCTGGATCAAATCTTGCCCCCGACTTGTTTACACGCTCAAGAGAGAAAAGATTAATCAACTCGTCCATGCTAAATATTTCCTGTTCGGTGCCGGGGTTCCATCCTAGCAATGCAAGCAGGTTAACAAATGCTTCTGGAATGTAACCATCCTCCCGGTATCCGTGCGATATTTCGCCTTGGGGCGATTTCCACTCAAGGGGGAAAACGGGGAAGCCCATTTTATCGCCATCGCGCTTGCTTAGCTTGCCGTTACCGCTGGGTTTTAGCAAAAGCGGGAGGTGCGCAAATTCCGGCATTTTATCGGTCCATCCTAAGGCACGGTAAAGCATAAAGTGCAGTGGGAGCGAGGGCAACCACTCTTCGCCCCGTATAACGTGGGATATTTGCATTAGGTAGTCGTCAACAATGTTGGCCAGGTGGTATGTTGGTAGCATATCGGAACTTTTAAAAAGTACCTTATCATCAAGGGTTGATGTGTTTACCTTGATTTCCCCGCGAATAATATCGCTCATGGTTACCTCCACATTCTCGGGCATTTTGAACCTAATTACCCACTGGTCTCCATTCGCTATTTTTTTTGAGACTTCATCGGTGCTAAGGGTAAGCGAGTTGTTAAGTGTACCCCTAATTTTATAGCCATAGGTAAAGGCTTCGCCTTTTGCCTCTGCTTCTTTTCTTAGTGTATCAAGCTCTTCGGCAGTATCAAACGCATAGTATGCGTTTCCCGAGGCAACCAGCATATCGGCATATTGCTTGTAAATTGCTTTACGCTCACTTTGTTTGTATGGGCCAAATGGACCACCTTGTTGTACCCCTTCATCAATCTGAATACCGCACCAGTTGAGCGATTCGTTAATGTATTCTTCTGCTCCAGGCACAAAGCGCTGCGAGTCGGTATCTTCAATTCTGAGGATAAATTTACCGCCATGCTTGCGGGCAAAAAAATAGTTGAATAGCGCAGTGCGAACACCGCCAATATGGAGTGGCCCGGTTGGGCTGGGGGCAAATCGTACCCTAACGTTTGTTTGGCTCATGCTTAAATTGATTTCAAAATTTTTGCAAAGATAGCAAACGTGTTGTTATGTAGAAACAGATTGATTGGTAAACGCTTTGAGGAATATGCTATTTGCTGTATTTTGAATATATTTAACTTGAAGATGTTTTATGGATGATTTCTTGCTTAACTTGCATTATCTTTTTACGATTTGCTATTTCATTATAACTATGGGAAAACAAACAGATGATATTCTCAGATTTAACCAACTTTTAACCGAAAAAACGCTGCCCTACTTAAAGCGCTTTACTGATGAGAGGTTAAAGGACGAGAAACGTTGGATAGAGGCAAGGCTAAAGCGTTATACCAAATTAGCGCAAGCCTTAGATTCATCTGATGAGCTGGCTCATAAAGTACTGCTGCAAAAGGAGTATAAACAGGAACTCTTGGATTTGCTGAATAAGGCACAAAAGCAAGTTGATAATGATAAAGATGAATTAATTAAGGAGTTACATAAACTTGTTAAGGATGAAACTGCTAGCTTAATCCATACAATTAGGGTTAAAGAGGTAGCATTGCCCTATACCTTGTCCATTAAGGATAATCTAATTAAAACCACACGAAAAATTTGGTCGAATATTGGTCTTTTCTTCAAGCGCAAGGGGGTAGCAATATCCAATTGGGCACAAAAAATATTTCTAAGGAAGAGTCCAAATAGAGAGGTTTTAAACTACCGAAGAGTACCATACCGCAACATGTGCAGATATTTCCTAAACGTTACTCTTGTTGAGCAATGTTTGCCAATTTTCGATTCAGTTTTTAAAGGCTACAGCAATATACTGCTTAGGCTTTGGGAGGGCGACGATAACCTTGATGAACAGTTTCAGAAGTTACTTTATGGGGATAAGTCAGAAAAGGAAGAGGCAGAAGTTGATAGACCTGCTGATATGTGTAATCAGGCATTGGAGAGTAATCATCAAACTAAATTAGGGGTTGATGAAGAGTTTAAGTTTTTGTCTGATAAAATTTCCGACGACTTTGCAAAGGCCATTGGTAAGGTTGACACGATTGATATGTCTCATGGATTTTATAGGCATGCAAAGGTTGAAAAAAGGAGCAGTGAGATACTGTTAAAGTCAGCACAAAATCTTGTTTTGTGGCAGAATACACATCGTACCTTACTAGACGACTGGATGCTCGATGTTGATGTAACTTTACTTTACTATTCTGTTTACGACGAGTTCAACTTACTATACGATAACGTAGGCAACTTCTCAACTAATAATCTTTCAAAACTATTTGCTCAAGTAAAAGGCTTACTATCGAAAATAATCTCTAGCGTAAGCACCGATAAGAAGTCGAAAAAAGACATGCTTGCTATTGTGCATCAGGCACAAGTTACACTATCGACAGAATTAACCGACAAGGTCCTTGCTAAAGGAATTGAGATGCTTACGCATTGTTTTGTTGATGATTTTAGTCAGTTAAACAAAAGCATTAATAAGTTAACCAATGATATATCAGATCAAAGGACATTTCTAAGATATAAGGATTACGAAAAAGGGAAAAATTGCCACGAAATTAAAAGTATTTCGCCACGAGAATTGCTTGGTTTTGAAGCGTTACCCAAGTTTAACACTAGGGTTGAAAAAATATGGAAAAAGGTAAGTAAGCAACTAGAACGAGCACGCTTGAACCTAGTTGCCCTTGGTACGGTTTGCGATTTTAGCGTTGAGTCTGCATTGCTCCAGCTTAACAGCAAACAGGGTACTGCCAGCAAGGCTCGTACAACAATTGTTGATGGTTTTGAAAGAGCGCTTGCGCATCTAGCAAAGGTTGAGGAGACAATGCAGGCGATTCAAAATATTTTAGGTAAGGATTTTGGCGAAACCATTAACACCTTTAACAATGATATACTGAAGCTTAAGAACACAGAAAATAACGTTGAACTTAACCTGAAGATTGCCAAAATTAAGGCGGTAGAGCGTACCAAAGAGTTCAGAAAAAAATTGGTGATTATTGCTAAACGCAATTATTTATTGATCAGGTACTACTACAAAAGAATTATCCTCCTCATAAACAGAAGGCTTAAGCGCGTTAAGAAAAGATTAGGTGTAGGTGAAGATGTTCGGAAAGTGTCGTTCGAAATTTCCGAGTTTATAGGCGATACGCAGCAGTCGTTAAAGGGATTGCCCTTTGTTTATCAGCGTTTGTTTAGATTAAGCCCCACAAACGAAGAGCGTTTTTTTGTGAATAGGGAGAAGGAGTTGGGATTGCTTAGACAATCCTATAAAGATTGGAGCAAGGATAGGTTTATTACCATAGCAATTATTGGCGATAAGGGCAGTGGCGTGACATCTTTGGTAAATATATTTCTGAAAGATTTGGAGCAAAAAGAGCAAGTAACAATTACTAAACTGAGCTACAAGATTTATACACCAGAGGCTTATTACAGTTTTTTTAGCGAGATTTTTGGTGTAGAGAAATTTAATAGTAATGATGAGATAATTGACTTTTTAAACAACGGCGATTCATCCCGAATAGTGATAATTGAAAACCTGCAGCATATGTTCCTTAAGCAGGTGCGTGGGTTTGATTGTATGAATCTGCTATTCGATTTGATGGCCAATACCATGAAAAAGGTACTGTGGATAGGTATATATACCCAGCATTCGTGGCAGTATTTAGATAAGACTATTGCTGTTTCTAACTACTTTACCTCCGAGGTGTTTGTTGAGCCATTGAATGAGGCTACCATTGAGGAGATAATCTATAAGCGCAATGCGCTAAGTGGATTTCAAATCAATTTTTTGCCTGACATAGAAAGTAAGCGTAGCAAAGTTTTTAAACAGTTAGAGTTTGAGGAGCAGCAGAATCATCTTCAGAAGCGATTTTTTACCATACTCAAAAAACTGTCGAATGGTAACATTTCGCTGGCAATGCTTTACTGGCTTCGCTCTATAAAAAAAGTAAGCGATGATACCATTGATGTTATCCCCATAAGTGAGGTCGATTTCTCGTTTATTAAGAAGCTAAGTAGTGATGAACTTTTCTCGCTGCAGGCGCTAATTCTTCACGATGGCTTATGTTTCGACGATTTTTCGAAGGTAATGGGTAAGCCAATTGGCGTTTGCCGGAATATACTTAACCCGATGCTCGAAAAAGGGTTACTCATAAGGCCACATCAAAAATTTAATATCAACCCAATTATTTTTAAGCCAGTTTCCGATTACCTCTCGATGAGAAATTTTGTGAACTAAAACTTGAATAAGCAATGAAAAGGATAGCACTATTTGCAATTATTTTTGGTTTTGGGATATCATTCGCATCTGCTCAAAATCCTTTAGATACTACTGTTCAATTGAACAACAGCAGGCTTGATAGTATGCAGATAGCCGATTCTTCTGTTGTTAAAGTCTCAAATGCTAAAAGCCTTGAAGAACAACTAGTAAAAACGCCAGCTGAGGTTTTCGATGCCTTTTCGTTCTCAAAAATATTTTGGACGCTTATACTGTTAGGCCTGGGTTACTTTATTATAAATCTGATTATTCGGCTACTTCAGGTTATGGCCGAGCGAACCTCAAAATATCGAATAAAGATTAAAAGCCTTATCCCCATTGTGCGTATTACGATTTGGGGTGTAGTGATTTTTGCCATACTGAAGGGAATTTATAATCCGCCGCTCGAAACGCTTATTGCCATGGGGGCATCAATTACTATTGCCGTGGGTTTGGCCGCTCAGGATTTACTTAAAAACGTGTTTGGTGGGCTTATGCTCCTGTTCGATCGCCCTTTTCAGGTTGGCGACAAAATTGAAACAGGGAAACACTATGGCGAAGTGCTTCAGATAGGGTTAAGAGCAACCCGAATAGTTACCCCCGACGATTCTGTTGTTTCCATTCCAAACATGGAGCTAATGAATTCGGCCGTATCCAATGCAAACTCCGGTGAACTTAATTGCCAAGTAGTTGCAGAGATTTATCTGCCCATTGACGTTGATACCCAAAAGGCTAGAAAAACTGCTTTAGAAGCGGCTCAAGTCTCCCGATTTATCTACCTTAATAAGCCCATTGTTGTTCTTTTTGCCAATGAGGTTAATGCGCAAAGATCTTACCTCAAAATGAAGGTTAAAGCCTATGTAATGGATATTCGCTTTGAGTTTCAGTTTAAGAGTGATATGACAGAGATTATTGTTAGAGAACTCCTGCGTGAAGGAGTTATTTCAAAAGAGTATGTTATATGATGTTATTGTGTTTATCTGTTAATCCTATGTAATTTAGTTGTTGTTGAGCATTGATTTTACTTTTTTAATGATGCCTTACTAAAGATGTATAGAGGTATTTCTGCATTAAACTTAATTTCTAAAACTACAAAGTCTGTCCCTTTGCCATCTTTTAGCATATCCTTATAGTTTATTTTGGTAGGGTACCATCTGCCATCGATTTTCTTTACATCTTTCAGTTCTGTTTTCTTTAGTAGCTGTCCGCTTTTGGCATACAGCTCCTCACGCAGGGGCACGTAACGTTCAGTATCTACCCACACCTTGCGGCTATCGTAACTGGCATCATCTACCTTCGCGTTCAGTTGAAGAACCCATGTTTTCCGACCATCAATAATTTCTTCACCAACCACTTTTGCATTGTACATCTCGGTTAACTTTCGGTTCTCCATCATATCTTCGTACGAAAGGTCCGAACCCATAACAGATTGCTTTAGCATATGACCCGATAGCTGAATGGTACGGTCGGTTGATGGGGAATAAATCCATAAATTATTTTCCAATTTGAGCATCTTTGTTCCCTTTTCGCGTTCGGGAGCAAGGTATTCGGAGAAAGATTTACTATTGCCCTCTGCGTAACCAATGGAAGTTATGGTACGGCTGTTCCTACGACCATAGATAATCATGTCTGATTTGATGATGCTTGTTTTCGAGTTGATATTTGCATCTACCTTATTTAGGATAGCGATAGCATGCTGCGCCTGTATTTGTTTTACGGACAGAACCGATAGCAGTAAAATAATAAGATGTTTCATAATTTATGTTTTAGCTGATTAATAATTATACTTCTAATTCTTTAAACAGGGTTGCTGTTTCTCGCTTGTAAATGCCAATACCAGCAAGCATATTACCAATAACCATGGCAATAACTCCCGGAATAAAACCAATGTAAAGCAACTGGGGTGTGAATTTCGATTTTAAAACCGAAGGCATCATCATGGTTGCATCTTTCAGCATTCCACTAATGTCGATACCATAGGTTTGCATTAGTAGTGTGACGGTAACACCTAATGCAGTACCAACAACAGAACCAATTATACCAATTAGCAACGCTTCGTAAATCATGGTTTTATAAATGTGTCCTTTTTCTTCGCCCAGTGCCAGACGTATGCCAAACTCTTGGTATCTACGTAAACCACCAATCAAACCTGTATTCCATAGCACAATTGACATGATTAGTATAAAAATAAAGACAAACATACCTGCTACGGAATCTACCAAACCGAGGTACATACCCATTGCACTATTGTCTGCCAAAGTTTTCATAATTGGTGCAAATTCATCGGTATCAATAGCATATTTGGCATTGAAAGCTACTTTTGTTTCCACCGCGTGTTCCTGCATAAATATTTCGTCTTTGTAAAAGCCTAATATCTCTCCAGTACCATCTTCCATGTCGAGTATTTGTTGTGCATCAGTAAAGTCGATAAGAACGGTACCCTTATCCATTGCCGATGAACCAAAACGAACAGTGCCACTTACTTTAAATACCGAAAAAGCCATGCTGCCATTCATTGTACTTCCCATAAAAGTGAGTTCATCGCCAACTTTTACACCCAACTTATTGGCAAATTCGTAACCCAGAAGAGCTTCACCGCTTTTTTCAGGAATTTTTCCACTTAGCAAAGAGTTTTCAAGATTCATTCGCGCTACTTCGCCACTACTTTTCGAAAACAATTCGATGGCCATTCCCATGGCAGGCCCTTGTCCTTTTGATGTGTTATTTTCGCCTGGAGCGTCAATAATTCCACCGAAATTTATGCGATTCACCCATTTGTAATCGGGGAAATCGGCATTTAGCTCTTCATGTAATTCGTAAATACCTAACAAGGCAAGGTCGTTTGGCATTTGGTCAACATTGTCGGCATAAGCCTTTGACATTACCTTTACATGCCCCGTTTGAAAACGCGCAGTTTGTTCAACCATATCGCCCAACATACCGCTTAAATACCCACTAAGTGCAATGGTGAGAAATACCCCAAGAGCAACTACAATTACGGGTAGGAGACTTCTGTTCTTGTCTCTTAAAATTGCTTTAAATATAAATTTTATCATTTTTCTTATTTATTAAGTGAAAAGAGTGCCTAAAGTTTAAAGTTATTGAGTGCCTAAAGTTTAAAGTTATTAAGTGCCTAAAGTTTAAAGTTATTAAGTGCCTAAAGTTGTTGAGTTCCGTAACTTTCAACTCGAAACTTTTAACTTTTTAACTCATTTTCCCTTTTAATGCATCAACCGTATTCATTTTGGATATTTTTCGAGCGGGTAGAAAACTTACCAGCGTTGCCGAGAATACCAAAAGCAAAAGTGTTCCTATTATTAGGGGAATCCCAAAAGATGGATAAACTATACGTGCCATACGTGCTCCTACTTCATCACCTAAATTACCTAAATTAATACCATGGCTTGAGGTGTAGTAAAATAATGGAGTTCCAACAATTAAACCTACAAGTCCTGCAAAAATACTGTACATACCACCTTCAACGGTAAATATTTTCAGTACCTGATATTTGGTCATTCCAAGTGCAATGTAGGTTCCAATTTCTCTTTGTCTCCTAAATATTGAAAGAACCTGTGTATCGAAAATAGCCAGTAAGCCAATAGCTAAAAGCACTAAATAAATAACCACTGAGCCTATGCGTTCTGCCTGAACAGCTGAATCGAAGTCTTTTAGCAACATTGATAGATTTTGAAATTTCCAGCCAGCTTTTTTATTCGGCACATAATTCTCATTTGCGATAAATAAAGTAGCCTCATCTTCAAGCCCTGTTAGTTCTCTTAATTTTTTTAATGACATCCAAACCTGACCAACATCAATGGTAGGAACATCCGAGTCAAAAACTCCTGCGATGGTAATACTTGTTGCATCGTAAGTGCCATTTTTATCTCTCCATCGAAGCAAAACATTATCACCCAATTTAATTTTTGACGCTTCAGCCATGCGTTTACCAATAAGAACGGGTAAAGCAGCATCGCTTTTAGCCAGCAATTTAATGGGCAAGTTTATTACGTCTTGATTTATTGGAATACCCTTAATTAATATCGGATTCATTCTACCGTTTGGGTACAAAGTTGCTTGTTGAATTAAAACTGGTGTTAGATTCTCGCTTTCCACTTCAGATAAACTTCCGTGTGCATCTTGTACTGTAAAAACATCGTATGGGTCATAGTTGGCATGAAATAATTGCCCCTGTGCAAATTCATAATTCACAGCATCTAAGCGCCCCTGTTTTTGCCAGCCGTTTATAAAGCCATTGTAAAATACAATTACAATAAAGCAGAAAGCCAATACACTTACATTGAGCCAAGTTCTTAATCCTGCACCAATAAGGTTCTTAAATGCCATTTTGAATGCTATTCTCATTTATTTAAGTTAAAAGTGTCTAAAGTTAAAAAGTGTCTAAAGTTAAAAAGTGTCTAAAGTTAAAAAGTGTCTAAAGTTATAAAGTGACTAAAGTTATAAAGTGACTAAAGTTATAAAGTGTCTAAAGTTATAAAGTGACTAAAGTTGATGAGTTTTATAGTTTAAATATTAGTTGGTTGTTCTCTTTTTCTCATTCAAGCCCTTGCTAATTGATGTGAAAATCGCCAATATCTCTTTGGCTTCTTTCATGGTTGTTTTTATTAGTTCCAACGGAAGCCATTGCATCTCTTCAATTATTTCGAGCCAATAAAGGGTTTCGCTTGCTTCTCCTTCTGATATTTTAATTTTATACTTGAAGTCGGCCTTACTTTTTGCCCGATTTGCTTCACGATAATTGGCTCCTATACTTGTTCCTGACTTCGAGATTTGATTTCTTATTACTCTCCCTTCGTAGGATGCGGGTAGCTGGGCTGATAGTTTTAAAATATCAATGGCAAATTGCTTTGTGCGAGACTCGAATTGTATGCTGAAAGTTTTATTATCCATTGGTTTAGGTTTTGAGTGACTAAAGATGTAAGTGAGAAGTGACTAAAGTTATAAAGTGCCTAGAGTGTTAAGTTTAAAGTGCCTAAAGTTGTAAGTGATTAGAGTGCCTAAAGTGTAAAGTTACTAAGTGCCTAAAGTTTCAAGTTACTAAGTGTCTAAAGCTATGTGAGTATTCCATTATTGTATTTTATCCTTTGTTTTTTGTTTTTGTCTTTTAACTTGCCACTTTTAATTTTTCACTCTCTCAACTCACCTTCCCTTTCAAGGCTTCAACCGGATTCATACGGGCAATTTTACGGGCTGGTAAAAAACTAACGATTGTTGCCGATAAAATAACTACGAGTATTGTCCCTAAAATTAAACCCATACCATAAACAGGATATATTTTTTCAGCAATGATAATTCCCATGTCTCCTCCATCGGCACCAAATGAAATTCCTATTTTTGTCAAATACCACATTAAGGGTATGCCATAAATTGCTCCCAGTACGGTTGCAAATACGCTATACATTGCGCCTTCGGCGGTAAACATGCGTACTACTTGCCAGCGGGTCATACCCAATGCAATATAGGTGCCTATTTCTTTTTGTCTTCTAAAAATTGAAAGCACTTGGGTGTCGAAAATAGCCAATAAGCCCAGTGTCATTAGTATTATGTAAAAAATACTACCTCCAACTTTTTTTGCATTTATTAGTTTTGTTTGTTCACGCATTAGGTATTCCTGGTCTTCAAATCGCCAACCTAAATTTGCTGCGTTTTGATATTGCTCGCTGGCAACAAAATAGGTTGTTCTATTTTCCAGCAAGGTCAGTTCACGAAGTTTGTCAATCGACATCCAAATTTGTCCACCATCAACAAAAGGCACAATGGTTTCAAAAATACCAGCAACCGTAACTGTTGCTGCATCATAAGTACCATTCTTATCTCGCCAACGTAAAATAAATTCATCGCCAATTTTAACTTTTGCCGATTCAGCCATACGCTTTCCAATAATTATCGGAATTTCTGCTTTACTATCTTTTAAAAGTTGGGTTGGCAGTTTTAAAACATCCTGATTTGGCTCAATTCCTTTAATGAGAATTGACATCATTCTACCATTAGGGTATAAATTCCCTTGTCGTATTAATATAGGAGTCAGGTTTTTTTGACTTGTAAGTGCTAATTCTCCATGTCCATCTTGAATTGAAAATGCATCATAGCTGTCATAGTTTTCACTGACTAAATGTCCATATCCATATTCCCAGTTTATGCCATCAATTTTGGCTTGTTCGTTCCAACCGTCAATTAAACCGTTATAGAAAATAATCACTACAAAAGCAAATGACAGTACTCCTGCATTGAGCCAAGTCCGTAGACCTGCCCCCATAAGGTTTTTGTATGCTAAATGAAATGCTTTTCCCATTTATTAAAGAGTTTAAAGTGAAAAAAGTGCTTGAAGAGTCAAGTTATAAAGAGACTAAAGTGTTAAGTTGTATAGTGCCTAAAGTGTCAAGTTATAAAGTGCCTGAAGTTGTAACTCATTAACTTGTAACTTATCACTTGCCACTCATTAGCTAACTGTTTTTGCTGTTACTATTTCATCTTTTGCTACTTTTCCGTCCTCCAAATGAATTAAGCGGTTCATGTAAGCCATTACCTTTTCGTCGTGGGTTGAAAAAAGGAAAGTTGTTTTAAGTTCCTCGTTAAGTTTTTTCATCATTTTCAGAATAATATGCGCATTCTTGGCATCGAGGTTGGCCGTTGGCTCATCGGCAAGCACTAAATCAGGTAGCTTTACCATAGCACGTGCAATAGCTACACGCTGACCCTCACCACCCGATAATTTCGATGGTTTTTTATTCGCCATATTTTCTAATCCTACCCATTCCAATGCTTCCATAACTGCTTTTTTTCGCTCGGCTGCGGAGCGGTTCTGAAGAATCAGAGCAAATTCAACATTCTCGAATACGGTATACACAGGCAACAGGTTATAAACCTGAAAAATGAAGCCAATGTGCAAGTTGCGCAGTTGAGCCGCTTGTTTGTGGGAAAGTTTTGAAATTTGCTGACCCATTACAGTTGCTGTTCCTTCTGTTGGAGAATCTAGTGAACCAATAATGTTCAGTAATGTAGTTTTACCCGAACCGCTGGGCCCCACAATGCCTGAAAATTCTCCTTTATCAAACGTTATGTTGATATCGCTAAGGGCTGTAAATTCGCCATCACCAACAGGGAAGCGCTTAACCAATTTTTCGAGTACAATAATTTGTTCTGACATAATTAAGTTATTTTAATGATTATACACTAGCATTAATCGGATACCCGGTCCGGAGAAAGAATTCTCAAGCTGAGTAGTGCCCATTCCCGATTGACTATCGGGGTTGTAGTAGGCCATTATATAGCCTGTAAATCTTTTGAATTGATGTTCGTAATTAATAAAGAATGAGAAATCTTTTGATTCCCATGCGTAGTAAGCCATAGCGCTTAAATTGTCGAAGAAACCAAGAGGATAAGCAATTGAAGTGGCTGTAACATTGGAGGTGTTACCAAAAGCAAAGGCCTTTTCATCGTAGGTTGACAGTAAGTTTTCCAGAGTAACATTTAACCCGCTTCCTATCCCAAAAGTGTAATCAACGCCTAGTGTTAAATACGACTGGTTGGTAAGCATACCCACATTTTTAGTTTTATTAACCTGTAGGGCCTCAAACCAAACGCCCACTACAACATCCCATTTCCCATCCAGTGCATACCTGTTCTCGGGAATATTATCGTATACAGGGAAGCCTTGTAAATCTTCAGAACTTGCATTTCTGTGATGGTATGTTCCTGCAATTTCTCCTCTAGGAACAGGGAGCTGAATACGACCGCCAAATTCTGGGATATCCTGATTGTTTTTCATCAACTCAAAACCTCTGGGGTTCTCATTTCCATAAAGTGCCCACGCCCAGATATTTGCATTATTTAAAAAGTAGTAACGGCCTAAAGCACCATAAACGCCTGTGGTAAACTTGAGTGGGTCGCGAGGGTCAATTTCATCGAACCATTGTAACGGACGAAGCATCATGGCTGTTCCAAAATCTAATTTTTGCAAGCCCACTCTAACTTCATATTGTTTTCCTGTAAAACGCCCCCATATTCTATATGGAGCAATATCCCCATCGGTTTTTGAATTGTTGAAAGGATGAAACAGAACCGAACCATATATATTTGCCGATGCTTCAAAATCGAGCATGGATTCGTTCTTAAAAGTGTAACTATAATTTAATTCGGGTAAGTACCTACCCCCTAGGAACATATCCAAATCATTTTTCGGACTATAGCTAGTGTATGCCGATGCCTGTCCGTCAAACTCAAATTTGTGGACAGATTTACTTGTTGTATCAATTTGTGCGTTTACCTCAATAGAAAAAAAGGTAATGAGTATTATCGTTATGATTGTTTTAGGATTCATGTTCTTTACTCTATTCATAATATCGTAAAAAAGTAATTAACAAGGCCAAGATTAACTTCTGTATTAAGAGTCAAGATTTGTTATAGCTAATCTTAATATCTTGCATATTTAATGGATTTAATACTTGTAAATATACGAATGATCCATATAAATGGAATAATAGTAAGGATGCTTTTAATTATTTTCTTACAAAGTACCCTTGCTCCATTGAATTGGAGAGACTAATTGTTTTTTTTATTTACAAATTTATGGATAAACCATTCAAACATCATTTGGTCAAATAAATGCACAAAATACATAAGCTATGAAAAGGTTAGTTTTTACGCTTCAGCTAGTTGCTATAGTAATATTAGCAACTGCACAGGATAGGGTTACTGGTCACAGTTTTGCCACCCGCTCCGAGGTTATTGCTCAAAACGGAATGGCTGCAACTAGCCACCCATTGGCAACTCAGGTTGCAATAGATATTCTTAAGGCTGGCGGAACGGCAGTTGATGCAGCCATAGCAGCAAATGCCATACTTGGGCTAATGGAGCCCACAGGCAGCGGCATTGGGGGCGATTTGTTTGCGATTGTTTGGGATGCTAAAAGTCAAAAACTCTATGGATTAAACGCTAGCGGCCGTTCGCCAAAATCCTTGACCCTCGATTATTTTAAGAAGAATGGGATTACTCAAATTCCATCCTTTGGTCCACTGCCAGTTACCGTACCCGGAGCAGTTGACGGTTGGTTTGAACTGCATAAAAAGTTTGGAAAATTACCCATGTCAGATATTTTAAGGCCGGCTATAAATTATGCGCGTGAAGGATTTCCGGTAACTGAGCTTATTGCCTATTACCTTAATCGGTCTGCACGAGTGCTTGGCAAGTATCCCAACTTTAACCAAACCTACATGCCCAATGGTAAGATTCCAGCTAAAGGTGAAATATTTAAAAATCCTGATTTGGCCAATACCTACGAAACCATTGCAAATAAAGGGCGCGATGCCTTTTATAAAGGTGATATCGCTCGTATTATTGCTAAGTACATTAAGGAACAGGGCGGATTCCTAAGCTACGAGGATATGGCAAGCCATAAGTCGGAGTGGGTTGAACCTGTTTCGACAAACTATAGAGGATACGATGTGTGGGAGTTACCACCCAACGGGCAAGGAATTGCTGCATTGCAAATACTTAATATTCTTGAAGGGTACGATATATCCTCAATGGGTTTTGGTAGCTCCGAGTATCTTCACCATTTTATTGAGGCCAAGAAAATAGCATTCGAGGATAGAGCCCATTACTATGCCGATATGCAATTTGAGAATGTTCCCCTTGAGCGGTTAATATCCAAGGAGTATGCTGCTGAACGCAGGCAATTGCTTAATCCAAATCGCGCTGCCCAGTCGTATGAGCCTGGAACAATGGATACTCCCAGTACCATTTACCTAACCGTTGCCGACAAGCGAGGCAATATGGTTTCGCTAATACAGAGTAACTATAGGGGAATGGGCTCAGGGATGACACCTTGGGGATTAGGTTTTGTGCTGCAGGATAGGGGCGAAGATTTTAATCTTGAGGAAGGATTTCTGAATACCTATGCTCCTGGCAAAAGACCATTTCATACCATTATCCCCGGTTTTATAACAAAGGATGGCGCTCCTTTTATGAGTTTTGGAGTAATGGGAGGAGGAATGCAACCCCAAGGACATTTGCAAATAGTGGTTAATATACTCGATTTTGGCATGAATCTTCAAGAGGCGGGTGATGCTCCAAGAGTTCAGCACATTGGCTCATCGGAACCAAAAGGCCAAAAGATGAGCGATGGTGGCACAGTATTGCTCGAAACAGGGTTTACTTGGGAGGTGATTAGAGATTTGATAAGCAAAGGGCATAAAATCCAGTGGGATTTAGGAGGTTACGGAGGGTATCAGGCAATTAAATTCGATCAAGAAAATGGTGTTTACTATGGTGCATCCGAATCGAGAAAGGATGGGCAGGCAGCAGGGTACTAGGTGCAATTATCTTTTTAATAAATTTGTTTAGGTAAAGAGCGCTACACCAAATAAATTTGATTATTTTTATAAAGTAAAAAAAATTACTTTATTTAAGGAAATTTTAAGGTTTACAAAACAGGAAATGAACGTTACCAAAAAATATCTTCTCATTGTTCAACTGGTATTATTGACATTAGTATCAGTGGGTCAGATTAATAAACAGGGGTTACCATTACCCTTACTTCGAAACTTTTCGCCAGAAGAGTACGATGCAAGCGATCAGAACTGGTGTGCAGTGCAGGATCATAGGGGGATTATGTATTTTGGGAATAACGATAGGGGTGTTCTTGAGTACGATGGGAAAACCTGGCGAAAAATCCCTGTTCCAAAAAATGCAACTGTTCGCTCTCTAGCTGTTGATTCTATTGGAACTGTTTATGTTGGAACTTCGGGCGATTTTGGATATCTGGCACCCAATCTTTTAGGTAAACTAGAATACAAATCACTGCTTCCTCTACTAACAGACTCCGTTGGCCATTTTTCCGATGTCAATAAAATATACCAGTTTAGGGGTGATATATACTTTCACAACAGGAACTACCTGTTTATATATGATGGTGAAAAGGTAAGTGTAAAAGGCCTAAACCAAGGGCAACGATACTATAATTTACTTTCTTTTACTGTAAATAACCGTTACTATATTGGTTCCTATAGTGCAGGGTTACGTGAGTTGGTGGACACCTCTATTATAGTTGCAAAAAACGGTAATTTCTTTGCCCATAGCGACATCTGGAGTATGTTGACATACAACGACTCTACCGCAACAGTGGTTACCAATAAAGGCTTGTTTCACTATAACCAGAATAGTGGTGAGGTTAAAAAACTAAAGCACAATGATAGTTTTTATGGTAAGTTAATGGATCAAGAATTGCAGGCTTACCATGCAACAATTGTAAACGATACTACACTAGGAGTAAATTTCTTATTTGATGAATATTATGGATTTGTACAACTAGATAAAGAGGGAACTCCCATAGAAATCTTAAGTGAATATAATGGTCTTTTGGATGGTTCGGTGTTATATTCATATCAGCAAGGCGCGAAAGGGAATTCGGGACCTCTTTGGCTAGGTTTAAACGTAGGGATAGCTCAAGTTGACATTCATTCACCCATTAGAAAGTTTTCCAAAGAATCGGGACTAGTTGGTGGTATTACTGGAGTTACTCGTTTCAACGGAACCTTGTTCGTTTTTACGATGTCCGGGGTTTTTTATCAGGAGGTTGATTTCAGAGGAACATCCAGATTTAAGCAGTTATCCCAGATTAACTCTGCTGCATGGTCGCATTTAATTTTTAAAGAACCAAAAACGAATAAGGAGAAGTTGCTTGTTGGAACTATTTCCAATGGAATTTTTGAGATTGATGATAGGTTTCGTGTTAGGAGTATTAGCAATACTTCTGAGTTTAAAGATAAAATTGTACATATTGCTTACTCGTTACATCAGAGTAAAAAGAACCCTAATCGTGTGTATATTGGGATGAGCGGTTCCTTTGCTGCCATGGAGTGGAATGGCTATGCATGGAAAGACTTAGGAAGAATTAAAAGAGATATTCTCAAGAAGGAGTATAGATCCATTGGCGAAGTTTCTTTAAATGATCTTTGGATAGTTACCAACTCCGACGGAATTACCAGGGTTCAGCTTGATAAGGATACCCTTGTTACTGAATATGGGGTTGAGCAAGGTCTTCCCTCAAATAAGAATCTCTCCATGTTTATTGCCGATGGGAAAATTTATTTCCTTACAAGTGGGGGGATTTATCATTTTAACGAATCCACAGATAGCATTGAGGTTGCGAAACTCCCCGGAATGAGTTATGCCGTTGATGATAAAGGCGTTGGTAGAGTTGTTAGTTATGACAACGGCTATGCTATGGCTTGCTCCGATGGTAAAGGGCAGGGGTGGATAGAATTACATGGAAAAACAAATGGAACTCCAGGGATTATTTCAAAACCATTTAAAGTAATACCTAGTAGATGGAGCGATTACTTATATGCCGATGGGGATATTCTATGGGTTGTTATTTCAGCAGAACTATACTCATACAATAGGAAGGTAAACCAAAATTTTGATGTTCCCTACAATGCTCTTATTCGAAGAGTAACCACAAAGGGCGATTCAGTTCTTTTTGAAGGAGCATATGTAAAGTTTTTGGAGAATGGTGAACTTGCAACCTGCCTAACGCAGAATGATAAACAAATTTATTCACTATCCTTTAAGTACAATAGCATTACATTTGATGTATCCTCATCGTTTTACGAGAGTGTGGAGAAAACGGAGTATAGTTACCTATTAGATGGTAACGAAGAAGAATGGAGCAAATGGACAACAACGCCAACTCCTATTTATACTAACCTATCGGAGGGACATTACACTTTTAAAGTTAAAGCACGCAATGTTTTTGGTGTTGAGAGTGAGATTGCGGAGTATAGTTTTTCTGTATCACCCCCATGGTATCGTTCTATGGTAGCTATTATTGGATATGTTATTCTGTTGGGTCTTTTGGTTTGGGGACTTGTTGCGTATAATACCCGAAGGCTGATTGCTGAGAAAATTAGGCTTGAGCAAATAGTGAAAGAGCGTACTGCTGAAGTTGTTGCACAAAAAGAGGAACTAGAGCATCAGCGAGATACAATCTTTGAGCAGAATGAGGAGATTAAAAGTAGCATTAACTATGCAAGTAGAATACAGAATGCTCTTCTTACGCCCAAAGAGGCAATCGATGAAATTTTTAAGGATTACTTTATCCTCTTTATGCCCCGCGATATTGTAAGCGGCGATTTTTATTGGCATACCCAAATAGGGAATCGTAAAATTTGCGTAGTTGCCGATTGTACTGGGCACGGTGTTCCTGGAGGTTTTATGAGCATGTTAGGAATAGCGTTCCTAACCCAGATTACGGGTAAGGGAGAGAAGTTTACTGCTTCGCAGATGCTCGATCAACTTCGTACAATGATTATTGCTTCGTTGCATCAAACAGGTAAGATGGGCGAAAACAAGGATGGAATGGACATAGCGGTATATATTATCGATACCGATACTGGATTGCTTGAATTTGCAGGGGCAAACAACCCGATGCTTATTGTCCGCGACAATGAACTTCTGCAATTTAAGGGAGATAAGATGCCAATTGGTATCCACATTAAGTACGATACTCCTTTCACCAACAATGTGATGGAGTACAAAAAAGGAGATGTTATTTATACCTTCTCTGATGGGTATGCCGATCAGTTCGGGGGCCCTGATCAGCGGAAGTTTATGATTAAAAACCTGAAAGAACTTCTACTAAAAATACACCACTTACCCATGGAAAAGCAGCATGAGTTGCTCCACCAACGGTTGGTAAGTTGGCAAGGTACTACTCCAAGAATTGATGATATTGTGATAATGGGAGTGAGAATTTAGCCTACTATGACAAATAATATATATCGCGGCGATGCTAAGGTTTATGAAACCCTTAGTAATCTCGGCGTTAGTTTTGATTACCATGAGCATCCCCCAGTGCCCACAGTTGAGGAAGCCTCAAAGTATTGGGAAGGGATTGACTCCGCACATTGCAAAAACCTTTTCTTCAGAAACCATAAGGGTAATAAGCACTATCTTGTTGTTTTCGATTGTGTTCAAACTCTAAATATTCGCGACCTTGAGCAAAGGCTCAATCAAGGAAAACTCTCATTTGCATCGCCTAAACGGATGATGAAGTACCTTGGCCTAGAGCCGGGCTCTGTATCACCCTTTGGCCTAATTCACGATTTGGGAAACCATGTGCACCTTTTTATCGATAGCAATCTGCAAAAGGCCCAAAGGATTAGTTTTCACCCTAATTTAAACACTGCATCCCTAGTTATTCCCTTCGAAGGATTTATGAAGTACCTAAACCATGTGGGGAATAGCTTTGAGTTTATAGAGCTATACTAGCTGAAAAGAAAATCCCCTGCTGATATTCAACAGGGGATTGGTTTTATGTATGGTTGATTGAAAGCCTATCCACATTTAGAGTTACCGCAACTCTGACAAATTAGGCAGCCCTCTTGGTAAATTAGCGATTCAGAACCACACTCGGTACATTTTTTACCTGTTTTTGCCTTTGTGCCATCAGGTATATAGCGACGTAAAGCTCTCTCAACCCCGGCGTTCCAAGTGTTAATGGTTTCGTTATCAAGCCTGAGTGAGCTAATTAGATTAACCACATCGGTTATGGGCATTCCGTTGCGAAGTACTCCAGAAATTAGCTTGGCATAATTCCAAAACTCCTTGTTAAACATGTGCGATAGTCCACCCATGGTGTTGGTATAACCATACTTATCTATATACTGAAAATCGTAACGGCTTCCGTTTTTATCATTAATCTTTATAATACTTCCGTTTGTAACGGCTTTGGGGATTGGTAGCACATCATCCTCCGATAAACCTGTAAAAATCTCGTACGGTTTTCCGTTGTATAGTCCAACAAAGGCAATCCAATTCTCGTGGTTATTTTTAAAACGGATTACTTCACAATCTAAAATATTGGGGCGCTTGGCTGGAGCAGCCTCAACATCATTCTGATTTTTTTTAGTTGCAGAAATTAGTACGCCATCGCGTGAACCATCGCGATAAACAGTGCATCCCTTACATCCGCTTTCCCATGCGGTTTGGTAAACCTTGGCCACCATCTCTTCAGAAATATCCTCAGGTAGGTTTACAGTAACGCTAATGGAGTGATCAACCCATTTTTGAATCATCCCCTGCATTTTTACCTTGCTAAGCCAGTCAACATCATTTGATGTGGCCTTGTGGTACGGCGATTTTTCAATCAATTTCTGAACCTCCGCCTCAGGGTAAAGTTTCACCTCCTCGGGGTTATGGCCATTAACCTCAAGCCAGGTTAAAAATTTATGATGAAAAACGTTGTACTCCTCCCACGAGTCACCAACCTCATCAACGAATGAAACAACAATGTTTTGATCATTTGGGTTTACCTTGCGCCTACGCTTGTAATAGGGCATAAATACAGGTTCAATGCCCGATGAAGTTTGGGTCATTAGGCTTGTAGTACCAGTTGGTGCAATGGTTAACAAGGCAATGTTTCTGCGGCCATACTTTACCATATCAGCGTAAAGCGCCTCATCCTCATTTTTAATTCTGCTGATAAAAGGATGGTTCTTTTCGCGCTGAGCATCAAAAATAGGGAACGGGCCACGCTCTTTTGCCAGGAATACTGATGAGCGATAAGCCTCAACGGCTAAAGTTTTTTGAACTTCAACGGCAAAATCAGTTGCGTTATCAGACCCATACTGTAGGCCAAGTGCAGCAAGCATATCGCCTTCGGCGGTTATGCCAACGCCAGTTCTGCGCCCCTGAATTGCTTTCTGTCGAATTTTATTCCAAAGATTGCTTTCAACGGCTTTTACTTCTTCATCCTCTGGGTCGCGATCAATTTTAGCCTGTATAGCATCAATTTTTTCTAGTTCAAGGTCAATAATATCATCCATTATTCTTTGTGCACTATGAACATGCTTCTTAAAAAGTTCGAAGTTGAACTTAGCCTCTGATGTGAAAGGCTTATCAACATAGGCATAAAGATTAAGTGCCAAAAGGCGGCAACTATCGTATGGGCAAAGGGGAATTTCGCCACAAGGATTGGTTGATACAGTCTGAAATCCTAAATCGGCATACCTATCGGCTATCGATTCATTTATAACCGTATCCCAGAAGAGCACTCCAGGTTCTGCTGATTTCCAGGCATTGTGAATTATCTTCTTCCAAATATCGTGAGCATTAATCTCTTGGCGATATGAAGGATTGGGTGAGTTTACGGGATATTGCTGAACGTAGGGGGTTCCATCAACAACAGCCTTCATAAATTCATCATCAATTTTTACCGATACGTTGGCGCCGGTTATTTTACCAGCCTCCATTTTTGCATCAATAAACTTTTCGGCATCGGGATGCTTAACGGAAATAGAGAGCATAAGTGCACCTCTACGACCATCCTGGGCAACCTCGCGGGTTGAGTTTGAGTAGCGCTCCATAAACGGCACAACACCGGTTGAGGTAAGTGCGCTATTGAGCACCGGACTGCCCTTTGGCCTAATGTGCGATAGATCGTGACCTACGCCTCCACGACGCTTCATGAGCTGTACCTGCTCCTCGTCAATTTTCATTATTCCGCCATACGAATCGGCATCACCTTTTGAGCCTATAACAAAGCAGTTTGAAAGGCTAGCGATTTGAAACGGGTTTCCAATGCCGGTCATGGGACCACCCTGAGGGACAATATACTTAAACTCCTTAAGAAGATTAAATATATCCTCCTCGCTCATGGGATTTGCATATTTTGTTTCAATACGGGCAATCTCTTTAGCAAGCCTACGGTGCATGTCATCGGGCGAGCATTCAAAGATATTGCCATAGCTATCCTTTAGTGCATACTTGCTAACCCACACCTTAGCTGCCATTTCATCGCCTTTAAAATATACTGTTGAAGCACTTAAGGCCTCTTCAAAGGAATAAACTTTTCTCTTTTCCTTAATTTCGTTCATCAATGACACTTCCCCCTTATTCATTTTGGTAAGTTGGTTTTATAATTTAAAATTTCTTAAAATTTCTATTGAGTTGAAAAAAAGGATTATGCAAAATTTTTCAACTATGCCAAAAGTGTTTGCAAGATATAAAACCAAACCCGTTTACTCCAAGCTTTGCTAGTTGAAGAAGTAAACAATTAACCAAAGTTATCAACATTGCAAGTGTCACGCTAACAAATAGATATGTAATACATATGAGACTCAGCTTTTAACGTTGAACCTGTTGTAATATGGGGGATAAAGCAAAAGGATGTGCTGAAAAGTAAATTCAGCACATCCTTTTAGGTGGGTTGTGTTACAAATTAATTACTTCTTGGTCTTGGCCCGTCAACAAACTCAAACTTAGCGGAATTTACCCCAGTTGCGGCGGTAACGCATTTGTACTCCGCTTCGAGGTATCCGCGTGAAAGATCATCGTGGTAGGTTTCAAATTGAACTACATAGTGAACTTCAACTCCCTCTGAAAGAGGTTTTGCAGTTGGGAATTTATGCTCGAGTAGTAGTATTAAACCTTCCTGAAGTATCCTTTGGAAAAGTAACTCTGTTACTGCCTCGGCACCTTCGTTGTTGTATAGATTCCAAAGTTCAGGGTCATTCTCTTCGGGGGTGTAAGTTATGGTTGTTTCTTCGTTTATTACATTAGTGTAAGGCTTTAGGTGGAAGAATTGCACCCTCATATCGAAGTTGCTGTAATTCCCACTTGCACCATAATAGTATCCCAAATCACTATATTTTGGGTGAGGGATAGGGTCGTTTTCGGCAATGGTGGTATAGTCTGCTTTTCCCATTTTAAAACGGATGGTAGGATCGAATACCCAGCCATTCTGCGAGAATACGTATTGCTCCGAGCGCACTTCAATTTTATACCCAATTAGCTTCACCCAATCGGTGCCATTGTACTCGTACTGTATAGCTTTGTTGGTTAGGCTATTTAATGCAGTTCCGTAAGCATACTGTATCAATTGTTTATTACCCTTTAAAGCATACGGAAAGTTAATCTTAAGCCAAATTGGGATCCTGCGCTCAGCTTCCGAGATGTTGGGGAAGAATGGGTTCGAGAGCATCATACCGGTATAGTAGTCATCCTCATCAAAAACAATATCACATTCTATAAGTTCGGTTATGGTCCTCTGATATATCCAGCCAAGAGTATTCCCGCTAATGGTATCATACCTATACCAATCTGCATTGGGGATCACAGTAGTTCCCTGTGGGTTAAAGTTGTATATAATAACAACAGAGTCTTTTACTTCAGGAGTGGGGTATAAGTTAGGTAGGTAGTTAGGCAGATAGTCTTTTGCAAGATAACCAGGGGTATTGAAAAAATAATCGTAAGTTGCAACAAAACCCCCAATTGCATTGTAGTCGGCAGCAGTTAGAGTATAGCCAAAAATAACCTTTTCCCATGCCTTAACTGTATCAACAACCATAAAGTTATAGTTTACTTTTGCTGAACTGCCCAAGTTTAGGGCAATAAACTTTTTGGCTAAAATACCTGGTACATAGTCCATTGCAATGGCTGTGTCGTTAAAAGCTTTATACTGTTTAATGGCACCAGTAAGCGAGGTATAGTCTAAATCGGTTAGGGTGTACTCAATCGTTTTGTTAAAAGGCTTTAATTCTGCATCAAGGTCTTCGTAAAGTTCCTTGTTGGGCTCGCAGGCCGATAGCATTAAAATTGCTACCATAAAACTGGCGAATATGTAGTTGAATGTTTTCATTTATCTGTCTTTTTGTAGTGAGCTAATTAGAAACGTATGCGCAGTGAACCACTCCATGTACGACCAAATCCGTAATAGACTGTTGCGGTTTTATAATCGTATGTCGATCCATCGGTTGCATCGGCAATATACTCAGTGTCCAGGAGGTTATTTACTGTACCAAATAGGGTTGCATCAAAGTTACCCATCTTAAAGTCGTACTTCAGGTTAATGTCAACCAAGTGGTAGTCAGGTAATTTCCATGAGTTGGTTCCCCGGTTTAATTGTGTTGTTCTGTTCTCAACGTTAAAGAAAGCGAAGAGCCTATCGTAGTAGTTGTAGTCTGCTCCAATTTTCAGGCGTGGAAGCACTTCGTAATCTACCCCTAGGGCAACCGTTGTTTGTGCCGCATCGCCAACAGAAAGGCCTTGTGCAAAAACCTCAGCGGTACCAAAATACACCTCGTTTTCGTCGTAAATATCGGCAATTACATCGTCGATCCATTTCCAGTCGCCAACAGATAACATGCCCTTAACTTCTAGCCTTTTATTGGGTCTAAGCGTAAAGTCAAACTCTACTCCTTGGTGTAGCGCATTAAGGCCTGTTAGGTTTGCTGTAAGATCAGCAAACCGTCGGGTTAGGGCTTTATCAAGCCAAAGGGTTCTGTAAAGACTTACATTGACAGCAAGAATTGAGCTACGATAGCCGTATCCAAGTTCGGTTGAAATTACGCGTTCTAGTTTAGCTCCGGGGTTGAACTCGTTTGAGTTGTCGAGGTAAACATAGCGGAAAAATGGGGCACGGGTAAAATATCCACCGTTAACAAACACATTATGCTCATCGGAAATATTGTAGTTTGCTCCACCTTTAACGCTGTATGCCATAAAGGAGTGCCAATCGGTTTGTTGCATTGGATCGGAATCCAGATATTTAAAGTAGTCGGTTCTGCGGTACATTGAGTTTGAAAGGGCTAGTGAGAGGAATCCAGAATATTTCTCTTTAACATATTCGGCCTGTGTAAAAATTCCTTGCCACATTACCTCGCCCAAATCATGGTAGTTAACAATATCTCCTTTATGAAGAGGGGTTGAAGCTGGGCGGTTAATATCACTTGTGTTGGTAAAGTATTCACCACCTAATAGGTCCTCAATTTCGTACAGGTGGTATCCTCGGTAGTAGCGTAGGTCTAGACCGCCCGTAATTTTCAGCGCATCAATATCAGTGTTGAATGTGGAGAGTACGCCATACCAGTCGTGCGAGTTAACCGCATTGGCCATTATTACCTCAGAACCGGTCATCGAGAGTTTATTCTGTTCCGTTACCCAGTCAAAATCGAGGTACCCATCGGAGGTTAATTTGGTTTGATCTGTGGGTTTTCCGGTAATTGAGTTGTAGCGTAACCATCCGGTTTGAGTACCGTACGTTCTGCGTCCTCCACCATCTGACATCGACATGTAGAGCGAGGTGGATAACGAGGTGTTCCGATTAATTGAATAAAAATGGTTTAACGATATTTGGGGCTTGTGGTAATAGTTGTATGCTGTTGTGTAAAGTTGCCCATTACGATAGCCCATGTCGGGGTTGTAGCGAGGCCCATCGGGGTGCTCTCTATAGTTCTGGATTAGTTGTGGGCTAAACCTTTGGTTGTGCCACTGTGGTGCGCCAAATGCGGTAAGCGATAGGGAGTGCTTTTCGTTTATGCGTTTTGCGAGATTAACAAAGTACGACCAACCCTCAAAGGCAGTACCCATAATGTAACCATCGCCAACAGTTTGGCTACCCGAAAGGGTAAATGCCCAACCATTATCGAGCAAACCAGTTGAAACGGTTGCCGATTTTTTATTGTACCCATCGTTACCAATACCATACGAAACTGTTCCACCTTTTCTGGCCTCGGTTGAGTTGGTGATGATGTTGATTGTACCCCCAATTGAGCTTAGCGCAAGCCTTGAGGCACCAAGTCCGCGTTGTACCTGCATGGTGCGGGTTACATCGCTAAGTCCAGCCCAGTTGCTCCAGTAAACCCTACCGCTCTCCATGTCGTTTACAGGAACCCCGTTGATAAGAACGCCAATGTTGTTCGAGTCGAATCCGCGCATGTTAATCCTGCCATCGCCAAAACCGCCGCTACTTTTGGTAGCGTAAACGCTGGGGGTTGATTTAAGAATCTCAGGGAACTCTTGGGTTCCAAGTTTTTCAACAATCACTTCGGCCTTAATGGTTGAAACGGCAACAGGGGTTTGCCTGTCGCGTGCAATAGATGCTACCACCATTATCTCTTCAAGGCCTATTGATTCTGGATTAAGTAGTATTTTACCCAGATTTAAATCATTATTTAGTTCTACCTCCTTAACAACACTGGTATAACCAATAAATCCGATAATAACTTTTTGTTTTCCCTTAGGGACAAGAAGTGAAAACGACCCATCGAATGATGATGCTGTACCTGCCGTAGTCCCTTCAACCCTAATAGTGGCGCCTACAAGAGTTTCTCCACTACTGGCATCAATAACAACTCCTTTAACAACTCCTTGGGCAAAGCCAAATCCAAGGGTAGCGGTAAGGAGCATCAGGGTTAAAATTGATTTGGTAAGATTTAGGTTCATAAACGCTTATTTTATTAATAATTACTAAATGACGATTTATTTATAATGTGTTATATTTAAGATAATCAATTACATAAGGTACAAAAAGGGTGAAAATAATTTCAGGAAAATGGGTTACAATTTAGCACTCTAATTTAACTTAAACAAGAGTTGTTAAAAAATCATAAATAAGCAAAAAAAGGGTAATTGGAGAGAGAAAAAAATACCGCCCTGTGAGCCACAGGGCGGTATAGGTATAAAACTGAATTAAAAGATTAGAACGTTAATCTAATTCCAAGTAGAGCACCCCAAGTACTTGATGTATTTAAACTTTTGACTACTTGTGAATTATCCTTAAATTGTTGAATCGAATTTGCATTCAACCTAAAAGTTGGAGCTGTAGTAGCTGTAGGTAAGCCAACCCTGGTTAAAGGACGAACGTTGTCGTAGTTTGCCAATGGGGTGTTAGAATAGGTTCCCCATTTATCACTTATCATATTACCAACGTTAAGTAGGTCAAGGCTAATCTGTAGTGTATATCTTTTCGACGATCCAAAGTTTGTGAAGATATCCTGAAGAACTTTAACATCAAAACGATGCAACCAAGGGCGAATGTGACCAAAACGCTCGGCATATTCTCCCTTACGCTTGCTCAGATAATCGTTATCATTAACATATGCCCAGAAAGCAGTTGCTTGTTCTGCAGCGGTCATTGTTACACCACCCGATGTATAGTCAACAAAAGTGATTTCACCCTCAGATTTAGGGATATACATTAGATCTGAAGAAATTCCATCGTTATTCAGGTCATTTGAGTATGTGTACGACCATCTGCCTTGTTGGAAACCCCTGTATGCAACTGTAAATGTAGTAGCTAGGATTTTAGCATACTCTATTCTATATGAACCATGTGCAATAAGTTGGTGAGGAGTAGAGAAGTTAGAGTAGCTAAGCCCTGGGTTATTAAGGCTTCCTACAGCTGAGTTTGAAGAGTAAGCAGAGAATGCTGCAGAACCAGGGTTATTACTGATATCTTTAGCTGCAGAGTAGGTATAGGCAAACATTCCAGAGAATCCTCTAGTGAAGCCTTTAGTTAGCTGTGCAGTTAATGAGTATTGATACCCTTCATCTGTATTGGTAAGCACAGTTGCGTTTCCAATGGAACTAACTACACTCCTATTTGTCCAGTAATCTCTATTATCGGGTCCAACCATTTTACCAGCTGGATCGGCTTCGTTAATGTTAACCTGCTTAATGGCATTGATATCCTTGCCAAAAATAGCCTCACCGGTAAATACTATATTGCTAGGCAACTTTATATCAACGGCTAGGTTGGTTCTCCATACCTGTGGCATTTTAAAATCTTTTGATACTTCTGCCAATGAAGCTCCAGGAGGAAGAGCGCCTGGGCTTACTGGGAATAAATCAGGTCGGCTAGCAATAAACCCTTTGAAGTCAGGATTAAAAGTAAGTCCAACTAGGTTTGGATTTGCTGGGCCCCATCCAATTTCAGGAACCTGAATAAGCCCTGAGTTTGTAGGTTGATTGGTGAACCAAACAAATGGAAGTAAACCGGTAAAAATACCTGTTCCACCACGAACCTGTAATGAGCGATCGCCTTTAGCGTCCCAGTTAAATCCAAAGCGTGGCGAAACTAGTAGCTGTTGATCGGGCCAGGAGGATACATCAATTTTTTGTCCGTTGGCAAAGGTAAGTGCTGATATTGCTGGATTATCCTTCATCTCATCAAAAAAGAAGGGTAACTCAACGCGCAATCCGAATGTGAGTTTTAAATTCTGAGAGGCTTTAAATTCATCCTGAGCGTATAGAGCACCAAGGCCAAAGGTTAGTTCTGATCCTGGAGCATCTTCGCCATTGTATCCGTAGGTAACACCAAATCCAATAGGATCGGCACCAGTTATAAAGTCGTTTACAGAACCATACCTATAATAAGATGTTCCCTCACGAATGTATGAGTTTCTGAAGAACATACGATCGAAAGAGGCACCAAGGGTGAAAGTATGATCGTTAACGGTGATAGAGGTGTTATTAACAATGCTTAGCGTTTTGTTGGTTACATCATTGTTGTATGAGAATAGTTCATAACCGAATGACATATACTGATCGCCACCTTCCCAAATATCAACAAAGGGGAACAGTGCTGATGGGCTAGTACGTGTATCCTGAATAAATGTGTAACTAGCCAAAAACTTGTTTGAAATATTGTTTTTAAAACTGCTGTTCAATTCACCAGTGAATGAACGAACTGTATTTTTAAATCCGTAGAATGAATTTGAAAAAGACATTGCATCTTTGCTAATACGACCTGATCCACGATTGAGGCCAGTAGCGGACGGAATGCTATTGGAGTTTGTTGGCTGGTCAGATGTACCCACAACGTCGTTGTACCTAAAGGTAAGTTTATGATCCTTGTTGATGTTCCAGTCGATACGTGCCAAAATCTTTGTGTTTAGGTTCTGGAAGGCATCGAAGTTTTTGTATTTACCTGGGTCATAACCATATGTGGTCATAAGGTGATTTCTTACCTGTTCCATATGGGCCTCTGTTGTTCTAGATATCCCTAAGTCTGGATCAGCTACACCATCTGTGCTTGGTTTCCAGTTTATTCCGGGTATATCTTCTTTTTCCATTTCGCCGTTAACAAAAATAAAAAGTTTGTTCTTAATGATAGGGCCACCTAGGCTAATTCCATAATTCTGACTATTTCTATCATTGGCTCCACTAACCTCAATGCCATCAACGGTGCTCCCGGTGAATGATTTTGGTCTCATATATGAATATACAGAACCCTTAAAAGTGTTATCACCGCTACGGGTAACAGCGTTAATACTTGCACCGGTAAACTGCGAAAGCCTAACATCAAAAGGTGCAATGCTAACAGTTATCTGATCAATTGCATCAAGAGAAATTGGCTGAGCATTGCCTCCAGGAAGCGGATTGCTGCTTAGACCAAAGTTGTTATTAAATGCAGCTCCGTCAATAGTAATTGTATTAAACCTACCATCGCGACCCGCAAATGAGTTGCCTTGTGCTTGAGGCGTAAGCCTTGCAAAGTCGGTAATGCTCCTACTGATGGTTGGTAGGTTATCCATTTCGCGACGGCTAATGTTAGTTTGAGCACCGGTACGATCGGAATTTAGGATTGGGTTACCTAAACCTGCTGAAATTACAACAGTCTCAAGTTCATAGGCTGATTCATTAAGTACGCCATTTAGAACGAATGTCTCACCTAGTTTTAAGTCAATGTCTGTATAGTTAACGGGAGTATATCCCATAAACGAAATAGAAATTTTGTAAGGACCACCAACCCTTAGTCCCATTAGCACATAACTTCCATTATCTTGGGTTGTTGTGCCATAGGTTGTTCCACTAGGCTCATGAAGAGCAACTACAATGGCAAAGGGAACAGGTTCTCCTTTGTCATCCACAACTCGGCCGTTAATGGCTGAGGTAGTAACCTGCGCAAAGGCACCTATACCTAAAGCCGACAGAAATAGAAACAAGAACAGTTTTTTCATAGCGTTAGATTTTGAGTTAAACTAAAAAATTATTTTGAAAAGAATTGTTTTTATAGCAATACTATACGCTAAAGCATACAGCCTACTCTAAATTCTTTCAAAAGAAAGGAAAAAAAATTAGTTTTCTAGTTTTTACTTTTAATACTTATTAACAAAAGGCTAATAATTATTATCAGAGAATATAAACTTGCTATAGTTAACTTGTCTTTCAAGGGATTTTGGGCGCAAAACTAGTTGATAATAGAGAGGTTACAGATTGGTTAGAATAGTTTGTGTTGCACCAATATTTTGCTTAACATACTGTTTTGCAGCACTACCCGCTTTGTGCCGAAGTTTTTCATTGAGCATGCGGTTAAGAACCTCCTTTAGTTGCTGGGAATCATTTATCGAGAAGGCAGCATTGAGGGCAATAAGCTCTTTCGCTTCGCCAAACTTGGCGTAGTTTGGCCCAAAAATTACAGGAATACCAAATGTGGCAGGTTCCAGCGTGTTGTGAATACCAATCCCAAAACCACCGCCAATGTATGCAATGTGCCCATAGCCATAGGCTGAGGATAGTATTCCTATGGTATCAATAAACAGAATTCGAGCATCGCTAAGGTTGCCTTGGTTTGGATTAGTATAACGGACGCAAGGAAGACCAAACCTACTGATTAGTTCATCAATTCTTGCGCTGTTTATTTCGTGTGGAGCAATAATTAGCTTTACATCTTTCTGTAAAAGGGATGCAATCTCCAGCAAAAGTTCTTCGTCCTTTGGCCATGTGCTACCAGCCACAATTACGGTCGAGTTTTGGCAAAACTCATCAAGCATCGCAATCTTTTCAGCAGCTTTTGCTGTGGCATAAACCCTGTCGAACCTTGTATCGCCAGCCACGGTAGTGTTATAAATGCCAATACTGGCAAGTAGTTCTTGCGATTGTACATTCTGTAAGAATATGTGCCGAAAGCAGTGAAGCATCTTTCGATTCCACCAGCCATACCATTGAAAAAACACCTGTTTTGGACGGAAAATTGCAGAAACGAGGTACGTTGGAGTATTATTCTTCCTTAACTGGCTTAGAAAGTGATACCAAAACTCATACTTTATAAAGAATGCAACCTTAGGCTTAACTATGCTTAAAAATTGCTTTGCATTGCGTTTTGTATCCAACGGAAGGTAACAAACATAGGTAGCCTTCTGATAGTTTTTTCGTATTTCGTATCCCGAGGGAGAGAAGAAGGAGATTAAAACCTGATGATCGGGGTGCTCATCCTTGTAGGCTTCAATTAGTGGTCGCCCTTGCTCAAATTCACCTAGCGATGCGCAGTGAAACCACGCGGTAGGTTGGCTGTTATCAATGGCCTCTTTTAGACTTTTCTGCCAATCCTTTCTGCCGTTTACCCATTGCTTAGCCTTTTTTTTAAAACCTGAAACAATCAGTATAATTAAAAAGTATGCTCTTATGGTTAGGTTATAGAGTATTACCATTGTGGATGTAGAGGATATTTTAGGCCACGAAGTTAAACATCAATCCTCAAAAATAAAAGAGTTAGTCAAATTTTGGTATAGCATTGATTTCACCTGTTTTTTTACCTATTTTTGTTTCAATTAAAATGCGATGCCCATTGGAACTGCAAAATCTCATTAAACTACTCTTAGCTGAAAATCGCTTTGTGAGTTTGCCAACCATAGGAAGTTTTATGGTTACCTATAAATCGGCTGTTTTATCAGCCGATGGCCAAAAATTTGAACCTCCGCACGAGGTAATAAGTTTTGATACCTCTCGTACATTCAATGATGAGGCCATGGAGCGAGCCTTGGTCGATCATTATGAGATGGATAAAAATACTGCACAGGAGGCAGTTAGCGCATTTGTGCTTGGTTTGAGCCAAAAGTTAGCTACGGGCAGTGAGGTTTATTTTGATGGTGTTGGCAGCCTTAAGTCGAGCGGTGATGGGAGTATAGTTTTTACACCCGAGGATGACGACAAAAGAGTAGCATCAACATTTGGTTTAGCCGATGTTGGGATAGAGTTGATTGAAGGAGAGGTAAAAAAGCAGGGATCACCACAAACTGGAAAAACAGCACAGGTTAGTGTAAAAATGAATAGATCGACTAGCAGAAAGCGCTCCAACAAAGCCCTTTATATTGGCATTGCTGCCGGGATACTAATTCTTCTTCTTGTCGTATCGGCATTTTTATTTATTCCAGAGGTTAGGTTTTGGAATAATGGTGTTAGCAATCAGGATGTTGCCCAACTTACAGACAATGAGGTTGATGTAAATATACTGCCAGTTGATACTGCACTAAACGAACCTCTCGATTCAGTATCATTTACTCAGGACACGATTACTGAATTGCCCAAACAGCAGAGTTCAAACTCTAAAGTGTCCGTTGATATGGACAAAAAGGCAGCTCTTTACTACGAGGAGCCAGTGGTACAGGATAGCAAAACATTCTACATTATTTCGGGTAGTTTTGAGCGAATGGAGAACGCTCAGATTCATCTGAAAGCGCTTGAGCATAAGGGGTATAGACCCGAAATTATAAAATCGAATGGTAGCTATAGAGTTGCAATGCTAAAGTACACCGACAGGAATAGAGCCCTAAGTGAGTTGGAGCGACTTAGAAAAGAGAAGCCCAACCGAGCCGTTTGGCTGTTGGGCTTGTAGGGTTTAATCCTCAATAGTATAATTGGTTGGATTAGTTCATGCTTGCCAACCGCTCCTCAATAACCTTAATTTTTTCCTCAGCATCGGCTTGTTTTTTACGCTCTATCTCCACAACGGTTGCTGGTGCGCTGTTAACAAATCGTTCGTTGCTAAGTTTATTAAGTACACTTTTCAGAAAACCTTTGGTGTACTCAAGCTCCTCTTTAAGCTTGGCAATTTCCTCATTAACATTTATTAATCCAGTTAGCGGAATAAAGAATTCGGTAGTTTTAATAAGGAAGGTTGCGGCATTCTCCACCTTATCGTTTATGAAGCTAATAGTGTCCAATCCGGCCATTTTAATGATAAGGCTTTCGTTGTTACCCAAAAAATTATCCCCTTTTATAAATAGTGATAGGGTATTTTTATTAGGTATATTTTTCTCCTGTCTAACATTTCTAACGCCTGCAATAACCTCTTTGGCTAGGTCGAAATTGTTAAGCAGATTTTCATCAAAGGCATTGGTCTTTGGCCATGGGTTTAGCATAATGCTATCACCTTGTTTGCGCTCTCCAATAAGTTGCCACAGCTCTTCAGTAATAAATGGCATAAACGGATGGATGAGCGAGAGCATTGTTTCGAACACTGAAAGCACCGCATCGTATGTTTTTCTGTCGATGGGCATTTGGTACTGCGGCTTCACCATCTCAAGGAACCACGATGAGAACTCGTCCCAGAATAGTTTATAAACCTCCATAAGTGCTTCGGAGAGACGATACTTTTCAAAGTGGTCGTCTAGTTTTGCAATCTCTCGGCTTAGTAAGTTGTTAATCCAATCAATGGCAACTGCCGAGTGCTGAGGCTGTTCAATGCTATTGTCAACCTGCCAGCCCTTAACCAATCGGAATGCGTTCCATATCTTGTTGCAAAAGTTTCGACCTTGCTCGGGCAAATTTTCGTCGAAAAGCAAATCATTGCCTGCGGCAGAGCATAGCAGCATTCCCATACGCATGCCATCGGCACCATATTTTTTAGCCAGTTCTAGTGGGTCGGGGCTATTGCCAAGCTGCTTGCTCATTTTTCGTCGCTGCTCATCGCGAACAATGCCGTGCAGATACACCGTTTTAAAAGGTTTAGCACCACGGTACTCGTAACCTGCAATAATCATACGAGCAACCCAAAAGAACAGAATTTCAGGGGCTGTTACAAGTATTTCGGTGGGGTAGTAGTAGTTAATTTCCTCATTATCAGGATTTCGAATACCATCGAAAACAGAGATTGGCCAAAGCCAGGAGCTGAACCAGGTATCAAGAACATCATCATCCTGCCTAAGATCATTGATGGTTATGCTGTTATTGCCCGACTTTTCTTTTGCAAGGCTTAGGGCCTCCTCAGCCGTTTCAGCTACCACATATCCACCCTCGGGCAGATACCATGCAGGAATGCGGTGTCCCCACCAGAGCTGACGCGAGAGGCACCAATCCTTTACATTCTCCATCCAGTGTCTGTAGGTATTCACAAACTTTTGTGGATGAAGTTGAATTTCGCCATCCATAATTGCGTCGAGTGCAGGCTTAGCCAAATCCTGCATCTTAAGGAACCATTGCATTGATAGCTTGGGCTCAATGGCTGCATCGGTGCGCTCGCTGTATCCTACCTTATTTATATAGTCTTCTACTTTATCAAGATTGCCCTCTCTCTGCAGATCAGCAACAATCTTATTCCTTACTTCAAATCTATCCATCCCAACGTAAAGTTGAGCCTCTTTGCTTAGGGTTCCGTCATCGTTAAAAATATCGATGGTTTCGAGGTTATGCTTGTCGCCAAGCATATAGTCGTTAATATCGTGGGCAGGGGTTACCTTAAGTGCTCCCGTTCCAAACTCCATATCTACATACTCATCGTAAATAATGGGTACGCTCCGCTTGATAAGCGGAACTAGTAGCCTTTTGCCTTTTAGTTTAGTGTAGCGAGGATCGTTTGGGTTAACACAAACAGCGGTATCGCCCAATATGGTTTCGGGGCGGGTAGTGGCTATGGTAACGCTACCTTTTTCACCATCAATAAAGTACTTTAGGTAGTATAGTTTACTCTTCACCTCGCGATAAATAACCTCTTCGTCAGATACGGCAGTTTTTGCCTGTGGATCCCAATTTACCATCCGAACTCCACGGTAAATCAACCCTTTATTATGTAGATCGACAAAAACCTTGGCTACGCTTTCCGAGAGGATTTCGTCCATGGTGAATGCGGTGCGATCCCAATCACATGCCGCACCCATTTTTTTAAGCTGCTCAAGGATAATGCCGCCATGCTTCTCTTTCCATTCCCATGCATGCTCAAGAAATTGCTCGCGGGTTAGTGTGTTCTTATCAATCCCTTCGGCTTTAAGTTTTGAAACCACTTTTGCCTCGGTGGCTATGGATGCATGATCGGTACCTGGAACCCAGCACGTATTTTTACCCATCATTTTGGCTCGCCTAATAAGCACATCCTGAATGGTATTGTTAAGCATGTGGCCCATGTGGAGCACACCAGTTACGTTGGGAGGGGGGATAACTATGCAGAAAGGTTCGCGATCGTCGGGCACGGAGCGGAACAGTTTATTGTCTAACCAGTATTTATACCATTTGTCTTCTACCTCGGACGGATTGTATTTTGCGGGAATGTCCATATTAGCCTGATTGTATTATTGTTAAAAATGCAAGACCGCAAAATTAAGAAAATATAGCATATTTGTAGGCAATTAATTGGAGCAAAAATTAAAAAACAGCAACCAATTAGCTTTATTTGAAAACTATTTTAAAAAGAAGAGAGATGAAGATTGGAACAGCATGGATTATCCTGTTTATTGCAGGTTTATTTGAAACAGGTTGGGCTCTTGGGCTTAAGTACTCCGATGGGTTTACCCGACTTTGGCCCTCGGTAATCACCGTAATATCAATGGCGATAAGCGTATGGTTGCTCTCCCAATCGCTCAAGGTTTTACCTGTGGGTTCTGCCTATGCGGTGTGGACAGGTGTAGGTGCAACGTTTACGGCTATACTTGGGATATTTCTATTTAACGAATCAAAGGATGTCCTAAAAATCTTATTCATCTTAATGATTGTAGGCGGTTTGGTGGGTTTGAGGTTTTTGGGCAAGTAATAAGAGTCTATAGGAATGTAATTTACAGATTAGTAGAAACATTAAGGTTGCAAACCTTTGTTTTTTTTGTTAAAAGTTTGATCTTTACTTGCATTTAAGTGTTTATTTATATATTTTTGATAAATCTAATTATTAACTAAAAACCAACAATTATGAAAAAAACTTTACTTGTAATTACCGGACTCTTCCTAGGCTTTTCACTTCTAGCACAAAATGTTGCAAGGGAAGTTGAGGCAAGCACTAGCATCAACACTAAAACTTCAACTCCAAAAGGTGTTATTTATTCAGAAGGGTTTGAAGTATCCTCAAGTCCAGAAACTGGACAACTTCCAGAGGGTTGGGTACAAAAGCGTACCACTACATTAGATGGAGCCCCAACAGCTGATGCTGAAACCCCAAGGTGGTTTCGCGCAGAACAGGGTGTATATGGATTTGATGACAATACTCCTTATATTAGGACTGGAGTAGCTGCTATGGCAACAGGTTATACTCCACCCGATTTTACTTGGGCAATTAGTCCCGAGATTGCAATTCCAACCCCTGAAGAAGGTGCAACAACTTTTGAATATTGGACTTGGTATAAACCTGAATCTTATGCAACAAGTTATTATGTAAAGATTTTAGCCGATGACACTTGGACAACAGTAATAACTATGATAGGAACTGAAGCTTCGAACAATACATATGGAACAGCTGTAACTGTAGATTTGACACCCTATCATGGTAAAACAATTCAAATTGCATTTATTTATGAGTATACGGATGGTATGCAAATGGCTATTGATGATATTTCTATTTATAATAGTGATCCTGTTGGTATCTCAACAAATCAATTCGACAATCTAAAAGCCTATCCAAACCCATTCACCAACGAGATTAAGGTTAACTCAAACGTTGAGCGTGTTGTTATCTACAACCTAATTGGACAAGAGGTAATGAATGTTAAGATGACAAACAATACCATTAACACAAGCGATCTTTCTAGCGGTGTTTATGTTGTTGCCTTCCAAGGAGCAAATGGCGAGCGTGCAATTCGCAAGATGATTAAGCGTTAGTATTGCCAGATATTATTTCACAAAGGGCTGCTCATTCGAGCAGCCCTTTTTTGTTGCCAATTGCCAAACTATTTTCCTATCAGTATCTCATTTTTGGCGGTCTCCCATATTTGTGCTACGTAGTTGGCTACAATCTTAATTAATTGGTAGGAACCTCAATAACCTAATCCGAAAACCTAAAGCAATTTAATTTGTTCTATGGTTGATAAGGAACTAAAAAGGGTGAGTTGATAGGAATCATCAAAATAAAGCATAAGGGGAATGAGTGATATTAAAAGGCTATTGCCAGAGCAACGTGAGGAGTTGCTAAGGGTTTTAAAAACTCGCTTTGAGAGAAATATGAACTGGCATAAAGAAATTGAATGGTCCAAAGTAAAAGCGAAGCTGGAGGCAAATATCGAAAAACTTTGGTCGCTCAATGAAATGGAAAAATTAGGCGGCGAGCCAGATGTAGTTGATTATGATAAAAAAACGGGCGAATTTATTTTTTATGATTGCTCGACGGAAAGCCCTAAAGGGCGAAGAAGTGTTTGTTACGACCGCCAGGCTTTGGAGTCAAGGAAAGGATTTAAACCAAAAGATACCGCTATGGATATGGCTGCTTCCATTGGTATTGAACTTTTATCTGAAGAACAATATCGTGATTTGCAGAAACTTGGAAACTTTGATTTGAAAACATCGAGTTGGGTAAAAACGCCCCCTGATATTAGAAAATTGGGTGGAGCTATTTTTTGTGATCGCCGTTACAACACTGTTTTTACATACCATAACGGAGCCGATTCTTTTTATGCCACAAGGGGGTTCCGTGGATTGATAAGGGTTTAAATTTTTTAAACACACTTAAACCTCCTGCAACATCACGCGCTCAAATATTAGATAGACGGATCTAAAACTCAAAAGTATTACAAAACATAAAGGCTGTCAATATCTGACAGCCTTTATGTTATTGTGCAATAATATGATTGTTAAAACGGCAAGTCGTCCATATCACCCTCTTGGGTCATGGGCATTTCAGGGGGAATTTCATCAAAACTTGGTGTTTCAGGGGCATTTGAGCTATTTGCTGGGTTTGATCCCATGGTTTCAATGCGCCATGCTTTAACATCGGTGTACCAACGTCCATTAAATTCGCGCGATTCCACATTAATACTCACTTTTAATGACTCACCAATGGCAAGGTTTTCAATGTCTTTTACCTTATCGCCCCAAACCGCAACGCACACCTTTTTTGGGTATTGATCCTGGGTCTCGAGGATAAACTCTTGCTTAACCCAAGTTCCATTTTTACTTTGACCTGACTGCTGATCAAGTTTTTGAATAAGTTTTCCAGCTATTTCCATGTTAGTACGTTGACGGGTTTTTCTTTAGAATATTACTTCTCGTTTTTAACTATATCCAGCAGTTCAATTTCGAATATTAGAACTTCGTTTGGTTGAATTGCACCGCCACCTCGTGGGTTAGCGCCATAGGCTAAATCGGTAGGGAAGTAAAACCTGTACTTTGAACCAACATTCATTTTCTGCACGCCAAGGGTCCATCCTCTAATTACACGGTTAAGTTGAAACTCAACAGGTTCGCCCTTTTCAACGGTCGATTCAAAAACTTTTCCATCTATTTTAGTGCCGTGGTAATGAACTCTTACCACATCTGTTTCGGTTGGTTTTGGACCATTCCCTTCAGTTAGTACTTCGTACTGATATCCGGTAGAGTCAACAATTACCCCTTCGCGCTTTGCATTTTTTTCAAGAAATTTTTTCCCAGCTTCGAGGTTTTCACTAGACTTACGCACTTGCTCTTTCATAAAGAAATTGTTGAGGAATTCAACAGCCTCCTCATTTGTCATAACGCCTTCTCTCTCTTTATATACATCATCAAGACCTTTGGCCACAGCCAATGGTTCAATATTATCGAGTTGTCCCTGTTTAAGGCTCGATGCAATATTTACCCCAAGAGCATAGCTAACGCTATCTGCTTCGGTTTTAATACTTACATTAACACCTTTCTTATTGCACCCAACAAGTGCTACGGTTAGTCCCAAAAGAGGGATTAGAGCTAGTCTTACAAGTTTCATAGTAAACTGATTAATTATTATTTTATAGTTTATGTGTTTTACAGTTTGCGAAGATAGTTATTTATGGTAAAACCCAAAAGGGGTAATGTTTAAATTTTGTTAACCAATATAATTGCCAAGCACTTAATTGGATTTGGTTGCCCTTAAGATATGCTTTTTGCCGGTTGGGCCTTCGAGCCTTTTAATGGTAAAGCCAACTTCGGAAAGGGCTCGTTTTACGATGCCTTTGGCGCTGTACGTAACCAAAACACTTTGCGGCAGCAGAGCATTGTATATCTTTTTAAACTCTTCAACTGTCCACATCTCAGGTTGGTCGTCGGGCGCAAATGCATCAAAGTAAACAAGGTTATACATCCTATTTGGCTGCCATTGTGTAAAATCGATGCTCTGTTTTAGTAGGCAAAAATGTTCATCAATTTGCTGTTCGGTTTCCCAGTTAGCATAGCAAATCTGCTCCCAAAGAGCAGAAGCATTACCCTTTAGTGATTGGCTAAAGTTAAGCTGTTTAATGTGTTCAGGGCCTAACGGGTATAGTTCAATGGCGTGGTAGTTAATCTTTTTGCTGTTAGCAATAGCCCATTGCGCTGTAAGCGCAGCGTTTAGTCCTGTTCCCAAACCAACTTCCAGAATGCTAATTTCCTCTCCACCTACATGGGCAAGACCAGCATCAATAAAGATGTGTTTTGACTCGGTAAATGAACCGTATAAGGAGTGATAGTGAGCCTTATACTTGCTTGAGTATAGGGTTGATGTACCATCATCGGTATTGATGTGGGAAAGCTGATTCTGTATCATGTCCCAAAATTAGCATCAATTTTAAAATTTGAATCGCAATAATTCCATTACTTTTGTAAAAAAACACACAGATGCGTTTAGATGTTTACCTAATAGAAAATCAATATTTTACATCGCGAGAGCAGGCCAAGTTTAATATTGTTAAAGGCAATGTACTAGTAAATGGTAAGGTTGTGCTAAAGCCTTCGCTACCAATAGTCGAAACCGATGTTGTTTCGGTAAATCAAGATAATGCCATGCGGTATGTAAGCAGGGGAGGGCTTAAGCTCGAAAAGGCACTCTCGGTTTTTGGCATTAATTGTAATGGTTTAGATGTTATAGATATTGGTGCATCAACCGGTGGATTTACCGATTGCGCTTTGCAGCAAGGTGCAGCCCACGTATGCGCAGTTGATGTTGGTACAAATCAGCTTGCTGAACTACTAAGAAATGACCCTAGGGTAACCTCAATGGAAGGGGTAAGCATAAAGGATTTGGACAAGGATAAACTTTCGCCAAGCAAGTTTCATTTGCTGGTAACCGATTTGTCGTTCATTTCGCTTACCAAGGTTATGACCCATTTTATCGATTTGCTTTTGCCCCAAGGAGTTGTGGTTGCACTCATAAAACCTCAGTTTGAAGTTGGATTGGAGAATATTGGCAAGGGTGGAATTGTAAAACATGCCGATGCACACCAAATGGCAATTGAAAAAGTTGCGGCAGCTGCACAAGAGTGCGGTTTACACTTAAGGGGTTTAACTTGGGCTCCAATTTTAAGTACATCAAAAAACATTGAGTACTTAGCGCACTTTAATCAAACATCTCCTGCCACCATCAATGTTACGCACGTGGTAAAAAATGCCTTTGCAGATCGCAGCAGGGTGCAAAAGCTTTGATGCACACCATATTATTTATAACTTGCACAGCTATTACTACTTAATTCACACAAAAAATATCAACAACAATTAAACGATCACAGAAAATGAAAAAACTACTTATGGTAACCCTTTCCGCCGGATTGTTACTAGGTGTTTTCTCGTGCAAAGAGAAAAACCCTTTGCTAACCGACTACAACACTCCATTTAACGTCCCACCTTTTGAGAAGATAAAAGTTGAGCATTATGAGCCCGCATTTATGGAGGCCATGAAGCAACAGAAACAAACAATTGATAAAATTGTAAACTCTGCAGATGAACCTACTTTTGAAAATACAATTGAGGCTTTGGAGTATAGCGGTAGTTTGCTATCAGAGGTTATTGGTGCATTTTACCCTTTAACATCAGCCAATACCAATCCCGAAATACAGGAGTTGGCTCAAAAATTTGCGCCTATGCTCAGCAGCCATAGTGACGACATTAGCCTTAATCCCGAACTTTTTAAGCGCGTTAAAGCAGTTTACGAAATTAAGGATGAACTGGATCTGAATCCTGAGCAGCAAATGTTGCTTAAAAAGGTTTACAATGGTTTTGTTAAAGGGGGAGCAAATCTGCCTGAGGATAAACAGGCCCGTTTCCGTGAAATAAACGAGGCTCTTTCTCTGCTAGCCGTTAAGTTTGGCGACAATGTTCTTGCCGAAATTAATAATTTTCAGATGGTTATTGATAATGAAGCCGATTTGGCTGGACTCCACGAAAGTGATAAGCAAGCTGCGGCAGAAGTTGCCAAGGAAGCTGGATTAGAAGGGAAGTGGGTATTCACATTACAGAATCCAAGTTGGATTCCTTTCTTGCAGTATGCTGAGAATCGCGAACTTCGCGAAAAACTTTTCCGTGCCTACTTTATGAAAGGGAACAACGGTAACGATAACGACAATAAAGAGATAATTAAGCAGGTTGTTCCATTACGCCTTGAGCGAGCCCAACTGCTTGGCTATCCAACCCACTCGAATTATATCCTAGAGGATAATATGGCTAAAAACCCCGAAACGGTTAATGGTTTTTTGGCTAGCCTATGGGAACCCGCACTTAAGCGTGCAAAGGTAGAGGCTTACGATATGCAAAGCATGATTAAAAAAGAGGGGGGAGAGTTTACCCTCCAGCCTTGGGATTGGTGGTTTTATGCCGAAAAGGTTCGTAAAGAAAAGTACGATTTGGATCAGAATATGCTAAAACCATACTTCTCATTGGAGGCTGTGAAAAAGGGAATTTTCCTACTTACCCAGAAACTTTATGGATTGCAGTTTGAGAAGTTAACCGATATTCCTGTTTATCACCCAGATGTTGTGGCATACGAAGTAAAAGAGGCTGATGGAAGCCATATTGGAATTCTTTATATGGATTTTTATCCCCGCGAGAGTAAGATTAGTGGTGCTTGGATGACGGAGTTTAGAGGGCAGCGTGTTGCGCACGACGGCACTTTTATTCCACCGGTTATTACCATTGTTACCAATTTTACTCGCCCTACTGCCGATAAGCCTGCATTGCTATCGCTTGACGAGGCGCAAACCTTCTTCCACGAGTTTGGCCATGCGCTTCACGGACTATTAGCGAAATCAACCTATCCTAGGCTTGCCGGTACAAACGTATCGCGCGATTTTGTTGAATTACCCTCGCAGATTATGGAGAATTGGTGTAACGATCCTGAATTTTTAAGCATGTACGCTTTCCACTACCAAACGGGTGAGGCAATTCCCAATGAGCTAATTGAGAAGATGAAGGCCAGTGGTACTTTTAACCAAGGATTTGCAACTACCGAATTTTTGGCTGCAGCCATTCTCGATATGGCTTATCATACCCTTGAGAATGCTGACATGACAGATGTAAATGCTTTTGAAAAGGGAGCAATGGATAAGATTGGCTTAATTGATGAGATTATTCCGCGCTACCGCAGCACCTATTTTCAGCATATCTTTAGTGGTGACTATAGCAGTGGTTACTACAGTTACATTTGGTCGGGACAGCTAGATGCCGATGCTTTTGAGGCATTTAAGGAGACTGGTGATATCTTTCACCCCGAAACGGCTAAAAGGTTCCGTACACTGCTCCAAAAAGGAGGTACTGAAGATCCTGCTAAACTTTACAGAGATTTTAGAGGTGCAGAACCAAACCCAGAGGCATTGCTAAGGCAACGAGGGTTATTGTAGATAAAGTATAATTAATACCCTAAAGGGCTATCCAACAATTAGTTTGGGTAGCCCTTTTTTATGCATTAATCTGTAAAAAAAGCAGATGAGTTACAGCTGTTATTTCTATTAATGCATAATTGAATTTTTTTGCTACTTTAATATTTTAGTTTTTTTTGAGACCTAATTTTTTTTATAAGGACAATCTTACATTCCTTATTCCTTCAGCCGATTTGTTATTGAATTTTGCTATAACCTATGGCGGTAAACTTGTGCTTGCCATAGTTACCCTAATAGTTGGTTATTGGTTAATAGGACGATTAACTCGGATGATGAGGCGAATTTTTGAAAAGCGAGAGTTTGATAAAACACTACAAACATTCCTTATTCAACTAGTTGGTATTACCCTAAAAATACTATTGGCAATAAGCGTTGTTACTATGGTTGGTGTGCAAATGACATCGTTTATTGCGTTACTTGGTGCTGCAGGTTTGGCTTTTGGTATGGCTTTATCGGGCACATTACAAAATTTTGCAGGAGGAGTTATGCTGTTAATCCTAAAACCATTTAAAGTTGGCGATTACATTGAGGCACAGGGATTTGCAGGCACGGTTATGGAGATTCAAATTTTTCATACCATTCTCAATACACCCGATAAAAAGCGAATAATTATTCCTAATGGTGGATTAAGCACTAGTTCAATGATAAACTACTCAGCCGAGCCACAAAGGCGGGTTGATTGGACCTTTGGCATTGGCTATTCCGATGATATTGATAAGGCTAAAGAGATTATACTTGAATTAATAGTTGCTGACGACCGGGTACTTAAAGATCCCAACCCATTTGTAGGTGTTATTTCGCTGGGTGATAGTTCAGTGAATATTGTGACTCGGGCATGGGTTGATGCTCCCAACTACTGGGATGTTTTTTTTAAGATGAACGAGGCGGTTAAGAAAGAATTTGACGCAAAAGGCATCTCTATCCCTTTCCCACAGCACGATGTACACCTTTTTCAACAAAAGTAGGGAAAGAACCTGACCAACTGCTTCAATAAAATTGGACCTACGATTTCACTTTATCAGATTAGGTGAAACCCTTGGTTATTCATCTCCAGGGTTGAATATAAAGAATATAGATCATTGTTTAAGGGATAATCCCAGCATCCCATACGGTGAAACTGCTTGCCCCCAAAACCGGTTTTAAATCGATAAAGCCCATACATCGGATGCGATGGGTTTGGCCGTGGAGCCAGCCCAAACATATCGTACTCTGTACATCCCATTTTCTGTGCGGTTTGCATTGCAGCCCACTGAAGGGCATAGCTGCCCATGTACTGACGACCCTCTGTTGCCGATGCACCATAAAGATAGTGCGCTCGGTTTTTTGAGATAACCAAGAACATGGCTGCCATGGGTTGCCCATTTTTTTCCGCAATCAATAGTTTAACGTCGGCAGGCGATAGGGCATTGGTAGTCTTTGCTAGCAGTACGGAACGAAAATATTCAACATTATGAAGGTACACTCCATTCCGTTGAGCCGTTTCGGTGTATAGTGCATACCAAACATCTAAATTATCAATACCTGCAGTGCGTACAGTAATTCCTTTGCGCTCCGATAGTCCAATATTGTAGCGTGTTTTAGGCTTCATCTGCATTAGAATTGCCTTTGGGCTATTCCTTAAATTGATAAAAAGCGTGTTTGACGGAAGTATATTGGTTGATGCTTTTCGCAGGTTCCACTTCTCGGTGCTAAAGTTAAACCGTATTTCTTGCGTTATACTTTCGGGTGGACCCAGCCAAAGTCCTTTGCTATCGTAGTAATCCTTATCCTTAGCCCAATGCGATTCCCACGAAAGGTCGTAACGAATTAGTATGCAATTAGCAGGTAAGTAGGGTTTTATGCTTTCTGACAATTGCTCCAAAAAGCAGCCTTGAAGCTCTTCGGCTGGCTCAAGTTCAGGTCCATAGGGAACATAGGCAATAGTGTGTTTCCCATCAATTGGTTGAATAATCACAAGCAGATCGGAGGTTCTTTTTACCTTATGGGTTTCTTCCAAACTTTTATCCGGCAGGGCGGCCTTAAAGTCAATGGCCAAGGTTTGAATTCCCATTCGCTCTTTAACAGTTGACCAAAACGCAGTTTGCTGAACAATGGGTGAGGAGTAGAGGTCCTCGGGTTGCTTGTGTAATACTTCGTAAATCATTTTGCCAATTCGTTAATAATGCCTAATGGCATTTTATTAAAAAAGCAAAAGCGCTTAAACCTTATCGGCTAAGCACCCTATGCGCATAATACTATTATGCTTATTATCAGTTACAAAGTTAGGCACTTATGTAAACTAAACAAAATGTTTGTTGGGATATTTATTGCACTCCAAACATTTATAAGCGTGTTAATTTCTTATTGAAGTATAAAAGTACAAATTCAACCTTTAATTCAGGGCTAATCCAATCGATAATGGGTTCTAAATCTCAATATTTTTTAACTCCCCGGTAATCGTAAAGTCATACTCTGGGTATTCATAGATTGTGGTACGGGGTTCTGTTTCGCCAATGGAATAGCCCCAAACGCTTTTGTATTCCTTTGGATCCTCACCCATCTCTTCGAGCTGGTGCATATATTCTCCAATGGGTTTCGATTCGATTATTACCACCTTACCTGCCTTATTGATGATTGGGCTATGCCACCGTGTGTGGTCGTAATCGAACTCTAAAATTCGGCGTCCCCAGCGGGTTATACCAATAGTGCGAAAGGTGAGGCTTTTCCCTACTCCGGGAAGGTTTATCACGTTTCTATCGGTGGCAAGGAATGGAATATTGGCCTTTTCTCTTAGTTGCTTCAGGTTTTCGACCATTCGTTCTGCCTCAAGCGGGAATTTTTTAATATCTTGGCTAAACTCTGATGGAATATGGCCAATTACCTTCTCTTCAATTTGCTCTTGCACAGCACGTGCATTGGTGGCATAGTTAAATGTATTTTCTAAAAAGCCTTTAACAGAGAAGGTATAGTAGGATATAACCCCAATATCGTTGAGCACCTTACGGAGCTTAGCAGTGTGCCCCCTGCGTGATGCAGCCGATGTAAATACTAGTTGATTGGTAACTGTCCACCCAACAGAGACGAGCCTTTGCACGGCTAATGCCGATTCGGGGGTAACCTCCATGGGCGATTCGAAGTGCGTTTGTATGATGAACTGTTTTACCCCATATTTTGATGCCCTTTGCTTAAAATCACCAAGTATTTGGGTGAGTTCTTTGGTAACTCGCTGTGGCAGGTATGCCAATAATCGTGTTCCGAGACGAATGCGCTGAATCTCGGCAAACTTTTCGCCATCAGGTCTTTTTTTGTTAGCCTCTGCTTTACGGATGGCCATTTCGAGGACAGCATCAAGTATTTTCTTAAGCGATTTGTTTTGGCTCATTAATGCATCACCTCCGGTAATTAAAATATCTCGTAGCTGCGTATCTTCCTCCCAGTACTTGAGCAAGCGTTGAAGTTTTTCATCCCATGTTTCGTTGGGCTTCAGCTTATCGAGGTTGAAGTTGAGGTTACCTCTCTGAAAATCGTACATCCGCTGACACGATACACAAAGCCCGCCACATGCTCGGCCCATGGTATCGGGAATAAGAATAGCCACCTCGGGATATCGGCGATGTACGCAGCGGTGCGAGGGCAAGAGCCATCCAGCTGCATTGGGTTTGCCATGTTCAATTTTATCCTCTTTTTCCCATGCTTGGATATTGCCAAACTGATCGATTAGCGGTTTGCTATAGATGACATAATGGCGAATGGCCAAATCGGAACTAGCAGTAAAATCAGGAGTACGAGCGTTTAGTAGGGAGAGGTAGTAAGGGTTTACGAAGAAGGGGATCCCCTTTTTTTCGGCCTTTTCGAGAATTTTTTGTGTATCCAAATCAAGAGAGTAATCGAGCAGCTCGTTGAGCAGTTTGGGCGATCGCACAGCAAAGCGTAAGTGGAAACGGTAGTCATCCCACCACTCATGCATCTTTTCAATTTTTTGCTCATCGGTTAGGTCATGCTCAAAGCAATAACGGGTATCGCCTACCTCGCAGCTGTTGATGCTCTTCATCAGAATACGGATAATGCGCTCTTTATTCTCCTCTCTAATCCTCACAACGTTCGGATTTAGTCCGTCGTGCCAACGTTCCATCCATCCCTCAACCTGGTTTTTGGTTGGTATATATTGCGGAAGCTGGTTGTTAAGCTGACGGAAAAGGTGGATCATATCCTGAAAAAACAGAGGTTTAGCACCTCCCAATCCATTCTTTATGCCTAACCATAATAGTTGAAATGGAACGTTTAACGACTCTTCTCCATTACGGTAGGGGTTAGAGAATTCTCGGCCTGAGTTATCAAGGTAGTCAAGTATACGAATGGCTGCAAAATCTTGCCATCGCAATTTGTTAAAACTACTACGTCCACTTTTCTCGCCCTTATAGTAGCTAACTGCTTCTACATTTTCGTTTAAAATCTCCATTGACCACTCGCGAACCTTTTCTTTAGCCTCATCGAGGCTAGCTGATTGTGTATAGATTTCATCGAGCCTTGGATTTTCCCTAAATAGTTTACGGAGAAGGGTTAATGATCTGGCTGATAGCGCTATTTTTTCCGGGATATATATCATTCCATATCTTTTTTTATTGCTAAGTGCACACAAAGTATTTTGAGCCCCGTTCCTTTGCTCACGTACAAGGTTAATTCTGGTAAAACCACTTAAAAACAATTGCAGAGTGCAAGGGGAAGGGCCAATCCAAATTTGGATTATTTTGCAAAAGTACTCATTTGGCAGGTAAAATCAAAACAAAGTGTAAAAGCACTCCAGTACCGTTCTGTTATGATGGTTTACATATTTAAGCAACCGATATGCTTTCAGAACCTGATAAGAGTAGGTGAAAATTAGTCATAGTCAAGTAGCATTAACATAAAATCTACTAACTTAATGCATAACCAGAAAAGATTTATGGTTTACTCTTTGGCTTTGGTATGCATTCTAAAATTATATTTATTGGTTTTATATCTGTTTTGGAGCGCTATTGGTTAATATTCATACTTCCAAGTTGTATTCTTTTACATTGAGCGTTTTCAGCGGATCCATCTTAGAGGGTTTGATTTAATTACACATTAAAGCGAATAAGAATCATAGATCACAAATATTTCATGTCTATGTTGAAATAATAATAGTATTATTTACACAAAAAAAGTATTTTGAAAATATAATTATCTATTTTTAAAATCTATTTGTCACTCTCTCAGTAAATATCATGACAGTTAATAATGGGACTGACAAGGCGAAGCTGTCTAAAAACTTAATATATGCCAAATCTCGATGTAGTTCTAACCAAAGGATCCCATAGGGGTAACAATGTGATATTCATCAAGTTTGATTGGAACAAAGAGTTGCTTGAAATTGTAAAGCAGATAGAGGGAGCAAAGTGGAGCCAGTCCAATGGCTGCTGGTATGTTAAGGCTGACGAGTTTAATCTTCAAAAGACTTACATAGCCTTTAAGGGCAAGGCATGGATAGATTATTCTGCAATTGGAAAGCTTAAACCTAATATTAGCATAGTTCCGCAGAAGCGGAGCAAGAAAAAGCAACCCACTGCAGAGAATGCTGCGCTGATTGAAAATTTTAAGCGCTGGCTAATGCATAAGCGGTATAGCGATAATACTATTATAGCTTATATCGAGTTGCTCTCGATGTTTGCGGGTTTTATGGGAGAAAGGCAATTGCCAGAGGCCACCAACGAAGATGTTGTTGACTTTGTGCACAGGGTGTTAATGGCTGAGGGGTATAGCTTTACATATCAGAATCAGTTGGTAAGTTCACTAAAGCTATTTTTCCGTGAGGTTGTGCATTCAAGCATCGAAATTGAGAAACTTGAACGGCCAAGACGAGAGCAAAAACTCCCCAATGTACTCAGCAAGCAGGAGGTTGAGCAAATCATAAAAGCTCATAGCAACCTAAAGCACCGCACGATGCTATGCCTTATATATGCTTGTGGCTTGAGAAGGAGCGAAGTACTAAACATGAGACCTGGAGATATAGATAGGGAACGGAATATGTTAGCTATTCGCAATGCCAAGGGCAGAAAGGATAGGGTAGTTCCCATATCGGATAAAACCATTGGGATGCTCGAAGAGTACTATAAACTATACAAACCCAAGGTTTGGCTTTTTGAGGGACAGGCTGAGGGTCAGCAGTATAATGAGCAAAGTTTACAAAGCGTTTTCAAGCAGGCTTTGGCAAAATCGAAGGTTAAGAAGCCTGCAACGCTGCATTGGCTAAGGCATAGCTATGCAACCCATTTGCTCGAGGCGGGTACCGATTTGCGCTATATTCAGGAGTTGTTGGGGCACAAGAGCAGCAAAACAACCGAAATATATACCCACGTGAGCAGCCAAAGCTTACAAAAAATCAAATCTCCTTTTGATGATATGTAGTATTTTCCTATTTTTAGGGAAGCAAAAAGCTAACAAAAAGCAGTTCCAACCCCTAAGTCAAAAATATGATTCAATCATACAATACAGAAAATAAACGTTTTGGATAGTATGATTTTTACATATCTACAAACTAGTTACCGGCAAGCGCAAAAGACTCTAGCAGCAGAAGATTTTGACAAACAATAAAACAGCTAGTAAAATGACAATTAAGGAGTAAAATTATTAACTTTGGGCTCAAAAAATGAATAGACCTGATTACTTTAATGTTATAGAGGAACGCCTAAACCTACTTGCTCTGCGGATTATTTCTAGAGGAAGATTGAATATTTTGGATTTCCATGGTCATTCAGAAAATTTTTATCAGTTTTTATTAAACGAAGTATACAGTTGGGAAGTAACTAATGAAAATGATGTTAAACAGAATGTTGAAGCAATTGATTTAGTTGACCATACTAACAAATTGGTTTTACAAGTTTCATCTACTGCAAGTAAACAAAAAATCGAATCTTCTCTTTCTAAAGACTCAATTAAAAACTATAAAGGATACACTTTCAAGTTTGTTTCAATTGCCCGTGATTCTGATAAACTAAGAAAAGATACATTCAAAAATCCACACGGAATTGCTTTCAATCCTGCATCTGACATAATTGACAAAAACTCAATTCTCTCAAAAATCAGAGGACTAAACATAGATGACCAGGAAAGGATATACAAGTTTGTAAAAAAGGAATTGGTAAATGAAATTGACCCGTTGAAATTGGAATCAAATTTGGCAACGGTTATCAATATTCTCTCAAAAGAAGATTGGAATAAAAAAGAGCCGGTGGGAGAAATTGACAGCTTTGAAATTGATAGGAAAATATCTCATAACAATTTAAATTCTGCAAAAATAATTATCGATGACTACTCATTACATTACAGTAGGGTTGATAAAATATATACCGAATTTGATGCACAAGGTAGCAATAAAAGCAATTCGGTACTTTCAACAATAAGACAAGAATATGCCAAATTGAAAGGTAATTTATCAGATGATGAATTATTTTTCGCTGTAATATCTAAGGTTCAAGAAAAAGTATTGAATAGCTCCAATTATACATCAATTCCATTTGATGAACTTGAGCTTTGTATTAATATCCTCGTGGTTGATGCATTTATTAGGTGCAAAATTTTTGAAAATCCAGAAAATTACAACTATGCTACTACCTGATAACATGCACCCTGAGAATAGCATCTACTTCAATGGTGCATTTGTAATTGAATCTTTGAAACAGAATCAAAAGTTCAAATTACTTGATTTGTATCAAGAGGTTAAAGCGAAAAGGTCAATGTCGTTTTCAGTTTTTATCCTTTGTTTGGATTGGCTTTATTTAATTGACGTGGCAATAATTAACAACTTAGGCGAGATTGAATTATGTTCATAAAATCATTATCCATTACAAGCGGAGCAAAAGTCATACGTGAAATAGATTTTCACAAAGGACTAAATTTGATTGTTGATGAAAGCGAAAATCAAATAACAGGAAACAGCGTTGGTAAGACGACTGTTCTGAAATTGGTTGATTTTTGTTTAGGAGCAAATCCAAAGCATATTTATGTTGACCACGAAACAAGAAAACAAGAGTATAAACTTGTAAAAGATTTTCTTATTGATAATAAAATTCTAATTACTCTTGTTTTAACTTCCGACTTGGACAAAGGAACAGAGGATATAATTATTGAAAGGAACTTTCTAGCAAGAAAAGAGATAATAAGAAGAATAAATAGCGTTGAGTTGACAGAAGATGAATTTGAAGCAAAATTGAGCAATTTAATCTTCCCTGAACATCTTGCTAGCAAACCAACATTCCGACAAATAATTTCTCACAATATTCGGTACAAAGACGAAAGCATAAATAATACTCTAAAAACCCTTGATACATATACTTCTGATGCAGAGTATGAAACTCTTTATCTTTTTCTTTTTGGTTGTGAATTCACAAAGGGTAACAGTAAACAAGAAATCTTAACTAAAATTAGACAAGAAGACACCTATAAAACTAGATTAGAGAAAAACCAGACTAAAACAGCCTATGAAACAGCACTATCCCTTATCAACAATGACATTGAAGCCTTAAATAAAAGAAAGAGCAGTTTCAATCTAAACGAAAACCTCGAATCAGACTTGGATAAACTGAATAAGGTAAAGTATAGCATCAATAAAACAAGTTCAACAATCAGTAAGCTAAATATTAGAAAAGACCTAATAAAAGAAGCTGAAGCTGAACTTCAATCTAGTAAGTCTGACATAGATTTACGTCAACTAGAAATAATATATGAGCAAGTAACTTCAAAAATAACCTCAATCCAAAAATCCTTTACTGACCTTGTTTCATTTCACAATACAATGATTGGTGAAAAAGTCAAGTTCATCACGAAAGAATTACCATCTCTCGAGAAAGCGATTCAAGAAAATAACAATGTTTTAAAAAGACTTCTTGAAGAGGAGAAAAAATTAACAACTGTGATTTCAAAAAGTGATTCTTTTGAAGAACTAGAAAAAATCATTGCCGAATTGACTGAAAAATATAGGAAGAAAGGTGAGTATGAGAGTATCATTGAACAACTAAATGAAGTTGATAATAACCTAAAAGATTTCAATAAACAATTAAGTGAAATTGACAAAGAACTTTTTAGTGATAGCTTCGAACAGGTTGTAAAAACTCAACTCAATAAATTCAACATTCACTTTGCTTCTATATCTAATGAGTTGTATGGAGAACAATATGCCGTAAAATATGACATTATAACCAATAGAAAGGGACAAAGATTATATAAGTTCAGTGCGTTCAATGCTAATATGAGTTCGGGTAAAAAACAAGGTGAAATTTCTTGTTTTGACCTTTCATATACCTTGTTTGCTGACGAAGAGAATATACCATGTCTACATTTTTTATTAAATGACAAAAAAGAATTAATGGACGACAAGCAACTTGTAAAAATTGCAGACTTTGTTAATAAGAACAATATACAATTTGTAGCTTCAATTCTGAAAGATAAATTACCTGTTGAGATAAATAAAGAAGATTATTTTGTAGTAAAATTATCACAGGACGATAAACTATTCAGAATCGAATGATGAAAAAACGCCAGCCGGTAACAATGTATATACAAAATAGGCGAAATTGAAGTAAATTCGAGGGTTGTAGCCCGCTTTAAAATCGTAGCAGTTTGATAAGTTTGAAGCCCGCAATCGCCTACTTTGCATATACTAAACGTTACCGCCAATGGATGAAATTCGGAGCAGAAGAGATTAAGTCATTGGCAGACAGTCATTAGGATTGCGAGTAAATAGGCTAAATCGCT
>DHQB01000029.1 GCA_002410065.1 Bacteroidales bacterium UBA5349 | reverse complement strand
GCCTATGCTACGCTATTGGGATCTAAATTAATTGAATTTGGATTTCACATGTTGGTAAAAAATGCTTCCAACATTCAAATACGCAATTTAAAAGTAGAAGAGGTTATTTACGAACAATATTCCGAGTCGGTAACCTATAGGCCTTTAGAGTTTCCTGTAACCAATCCCCGCTGCTTTTTTTTTCAAAACTCATTAGGTGGATTCGATTCACTCTTAAGCGTTGGCTCTAGAAACTTAACCCTCGAGGGTGAAACGGTAAGTGGGTATATTGCTGAAGAATCTAATCTTAGAAAATGGTTGCGCCCTACCCAGGAGCGGAGAACAGTTAAAAATATTTACCGAGGATCTTTGGGCTATTTTACTAACGATGAATTGCTATGGCTTAACGAGTTTTTTTTAAGCGAGAGCAAACTTCTTGTTTATTCCGAAAAACTTTACGAGGTAACATTAAGGCAGGATGAATTTTCGGGTGTTTCCGATGATCCACCCGGAAAGGTTAATATAGAAGCGATACTGGGTGCTCCCTTCCTTTTTTTTTTCCGCAGAGTTAGAGAGTTAACCTTTGCCCCAGTTGTACCAACATTGCTTACTGAAGATGGGTTTGATTTTCTTTTTGAAGATGATAGTTTAATAATATTATAACCATGAGCGGATCTAAAAAAACAACGCAACTTAACACTGCCATCTCTTACGCCGATGGCGATTATATTGCTATCTCTAAAAATCTTGGGGCTAGTTACGAATCGCAAAAACTACCTAAATCTATCCTTGATCTTGTATATTTGCCTGCATCTGCATTAGGCCAAGCCAACGGAGTGGCTAGTCTCGATTCTGGGGGGAAAGTTCCTTTAGCCCAAATTTCAGATGCAGTTTTAGGGCAAGTAGAATACAAAGGCACCTGGAACGCATCCACCAACTCACCTACACTTCCAACCACACCAGCAAAAAAGGGCGATTACTACGTAGTAAGCACCGCCGGTACTAGGTTTGGATTATCATTTGCCGTGGGCGATTGGTGTATAAGTAATGGCACCACATGGGAGAAGGTTGATAACACCGATGCAGTTACCACGGTATTCGGCCGATTAGGAAGCATTATAGCCCAGCAAGGCGATTACTCCTCATTCTACATTTTACTCACATCAAAAGGGCAGGCTAACGGAGTGGCTACTTTAGATAGTGGAACAAAAATTCCTATTGCCCAAATCCCCGATGCCGTTCTCGGGCAAGTAGAATACAAAGGCACTTGGAACGCATCCACCAACTCACCTACCCTACCAACCACACCAGCAAAAAAAGGCGATTACTACGTTGTGAGCACAGCGGGCACCCGATTTGGATCATCATTTGCCGTGGGCGACTGGTGCATAAGCAATGGCACCGCATGGGAGAAGGTTGACAATACCGATGCCGTAATGACCGTATTTGGCCGATTAGGAAATGTGGTAGCTCTGGAATCCGATTATCAAGCATTTTATAGTTTACTAGGGCACGTTCACACCATTGCAGAACAAACAAAAGGTTCAACAGAATTAGTTGTATCTGCAGGGGCAACTACCCTGAATTGTGCTAACAATATAACTGCAGTTCTTAACGTGTCGGCAGCTCTCACACTAAATATATCCAACATGAGAGACGGTATGTATATGGATATAAGAATCTTGGTAACAGGAACGCAAACAATCACATTGGGAACACTACATAATATTAGTTCTCAATCTCCTACTCGAATAGGAATTAATGGAAGCCTCTCTAACCTTCTTGCCGGTCACTATCATATAGGTTTCTCTTATATTGACCGAGGATCCGTTCGTTATCTTGACATAAACATAGCTCAATATTAGAGTCATGAGACCAATATTTCTTATACAAAATGTAAAAAAAGGAGTTCTAACTGTAGATCAAGAAGAATTGCTTTATGATATTAACGGAGGTAAAATAAATCTTACTGGAATAGCAGTAAAAAGTACAACTATTACAGCAGATCAATCTTGGATCACTGATATTCTATCTCAACAACTTTCTACAAATATAAACTCTGGGCCTTTTTCTATTCCAGTAGTAGTTGGCGATACTATTATGCCACGCTCTGGAATTATAACTATTGCAGACAATACCACAACTATTTATGTATTAGTAAACCAAGAATGAGAAGATATTTAGCATGAAAATTACAACCCCAGCCGGCACCCTTGTGGTTAACGATGATACCGAAATATCATTAACGCTAACCAATCCTTTCTTTGAGGAGCAAGGGAGCCACTCTTTGCCTTTTTCGGTGCCTTATAACGATCATAACTTAAAAGCATTGGGTAACCCACATAGGCCAACCAACGCAAAAAAGGTTAGTAGAAACATTTCGGGGAGTTTAGAGGCTGGATCGTTAAAAACAAACGGGGTTATTGAGGTTGTTGATGTTGCTGCAGGTAATCCTGTAGAGCTCTGCATTAAAACCCGCGAGGGTGCTTTTTGGGATTGGGCTAAAAATACTCAATTGAGAGATATCAATATCCCCCACGAGGCTTTAGACCTGACAATGGCTGGTTTTCAAACAATCAAAAATAATTATTTTAATAACGTTTGGCCAGCGGTTGACTTTGCATTTATGCCATTAGCCAGCAATTTTATATCGCTCGATAATTATAAGGAAACGGCAAATTATAACTTATGGTCCGACAGGAAACTATGTATTTCCGACTATGTTTTGTGGAATAATCCTGGCGATTTGTACCGAAACGATTCCGATAGAACATCGAGGCTTTCCCCTTTTGTTTATGTTAACGCTGTATTGCAATGGATTGCTAATAGCTTCGGCCATATAGTTGGCGAGAACTATTTAGGCTCAACCGATGAGTTAAAGAGTTCTGTACTTCTAAATAGGGCGTATAATACAGATGTTATTGGTGGTTTTCTCATAAATCCTGACAATTTACTGCCAAAGGTTACGGTTATGGATTTTATTACCACAACCGAAACGGCTTTTAATTGTAGGCTTATGGTTGATTCAAAATCAAAAACCATAAATATAATATCGCGCCAATTAAACCTATTGAGTTCGCCGGTTAAAATACACGGGAATTTATCGGTTGGTGAATTGGGGAGTGCTAAAACATTAGAGTTTGCTGCTAAACAGGAGAATTCTC
>DHQB01000028.1 GCA_002410065.1 Bacteroidales bacterium UBA5349 | reverse complement strand
TTTCAACCCTTAATTCGCATTATTTATTAATGGCTTCTTTATTATCCTTATTATCAGTTTTTATAGCCCGTATTAGTATATTTTTGGGAGTATGCTCCATATCTATAAATTCAAGCATTTGTACTTGATATCCAAACAGCTCTAAAACAGTTGCCCTAAGGCTATCCGTTACTAGCGATGCCAATTTTTCTTTTATTATCCCATGGCTTAGCATTGGATCGAGCACGGTGGATTTTATCTTATCGTAAAACTCTTGCTGGCAGCATGGCACAGAAAGTATGGCTTGTGCTCCCCAGTTTACAGCCTTTACTATTGCAGCATCTGTAGCGGTGTTGCATGCATGAAGTGTAACCACCATATCAACTTTATCAAGTTCTTGGTAATCTTTTATATCACCCTGAATAAAATTTAACCTTTCATATTTTAAATCTAAGGCCACTGTGTTGCAAAAACTGATCACATCGCTCTTTAAATCAAGTCCTACAATATTTACATCCAGTTTTAAAACATCCACTAAATAGTAATAAAGAGCGAAAGTTAAATAGGATTTGCCACAACCAAAATCCACAATATTTAATGTTTTATCCTTACTGATTTTAGGGACAACATCAGCAGCCATCTCTAAAAAACGGTTTATTTGTTTGAATTTGTCGTATTTTTTTGAAAAGACTTTACCTTCTCCGTTCATTACACCAAGCCTTATAAGAAAATCACAAGGCTCTCCCTCTTCAATTAAATAAGTCTTTTTTCGATTATGCGCTAAATCTATATCCTCTTTTGTAGGGTTCTTTTTTAGTATGCTTACTTTCCCTTTTTTAGAAATCAATATGTAATAATCTGCCTTTTTTGTAAAAAATATTGCCTGTTTAAAATCTTCTACTAAAAGTTTCTCAATTAAATCAAGGGATTCAGCAGGAATTAAGTTCTTATGCAATACCTTGGTTTTATAACTATATGTGAACTGAAGGTTTAGTTCATCGTTTATCAATACTGGCTTAACCGTTACTTTACTATAACTTTCTTCATCTTTTTTTCTTTGATCGCTAATTACCGCATAAATAATTTCCTCATTTAATAGAATTTGATTTAATAACGCTATAACTTCCTTCATAACAAATCTCCTCTTATTTAAATCTCGTAATCAACAACCACTCTTGACTCTCTTACCTTTCCAATAAATCCTGCCACTTTTACGTGCGAAGGATTGATTTGATACCTATTTAAATCCTCTTTATTTTTAAAAGTAGAGTATAAAACAACATCATATGCCTGAGCGTCCTCAACAACGTTTATACCCACCTCTATATCTATAATCTCACTAATTTCATCTTTTAGTAGTTCTAGCTCTGTTTTTATAATCCTAGCATTCTCTAGTTTGCCGTGTCCCTCGGCAATTTCTTTTAACTTCCACATTACAATATGTTTAATCATCTTTAATCCCTCCCTAACTTTTATTATAAAATTGGCTGATAAATATTTTTACGTAAAAACACCCCCTCACGGTAGCGAGATTTTAGCATTAACCCACATTAAAAACAGAAAGTATTAGCTAAGCCTTACACCCAACACCAGCATATCATCAACCTGCTTTTTATCGCCTTTATGCTCTTCAATAGTTCTTACTAGGGTTCGCTTTTGCTCTTTAATATCGAGAGCACAAATATCCATTAAAAGCGTTCTGAAATTATGAAGTAGAAACTTAATATTCTTCTCCCCACCAAACTGATCAACATATCCATCAGAGAAAAGGTAAAGCATATCGTTCTTTTTGAGTTGTAAGCTTAAATTGGTAAATGGTTGCGAACCTGATACGTGATGCCCAATAGGCATTTTATTGCCCCTTAACTCCAGTAATGACAACCCGTTTCGCTGGGTCAACCGTGGGTTTTCAGATTCAGCTAAAACATCAAAATCCCCTTGCCTAACAACAATGGCCGATAGATAAGCACCTGCAAATTCCACTTCAAGGGTATCAGGATTAATAATAACAATTGACATATCCATTCCATCTGCCTGATCAACTTTCCCTCCTTGCTGATTTAGCGACATGATAACCATCTCCCTTAACTTCGAGAGCATATCGGCAGGGCTAAAAACCTCTGGCTTGCCCGAAATTTCCCTTAAAAGGGTAATCCCCAACATGCTCATAAACGCACCTGGCACACCGTGCCCTGTGCAATCGGCTGCAGCTAAAAGCACTTTGCCATTCGTAAGTTTTGTTGCCCAATAAAAATCACCACTCACAATATTTCGGGGCTTGTAAAAAACAAACGATTGCCAAGGCAATTTCCGTAGCATTATTTCGCCTGGCAAAACTGCACTTTGAATGCGGCTTGCATAGGTTATGCTATCGGTAATTTGGCGCTGTTGATCAACAATCTGATCGCGCTGTTTTGTCACAAAGTCTCTTTGCTGCTCAATCTCCTCTTTCTGGCTCTCAATCTCTCTATTCTGTCTACTTATCTCGTTGTTCTGCTCAAGTAAAATAGAGTTTATTCGCTTCTTCTCGCGGTAGTTGTAAAAAATAAACCCAGCCAATGCACCAGCGAGTAAAAATGCAACAACGAAGAAAACCAGAACCACCCTTTGCCTTTCGAGCCGAACTTCTTGAAGCGCTTCGCGTTGCTTAGCCATCAACTCCTGTTCCTTCTCACGCTTTTCAAACTCGTACTGCATCTCCAATCTCGAAATATCACTTGAGTTTAGGCTATCTTTATACGCAATGTGATTAATAAATGCATCTAACGATCTTTTATAATTTCCCTGCTTGGAGTATACCTGCGATAGGCTAAGATATGCCTCACTAATTTCGGGCAATAGCCTATGCTGCATGGCAAAGCTGAGGCTTTCGTTAAAATACTGATTTGCTGGGCCTACCTGCCCTTTCTCCATTTCAATCTGTCCCAAGTAGCGATACAGTGGAGCAATATCAATACTATCGCCAACCTGCTCCTTAAGCTCAAGGGCTTTCGATAAGTTCACTTTAGCAAGTTGATTTTGGTGCATATCGAGGTAGATAATTCCTAGGCCCAAATAGTTGGCCGATTGACCATGCAAATTATTGTTCGACCTATTAATATCCAAAACCCTATTTGTGTACTCCAGCGCTTTGGGGTAATTGCCCAGTTTATGGTAAATACTCCCTATCTCGTTAAGTGAAAGGGTAACACCAATGCTATTCCCCGACTCTCGCTGAACTTGCTGATAGTAACCTAGAGCATTCTCTGCATACTGCATGGCACGATCAAGTAGATCGAGTTTCTTGAACAACCTTGCAATTCCCAACGATGTCCAAGCCAATCCATCCTTATCGCCACTATCCTCATGAATATTCATTGCCTCTAAAAAATGCTCTATCGATCGCTGGTACTGACCAATAACTCCATACGCATTCGCGAGGTTAACCAGTGTTCGGGCAATTTCAGGCTTGTTATCCTGATTTTTATTAAGCGTTAATGCCTTGGTATAGTATTCAAGAGCTTTTAGATAATTTGTTTTAAGCTGATTAACATTTCCTAACCGATTATAGGCAAGCGCAAGTCCATCGGGGAAATTATCGGATTTTGCTATTCGACTTGAGTTTATAAAATTCTTCTCTGCCTCATCAAAATTATTCTGATTATAATAAATGTAACCAAGCTGTTGGTAGGCTTTCATCAGCTCTTGATTATTACCAGCCTCCTGAGCTTTTACAATCGCTTTGAGTGCATAAAAGATGGATGTATCAGGACTCGTTAGGGTTAGATCTATTGAATGCTGAAGTGGATTATTGCCGCTGGGTAGATCCTGAGCGTTAACTGGAACAATAAAAGAATATTGGAGAACCAGCAAAAGTGTGAGAATTCTATAAAAACTTACCATAACTAAAGTTTTACAATTCAATTATAGATTTGGTTGCTAAATTAATGTTTTTTAAACACCATACTAGTATTGTTTCTATTTTGTGTTAGCAAAATAACTGCTTTGGTTGTACAACTAAAAAAACATTTCGTATTTTTAACCGTGATAATAAAAGGTAACAATTATATACCTCTATAGCATGTATATAGCAATTGAAAGCCTGAAAAATAACTTTGCAATATGAATATTCCACTAAGAATGAGCATTAGGACAAAATTGCTTGTATACGTTTTGGCTACCTCTATTGGTGTTTTGGGGGCTATTGGCATATACATCCAATTCAGAACCTATAAAATGGCCATAAACGATGCTCATAAAATTGCCATAAGTTACTCTGAAAAAGCTGCCAACCAAATCCAATCGGAACTTGAGCTCGATTTAGGCTTCTCGAGGGCTTGGGCTCATTCACTGCAGGGATATTACAGGTATGATTCAATTACAAGGGACAGTATTTATTTCGATATAGCTAAACGTCTAGTTCAGGAAAACCCTCGTTACGTATCGGTTTGGTACAATCTTGAGTACTTTGCTACACGCCCTAACTACTCAAAAAACTATGGTCGGAGATCGGTCATTGCAGTTATGGAACATGGCTTTAGTAAGATTATAGTTGAGCCTAAAAACATGTCTGGCGATATAGTAACAAGTGGCTACTATAAAGCCAAAAACCTAAACCAAGAGGTTATTCTCGACCCCTATTTTGACTCCTTCGACATGGTGAATGAGATTTTAGTTACCAGTATTTGCATCCCTATTCGGAAGGATGATAATTTTATTGGTTTAGCAGGCGTTGATCTCACACTTGATAAATTCCAGAAAACCATTGCCCAAATCAATCCATATCCAAATACACAAGCATTTCTCCTTTCCAACAACAGTACCATCGTTAATCACTCAAATTTACTTAACACAGGAAAAGCATTTCAAGTGGTTTACCCCGAAATTGAAATGCAACACAGCATTGTGCATAAAGTTGAGCGCGGAAGTTCCTACAGCTTCGATTGGCATGAGAATGGCGACCACTTTCTTTATATAATTGCTCCCATTAAAGTTGGTAACTCATCAACACATTGGGCTGTCGGAATATCAATACCCTACAGCGCAATTACCCTTGAAGCTCGAAATTCACTTCTAAGCGGGATTTTTGTCGCCTTTATCGGCATAATAGTTCTTTCCTTAGTAATTTTCTATGTCGCAAAATCAATCACTAACCCCATTCGCCAAACTACCAAGGTGCTAACCAATATGGCCAAAGGGGATATTGATCAAGGCAAAAAATTATCAATTACGAGTGCCGATGAGATTGGGGAGATGGCCAGTTCGGTTAACAAACTAATAGAGGGCCTAAACCTAACCGAAAAATTCGCCTCTGAAATTGGCAAAGGAAACCTTGATGCGGAATACAATCTTTTAGGCGACAAGGATCAACTTGGCATATCGCTTATTGAGATGCAAAAAAGCCTTAAAAAGGCAAAAGAAGTTGAGATTGAGCGTAAAGCCGAGGAAGAAAAACAAAACTGGGCAACTAAAGGGATAGCCACATTTGGTGATATTCTTCGTCAGAACAATGACAACCTCAACGAATTATCGTTCAACACAATCAAAAATCTTGTTGATTACACAAATTCGAACCAAGGCGGAGTTTTTGTAATTAACGACAATGATACAGAGCATCCATTGCTTGAAATGACGGCTTGCTATGCATTCGATCGCAGAAAGTATCTTGAAAAAACCATTGAAATTGGGGAGGGATTGGTTGGCCGGTGCTTTAAGGAGGGTAAAACTATTTTCATGACCGACGTGCCCGAAACATACATTAAGATAAGCAGCGGTTTGGGCAAGAATCGTCCGCGTTGCCTAATGCTCGTTCCCCTAAAAAATAACGATGAGGTTTTGGGCGTAATTGAAATTGCATCGTTTAGGGTTTATGAAAAGTTTGAAGTTGAATTTATTGAAAAACTTGCCGAGAGCATTGCCGCTACCCTTTCTAGCACAAAAATAAATATTCGCACAACTGAACTACTAGCCAAATCGCAACAGCAGGCAGAGGAGATGCTTGCCCAAGAAGAGGAGATGCGCCAGAACATGGAGGAACTTCAGGCAACACAGGAAGAAATGGAGCGCAAGCGCGCTGAGCAGGAACAAATTCAAGATGAGTTACAACGAGAGATTACCCTACTAAATGCGCTAATGGAGAACATCCCCGACTACATCTACTTTAAGAATGAAAACAGCCATTTTATCCAAATTAGTAAATCGATGGTTAAGTTATTCAATGCTGACTCGCCCGAAGAACTGGTTGGAAAATCTGATTTTGATTTTCATGCTAAAGAAAACGCTGAGAAGTTTTTTATTGAGGAGCAAGAGATAATGAGGAACAAAACACCTATTGTAGATAAAGTTGTACACGAAAAGTTTGAGGATGGCAGAGAGCAGTGGGTGTCAACCACAAAAATGCCGTTAATTGATACAAAGGGAGAAGTGGTTGGTACATGGGGTATTAGCAAAATAATTACCGACCTTAAAATGGCTGAGCTAAAAGCCCAAAAACTTGCCGATGAGGCAGAGAAACTTAAGAGCCAGACAACTTCGCACGAGGGAGAGTATCAAGCCATTGTTAAGGCAATCGATTCAACCACATTCCTTGTGGAGTACTCAACGGATGGGATTATTCTCAGAATAAACGATCCGCTTAAAGCAGTGCTGGGTAAATTGGCCGCTGAGATTACAGGCAAGCATCATGAGGAATTCTTCAGAACAAAATCTGACGACGATGCCAGTTACCAACAATTCTGGGACGATTTACGCAAGGGTATAATTCGTCAACGGGTTTTTAAAGGAACCATAGGCGGAGCAAGGCTTACCCTTAATGAAACATACTCGCCTGTGCTTGATAAAAAGGGCAACATAGAAAAAATAATTGCTATTGCTGTAAGAGGATAGTTGGTGTAACTATTAAAAAAAAGCGGCTCATGAGCCGCTTTTTATACGCTCTACTTTTGCATGGCATAGAGCATTTTAATCTCTTTAGCCCAGATAACCGGATCTGTTGTTTCGAGAATTAGCGGAATTCCATCAAAACGATTATCATTCATTATCCGCTCAAAAGCCTCAATGCCTATAAACCCCTCGCCAATGCTATCGTGCCTGTCAACTCGGCTACCCAACTCTTTTTTACTGTCGTTTAAGTGCATGCCCTTTAGGTATTTAAACCCCACTATCCTATCAAAATCCTCCCAGGTTTTTTGATATCCGTTAGCCGTTTTAATATCGTAGCCTGCTGTAAAAGCATGGCATGTATCTATGCAAACGCCCACCCGCGATTTATCCTCAACCCCATCAATAATAGCAGCTAAGTGCTCAAACATATAGCCCAAATTACTCCCTTGCCCCGATGTATTTTCAATTACAGCGATAACTCCTCTTGTCTGGCGCAATGCAATGTTAACGCTTTCGGCAATAGTTTTAAGGCATTGCTCGTCGCTCACTTTGCCCAATGAGCTCCCCGGATGGAAATTGAGCCTATCTAAACCCAATTGTTCACATCGCCTTAGCTCATCGATAAATGCGTCTCTCGATTTTTTAAGGGCATCCTCCTCGGGATGACCTAGGTTTATCAAGTAGCTATCGTGAGGTAGAATATGCTCGGGCTTGTAACCATGCTTTAGACAATTCTCCTTAAACCTTTTGATACTCTGATCGGTTAGCGGGGCTGATATCCATTGCCGTTGATTTTTTGTAAAAAGGGCAAAAGCCTTAGCCCCAATCTCATGCGCATTAATGGGTGCATTCTCAACACCACCAGCTGCGCTAACATGTGCTCCTACAAATTTCATCTTAGTGATATTATAATTCAAAAAACTAGATTTCAACGTATTGTAAATACTGCATATCCTACAATATTACAAAAAATCAATGCAATAAAAGGAATTTTGGTTAGAATGGAATTGGTGGAATTTTTGCACCCGTGTAGTATTCAAAATTGAAAGAGTGTAAAAACTAAACCATCGTTTTATCGTTGCGAAGTATGATGAATGCATTTGTCACCTACTCTATTCGCATACTGAACTAAATGAACGTCCAGCAGAAGAATATCGCCTAAAAAAAACAGGATATGGGGAAAGCACAACAAGCCTTTATTGATTACTCTTTTTGCTTTTCCGCCAAATTGCAATAATGTGGTATATAGCAATTCCAAAGGCCAATACCCCCATAACAATAGCCAATACTAAAAGCAGAAAAGAAGCCTTTTGATAGTAAATTTTTTGGTAGCCCCAAAGTATTAATGCCATAGTTGCTGCAAGAAGCAAAGAAAAGTATTTTGTGCTAAAACCTGTATTCCGTGTGTATTTACTTGGCCGACGAAGATTTACCATGATAAATTTTTTATAAACCTACACTTTTTTTAGTAGGGGATAAAATGTAAATCGAAATTTTGGAGGATTAGTTAATATGATTATCCTTAAACATACCTGAATAATATAAAAATGTGTTACGTCATTGCGAGGAGCGTTTTTTGTGACGAAGCAATCTCTTGTTAATCATCTTAATAAAGATTGCTTCAACACTCAAAGTACGAGTGTTTCGCAATGACGCATGGCCTTTTAGGTATCATAACGGACAACCATATTAGATAAATCAAGCGCCTCCCCATCTTGTTTTTGCCCATTCTTTTCTCTCCTCTTTAGAAAGAAATGTCCAGGCCACAATTCGAGTAGACTTATTCCCGGTGCCCATGGGTTTGGTCTTGGTTTGAATGGCTTCAGAATCTGCTAATAATTTGTATATTCTCTTTAAATTAGATTGTTTTGACACTAGGGTTGAGAACCACAAACAATTTTTGCCAAACTTTTTGCTCTCTCTAACCATATTTTGAATAAACTTATATTCCCCGCCATCATAATAAAGTTCATTACTAATCCCTGCAAAATTAAGTGTTGGATTAAATTCCGCTTCCCCCGATAGATTCTTAACTTTTCTTTTTGTCCCCTTCTGAGCATCTTCAGCAGAGGAATGAAACGGAGGATTACATATCGATAAATCAATTTTATCTTCTCTCCCTATTATTCCGTAAAAAACATCTTTCGGATTTGTTTGCAATCTACATTCAACTTTGTTTTTAAGTGATGAATTGCGATCAACAATATTGTTAGCCGCCTCAATGGATTTTGGGTCGATGTCGGAGCCAATAAATTTCCAATTATATTCTGTAACGCCAATAATAGGGTAAATGCAACTAGCCCCTACCCCAATATCAAGGCATGTAATTTTATTGCCAATTGGAATTACCCCAAAATTATTCTCACTTAGTAAATCGGCCATATGGTGAATGTAATCTGCTCGGCCAGGTATTGGGGGGCATAAATTCTCATCGGAGAACTCCCAATATTCTATTTTATAGTAATAACTCAGTAATGATTTATTTAGAATTTTTACAGCGATGGGATTTGAAAAATCAACCGAATTTGCCCCATATTTATTGGGTTTTATATAATTTGTTAATTCCGAATTAACGCTTATTAAAGCACTTAAATCATATTGTTCTCGGTTTTTATTTCGAGGATGTAGGTTTGTTTTTATTTGTTTTTCTGCGGACATGGATTTTATTTAGAGCTATTTAGTTTGCTTCGGAAACGATATAGGTATAGGTCATTAATTTTCGGTTTAACAGCAAGTGCAACTTAACCGATTTTCATCACCCATTATTGTTTTGATTTTCAGTAATTTATTAAATAATACTAATTCTAACCTTCTTGTTTTTAAGCTTGCTATTATTGGTTTTATCCACAAGCATTTCGGCTATTTCGGCGTGTACACCAGCATACGTACAATCCTGTTTGAGTTCAATAACACCTAGTTGATCTTTTTGAACCTGACCCTGCTTAAGAAATAAACCAGCAATATCTCCCTTTGATATCTTATCTCGCCTGCCCCCTGAAATATACAAGGTTTTCCATTTCACTGGTTGTGGAAGTTTTACTTTTTTTTGGTCTTCAATATTTAAGGCTTCTGGCGCAATTTCCTGAATAAAATCGGGTAGTTGCTCTTCTTCCCATTGCAGAATATAGGCAATGCCATCGCGGTTCATGCGTGCAGCCCTGCCGTTTCTGTGGGTAAATTCCTTGCTACGTGGCGGAAGGTGATAATGAAGAATAAATTTTATTTCAGGGATATCAAGTCCACGAGCAGCCAAATCGGTTGCCAGAAGGAGCTGATTTGTACCATTTCTAAACTTAATTAGCGCTCGCTCCCGTTCAACCTGTTCCATACTTCCATGAAAGCACTCATGCTGAATATGTTTCTCTGTTAAAAAATCACTTACCCGTTCTAACGCTTCCTTGAAATTACAAAAAATAATTCCCGGTTGGTGACCAATAAAAGCAAGTGCTTTTTCCAAAGTTTTCAGCTTATCCTTCTCGGGCGAAAAAATTATTTTTATAGTTAGTTGGGAGGTCCCTTCCTGAAGGTAGTTAATGAAAACGGGATTTTGCAATCCTACAAATTCCGGTATTTCAGCATCGCTGGTAGCTGAGGTTAAAATCCTTTGCTGAACATTGGGAAGAGTCTCAACAATCTCGGCCATCTCTTTTTCAAACCCAATTTCTAGTGATTTATCAAATTCGTCGAGAATAAGGGTGTTAATATATTCCAATGAAAACTTATCCCGCCTAAACCTATCGGCTATTCGCCCGGGTGTGCCAATAAGAATTGCAGGCCGATGTTTTAAATCAATCTTATCCAGCGTGCCAGCACGTCCACCATATACGGCATTCACCTTAAATCCCGATCCCATTTTTCGGGTTACCTGTTCAATCTGTTGGGCTAATTCACGTGTGGGAACAAGTATAAGAATCTGAATCTCTGAACAGTTAATATCAAGTGTTCCCATTAAAGGCAATAGAAAGGCTAGAGTTTTACCCGTTCCTGTGGGTGAAAGCAATACCACATCCGCTCCCGATTGTATGGTTTTACCTGCCTCTTCCTGCATAGAATTAAGTGCAGTAATTTCAAACTTATTGAGAAACGAGGCTGTTAATTTATCGTCGGTATTTTCTTTTTGATCTATAGTAGTTCTTGACATTCAGCAATGTTCTATTTGTTTTAATATCTAACATCAGACTGAGTTGCATTTTGATGTAGCCTGTTTTACCTCTTTCTTTTCTCTAAATCAAGATAAAGCTGCTCAACCTTATCTCTTGCCCATTGTGTTTTTCTTAAAAACGTTAGGCTGGATTTTATTGAAGGGTTAACCTTAAAACAATTTATATTAATTTTCATTGATAATCCATCCCAACCATACTTCTCTACTAGTACCTCTAGTATAGTTACCAGTTTCACCCCGTGCAACGGATTGTTGGGCTGTTCTTTTTGTTGAATATTTTCTTTATCCATTTTTATTCAAATTAATGCTCAACTACCCTAGTGAACTTTTTTATTTTGTTTACAATAGCCAAAATTTCGATTACTTAAGGCATCTCAAATATATTTAATGATTGTAATACCAATAAATGTTGCAACAAGCCCAACTACAACACTTGAAACAACGTAAGTTGATGCATACCAAAATTGCCCATCACGAAGCAGATTAATTGTCTCGTATGAAAAAGCCGAAAAAGTTGTAAAGCCACCAAGAAGTCCTGTTGCAGGGAACAGTCTCCATTCTTGGCTCAAGTTTACCTTCGCACTCACTCCAAAAACTAATCCAATAAGTAAACATCCAACAATGTTTACAGTTAAGGTGCCGAATGGAAATGTCGAAAGAAGTTTCGATTGGATAAATTGGGTAAGTAAATATCTTAAAACTGCTCCAATAAAACTACCTATCCCAATTGCTATAATATTTTTCATTGTTATGCAGTGTTTTTATTTAATCAGCTGGAAATTGACGGGAATTGTAATAGTTGATTCAACGGCTTTACCATCACGTAGTGCTGGCATCCAGTTTTTTACCAAACGAACAACTCTTTGTGCTTCGTTGTCTAAGTCTTCATGTACACCTTTAACTAATTTTACGTCTTTGGTATTTCCCAATGAGTCAATAACAACTCCAACATACACCTTGCCTGTGATCTTTTTTTCAAAAGCACTTATTGGATAATTGGTGTTTTTTGCTAAAAATTCTAATAAGTTATAATCGCCATAAATATATCCTGCTACTCTATTTTGTATTTTATGTTCTTTTCCTGTTACAGCCTTGAAAATTGTTTCTATATCTGAAAATAACAGCTCTTTGGGAAATACTGTGGTATCCAATGCGAATTTTTCAGTGCATGCAAGCTTTGTGTTATTTTCGTCTGGCATTTTATCTATTATTTCGCTTGACGTAATTCCATAATATTTGCCTTTAGCATTATAAATCTCAGCACCTATGAATTCTCCTTTTTTAAAATGTTCGCTATGCATTAATTTATTATCATCAACTCTAATTAAGTCCCACTTCCCATGTTTTAAACTATCCTTAAACTGACCTTTAAGTGTTTTTAAACTTTCTGTGTCAAACATGCCAGCTTGAATAGAATCATTTATCCAGGTTCCTGTTCCATTTTTTAGAAGTTGATTCCCTTCCCTATTGTAATATTCAAGCACTGTAAAAGGATCATACATTTTAAAGTCAATGGTATCTCTACCTTTAAATAAAACAACTTGCTTTAGCTGCCCATTGTTATAATAAAATTCCCATTTCCCGTCTCTTCGATTATTTTTATATTGACCTTTATTTTTGATTTCCCCATTACTATAATAGAAAGTGAATGCTCCATTTCTTTTCCCATTTAGGTAACTCCCTTCCATAAGTAGATTACCCAATAAAGAATAGTCGCTAACTTTTCCATCTAATTTAAAATTGTTTAAATTATATTCAGATTCACGGTAATAAGTTGCTTTATCTTCCTTCGTGATTTTCCAATCTGAATTGTAGAAAAGTTTTATTTTTTCTTGGCTTTTGAGGCATGTGGAAAATATTAGTAAGCCAGTAAGTAATATTAAATACTTGTTCATAGATGTTTGCTTATTAGAATATTTTACAATTAGCGTGCAATATTTTTATTTTTATTGGCTGAGGTTAGATTTGTTTTCAATCCCTAAACCCACTAATGCGCCTCCAACCAGTTTTGACCAACTCCCATATCAACCTCGAGGGGCACCGAGAGTTTTATAATATTCTCCATGCAATCCTTAACAATTGCTTTCATGGTGTCGAGTTCGGGCTTGTAAACATCAAAGTTCAATTCGTCGTGTACCTGAATTATCATCTGACTTTTTAGCCCTTTCTCGGTCATCTGCTTGTTAATGGCAATCATGGCTGCCTTTATTACATCGGCCGCTGAACCTTGGATAGGCGCATTTATGGCGTTTCGCTCGGCCAGTCCGCGTACGATTTGGTTGTTCGAGTTAATATCGGGCAGGTATCGCTTACGCCCATATATGGTTTCAACATAGCCCTTCTCGCGGGCCTGCTCAATGCATTTATCCATATAGGCCTTAACGCCTTTGTAGGTATCAAAATAGCCGTCAATTAGGTCTTTGGCCTCGGTTCGACTAATGGACAAACGCTGAGAAAGTCCAAAGGCTGAAATTCCGTAAATCATTCCAAAGTTAGCTGTTTTGGCTCGGTTTCGTTGTTCGCGGGTAACATCCTCAAGCGCCACTTTAAATATTTTTGATGCTGTGGCAGCGTGAATATCCTCTCCGTTTTGAAATGCCTCAAGCATTGATGGGTCTTGGCTAACATGCGCCATTAGGCGCAGCTCAATTTGCGAGTAGTCGGCCGAGAGTATGATATGATCATCGCCCGAGGGAATAAAGGCCTTCCGAATTTCCCTACCGCGCTCCTCGCGAATTGGGATATTTTGTAGGTTAGGATTATTGGAGCTAAGCCTACCCGTTGAAGCCACCGCCTGATTAAATGAGGCGTGAATTCTACCCGTTTTCGTATTGATTAGGGTTGGCAGTACCTCAACGTAGGTTGATAAAAGTTTTTTTACCGAGCGGAAATCGAGAATTTTGGGGACAATGGGATGCTTATCGGCGTATTTTATCAGCTCCTCCTCGCCTGTAGAGTATTGCTTTGTTTTAGTACGTTTAGCGTCGGTTGCAATCTTCATTCGCTCGAATAGCGCCTCTCCCAACTGCTTTGGCGAGGAAACGTTGAGATCGGGCATACCCGCCATTTCCTTTATATCTTGATCGAGCTGCAGGAGTTCTTTATTTAGCTCAACGGCATAATCGTTTAGCGCCTGTGTGTCAATGGTAACCCCTGCGTACTCAATTTGTGCAAGCACCTTAATTAGGGGCTCCTCAAGGGTGTAGTATAGTTTTGTAAGATTTTCCTTCTCCAGTCTTTCCCATAAAATCTTTTTTAACTGTAAAGTAAGATCAGAATCCTCGCCAGCATAAATGGCCGCTTTTTTTGGATCGATATTGCGCATATTCAGCTGCCTTATACCTTTCTTACCAATTAGTTCCTCAATGTCAATGGGTTTATAACCTAAAATATTTTCGGAAAGGATATTAAGGTTGTGCCGCATATCGGGCTCAAGTAGATAATGCCCTAGCATGGTATCGTTAAGTTTGCCCCGCAGCTCAATTCCATAGTATTTAAGCATCAGTAAATCGAACTTAATGTTCTGACCTATCTTGGCAATGCTTTCATCCTCAAAAAGAGGTTTAAAACGGTTTAAAATCTCATTGGCCTTACTGTCCTCGGCAGGAATGGGAACATACCAAGCCGTATGCGGTTCAACTGAAAATGAGATGCCCACCAGTTTCGATGTATGATGCTCAAGGCCTGTGGTCTCAGTATCAAAACAGAACTCATTTGCTGCCGAAAGCATTCTCACCAACTCATCAATTTCCTTATCGGTGTTAACCAATCGGTAATCGTGTTTAACATCGTCGATGGTTTTTAAAGAGAGCACATTAAGGGCTTGAGGGAAATCATCATCGCCAAAAAGCGATGTTTGTATGGGCTTGGGCTTGTTTTGAGGTTGGGCTTCGCCAAAAATATCGCGACTTAACGAGCGAAACTCCAACTCCTCAAACAGTTTTTTCAACTCTTCCGCGTTTGGTTGAGCACGTGCCAGTTTATCAAAATCAATATCAACGGGTACATCCAGTTTTATTTCCACCAGAATACGAGCCAAATCAAGCTGCTCACGATTCTCGAGCAACTTTTCCTGCTGTCCCTTCGATAGCTGGTCGATATTCTTGTAAATCTCTTCAATGGATCCGTACTGTGAAATGAGTTTTGTAGCCGTTTTCTCTCCAATCCCTGGGACGCCTGGTATATTATCGGATGCATCACCCCAAAGAGCAAGTATATCCTTAAACTGCATGGGGTTTTCAATGCCATACTTTTTGCACAAGTCTTCTGCTGTTACCGTTTCAATATCAGCACCACTGCGCGAGGGTTTTACCATTACCACTTTGCTGGTAAGTAGCTGACCGTAATCCTTATCGGGCGTCATCATCATAACCTCAAAACCAAGTGGTTCTGCTCTTTTAGCAAGCGTTCCCACAATATCGTCGGCTTCGTAACCCTGCTTTTCGAGAATGGTAATATTCATAGCCCGGATAATTTCCTTAATAATTGGCACAGCCGAACGAATATCCTCTGGAGTTTCCTGACGGTTAGCCTTGTACTCGGGATATAAATCGTTACGAAAGGTCTTGCCCGATATATCAAAGGCAACTGCAATATGGGTGGGGTCGAACCGCTTAAGTGCATCGAAAAGCGATTTAGTAAATCCAAAAATGGCTGAGGTATTTTGTCCTTTGCTTGTCATAATTGGACGACTAATAAAGGCAAAATAGGCGCGGTATATCAGGGCGTAGGCATCGAGAACCAGAAGTTTTTTAGGCATAACTATGGGGTATTTCGAGGGTTAGCAAAATAGAACATACACGCAAAACCAATCAGGTAATGCGATTTCAAAAGTAAGAAATAAAATTTTGTGAAGGGTAGTTACTGACCAAAGCATTGGTAGAATATGCCGTCTTTAAATTTTTCTAGTTATCAGAGGCAAACCACTCTGCATAACTGGTGGCTGTTTCATGAAGTTTAAGATGGTGCAAACTTACCTCCTTGGGAAGCTGCTCAGAGATTAATTGGGCAATGTGAATAAGAAGATTTTCACAGGTCGGCTGAAAATCAACGGGAAACATTTTTGCAAGTGGTATCTCTTCTTTTAGCCTAAACAGCTTGCTATCGCTATTTACCATGAGCACATGATCAAACCTATCAACCACCTCACATTTAACAATTCTCTTGAGTTGGCCAAAGTCCATAACCATGCCGCATTTAGGGTTTGCCCTATCGGCAACAGGCGTACCAATAACCGTAACCTCTAATCTATACGAGTGACCGTGAATATTCTCACAGGGCCCATCGTACCCTTCAAGCACATGGGCCATTTCAAAAGTAAACTCCTTAGTTAAACGTATTTTTGCCATAAGTGAAGTCAGTTTATAAATCAGCAAGAATTGCAGAAAAACTTACTGCAAAGGCCAAGGAAAAACCAAAATGAATTTTAAAAAGATAATTGCCTTAGGGAGTGCACTTGTTAATGCATTCCATTATCTTGGAAAGATTATCATTTTTTAAAAAGTAGAAGGTGTTCTTTCCCTCTCGCTTTGAAGAAAGTACCCCTTTATCCTTAAGTATTCCCAAGTGATGCGATGTGGTTGACTGCTCTATTTTAAGCCTTTCATGTATCTCCGTTACAGTCATTCTAGTACCATCCTCTAAAAAATTAAGAATTGCAATGCGCATAGGATGCGCCATTGCCTTAAGCATTCCGGCCGCATGTTCCAAACTTTCAACCTTAATATCTTTTACCTTACCCATTATTCTAACATATTGATAAGATACAAATATATAAATACTTTTATAGCTTGGTTAATTATTAAAACATTTTGGTTGAAATGAATGAACAACTAGTATGAAATAATTGAATTTCAAATTTTGGTTTTAGTAAACTTGGGAAAGTTTAAAATGAACTTTAACAAAAAAATACAGTTAATTTGTAAAAGACTATAACTCTAAAACAAAAAATTCGTGTTAAACCCCAATAGCATTAAAAAACCCGTAGCCGAAGAAATGAAGAAGTTTGACGACTACTTCAGTAGCGTTATGAAGAGTAAAGTGCCACTTCTTGGAATTATTACAAACTACATATACAGGCGAAAGGGTAAGCAAATACGCCCTTTGATCGTATTTCTAACTTCGGCACTAAATGGTGGAATAACGCAATCAACCTATGTTGCTGCATCGATGATTGAGCTACTGCATACGGCAACCCTAATTCACGACGATGTGGTTGACGAAGCCTATGAACGGAGAGGATCGTTTTCTATCAATGCCCTTTGGCGCTCTAAAATTGCGGTGTTGGTTGGCGATTTCTTACTCTCAAAAGGTTTGCTTGTTGCAGTTGAAAACGATGAGTTTGAGTTGCTGAAACACATGAGTAAGGCAGTTAAAGAGATGAGCGAGGGGGAACTTATGCAAATTGAGCGTTCGCGCAAAATGCATATAGATGAGGATGTGTACTTTGAGATTATCAGAAAAAAAACAGCAACGCTAATTGCCTCATGTGCAATAAATGGTGCTCAAGCAGCAAAAGCATCAGCAGAGCAGTTGGATAAGATGTACAAATTTGGTGAGAATTTGGGTATTGCCTTTCAAATTAAGGATGACATATTCGATTACGAGCCACAAGGCATAATTGGCAAACCAACAGGGAATGATATAAAAGAGAACAAGCTTACCCTTCCAATAATATACGCACTCAGCAAGGTAAGCAGAGCAGAACAAGCAAAAATTCGTTCGCTACTTCGCAAAAGCAAACACAGCGCAAAGGCTGTTGAGGAGGTAATCCAATTCACCAAGACCAATGGAGGAGTTGAGTATGCTTCAGAAAAGATGCTCTTTTATGCTCAGGAATCGCGAAGTATACTCGAAACTTACCCCAATTCACCTTACAAAGAATCACTAAATAATTTAATCGACTATATAATCACCCGTAAGAATTAATTCTAGAGTTATTATGAGCATACTCGATATTATTCTGTTAGCCTTTTTTGCCTATGCAGGTTTTAAAGGATTTCGCAAAGGCTTTATTGTTCAGGCTGCTGGGCTTGTGGGATTAATTCTTGGTATATGGGGTGCAATCCATTTTTCTGATTATACTGCTGGTTTGCTTACAGAGCACTTCTCAATTACTACTAAATATCTTCCGTTAATTGCTTTTGCCATCACATTTGCCGCACTTGTGGTAGCAGTTCATTTTATTGGGATTTTAGTTGAGGGCATTGTTAACATAGCCCTTTTGGGTATAGTTAACAAGTTGCTGGGTATTATTTTGGGGATACTAAAAATGGCACTAATTATTAGCGTAATCCTGCTGTTGCTAGAAAAAATAAGCGATAAGGTAAAAATTATACCCGACGATTTTGAGCAAAAATCATTCCTTTACAATCCAATAAAGAGGATAGTACCCTCAATTTATCCGTACCTAAATTTTGATGAGATAAAGGGTACCCTTAAGAATACAATCATCCAATCCGAAGGTAATAAGGCCGAAGTATAGCCTATATTATTGTCCCAATTTCTTATCTTTGCCAAAATTTTCTGAATATGAATTTCGTTAAAGAGCTCGAATGGCGTGGCATGATTCACGATATGATGCCTGGAACTGAGGAACAACTCCTAAAGGAGATGACCAGTGCATACGTAGGAATCGACCCAACTGCCGACTCGCTTCACATTGGACACCTAGTATCGGTTATGATGCTTAAACATTTTCAACGATGTGGGCATAAGCCAATCGTTCTGGTTGGTGGCGCTACGGGCATGATAGGCGACCCTTCAGGCAAATCGCAAGAGCGAAACTTGCTCGACGAGCAAACCCTGAGACATAACCAAGAGTGCCTAAAAGAACAACTTGCCCGTTTCCTCGATTTCGAATCGGATGCAGCCAATGCGGCAATAATGGTAAACAACTACGATTGGATGAAGGAGTTCTCATTCCTAGATTTTATCCGCGATATCGGCAAGCACATCACCGTAAACTACATGATGAGCAAAGACTCTGTAAAAAAGAGAATTAGCGGTGAATCAGGTTCAGGACTATCATTTACCGAATTTACTTACCAGCTGGTTCAGGGTACCGATTTTCTTCATCTATACGAACATAACGGATGTAAACTTCAAATGGGGGGATCCGACCAATGGGGCAATATCGTTACCGGAACCGAACTCATTAGGCGTAAACTTGGTGGCGAGGCCTTTGCCCTTACATGCCCATTAATTACCAAAGCCGATGGCGGAAAATTTGGTAAAACCGAAGAGGGCAATGTATGGCTTGATCGCAATTTAACCTCACCCTACAAGTTTTACCAATTTTGGCTAAACACCTCCGACGAGGATGCTGAAAAGTACACCAAGATTTTTACCCTTCTTGATAAAGAGACTATTGATAATCTTATTGCAGAGCATAAACTGGCTGCTCATGAGCGTAAAATACAGAAAACCCTAGCAAAAGAGCTAACCATAATGGTTCACTCCGAGGAGGATTATAATTCAGCAGTTGAAGCATCGGAAATCCTTTTTGGAAAATCTACGTCAGATATTCTTCATAAAATAGACGAAAACACATTCCTTTCCGTTTTTGAAGGTGTCCCCATGTTTAATGTTCCAATGGCAGTGCTCGAGAATGGGATTTCGTTTGCCGATTTGGCTGCAGAAAAAACCGAAATATTCCCTTCGAAAGGAGAGTTAAGAAGAACTGTTAAGGGTGGAGGAGTTAGCCTTAACAAAGAAAAAGTAAATGATGCTGAAGTAATAATTGACAAATCGCAACTAATTAACAACAAGTACATCCTAATTCAAAAAGGGAAAAAAAACTACTACCTAATTAAGGTTGATTAGCAAAATAATCCAAGCCATGGAAAACAAACAACAAACCGACTTTAACCTAAACGGAACCAATTTGGTTCAAACAATCTGGAAACGTAAGTTTATGCTTACAGCAATTACTCTTGTTGCATTTGTTGCATCTACAGTTATTGCTTTCTTAATAACCCCCATGTTCCAATCAACGGCTATCCTTATCCCTGGATCTGCATCACAGGCATCAAAAGATGTTTTTGTGCCAACCAGATCGGATGGAATTACAGTTTTTGGTGAAGACAAGGATGTGGAGCACCTGCTTCAAGTGCTTTCATCGGAAAGCCTAAGACGTACGGTTATTGAAAAGGAGAACCTTTTTGAGCATTACTATATTGATCCCAATTCAAACTATGCTTGGTTTAACATTAACAAGGAGTTCTCCTCTAACGTTTCGTTTAGCCGATCGCAATATCGGACGGTAAAGATTACTGTATTTGATGCCAATCCAGGGAAGGCAGCTAGTATTGCCAACACTATTGTTGTATATGCCGACAGCCTAATGCGGAAAACAAAAAGAGAAGTATCTGTAAAAGCACTTGAGGCATTAAATATACGGTACAACGAAGTACTTGCCGAATACTCTATACTTTGCGATAGCCTATCGTTTGTCATGTCGAAAGGGGTTCTGTATTTGCCTTATCAAGCAAAAGAAGCAACCAAAATTTATGTTGAGGCAATAGCCTCTGGAAACACTGTCGGAGCCAACAGGGTTAAGGGTTACATTGATCACATTTCAAAATATGGAAGTGATTATACGCGTCTCGACCAAGATATTACGAATAAATCAAAACAAATTGCTGATATGCAAGAGAGTAGGCACCTCCTTGAATTAGAGGTTGAGAGTTCCATCCCTTCTCATTTTGTAATTGACTGGGCAACGCCTGCCGATAAAAAGGCTAAACCCAAAAAGTTGACCATCATTATCGTTTCAACACTATCTGCCTTTTTCTTTGCAGTATTTCTTATGATTTTAGTTGATTTTTTCAGAACATCAATATACCCTTCTGAGGAAAGTGAAAAGTAAATATGATATATTACTGGTAGCTATTTTAAGCCTATTGTTTATTGCTGTAAACTCTTTCTATACCTATCAGCAATCGATTATTCTTAGCCTAATACCTGTTTTGCTCCTGGTGGGTATGTGGGTATTTTTTGCTCCAGAAAAACTTTTTTATGGCCTTGCATTTCTTGTCCCTCTGTCTGTTTCTCTTCGTAGAATAGTCCCGGGACTTTCGTTTGATTTTTGGTTCCCAACTGAACCCATGCTAGTTTTCTTATTGCTAATGATTATTCTTAAATCGCTTAAAGAGAATTACTTTCAGAAGGAACTATTAAAACATCCTGTTTTTATTTCGATGCTATTCTACTTAGGTTGGCTACTAATTAGCGTTGTACCAAGCGAAATGCCCATTGTGTCGCTAAAATATTTCCTTGTTCGGTTTTGGTTCATTGGCATTTTCTTTTATCTCGGATATTTTCTTTTCAAACAGAATACTAAGAATATCAATTTATTTCTCTCACTGTTTATTGCAGGGTTAGGCATTGTTGCCATTTTCTCTATTGCAAAGCAATCGGCAGTTGGGTTGTTAAGCCACCGCTCGGCATATAACTCATCGGCTCCATTCTTTATCGATCACACATCCTATGGTGCTGCAATAGCTTTTGCAGTTCCGCTCATTGGTGCAATTGCATTTAATGCAAAAAGGGGTATCCCAAAAATTTTGGGATGGATCTTTACAGTTTTTTTCATCTTAGCATTAATTCTTTCATACTCACGAGCAGCTTGGCTTAGCCTTATACTGGCAATTATGGTATGGTTTTTTATTCGATTTAGGATAAAGCTGCGCACCATAGTTGTTGCGAGTGCTCTTTTAACTGCATTGTTCTTCACCTTTCAGGACGAAATTAAGTGGCGATTAGAGCGGAACACCACAGACTCGAGCGGAGATTTAGCGGAGCATGTTAAATCGATGTACAACATTAAATCAGATGCATCGAACCTTGAAAGAATAAATAGATGGGACGCCGCTTGGGATATGTTTTCTGAAAGACCCCTTTTTGGCTGGGGTCCAGGTACCTACCAATTTGTATATGCTCCATTTCAGAAGAGTTACTACAAAACAATTATTAGCACAAACTTTGGTAACTGGGGAAATGCTCACAGCGAATATCTTGGTCTTATGTCGGAAGCGGGGCTACCTTCTGTTCTTGCCTTTATATCAATTTGGGTTTTTGCCCTTTTATCGGGCTTTAAGCTGATAAAAAAACCTAGTATTAGTCGGGAGCATCGAAACATCACCATTGCCTGTTTAATGGGCCTTATTACCTATATTTCGCATGCATTCTTGAATAACTTTTTGGATATGGACAAGATTGCGGCACCATTTTGGGGATCGATGGCTATTATCCTAGCACTTGAATACCACTACAAAAAGCAGGGGAATATTACTGAGGCTGAATTAATTGAACTCGAATCCTAGAATGGATATATCATCGAATATCACAATTTCGTTGGATTCCACCTGTTCTATTCGCGTACTAACTATAAGATCGACAACTTCGTTAACGGGCATATCCTCCTTAATGCTCTGCTCAATTAGGCTTTGATCCATAACCACTTTATCACCCTGGCTATATTCAACCAAACCGTCGGTGTAACATATCAGTTTTGATGGTGAGTTAACCCTAACAGAGCCAACATTCATAACCGGAATATCTTCAATCATTCCAAGTCCAACACAACCTAATGTTAACAGTTCTATTTTACCTGTTTCTCTGTCGTAAAATACGGGGGGGTTATGACCTGCATTGATGTATTCTAGGGTTTTACGCATGGGATTATATCTCCCAATAAAAATAGTAATAAACCGTTCGCCTTTGGCGGTTGCAAGCACCCTAAAATTCAACTTCTCAACTAAACCAGTAAGGGTAATATCGTGAGTAAAAAGAGCCCTAAGATTAGCCTGAAAATTCGACATGATAATTGCTGCAGACATTCCCTTTCCTGAAACATCGGCTATACAAAACCCTATTTCGCCTTTTTCAAGCTGAATAACATCAAAAAAGTCTCCCCCCACTTCTGAATGGGGATGGTAATATGAGTATATTTTAACCTCGCGTGTTTGGGGCAATGTTTCCTGATTTGGGATAAGCAAATTTTGCATCTTCGATGCTAGTTCCAACTCTTTTTTCATAGCTTCCTGCTCCAAAGTTTTATGGAATAAGCGCAAGTTCTCAATTGCTACAAAAATAATTATGGATAGGGTTTGTACAAAGTTAAGGTGCTTTATAGAAGCACTTACGCCTTTAGCTTCCTCTTTAGTATCGGCAATTAGTACAAATGCCAAAGGAGCGTTATTCTGTATAACTGGTATAATGATATCAAACTCTTGCAAAACGTTGCTCTCAGCAGTACTAACAAACGATATCTCGGTAAACTCCATTAAATCGCGCTCAACGTCAATTTCTGCGAATAGTGTCTCTGGACAATTTGTTGAGAGGAGTAAATCCCATTTTTTTTCTTCAAATTTAATGAAGAGTATTCTGTCAATCTCCAAATCGTCATTTAAGATTGTGCGAAACCTCTCCATGAGATCCTCTGTCCGCATCTCACCACTAATTGCCTGTGCCATAGCAAGCAATGTGTTGAGTTTAAAGGTACTTAATTTGAGCCTTTTTGATGAAGTAAACGACATAATACTAAATTGTAAGGTTACTAAAGAACTTCAAATTTATTATACCTTAATAATAGTGATCAAGTTACATAAAATAACAATGCCACTTCTATTTTCTTAATTTTTATTAAGAAAAAAGCGGCATTTGTTAAAAACCATAGGGTGTTTTTACTTTACACGCTCAGAATAGTCGCGCGTGCGAGTATCAACTCTAATCTTATCACCCATTTCAATAAAAAGAGGCACGCTAATTATAGCTCCTGTTTCAAGAGTAGCATGTTTTAGTGCCGAGGATGAGGCTGTATCACCTTTTAAACCTGGCTCAGTATAGGTAACCTCCAAATCAACAAAGGCTGGAAGTTCACACGAAAGAACCATTTCGGTTTCGGCATGTACAACAATTTCAACGTATTGTCCCTCTTTGTAAAGATCTGTATTATCAACTTGCGCCTCATTGAGCATAATTTGCTCAAAAGTTTCCTGATGCATAAAGTTATAACCCACTTCATCCTTATACAAAAACTGGTAAGGTCTACGCTCAATACGAACGGTATTGATTTTCACTCCAGCATTAAAAGTATTTTCAATTACTTTACCTGTTTCTAAATTCTTTAGCTTTGATCGCACAAATGCTGCGCCTTTTCCTGGCTTTACATGCTGAAACTGAACAACGGTATATAGTTTGCCGTTAAATTCGATGCACAGCCCATTTCTAAAATCTGCAGTTGTTGCCATAATACTTATAATTGTTTTTTATTACCGCCGCAAAAATAATAATTTGATCATTCTCCTTACTATGCAGGGTAACTTTTTATTAAATAGTTCATCAATTTATCCCTAAACCCTCCTACTTTATTAGTGCTTCAAATGGGTACTTAAGCCCACTATACTTATCCAAATCACAATATGCAGCTCCTATAAAAAGGTTAAACTTTATTCGAATAGGTACATAATTTCTATCGTTTGAAAACCAAACTACCATATCGTCCTTATTTTTAAATACCCTTCCAGTTATCACAACAGGGATAAACTTAAGGCAATGAATGCGCCCCAGACGTGTTTTTACAGTTTCGTATCCCATAAACCTTACCCGCAAACTAAAAAGTTCATCAGCAAAATAGGTTTCAACAAGTAAGATGTCGCCTTTCTTTAACGGTTTACTAAAATGATAATTTCGGAGGTAATAGAATGCAGATAGAATATCATTGCAATCCTTTGGAGCCAGAACCTTAATAGTATCGGCGATATTCACAATGGTTGAATCGGAACGAGACTTATGATCAAAAGTTTGAACGGTATACTTGGTATAATTGCCTTCCTTAATGTCCCGAATGGCCATGTAGGGCAAATCCGTGGATGGATCGGTAAAACTTTGGTAAGTGTCGTTAACACTGTAAAGTTTATCGGGCAACCCCACAGTTTTTCCGTTAAGGTAAAGGTGATTTACTGTTTTCCCATTATATTTCCCCTCTCTTACCTCAAGAACAGCTCTTCCTCCACGTACAATGCCATAATGGATTGAGTACTGTAGTTTTTCTCCCACACTAAACGCTTCCCGTTTTTGACCATAGGTAAGGGATGGTGTATGTGCTAACAATACCAAAACAGAAAGGGGAATTAATAAGGAGTTATTTTTGACCCAAAACCTTGTTCTTTGCAATAGTTGCAACAAAGTTTTTGAGGTAGAATGGTTCAAAGTAGGCAACATCTTCAAATAAGTTTTGATTATACATTCTTTCTGCAAGACCTAGCATAAACCGTGCCGAGGGGCTAAATCCATCGAGAAACGATGCATTAGGTGAAATTATCAAATCCTTTACCTTCTCAGAGCCATCCCCAAAGAATAGTATCTTATTGTTCAACAAATGATCACTGAATGAATCGGCATTGAGAATTTTTGCTTCGACCTCTGTTATTGGAATTGCATTTACAGAAAACAGCTGAGTATAAACCTCCATCCTTCTGGCATCAATCATGGGACAGAGTAGAGCAGGTATATCCTGCTCATTTTTAATCATATCCCTTGCACCCTGAGCCATGGCCTGAAGGCTCCCTACTGCCAAAAGAGGTATTCCTGCGCCATAGCAAATGCCTTTGGCAACCGAAACACCTATTCGTAAACCAGTGTATGATCCTGGTCCTTTACCAACACATACAGCACCTAAATCTTTGGCCTTTAAACCCTGCCTTTTAAGGATGCTATCAATAAAAAGGGTAAGGTTTTTTGCATGGTTATTATTTATATCGTGACTTTCTTCAATATCAATAACTTTACCATTTTGTCCAAGGGCAACTGAGCATGTATTAGTACCCGTTTCTATGCAGAGTATAAAGTCCACCAAATGCAAATACTAAGGTTTCTGAAATAGTTTATCCTGAGTAACCCTTTTAATCAGTTTACCATCTTGCAAACGTCTTGAAATAGCACTAAAAGGACCAACAATAACCTCAATGCTATCAGATATTCCCTCAGTAATTTCAATAAACCTATTGTCCTGAATTCCCGACTTAACATAAACCATAAAAGCTGTATCGCCTTTAGCAACAAATAACACCTCTTTTAACTTGGTATTGCCCAATAGCTCTTGCTCACCCTTTTTAACCTCAACTTCACTTACTGATGAAGCCTCTTCATCCCCAACTTTACCTTTTGCTAAGATAGAAGATGAATCGGAACGGGTGGTAACTGCCTGAATTGGTACTGTCAATACGTTATATCTAGTTGTAGTTTGAATATCAACAGTAGCTGACATGCCTGGTCTAAAGGGATTTGGTTTTCTCTCGTCAACTAAATGCTTATACGACAACTCCATAAGTAGAACTCTAACCTCAAAAGTGGTAACCTGATCGGTACTAATGCCTGTTACACTAGCCGAGTTGGCTATTTGGGTTACTAACCCCTTAAACTTCTGATCGGGATATGCATCCACGTATATCAGTGAAGTATCGTTAAGTTTTACCCTAACTATATCATTCTCATTAACGCTTACCCGAGCTTCCATTCGGGTTAAATCAGCAATACGAAGTATTTCTGTTCCTGCCATTTGCGCTGTTCCTACAACCCTCTCGCCCAGCTCTACGCTAAGCTTGGAGATTGTTCCATCCATTGGCGCATATATGGTAGTTTTAGCCAGATTCTCCCTTGCTTCCTTCAACGATGCCTCTGAACTACTAACATTGAAAAGGGCAGCACTTACATCAGCTTTTGCTACCTGAAAACTGGTCCTTGCATTTTCATATTCCGACTCGGATATGGCTTTCTGATCATAAAGCATTTTGCTACGATTATAGGCTAACTCAGATTGCAGAAGTTGCGCTTGTACCTGTGTCAAACGAGCTTTTGAGGAGTTAACTGCAGCCTCAGCCCTTTCGCGAATTGAAATATAAGTATCGGGTTTTATACGGCATAAGAGTTTACCCTTAACAACCTTATCTCCCTCATTAATTGGAAGTTCAATAATCTCACCTGATACTTCGGGGCTTATCTTTACCTCAATTACTGGTTCAATTTTTCCATTGGCAGATATGCTCTCAATTAGGGTTCGATAGGCTGGTTTCTCAACCAAAACATCAATGGTTTCGGGCTTACCAAACATACCCTTCTTTTTGCCAATAACGGCGACAACAATTAATAGCACAGCAGCAATTAAAAGATACCGCAATAGTTTTTTAAATTTCATAACTGTATAATTATTAAATACTAAGGGGAATGCCCTTGTAAAAATCTAAAATCTTAACTTTAAAAATATACTCATATTTTGCACTAACCAACTCTGCCTGAACTTTGGCTAAGCGTGTTTTTGATGTGGTATAATCTAGTGAATTCGCCAGTCCAAGCGAGAAGCGTTGCTCTGTATACCTAAAGGCCTCCTGAAGCGCATTTAGATTCTTCTCCGTTGCTTTATATTTTTTGAATGCAGCCAATGCATCAGCTTGTGCTTGCTGAATGTCCTTAAAAAGGATGTTCTTTTCGTTCTCAAGGCTTAGCCTTGTATTTTCAAGGTTAATTCGAGCATTAGATATTGATGTTCTTACCTGTGAACCATTAAAAATGGGTATTGATAGGCTAACCCCAATACTGGTATTGGCATTATCTTTAATTTGATCGAGAAAAGGGTCTTCCGAGAAAAGTAGATTTGAGCGAAGCGAGTGCTGCGCACCAGTTCCATAGTTTGCGCCAAGCGATAGCCTTGGGCTTTGTCCGCCTCTAGCAATTTGTACTCCTTTCTCAGCACTTTGCACCCTAATTTGAGCACTTTGAATTTGGGGAAGGGACTGAGCTTGGTCAAACACGGTTTCAGGCTGATTTCTAACAGGCTCTTGGTCGAGAGACTCGATATGCGGTTTTTGCACTGCAAAATTCTCTGTATTGCGAATGTCAAGAAGTTGTGTTAGGGTTAAGTAAGCCAAATCGAGCTGATTCTGGGCACTTACTAGCTGTAACTCATCCGATGCCATTTGAGCCTCTATTTCCATAAGATTTCCTTCAGGTAAACTTCCTGCCTTAACAAGTTTCTCGGTTCGCTCAACCTGCAACGAACTAAGTTCTAACTGCATTTTACTTGATTCAACAATCTCGTCACTGAATAGTATTTGTAAATATGACGCAGCAATGTTTAATGCGATATTATTCTTAAGTTTTTCAACATCGCTTATGCTTGCCTTTAGATTAAGGGCCTCTTGACGTTTTGAATTGGTAAGCTGAAAGCCATTAAAGAGGGTTACCTGTGAGCTAATGGACATGCTTGAAGACTGTATATCTCTGCGTTCTTTCTGGTTGGTAATAAAGTTTGTGGATCGACCAAAACTGTAGTTTTGGCTAGCCGATGCATTTAAGTTTGGATACATGGCATGCTTTGCCCGTGTGAGTTGGTTCTCGCTAACCTTAACATTTAGTTCCTGCTGCTTAACCTGAATATTGTTATCGAGGGCATACTCAATACATTGCTGCAACGACCAAGGCTCCTGAGCCACGATCGAGAAGTTTAAAAAAATGAAAGTTGCAATAATAGCAACACTTTGTTTTATTGTAAGCATATAAAACCTAATTAGTTCAGTAAACAAACTACGAAGATAGAGTATTATTTTTACGGTTAGTTTAAAAAACAGCTAATAAAACATATAAAAATGCTAAAAAACTGGATGCTTAGGCTTAAAATTCTCTGTTTTTGTTTTGACGAAATTGCAACAACCAATGGTTTAAACTACTGATTTTAAACTTAATTTGGCTAATCGATATAGAAGGTGTTCCTTCTATACTAATCGTAAATTTATATCTTAGAATATGCTTGGATAGATAAACGCTAATAAAAAAGCCCTTGAAAATAATTCAAGGGCTTTATGGTTGACCTACAAGGATTCGAACCTTGACCGACAGAACCAAAATCTGCTGTGCTACCATTACACCATAGGTCAATCCTGATTTGCCTTTTTTCAAAAGCGAGGCAAAGATAAAAGCTTTTTTGTGAGTGGCAAAACTTTTCAAAAATATTTACTCTATCTCAACTAGCCTATTGCCTCTCATCTTCCAAATTCGACCAACTAACTCGTCGGGCCAACACATGCAATACTCCTGATCGGTACTTAAAAAAGGTTCCATACTCCTGTCTACATAAACCTGTTTGCCCTCGGGAACAAGTAGAGTCACCTCAACATCCTGCGCTCGCCATTTCTCACCTTGTTTCAAGGTAAAAAAGGGATCTACCATTAAAACATTATCCTTTAATTCAAATAATAAACTTATACCATTGGCACTCATACGTGCAAGCTGACTAGTTACACCCCGTGATCTTTTGAGAACCAACAACTCGAAATTTTCACTTGTGCTCTTGCCAATAAAGAAACTTGGTTTGCCCACTAATGTTGCTCTTCCGCCAGTATAGGCTACTGTATACTCATCGAAGCTAAAAAGCCTTTGTGAATTATCGGTACCCTCAATAAGATTAGTGTTTGCAATAAGCCTTATGGTACTGGTTTGCGAACCTAGCAAAACCAACTCAGTTTTATCCTTAACCGTTTCGCGTATTGAAAAACTCCTGGCCTGAAAAAACAGGACAAAAGCCAAAATGGTAACAGCAACTATCCATGTTGTAGCTGCCGCTACAAATACTACGGTATCGCGTATTTTAAATCTAAAAACCATCCTAAGGCCTAGGAAAATCAATGCTAACAGGGGGATAATAAGCACAAAGAAAACTGGGATGACTACCCATAGTGTTGAGCCCAAATCGAATGTGGTGCCAATAAGTTCAGCTAGCGTTAAACCAGCAAGAGATGGGAATAGGGAGACAATTAGGCTGCCAAAGAAAATTGATAGGGTTGTAAAAAGTAAGCCAATTACTCCAAGGCTAATAAACAATACAGCAAATATTACAACAAAAACTTTAGCAATAACCCAGAGCACTCTAAAAATAGCAAAGAAAACTTGCCCCAATGCGTTAAAAAGTTTTTGGAAAAACCCCGATACATTCTTTTTTTCCATATTCTGCTTTACTTGATTTAGTTCTTCTCTTACATTCTTTTCAAGGTTTGAAAAATTGATGTTTTCTCCTCTCATCTCCATCCGTTGTCTGGTGGTTTCAGCAGTGGGAACAGCAATCCACAAAATGATATAAATAATTAAGCCTAACCCGTTGGCAAATAACAGAGCAGCAAAAAGTATTCTAAACACCAAAGGATCGATATTGAAATAGTTTCCAAGTCCCGACGCAACTCCTGCAATGATGGCATTCTCGCCATCACGGTAAAGCCTTCGTCTTGTTGTGTTTTTTGGCTCATCGCTACTATTTGCACTCTCCCCATTATCGTCACCCTCATCGGCAATCTGCTCTGGTCTTCCAAGCGTTTCAATAACACTTTTTACCATATCAATGGTAATGATTTGGGTCCCTTTTAGCAAATCGGTAAATAGTTCCGAGGCTCTTTCCTCTAAATCGCCAACAATCTCTTTTGCTTCAGGAGTATTGCCCAAGTGCTTTCTTAGCGACTCAATATACTCTTCAAGAATGGCATAAGCATCCTCTTCGATATTAAACGCCAAACCACCTAAACTTATTTTAATTGATTTCTTCATGCGTTTTGTCTATTAAGATTGACTACGAATTGAATTAACTTTATCAACTAGATTGTCCCACCCTTGCTCTAACTCCGACAAATAATCTTTTCCTTTAGGGGTAAGCGAATAGTATTTTCGCGGAGGACCTTGAGGGGATTCTTCCCATCTGTAGCTAAGCAATCCAGCATTTTTCTGACGGGTGAGCAATGGGTACAACGTACCCTCAACAACTATCATCTGATCCTCTTTAAGCTTATTTATTAAATCGGTTGTATAGGCATCGCCACGTGACAGGATTGAAAGGATACATAGTTCTAATACCCCTTTGCGCATTTGCGCATTTGCATTTTCAACATTCATAGCATAAAAGTTAGGTATAAAATAACTATTGTCTTTTTTCTTCAAACGATTTACCAATGTTCTTGGCATTAACTGGATCACCGGTCATCTCAAGCCTTTCGGCTACGGTATTTGCTTGGGGTATTACTATCCAAAGAATAACGTAAATAAGCACCCCACCACCACCAAAAAGAACAAGTATTACAAATAGTATTCGGATTAACACTGGGTCTATATTCCAATAATAGCCTAGCCCCGATGATACGCCACCAATAACGCTATTCATTGGGTCGCGGAAAAGCCGCCTGTGCGTTCTAGTAAAATTGGGTCGTTGAGTTGATGATTCTGAGCGATCCTCTCCATAATCTGATGGATTACCCATTATTCCAATTACACGCTCAACCTCAAGAATACTTATTACCATATCGGGCATGGGTGCCTTTTCCTTAAAGTGCTCAGCAATTCTAACCTCAATGTCGTTCATTATATCACGCATGTCAGAACTGTGCATAAACTTTTGCTCTAACCCTTTTAGGTAGCTGTTTAATCTGTGAAAAGCATCTTCCTCCAGGCAGAACACCATTCCCCCAAGGCTAACATTAACTGTTTTTTTCATAGCTATACCGAGATTTATAGTATTATAGTTTTGCAAATATATATTATATTTAACTACCTTGCAATACATAGTATGTGTTTTTTTGAAATATTTTCTATTCTACTGATATTCTGCTATATAAATTTTATACAACAGAGCAAGAGGGCTTTAAATTGCAGATTAAATAACAATGCTATACCTTTAAAACAAAAATGCTTACACTTTTTGAGGGTAACCTTAGCAAAATGCAATTTAAAAACATCGGGACAGAGACGGCCATAAGACCCGTTTACTATCTGGCCAAGGATGATTCTGATAAAGCCATTAACAATGCCATTGGGCATGACATTGAAATAAGTTTTAACGATAGGATTAATTGCATAGCTTGTGGAAAAACGATTAATAAAACATACGGACAGGGCTATTGTTACCCGTGCTTTATTTCGGTTCCTCAAACCGAGGAGTGCGTTTTAAGGCCAGAACTCTGCCGTGCACATGAGGGAATAGCCCGCGATATGGAATATGCAAAAAAGCACTGTTTGGCTGATCAGTATATTTATCTTGCACTTTCGGGTGGGTTAAAGGTTGGAGTTACACGTTACAGTCAAATACCAACACGATGGGTCGATCAGGGAGCTGTTAGAGCAATAAAAGTTGCTGTAACCACAAACAGGTATAATGCTGGTTTAGTTGAAATTGCGCTTAAAAATATTCTGGCAGATAAAACCAACTGGCGAAAAATGCTTACCCAAAACGATGAAGTTATTCCACTATTGGATGAAAAGCATAAAGCGTTGGAGTTTTTGAATAAGCAATCGCTGCAATACAGCGTTACTGAGGATAATGAATACTCAATTGAGTACCCTATTGCTAAGTTTCCCATAAAGGTAAATTCGGTTGATTTGAGTAAAAAACCAAAAATCAGCGGAGAGTTAATCGGTATAAAAGGGCAATACCTCCTTTTTGCTGATGGAAATGCGATTAACATCAGGAAGCACGCCGGTTTCTACGTTTCAATCAAATATTAGCAAAGGGCTAATCTTTATGGGCTTCGGAAGAGATTTCAACGGCTACTTTTAATATCTTATAAACCTCTTCGTTTATGTTTTTAATGGGTGTGTAGGTTTCAATAAACGTAAAATCCTTTCTTCCTATACGCACGAGATTGGTTTCTTTCTGAATTTTACCCTTTCGTAAATTCGACCAGAACTGCTCATAGCGCATTCGTTGCTCATCAGTCATCACAATACTATCGGAGTGATGCTTTCCAATAGCAGTTTCTCTGTTCACTCCCAGCAATTCAAGGTAAGCGTCGTTGATGTTTATGATATTACCGTGTATATCGTACTCCACAACAAATGATGAAGCATTTAACGCATCTATTAAACCTTGCATCTCAAACGATTTGCGTGCAGCTTCCTCTTGGGTTGCCTGCAACTCCTCCATGTTTTGGCGCATCTCCTCTTCTTGAGCAAGCATCTCTTCTGCTTGTTGCTGAGATTGTTCTAGGAGTTCTGCTGTTTTTTGGTTCACCCTAACTGTTCGTAGGGTTGAAGCAATGCTCCCACCAAGCTTTTCAACAAATTCTATTTCAAAATCATCAAAATCTTGGAAAGCGGCGATTTCAATAACACCAAGCACTTCTGTTTCAATAACCAAAGGAATTATGAGAATAGTATTGGGGTTTGCATCTCCTAGCCCTGAAGTAACCTCAATATAATCCTGAGGTATCTCTTTAAGGTAAATGGTCCCGCGCTCGGCAGCACAAGTGCCAATTAGCCCTTCGCCAAGTTCAAAACTCTTCTGCAAATAACGCTTCCGATCGTAGGCAAATGCAGAGGAAAGATCGTAGGTTACTGGTGTATTCTCTTCATTTTTAACAAAAATTCCACCCAAACTAGCCTTTAAGTACCAAACCAGATTTTTTATTAGCTCATCACCAAGCTTTGATAGATTATCGTTATTCTGACGAAGAATATCTCCAAATTTGGCTAATCCTTCGTTTACCCAGCGCCTCTTATCGTCTTCCTTCTTCCTAATATCTTCATCCTCTTTTGCAGTTTGAAGGCTTCTGCGCATTTCGAGTAGCGATTGGCCCAAAACATCCTCATCACTCAAGAGTTTCAACTCGGCATCGAGTTTCCCATGTCCAATACTTTTTGCAAATTCGGTTTTAGCTAACAAGCTATCAATTGAACTGGAAAGAGCTTGGCCCATTTCAGCAATCTCATCCTCTGAATTAAAATTTGGTCTCATCGATTTATCGATTCTCCCTTTGGATACCTCAATTAGCAGGTTGGTTATTTGCTTAATGGGTTTTGTAATATTATTAGCCAAAAGAATAATTATGGTAATCAGAACAATAATTCCTATTACTCCAACCAAAATTCCAATGTTGTACGATCGATTTGCTTGGCTTAGAATAACCCTCTCGGGAACAACTATTGCAAGTGACCAAGGTGTTTGTGTGCGACCAACTTTAACAGGGCAAAAGGTGTATAGCCTTTTCTCTCCGGTTCTATCCTTTTCGGTAAAACTGAAGGATTTGCCCCTTTTTACCATCTCAACAATATTGTGGTTTTGTGAAATGGTTGGGTAAATATCCGTAATGTTCTTGGCTAAGAAAGCGGTATCGGGGTGTGCAATAAAAGTGCCCTTAGAGGAAATAAGAAAAGACTCAGCCTCATCAAATGGTTTAATCTCATTAATTAGGGTTTGTAAATTACCTAAAAAAAGGTCGATACTAACAAGTCCAATGTATTTACCCTTGATGTAAATTGGAGAAGTTAGTGATGTCATTAGCCCACTTGTTTGCAACACTGAAGCATAGGGTTCTATAATTGTCTCCTTACCGGCAGACCTAAGTGCAGTATAAACTTCAGAATCACCATCAAGGCTTCGCAGCTCTCGCTTTGACACAAGCTTGCCCCCCTCACGATAGTAGATATGAAGCCAGCGCCCAGTTGGTTTGTCCCAATTGGAATCGAGATACGAAAGTTCCCAACTATCCCATATAGCATCGATATGTGGGTTTACAAGCATAATCTGCTTGTACATTCCCATAATTAACTCACGCCACTGATCAAAGGGTAATTGAGTGTTCTCAAGAAAAGCGCTTGAAAGGGTACGAACAAGGGCCATATCCTCATTTAGCGACCCTTCAACGGCTTTAGCATAATGGTTTGTAACGGCAATATTAAGAACTTTGGCATTGTTATAGTAACCTTTTTTGGTTGAAATAGAAAAGTAGCCAATAGTAAAGGCAAAAAGCAAAACAGCAGTGCCAATAACGGAGAGAGTAATCTTTTGCCTAAGATTTAACTTTATCTTCATAAAAAAAGTATTACGAACTTATGGAGCTTTAAACATAACAAAAAAGGAAACATCAATAGCGGAAATTTTAAATTTTCTGCTATTGACCATGCTGTTTTAGTGGTTAGTTAACGAAAAAAACTAAATTTGGGGTCATAATTATTTACTTATAACACAAATGGATATAAATTCGGCGACAGAAATTGATAGTAGGATAAAAACTTTAAAATCTATTCCAATATTCAAAGACTTGGACGAGATTCTGTTGCATGATATTGCCGATGCACTTATCAAAAAAACGCTGGACAAAAATTCTGTATTATTTTACAAAGGGGATAAGGATTGCACACTATACATTATTGTTGAGGGAAGAGTAAAGGCTCATGATGGCGACCATACCTTTGCAGAGTTCTGCCAGAACCAATACATTGGCGAATACTCGTTAGTTGACTCAACTCCTCGAAGCACATCTGTTACTGCCCTTGAAAACACATCACTGCTGGGCTTAGATCAGAAGACATTTTACAACCTAATAACTTTGCGTAACGAGATATCAATAGCAATGCTTAAGGGCTTAGTGGTTCGCTTGAGGGATTACAACAAGCTAGAAGCCGAACTAACCAAGAAAAACATCAAAATAGAAAATCAAAAAAAAGAACTTGAAAGGCAAAGGGAGGAATTAGAAGCCCTAAATTCAACAAAGGACAAGTTTTTTGCAATAATTGCTCATGATCTGAAAAACCCATTTAGCACGGTACTAGGACTTAGCGAACTGCTTATCCGTGAATTTGAAACATTAGATTCGGAAAGCCTGAAAAACTTTATCAACCAAATATATCAATACTCAAACAACACCTTTAACCTGTTAGAGAACTTACTACAGTGGTCGATGGTGCAAACTGGCAGAATGCCAGTACGCCCCAACATCATTAACCTTAAACAGGTAATTGAAGAAAGTTTGGAATTACTTGCAGGTAACGCTAAGAACAAGGATATTGAACTACAGCTTATAGCCAGCAATGAATGCTCTGCATATATTGATATAAATCAAATTTCAACTGTTGTTAGAAATCTAATTTCTAATGCAATTAAATTTACGCCCAACAATGGCAAAATTATATTACGTGTTGATGATGATGGTGAGTTTTGGAGAATATCAATAAACGATAATGGCATTGGAATTGAAAAAGGGGATTTGGAAAAACTTTTCCTTATTGAATCAAAACCAACAACCATTGGCACCTTACAGGAAAAAGGAACTGGTCTTGGCCTAATACTCTGCAAAGAGTTTGTTGAGCTTAATGGAGGTAATATTGGGGTTGAAAGTACTCATGGGAAAGGGAGCACCTTCTCTTTCACTGTTCCTAAAACCGATACTATTGAAACACAGTGAAAAAAAAGGGTATTTAGATAAAACCATTGCAATAATTGGTACCAGAGGCATACCAAACAGCTATGGCGGATTTGAGTATTTTGCAGAGCATCTTTCAATTTCATTGGTAAATAAAGGCTATCATACATTAGTACTGGAGCCTGCCCAAGAGTTAATAAGTTTAGATGATTACCGTGGCGTAGAAAGAGTTCCAGTAAAAGTGTACAAGTTTTTGCCTCATCCCATCCGTAAAGTTATTTATGGCTATCAATCGCTTAAAAAAGCAAAGAGAATTAATGTTGACACAATAATATGTTGTGGCCATACACCCGCACTATTCTTCCCTTTCTTTAAAAAATCCTTCCTTAAAAAAACAATCGTTAACCTTGATGGTATTGAATGGAAAAGGGCCAAATGGAGCTTTGTGGCAAAACTTTTCCTCAGAATAACTGAGTACCTTTCAATTGGTTGGAGCGGAACGCTTGTTGCAGACAATAAAGGTATTGAAGAGTACATTTTAAAAAAGTACAGAAAAGAAACTGAACTAATAACTTATGGGGTTAGTATTCCCAATGAGATAGCAGAATTTGGCCTCTTAGCTGCAAAAGGACTTGTGGCCAACAATTACGGATTGTTAGTAGCACGCATTGAGCCCGAAAACCAGATTGAACTTATTATAAAATCATTTATTACGGCTGGCAAAACGCTTGTTATTGTTGGGGGGATTAGCAGCGGTTATGCAAAAAAAGTCTATAAGAACTACTCGTATTTACCGAATGTTATATTTTGGGGAGGAGAATACAATAGCAGCACCCTTTTGTCGCTACGCAGTTATGCAAACCTATACGTTCATGGCCATACGGTTGGAGGCACAAACCCCTCACTGCTCGAGGCTATGGCGTGTGGATGCAGAATTGTTGCCCACAATAATGTATTCAACCACTATACACTAAGCAACACAGGATTATACTTTGACAACGAAAGTCAACTACTTGACCTAATTGAAAGTTGTTGGAACAAAACGGAGAATTTAGGCTCCGCTGCTAAGCTTCGGGCAATTGAACAATACTCTTGGGATGTGGTTACCAATAAGTACATTGAGCTAATTGAGAGAACTGAAAATGATATCGTTAAATAACGAAAACTTTCGATGCTAAAACTAAAATACAGACTCGCTATTATTGTACTAGTAACAATAGCATTGGGATTTGGATGCTCAACCATCAATCCTTTTATTAAAGAGGATTTCAATAGATTCTATTCACAATTTCATTCCGATTCAACTTTCCAGCTATCGCGTATTCATTTCCCAATTGAGGGGATGATTATTGATGGCTTTGGAGAACGCCCATGGAGTAAGGAGAACTGGACACTACTCACAATCCCAGTTTTTGAGGTTGACACTACAAGGTTTGAGGTAGATTTTATAAAGGGAGAGAAAACTTTTACTCAAAAATCGTGGATAGAAAACTCAGGTTTTGCTGCAGAATACAGGTTTGAGCTAAGAAAGCGCAAATGGAATTTGGTTTATGCCCTTGAGCAAAATCTTTAGCTGAAAATTATTTTAAAATATTTTTTATCCTTCCTGAACCAAAATAAACTTTATTTGTTATTTTCGTACTCAAAGTTTTTATTAAAGTAAAGTAATGAGTACAGAATTTGAAAATTTAGTTAAACAGGTTCGCGATTTGTACATGCGCTATGGGGTTAAAAGCATCACAATGGATGATGTTGCTTCGCATTTATGCATTTCAAAAAAAACCCTCTACCAACACGTTAAGAATAAAGATGAATTAGTTGAAAAAGTAATTGATCTTGAAATTGAGGATCAGGTAAAGGATATGGAGTGTGTTAATACCCCAAGTATCAATGCCATTGAGAAACTTTTACTTGTAAGTAAAATTGTTAGCCACAAGCTTAAAAACACTAGCCACTCAACCGAGTACGATCTAAACAAATACTACCCCCACCACTACCAGCGCTTGCTGAAAGCGCGAAGGGAAAGGATGTACAAAAGCATAGTAAATAACATTGAAATTGGTAAGCAGGAAAACTTATACCGCGATGATTTAGATGGGGACATTATTGGTAAGCTCCAGGTGTCGAGAATGGAAGGCATGCTAAACAACGAGATATTTACTATTGAAGAGTTTACATCTCCAAAATTCTTCCTCGAAGTTTTTGTTTATCACATCAGAGGAATAGCCAACCAAAAAGGCATTGATTTTTTAGAGCAAAAGTTAAAAGATTTTGACATTAACGATTTAACACACATTTACGAACAATGAAAAAGCGAAGAACTACCCTCATCACATTTTGCTTATGGGGCATGGTAAACCTGGTTTCCCTCTCCACATATGCTCAAAACCAAGAGTTTAGATTAACACTGGATGAGGCACAAAAAATGGCCATTGACAATAACCTTAGCCATAAAAATGCACAGCTTGATGTTGTAATAGCGCAGAAAAAAGTTTGGGAAATAACGGCCACAGGGCTTCCACAGGTAAACTCTAAGGTTGATTTTAATATGATTCTAAACGAGCTACCCAAGCTCACTTTTCCTGGGCCAACTGGACCTGTTGAGGTTGAAGTTGGCGAAAAAGCTAATGCAACTTTAAGCGTAACCGCATCGCAGCTGATATTTAGCGGCCCTTACATTGTAGGGTTGCAGGCTTCAAAAGCCTACAAAAATTTGTCGGAGAATGCATTGGTTAAAAATGAGGAGGATATTAAGTACAATGTTGCATCCGCTTACTACACCATTTTGTTACTATCAGAAACTAAAAACATTATCGACTCAAGCGTTATCAACCTACAACGTGTATACTCAGACTCTGAGGCCATGCTAAAAACCGGATTTATTGACGAAACGGCAAAAGATCAGATCAAAGTATCGCTGTCCATGGTTAAAAACTCTGCAAGTGAAATCGCCCGTCAGTTCCAATCGGCCCAAAACCTGCTTAACTTTCATTTGGGTATCGATGTGCAAACACAAATTCAACTTTCAGATAATCTTGAATCGTTTACCAACGATTTAGCCCCAGCATTAAATTCTGTAAACAATATTGACCAACAGAATAATATCGACCTGAGAATAATGGCCAATCAGGTGGAGCTTAGCGAACTGCAACTCAAACTACAAAAGTCGAACTACTTACCAACCCTTTCAGCTTTTGCAAGTTTCCAGCGATTGGCAAAACAGCCAGTAATCAACTTTACTCCCGAGGCTCTTGCCGGAGCAAGTTTTTCTCTTCCAATTTTCTCCAGCGGAATGAGGCGATCCAAGGTTCAGCAAGCAAAACTTGAGCTAAACAAGGCTACAAACTCACTAAACCTAGTTAAACAAAGCATAGAGTTAGAACTTAACAATGCGCAAACTCAGTACCTAACCGCTTGGGAAAAGTATCAAAGCCAAAAAGAGAATAAGGAACTGGCCCAAAGGGTTTACCAGAACTATAGAGTTAGGTATAGCAAAGGAGTGGCATCTCAGCAAGAAGTTATTGACTCCAACGATAAGTATTTGCAAGCCGTTGGAAATTACATTGGCGCAACAGTTGAATTGCTAAGTGCAAAACTTAAGGTTGATAAAATTACGGGGAAACTTTAGACAAAAAAGAAGATACTAAAACAATTAATTCACAGCAAAAGATGAAAAAAATAAGCATAGTGCTCATTGCATCTCTAATCCTTTTTGGATGCAGCAACTCAGAATCTCCCGATGCTATTCGCGAACAGCTATCAAACCTTAAGGAGCAACAAATAAAGCTAAACCATGATATTAATACGCTGGAGCAAAAGCTTAAGGCAACTGAAGAGAATAATGGATTGAATGGCCAAACTCCAGTTAATATTCAAATATTAGAGCCTGAGGTTTTTCAGCATTTTTTCCTGGTAAATGGAACCGTTGAACTCCAGGATGAAGCATTCATTAGTCCAGAGGCTAACGGACAGGTAAAAGCAATACGAGTAACAAAGGGACAGAGGGTTAGCAAGGGTGAAATTTTAATTACCCTTAATACAGAAATGCTAGAAAGTAGCATTGCCGAAGTAAAACTAGGGCTAGAACTATCCAATAAATTGTACGAAAAGCAGAGCGATTTATGGGAACAACGAATTGGCTCGGAACTACAATACCTCCAGGCCAAAAACGCAAAGGAGAGCCTTGAGCAAAAGTTAAAAACACTTAAGTCTCAATTTGACATGTCAATCATTAAAGCCCCCTTTAGCGGTATTGTTGATGATATAATGATTAAGGAGGGTGAACTGGCATCCCCAGGCAAACCCGCAGTTTATTTAATCAATCTCGACCAAATACGAGTAATTGCAGATGTATCAGAAACTTTACTACCAAAAATTAACGTGGGCGATGTGGTTGATATCCTTTTCCCTACATACAAAAACATAGCCCATAGCGCTCCAATTCACCGAATAGGGAATGCTATTGATTCCAAAACCCGTACAATTAAGATTGAAGTGCTATTGCCCAATAAAAACGGACTAATCAAGCCTAACCAAATTGCCTCTTTAAACCTAAAAGATTTTGAGTCGGAAAAGGCATTGGTTGTTCCAAGCATCATTGTTAAGCAGGATAGCCGCGGCGAATTCCTTTTTGTTGTTAATCAAAACGAGGAGGGAAAGGACATTGCCCAAAAGACATACATAGAGACTGGACTCTCATACAACGACAAAACAATGATTATTAAAGGATTGTCGGCTGGACAAAAGGTAATAACTGCAGGCTTTAACCAGGTTAGCAATGGAAACTTAATTGAAATACGGTAAGAGTCTGAACAGAAACATGCTTTGAGTTTATCAAAACATTTATCATCTCATATACAAACAACAATGAGCGATAGTACACAACAAAAACCCAGAGAGTTCAAGTTAACCTCATGGGCATTAAAAAATAGGAACACGGTTTACCTGCTAACCCTTATCATTGCCGTTTTCGGTTTTATGTCTTACAGGGGGCTGCCAAAGGAGTTATTCCCCGATGTGGTTTTTCCAACAATACTTGTACAAACCGTTTACCCTGGTAACCCCCCAATTGATATTGAAAACCTTATAACACGGCCCATTGAGAAAGAGGCAGAGGATGTAAAAGGACTTAAGCAGATTACCTCTACTTCGCTTCAGGATGCTTCATTGATAATGGTTGAGTTTAATACCAATGTTCCTATTCGCGAAGCGCTTCAAGAGGTGAAGGATGCCGTTGACCGGGCAAAAGGCGAGCTACCCACCGATTTACTAACCGATCCTTTAATTACCGATATAGATTTTTCGGAATTCCCAATCATCAACATCAACTTATCGGGCGATTTCTCTTTGGAAGAGCTAAAGGCCAACGCAGAGTACCTTGAGGATATGATAGAGCCCATTACAGAGGTCTCAAAAGTTCAAATTCAGGGAGTTGAAGATAGGGAGATTAACATAGAGGTTGACCTTATCAGCATGGAAGCCCTTGGCCTATCGTTTCAGGATATTGAGAATGCCATTGCTTGGGAAAACATTTCAATGTCGGGGGGTGATATTTGGCTGGGAACAATGCGAAGATCAATTCGTATTGTTGGTGAGTTTGATAATATGCAAGACATTGAGGGCATTGTTGTAAAGCGAGAGCAATCCAGAACCATCTACTTACGAGACGTTGCCGATGTTATAGACGGATATGCTGAACCAACCACCATGAGCAGGCTAAATGGGCAGCCAGTAGTTTCGGTACAGGTTATTAAAAAAGGAGGAGAAAATCTGCTGAACGCAACCGATAAAATTTTTAAGGTGCTCGATAGGGCGAAGGAAACAGGCGCCCTCCCTGCAACCTTATCGGTTACCATTACCAATGATCAAAGCGATTTAATTCGTAAGCAACTTTCAAACCTTGAAAACAGCCTAATATTAGGAGTATTCTTTGTGGTTCTCATACTATTTTACTTTTTGGGAACTCGAAATGCTCTTTTTGTGGGATTAGCCATTCCCCTTTCGATGCTCTCTTCGTTTATGGTGCTGAATATTATTGGCTATCAGATAAACATGATTGTACTATTCTCGCTTATTCTTGCGCTGGGAATGCTTGTTGATAATGCCATTGTTGTAGTAGAGAATATCTACCGATTTGTTGATAAGGGCCATAACCCTGTTGAAGCAGCACGGTTAGCAGTGGGTGAAATTGCTGTTCCTATTATTGCCTCAACCGCAACAACCTTAGCCGCCTTTTTACCGCTTGCGTTTTGGGGTGGTATAACAGGCGAGTTCATGAAAAACTTGCCCGTTACGCTTATCATTGTGCTAACCTCTTCGCTTTTTGTTGCCCTAGTTATTATTCCTGTTGTTTCGGCTACTTTTATTAAGCACGGTGAAAACAGGCACGACAATACACCCAATAAACGAAAAGCATATAGACTTACACTAATCCTTGTTGCATTAGCTGCTTTGCTATATCTGGTTAAATGGTTTGCCATTGCAAACATCCTAAGCATTGTGGCAATTATAGTTTTTCTTAATGCTATTTTCTTTTATAAGGTTGAGCGTTTGTTTAGAGATGTTTTCTTAGTATGGTTAGAAAACATCTACTCCCGAACCCTCAAATATGCCTTAAGGGGATCACGCCCTGTATGGTTCTTTTTAGGAACATTTGGGTTACTAATCTTTAGCATTCTACTATTTATGGTGCGTAAGCCCGATGTTAAGTTTTTCCCTACTAACGAGCCAACCTACATCAACATTGTTGCAGAACTCCCAATTGGATCAGACATAACAGCAACCAATTCGACGATGCTAGGTATTGAATCGGATTTGGATAGTCTTTTAAAGCCTTACAGGCATATTGTTAAGTCGGTATTAACCACCATAGGTCGTGGAGATCCCGATCAACGGAGCGCATTTGGCAAGGAGGTAAACAAAGCACTCACAACCATTAGTTTTGTCGATTTTAAAGATCGGGAAGGCATAAGCACATCCAAGATAATGATCATGCTGAACAACAAGATGCTGAACCAATATCCGGGTGTTTTGTTCTCTTTCTCTCAAAATGCAATGGGACCACCAGCCGGAAAAGCTATCAACATTGAGATTACGGGACCTGAGTTTGACAAGTTGGTAGCCTACGCCGATAGTATGGAGGCATTTATCAATGCACAGAATATACAGGGAATTGAAGGGTTAAAGATGGATTTAGATGTTGGCAAACCTGAACTCTTAGTTCAGATTGATCGTGATAAAGCCCGTAGGTTTGGATTAAGCACTCTGCAAATTGCCAGTGCCATACGTACATCGCTTTTTGGCAAAGAGGTATCGAGATACAAGGATGGTGAAGATGATTTTCCTATTCAGCTTAGGTATAAGGATGAGTATAGATATAACTTGCCAACCCTGCTCAACCAAAAAATTGGTTTTAAAGAGGACGGTAAAACGATACAGATCCCTCTTTCGGCCGTTGCCGATTTTAAGTACTCAACCACATACGGATCGGTAAAGCGTAAGGACAAGAATAGGGCAGTTACCCTATACTCAAATGTTATTACGGGGTTTAATGCCAACCGCATTAACAATCAGCTTAAGCAAGTTTTGGCCGATTTTGAAATGGGCGAAGGTTATGAGCATGCGTTTACTGGTGAGCAGGAAGAACAGGCAGAATCGATGGCGTTTCTAATTAATGCGCTGATTATTGCGCTAGCCCTTATCGGTCTAATTCTGGTTACCCAGTTCAACTCGCTAATACGTCCGTTAATAATATTAACAACAGTCCTGTTTAGTACAATAGGTGTTTTTGGAGGAATATCAACCTTTAAAATGGATTTTGTAATTGTTATGACCGGTATTGGAATTATATCGTTAGCAGGCATAGTTGTTAACAACGCTATTGTGCTTATCGATTACATAGGTCTTTTAAAAGAGGAAAGACTGAAAGCATTAGGTTTACCCGAGGGTGCATTTCTGCCGGTTAAAGATGCAACTGAGTGTGTTGTTGAAGCTGGCAGAACAAGGCTCAGACCCGTACTTCTTACGGCCATTACCACTGTTTTGGGCTTAGTACCAATGGCAATAGGGCTTAACATAGATTTTGAAGGAGCCTTAAGCCGCTTTGAGCCTGGTATTTACTTTGGTGGCGATAACGTAATTATGTGGGGACCAATTTCGTGGACAATAATATTTGGATTAACCTTTGCCACATTCCTAACGCTAGTAATTGTTCCGGTAATGTACAGGATTACAGTAAACCTACAGCGAAAATACATTGTTTGGAGCGGTCAAGGCGAACGCTTAATCGGCAATGGGAATGCTAAATAGGTTAAAAACTTAAATTATGATAGGGGGGATTGACAATTGTCAATCCCCCCTACTTGCAATTAGTGATAGAGTAAAGGCTGCCTTACTAAAGCTTAATCCCTAAAATAGTAACATCATCTATCTGGCTATAGTTGCCCATCCATTTCTGAAAAGTATTTTCTACAATTTGTTTTTGGTCTTCAAACGAGTTATCCTGAATACTAATTATTTGCTCCAAAAGTTGTCGTTTCTGAAATTTCTTGCCTTCTTTCCCTCCACGCTGATCGATGTACCCATCCGTTGAAAGATATACTGAAATGCTTGAATTATCTAATTTAAAACTATGGTTGGTAAACTCGGTATTAAGGGGTGATTGCCCAACCGGCATAATATCGCCCTTAAACTCGCAAAGCGTAAAACCGTTTTTATTTATGGGTTCTGCCACACAATTCATAAGAATTGATTCAGGCAACTCATTTGAAACAACCCATAGGGGTAACCCAGCACCAGCAAATTGCAACTCACGAGTTTTTGTATTAAAAACGCAAAGGGCAATGTCCATTCCATCCTTATGTAATTGTTCAGGATCATTCTGGCTTAGCGCTTCAATCACGCTCTCTTTTAAGTAGCCAAGTATCTCATTAGGTTTTGAAACTTTATGTCTTGAAACGATATTGTTAAGGGCTGTAATACCAAGTATGCTCATAAAGGCACCCGGTACACCATGCCCTGTACAGTCGGCCACACAGAAAACCCTGTAATCATCAAAAACAGTAGCCCAAAAAAAATCGCCACTGACCAGCTCGCAGGGCTTAATAATTACAAAAAACTCAGAGCTAATTTGTTGTAAAATTTTATCAGAAGGAAGAATTGCTGCCTGAATACTTTGAGCATAGCGAAGGCTTTGGTTTGTGTGCGTTTGAAACCTTTCCAAAACTTCATTCTGGTCTTCCAGCATATCACACTGACTCTCAATCTCGTCGCGCTGTGAGGTAATCTCCTCTTTCTGTTGGCCTATTTCAACATTTTGAAAGGCTAATAGGTTGTTCATCCGCTTAACCCTTCTAAAACTTTTATACAGAAACCCAATAAATACGAGAGCAATTGTTAAACCAAGAACTACAAAATATAAATTTAAGGTTTTTCGTCGGATCATTAATTGGCTTATCTCGTCATTCTTCTTCAGAATTTCTATCTCCCGCTCCTTCCGCTCAGTTTCAAATTGTGCTAAAATGAAATCAACATTCTCATTCCTATCAATTCTCTGGAGTGAATCGTTTACCAACATGTATTCATTTAACCAATAATGAGCACTCTGATAATCCTCTTTGTGCTTATAGTAGTCCCACAACAACCTGTTTACATTAAGTTTTAAATAGTAAAACTCTTGCTCTTCAACTATTTCCCTTCCCTTGTTTATTTTCTCATATGCCAAATTTAATTTGTTTACCCTCAAGTAAACGTCCGCCAAATCGAGGTTTATCTGAGCTATTGAGTAACTATTATTTATCTGGGAAAAAACTTTCTCAGCTTCAAGTAAATATTTCTCTGCTTCAACAAATTCTTTATCCAGTGCATATAAATTGCCAATATTTGCTAGGCACATGGCTTTATAGTAAGGCATGTTACCCAAGGCATTATACTTTTCGAGAGCTCTATTATAATAAACAAAGGCTGAGTCAACTTCGTTAAGTTTCTTGTGGCAATTTCCAATATTCATCTCTGAAACAACCTCACCTCCCTTTATCCCAAGCTTAATGAATAGCAATCGGCCACTATTATATGAATCAATAGCATCATTATAGTTCTGATTCTTATACTTAACATTACCCAGCATTCCATATAAATTGGCTAGGCCCAACTCATTGTTTTCCTTCTCAAAAAAAACTATGGCCCTACTGTAATACTCTATTGCTTTACTATGGTAATTTTTATAGGAATATACATTCCCAATATTACCCAGCAAACGGCCCATAAGATTGGGATCCGAAATCTGTGGACTCCATTCAAGAGCACTATTAAGTATTTCTAGCGCTTTATCGTACTCAGCAAGATCGTTATAGTAAATAGCCCGATTATTTGCGGCCTCAACAATACCAATAATATAATGGTCGTTCTTTGCAAATTCTTCAGCTTTATCTAGGTGATAAAGGGACGAATCAATAGCTGAAAGCTGAAAATGGATTCTGTACTTATCCCTATCACTTTTTGCACTTCTCAACTCAGAGTAAAGACTATCCTTTTTGTGATTAATCCCGTAGGAATCAATTACAAATACTACTAGAAAAACAGTAGTAGCAACTTTTATAAACTGTAAAATAAAGTTCGAAAAACCTGAGATCTTAGTACTCATAATCAAAACATTATAATTTTGGCGGATAAAATATATAGATATAATTGCTTTGGAAGTAATTTTTAAAATATAAATCTCAAACAAGTTAGCTGAATTACGAATACAAATTCTTTTTCGAGATAATTTTCTTGGTTTGTTTGGGGTACAACAAACCTGCGCTAGACTGCAAGAAAATCGGAGATAATCCCATCCGACGTAAAAAAAAACTTTGGTAGAATTCTGAAAATGCTATCCCTCTGCTCAATAACGCCTTGCTTTATGTACTTTTCTGCTGTGTGCAAAAACTGCTTGGCATTATCGCTACCAAAATCCTGAGATATTAAATTAATATCTGCTCCCCACACTGTTCGCAGTGAGGTAATAAGATAATCGTTAAGCTTATTCTGTGAGGTAAGCACCTCCTTTTCTGCAGATATAGTCTCATTCTCAATCGACTTTTGCCATTTGCTAATCGATTTGGGGTTCCAATCCCTTGAAGTTCCATTGTAGGAGTGAGCAGAAGGTCCAAGCCCAAGGTAGGGTATCTGCTTCCAATATGATGTATTGTGTCTGGAAAAGTAACCTTCCTTGGCTAGGTTTGAAATCTCGTAATGAATAAAACCATTCATACTTGACAACTCCTGAAGCAGTTGAAATTGCTCAACGCTTTGATCCTCACTCACTGGTTTAACAAGCCCCTTAGCCACTTTTAAATCCAGTGGAGTTCCTTCCTCATAAATCAGATGGTAGCACGATAAATGGTTTACAGGAAGATCGAAGGCCTGCAGAAGATTCTCTTTCCAAATCGCGGAGTTTGAATAGGGGAGACCATAGATTAAATCGATGCTGATATTATCGAAACCTAACTTATACGCAAGGCTAACCGCTTTAATAGCCTGCAAAGCATTATGCCTCCTTCCCAATCTTTTTAGATCTAAATTGGAAAAGGATTGTACTCCAATGCTTAGCCTATTTACGCCAGATGATCGAAAACCCTTGAGTAATTCTTCGCTGATATCATCGGGGTTAGCCTCAAGGGTAATTTCGGGGTTTTTTGATACAGTATAACGTTTTGCAATGGCTCCAATTATATCTGTAATTTGAGCTGACTCGAGCATTGAGGGTGTGCCCCCACCAAAATATATTGTCTCTATCTCTCTATCGGGCAAGTAATCGCCCCTAAGTATAAGTTCCTTTTCAACCAAAGTGGCAAAACCTGCCTTCCCCTCGGATGTTACCACTGAGTAAAAATCGCAATAGTCGCACTTACGCTTACAATATGGAACGTGGATGTATATCCCTGACATTTTCGGTTAATTAGGATTGCATTATTAACAAAGGGTTATCTTTGCAAAAATAGCTGATTAATATGAAAACATATAAAATTGCCATTGGTTGCGACCATGCAGGGTTTTCCACAAAAGTGGTTGTAATGGAACATCTTAAAAAGATGGGGAATACGGTTAAAGACTTTGGAACATACTCCGAAGAGAGCGTTGACTACCCCGATTTTGCCAGACCTACTGCCCAATCGGTGGCAAACGGTGAGTTCGACTTAGGCTTTGTGCTTTGCGGAAGTGGCAATGGAGTAAACATCTCGGCCAATAAAGTACATGGTGTTCGGTCGGCACTATGCTGGACTCCTGAAATTGCATCGTTGGCAAAACAGCATAACAACGCCAATATTTGCGCCATTCCCGCTCGGTTTATATCAATTGAACAGGCCAAAGAAATTGTAGATGCATTTTTAAAGGCTGATTTTGAGGGCGGTAGACATTTAGGCCGAGTGAACAAAATTGAGCCCTAAGCATAGGGAACAAATTAAGCACCTAACCTTTTAGGGATTTAACGACGTAATTTGCCGGAAGGGTTACCAACAACTTGTGCGAAACGTGATCGATCTGTATGACTACCTTACTTTTTCCCTGATGCCTCACAAGTTCTCCAGAGAAGCCCGTCATTGAGCCAATCTGAATATCTACCACATCACCGGGTTCAATATTTACCTCAACTGTTTCAATTTCGAGTTGTTGCCCTAAAAGCATTTTAAGCACATCTATTTGCTTTGCAGGAATTGGCACAGGCTTGCCCTCGAAAGAAACAAAACGAATCAAGCCATTAATGCTTAAAACTTTATAATAATCTTTCTGGGTAATCCTCACAAACACATATGACCGGAGTAAAGGTTCCTCTACCCATTTTTTTCTGTCACTCCATTGCTTCAATCGCCTTTGCAGGGGCAAATACGCCTCATATCCCTCGTCAATAATCCTATCGTAAACCTTTTTCTCGTTCCTCGATTTGGTATAGGCCGCTAGCCAATGCGGATCTTTTAGGTTTGACATACTATCCTCTTCTCTATTTTTAGGTTTTTCCAAAACACTGCCATAACCAATCTAAGCAATAGTAAACCAACGGTAATGACAAAACGCTAAGCAAAGTTGTTACAAACAGGTTTGCACCAGCCAAAGCATAATCCCCATTGTATCTGTGCGAAAGCACCACAATAATTGTTTGACAAGGCATGGCTGCCTGCAATATTAGTACGAAAAAAGCAACTTTTGAAAGTTCAAGCCCAATTATGCCCATTACAGCTAGATATGCTGCTCCAATGAGCAATGGAGCAAAAAAGAGTTTATTAAAACTTAGTACAAATATACTCTTCTGAAACAAGGCCTTACGCATATTCATTGAAGCAAGCATAGCACCTATATACACCATGGATAATGGACTGGTGCTTTTTCCAAGCAGTTCAAAGGGTCTGCTAACAACCCCTGGCAACTTAATGCTAAACGCAAGTACTATTACTCCTAAAAAAATTGCTGCCGTATTAACGTTTAGCAAGCTGCGCCAGCCACCCTTTTGCGAGCCCTGACTAAGCTTATAAACACCGTAGGTAAAGGTAATGGAATTGGATGCAAGCTGGTAAACCGCTCCATAAAAAACACCTTCCCCGTTAGGAAACAAAGCATCGAGCAGTGGAAAGCCCAGAAAAACGATATTACCAAACATAGTATGCAAAGTATGCACAACCTGCTTTGGTAAATCAAGGCGCAGCAGTTTTGAGGAGATAATGCCAACAATGTAAAGCACAAAAAGATTTACAAAAGCAAGCAGAAAAACGATAAGCCCGTTTCTAAAGAGTTCGGGCTCATAATCCATATTGCTAAAGGTTGTAAAAATCAGAAATGGAAGGGTAATGTCAATTACAATTCTTGAAAGGCTGTTTTTCATTTCGATCGAAATAATCTTGCGCCAAAAGCCCAAAGCACCAACCGCTATAAGTACTCCAAAGATTAGTAGTTGCCTTACAATTATTTCAGTTGCCATTTAACAATAATCGCTAGAAAGTTATCCTTACAAGAATTTGCACAAAGACGATAAGTACTACCATTGCAATGGGGTAAACCGAGGCATATGCCCTCCCAGGTATATTACTTGGGGTTAATGAGTCGCAAGCCGCTAACCCAGGTGTGCTGGTCATACCCCCAGATATTGTTCCAACAAGTTCGAACAAATTAAGCTTAAAAAAATACTTATTGAGAATAACAGCAACAATCATAGGTAATATGGTAATTGCCAAACCAAATAAGAATAACATAGGCCCATGGGTTACAATCGTTTCAATTAATTGTGATCCTGCTTTAGTTCCTACCCCAGCTAAAAAGAACAGTAATCCCATTTGCCTGAGCAGCTGGTTTGCACTGCCGCTCATTGTCCAAATAATTGGCCCTGTTTTACCAATACTACTTAGCAATATGGCTACTATTAAAATTCCACCGCTTAAACCAAGACTAAGGGTAAAATATTCTGAAAACGAAACCTCAATATATCCAACCAAAATACCTAGAACTATACCCAACGAAATAGGAAGAAAATCTGTATCGGATAGTATTCTGTCATTATTGCCCATTAGTTTACCTAGGCTTGAGAATGAATCCTTTGGAGCAGCAACTGTAAGCTTATCACCAAATCGAATCGTTAAATTAGGTGATGGTGCAATATCAATTCCGCTACGCCTAATGCGGGTTACTACAGCATTGTAATTTTGGTATAATGAGATTTCTCCTAGTTTTTTACCAACTATCTGCTTGTTGGTTATCAGAATTTGCTCAACCTCGTAATCGCTGCTAAGCGATATTACCTCACTGCTCCTTTTCCCAATAAGAATCTCAACCATCTCCAATGCCTTTTGGCTTCCAACAGCTCTAACAATATCTCCTTTGTATAAAATTGTACTATGCTTGGGGGTAATGCATAAATCATTATGCTGCACTCTAGATATTGTTGCCCCTGTCATGTTGCGCACCATTAATTCGCTCAGCGATTTTCCAACAGCCGTATCATTCTCTACTACAAAATGATCGTTAATAATAAGTGGGAAGCTCTCCTTTTGCTCGTGCTCAACCCTTGCGTTTTCCTTTTCTAAATCTACCCTAATAAATTTTGGCAAAAGTTTAATAAAAAGTATTACTCCAATTACACCAAACGGATAAGCAATACCATACCCAATGGACGCTAAAGGTGATGAGCTTGCATCGATGGCAACCGTTAGTCCAGGGGTACTTGTAAGCGCTCCGCAGAGTAGGCCAGCAACTAGATCTGAATCAATCTTAAAAAAGTACATTATCCCCATAGCAGCCGCAAAACCAACAAATACAATAATGCTTGCCAGCAGGGCAAACTTACGTCCATACTTTTTAAAGGAATCGATAAAACCAGGACCAGCCTGAATTCCCACTGTAAAAATAAAGAGCACCATTCCTATTCTCTCAATCTCAGGTGGCATTATCACACCAAAGTGGCCAAAAACAAGCGCAACAAAAATTACTGCAGAAACATCGAACGAGAAACCTGCAATTTTAACATTACCCACCACAAACCCTAGGGTGATAATAACGAATAAAGCGAATATTGGGCTGAGAAACAGATCCATAGCATTATGTTTAGGGACGCAAAGGTAATAAATGTTATGCTCCCATTATTGCCATTGAACTCTGTTTAAAAGCTTGTATTGCTAAACGTATGCAAAATAGATGATATTTATCATTGCTTGCTATTGACATTGGGATCTATTTCAATTAACTTACAAACTGATAATTAGAGAACTTGCCTCCATAATAATTATTTGTTCTTTTTTTAAGGAAAAGTGTAATCAATTGAAAAAAAATTATAAAATTGCAGTCACTTTAGTTAAAAAGAAATTGCTAAATAAATTTACTATTACTAATTAAACACCAATCTTAAAAACTAACCGTTTCAGCAATGAAATCAAGGAATGAAATGCGGAAACCCGCAAAAGCAGATTACAGCACATCTGACGAAGTTAAGAAAGCCCAAAAGCTTAAACCTTTAAAGAAAGAAAAAAACCCTAAACGTGCTTACTTTGAAGAAATTGACGACTTAGAGGACGTTGATTTCAAGGCCTTTGAAGATGGATTTGAAGATGGATTTGAAGATGAGGATTTATACAATTATGACGATGAATGATATTGACTATTTAACCATTAAAATAACTTATGGAAGGAGGGGCAGAATGTGCCCCTCTTTTTATTTGATAAAATATTTAATGAGTTGTTTTTTAGTTTTGCAATTTCTATTTTTACTTCAAATATTTAGCAATGAGGTATAACAAATTCAATATTGTAAGTTTCGCTCTTGCTATACTAATGTTATTGCATCTAAGTGCGCAATCTGATGGGTTTGAACAAATACCCGATTCAGTTAAGCAGTTTATAGAAAATGCCAATAAAGGGCAAAATTTAGATACCCTCATATCATCAGCCGAAGCTATTCTGCATAAACATCCAGAGAATGCCATAGAGCTTGCCCAAAAAATATTGCTTTTTGCAACAGATCGTAGCGATTCTAAAAGCAAAGCACATGCATACCTAATCTTAGCTGAATCTTATAGCATTACGGGTAAGTACTCAGCGGCAATTGATAATCTCGATCAATCCTATGCCCTATTCAAATCGCTTAACGATAGCCTTTCACTCATTGATGTTCATCAGATTTACGGACAGATTTATACCCGAATTGGAGAATTTAAAAGGGCTCTTGACAATTCCGAAAAGGCTTTCTCACTTGCTGGACCTCTAAGAAATTATGATAAACTTTCTGAGCTAATCAGAGAGATTGGTAATATCTATTTTTACTTCAACGAAAAGGCAATTGCCCTTGACTATTACTATAAAAGCCTAAAAATTAGCCAAGAGCACAATATTAACGTAGGGATTGCAAAGGCATACAATAATATTGGCCGTGTATACTCCGAAAATGGGGATTTTGATCAAGCCATTGAGTATCTAAAAAAATCTCTTACCTTCAATAACAAGGAGGAAGATAGGATCGGCTACGGCAATACATTGATTAATATTGGAAGTGTTTATTTTGCCAAAAAAGAGTACGAAAGAGCATTGGGGTTTTTTCAAGAATCATTTGAGAACTATAGTTTAGTTAACTTTACCGATGGAATAGCAAATGCTTTATTCTACATTGGCCAAACCAACTTACTCCTCAACAGAGTTAACCAAGCATTAGCTGTTCAGGACGAAGCATGGAAAATTGCCTTGCAATCGAATTCAAAACGCTTGCAGGTTAGAATTAGCCTAGCGTTATCGGAAATATATGCCACAAAGGGCGATTTTAAGCGAGCCTATAGCTATTACAAAACCCATAGTTCCATAAGAGACAGTGTATTTAGCGAAGAAAACTCAAGACTTCTCCTTGAACTGGAATCAAGTTACCAACTTCAGAGTAAACAACGCCAAATTGAATTCCTATCGAAAGAGCAGGTTCTAAAAAAGAGCGAGCAGCAAAAATCCAAGATTTTAATTGGCCTTCTGACTATTACTTTACTATTTCTTATTGGTTTGTTGTACTTTATTTACAAGCGATTTACGGATAAGAATATGCACAACAAGCAACTACTTGATGAGATACAGCATCGAAAAGGGGTAGAGCAAAATCTTAATGAATACAGAGATCATCTTGAGAATTTGGTTGATGAGAGAACATGGGAACTTAAGCTGGCAAAGGATAAAGCAGAGGAAACTGATAGGCTTAAGACCGCTTTTTTAGCGAATATGAGCCATGAAATTCGTACTCCCATGAATGCCATTGTGGGCTTCTCATACCTTCTTACCGATCCCGATTCAACTGAAAAATCCAAGGCAGAATTCTATAGTATTATCAAAAGTAATGGTGAAGTTTTAATGAACCTCATCAACGATATATTGGACATCTCGATGATTGAATCGGGACAACTAAAGACTTGTCAAAAAACCATAAAAATTGATGATGTACTTCGTGAACTGCTCATCCATTATGTACAAGATAAAGAGGAACTTGGGAAAAAGAAGATTACAATTAACCTCGATATTGAAGCAGCCGACACCAGTTTAATGATTAAAACAGATGGTGTTAGGTTAAGACAGGTTTTGTCGAATTTACTATCAAACTCGCTCAAGTTTACCAACGAAGGAAAAATATCCTTTGGTTACAGATTATCGGACTCCGAAGAAGTTGTTTTCTTTGTAAAAGATACGGGTTGCGGAATTGACCCAGCTAATCACAAGGCCGTTTTTGAACGCTTTAGTAAATTTGGAAATGCTAATACGGGAGAAGAAAAACTATACACCGGCACTGGACTGGGGCTTGCCATAAGCCACGAACTAGTTCATTTACTTGGCGGAAAAATTTGGTTCGATTCATATCCAGGAAAAGGGTCGGCCTTCTATTTTACAATACCCTACATTCCTGAAAAGGAGATAATATCATTAGACAACAAAACCGAACTCAAAGAAGATTTTAAAGTTATAATGGGAAAAACGATCCTTGTTGCTGAAGATGTATTGTCTAATTTTCAGCTAATCCAGGCTTTTCTATCCCCAGCAAAAGCAACTGTGCTTTGGGCACAAAACGGCGTTGATGCAATTAATATCTTCACAAAAAACCGAAATATTGACATTATCCTTATGGATGTGCAAATGCCAATTATGGATGGGCTAAAAGCCCTTAAACGCATTAGGGAGCTAGATAAAAAGGTGCCAATAATTGTAAACTCTGCATTTTACATGCCCGATGAGATGGAGAAGAGTTTTGCAGCAGGGTGTTCCGACTATATGTCTAAACCCATTAAAAAGGATGAATTAATAAGTAAAATTTCGGGGTTTTTAACCTAGGAATCTTTTTTACCTTTTATCAACCATTTATCCTTAACGTAAACCTGCCGTTCAAAAGCCTGATCGAGAGAAATGAATGTTTCAGTATTCATCACCCCTGGAATGTTCTGAATTGTATTTACCAATACTTCCATAAGGTGCTCATTATCCCTGCAGTAAATCTTAAGGAGAAGTGCAAACTTTCCTGTAGTAAAATGGCACTCAACCACCTCCTGCATCTGTCGAAGCGCATCAACCACACCCTCATATTGGTTTGCTGCTGCAAATTGAACTCCTGCATAGGCACAAACATCATAGCCTAGGGCTTTAGGCTTAACATTCATTCTCGACCCATCAATAACGCCTGCTTCTTCCATCTTCTTTACCCGTTGATGAATGGCAGCACCCGAAATACCGCATTCTCTAGCTATCTCAAGAAAAGGCATTCTTGCATTCTTTACAAGATATCCTAAAATCTTTTGGTCTATCTCATCAACTTGATACTTATCGGCCATTTTGTTACAAATTAATATTAATAATGCAATAAAGTTACTAATTCGTAACCAACCCATCCTATTATTTTAACAGTATTTCAATTAAAAGCCATTTCAAAGTAACTGAATGGAGCCTTTAAAAAGAGGAAGATGCCTAAAAAAACACCCTCATCAATTAATATTTAGCTTAGGTGCTTGGTAATAAATGCTTCAGGATAAGGCCTTTTCTTCCAATTTTAACCAAAAAAGTCGTTTGGGGAAAAACTTCAACTCGTTACTGGTCCACTTAACCCTCTGCTTGTGCTTTAATATGGAGTATTAAGTTTTTGTATTGATAGAACTCAAGTGCTTAAATATCTTTCAATTGAACTTATTGTTTAGCTATTTATACATTTAAATACTCTAAAAGCAACAATACGTTAAACGATAAAGCCTAAAATTTGCTGAAAGAACAAAAAAGGTTTACTTTTGCCAACTGAATTTTGGCCCCGTAGTTCAATGGATAGAATAGCGGTTTCCTAAACCGTAGATCCAAGTTCGATTCTTGGCGGGGCTACTATAAACAAGATGCTTGTTGCTCTTTCTGCCTAAAATCAACCTAATATCTCACCACTACAACAGGTTTAATTGGCAATGCTCGATAAATTGAGCGAGCATCTTCGCGAGGAATCTTAATGGAAAGTTGATATGTATAACCCTTTTGGTCTGCTTTCACTAGAAAATTCAAATTTCTGTTTCTAATCCACTTAGATTTTGCTTTCTTATAGTTCCTAAAGGAACTTCTTGAACCAACAATATTCTTCTCTTGCTGAACTATTTCAACAGTCATACTATTTTCGAAAGCAAATAAATAGAATACGTCACTTTGCCGCGGAAGTATTGGCGCGGCATTTAACAAGTTTGCCTCAAGGGTATCCTTTGGCGCCTTTTTAATAACGATGGGGAACTTTTCTATGCTTGATATTTCCTCTGTCGCCACGAATGGTCCAGAATATAAGCTATCGAGGAGGAATAGAGGTAGTTTTTTTAGTCCTTTGTTGAAGGATATACTTGTAATCTTTGTCTCAAACAGAGACACGCCCTTAAAGGTAAGAATGGCTAAACTGTCCTTAAGGTCAATAAGTAAAGATATTGAATCGGATTTTGATAGTAAAATGTTTGACTTTAGAAATGCCTCGTGGTGTTCACTTCCCAAAATCTTCCGAACTAACTCGCTGTTTGATTTAGTCAACTCCTGTTTGTCTTGCAGGGGCTTGCTTTCAAGAAAGTTTGAAATCGATTTCACCTCTCTGTGAACAGGCAACACTCCAAATACTACAAAAGCGACAGACAGAACTGCAAGTTGCAGTATAAAAAAGATGATTACCGATTTAAGGGGAATAGTGCTTATTGCTGATTTTAGCTTAAAAGAAATAGCTTTTACCTTGAGTAATATGGAAGATATTTGCATGCTCATTATGTCAAATATTAATAGATGTAAACCCTTGAACCCTCAACAAGCTTATTGTAAACCTCCTTAAGATCGTCATCACCAAGTCTAACACAACCATGGGTTACAGGAAGTCCAAGAAACCTTTGGTAAAGTGTACCATGTATTAGATAGCCATGCCCAAGGCTTAGTGCATAATCGCCCAGAGTTCCATATTCATAGCGATCGGGATGGTTTTTAGGCGGTACAGGCAGTCCCTCCTCAATAAAAGCCCAATCGGGCTTCACCCAAAGTGGATCGACAAGTTTTCCCTGAACCCGAAACATACCCTTTGGCGTTTTAAAAATCCATTGCAGGCTATCACCTGCATCGAGTAAGGTATAACTGCCGGTTGAGCAAAAACCCTCCCGAATAATACCTTTTCTGGTTCTTAAAACAAATGTGTTATTCGTTGTATTTATAATTAAATACGGATTGCTTGGAGCAAGACTCTCTATTTTTTTTTGAAGTATAACTACTTTTTTTTGGGTTGATACAAATTGTTTTGTAAGCTGAATGGAGTCTTTTTCTACTAAACCCCCATCATGGTCAGGGTAACTATAGAATGACATTGCAACCTCTTTAAAAACTTCCGAATTGAGAAAGCAAAAACCAACTAACGCTATAGTAAACGAAAAAGAGAGCAAAAAAACTATAGCCCTTTTTGTGCGATTTGTTTTGCCTGATTTAGGTAACGATTCGATATTGGTTTCCATCGATTTTGAGTTCAAAGTCTATTCTTTCTTGAATTCTTCAAAAATTTTATCAAGTGATACTAATGAGCCTACTATTGCAACGGGAGAGCCCACAGAGCAGAGCAAAAAAAGCTTATCCATATCATTGTTTTCAAGCGCAACACACCCCTCTGTCCAATCAATTCCTCTACCTCCCCCGCCGTGAATGGCTATTGATCCTCCAATTCTAGAATTTCTGGGAATAATGCCTTTGATTTTTTCTTGTTCAAATCGTAGTTTATCCTCTGCGTTGGGAAAGTCTATTTCAAGCGATTTGTGGTAAGTTGTTTTACCTCCACTTTTCTTTTTGGTTACCCTATATTTACCTTCAGGTGTTGCTCTATCGCCACTCTGAACTTTATCGCCTAGCCAGTTAACGCTTAGTTCTACATCAAACTCTTTATGCTTTCTCCCAGCTTTATATACAATGCATTTTCTTGAGAACTTATCTACAACAAGGCTGACAGAGTTATTCGTTTTAGACCAATTTTTCATCTCCTCATTAAGGTTAACCCACTGGTTGAAATCTTTAAAATAATCATGCAGAACCTCAGTAGTTATCTGATTAAGGTCGACAACTTTTTTACTTATAGATTCAACCTTCTCCATTGCAGCAATCAGGTTCTTTCGGGTATAAGCCATTTCTGCCTCATGTAGTATTATTGAAATGGGGGTAAGCTTCTTACGAATGCTATGGTTTAGGGGTAATTTGCTCGTTGCAAACTCAATATATTTTAATGTTTCTTTAAGTTCTTTAATTCTTTTTTCAACTTCAATTCTAAGCTTACTTTTTGTTTGCTGAGCCTTTATTTTAGCAATTTTTGCGTTTTCAATTGCCAAATCTGCTAATGCCGTTGTTTTCTTAAATTTTCTAAACACAGCGGTTTTGCTGTTATTTAACTTCCACTCGTCCATTGCCTGCTTCCAATATTTTTCGGCTAGTTTTAGCTCTTTAGGAGAGTAAACATCGGCTTCTGCTTCAATGGCCTTTGCAATTATTTTACGACCTTCTTCTATTTTTGCTACAGGTGGATTATGCTTTAATAACCTTATAGTTCCAAAAAGCAAACCAACAGTAATTATAGGAATTGATATCAGAACTATAATCTTGAAATTAAGAGATCGACCCTTTAACATCCTGTTTTTTTTAAATAAAGCCCTGGCTAGCCAGGGCTTTATGAACATCTTACAAGTTTTAAAACAAATATTTTCTTAGCGTTTTCTTACTTTAGCAATAGCTGTTTCAAGTTCTGCTTTTATTGCTTCTGCTTTAGTTTTTGAAGCATTAACCTTATCCTGAGCGGTTATATAATCGCCATTGCTAATCAATGTGTTAATCTCATTTACAGAAGCCTCAATTACTGTAATATCTGTTTGAATTGCCTCTAAGGCTGCTTTACCTTCTTTGCCTTTAGGTGCTTTAAGAAGTAGGGCTTTGTCGGCATCTATTAAAGAAGTTAAGGCTACCAAAGATTCTTGAACCTCAGCACGAACTTGGGCTTTGCGTTCTTCAACATTTGATTTTAGAACTTCTGCATCTGCTGATATTTTAACAAGTTTCTCAGTAATTACATCATAACTGCGAGAAAAAAACGTTTTTGACTTTTCTGTTTCAAGAGCAACTGTAACTGCATTCAAAGAATCTTGAAGAACATTAAATTCTGTTGGAAAATAACGGTTAGCATCTACCAATTTAGCAGACTCTAAAGATGCTTTTGCTGCATCAAGTTCAACTTGAGGTAACTTAGCACAACCAGTAGCCAATACTACCATCAGTACAAGGGCGGAAATGTAAAATACAATCTTTTTCATTTTTTAAGAATTTTAGTTGTTTGTTAGTACGTTTTAAAAACTAATTCTATTAAGTCAACAGACGTGCCACAAACTACTATTGTCTGTATATCTGTATCTTACAAGGCTGCTTGTAATCATGTTAAATGCCGTAAGCGATTTCACAAACACCTTAATTGTTGATTACCTGCGTTTTAGTTTTTTTAAGGAAATAAAAATGGAGGTTCTGCTGTAAGAAATATTTACATGGTGTAAAATTTCTTTTCATCAAGGTTCATCATTACGAATGAACTTATCTAGCCGTTCATGAAGCATAACCCTTGAAATACCCAAAAGTTTTGCTGCCTGAACCTGATTTCGGTTTGTTTCAGAAAGTGCCCAAAGTAGAAGATCCTTCTCAAATTCTTCAACGGCTAGCTTATAAATTTTGCCGTTTTCTGACATTATTTTGGGACTAAGGTATGCAAATAGCCTTGCACTATCATCTGTATGTCCATCGCCAGGTATTTCAACTTCATCAAATAGAAAATCAGAGCCTAATGTGCTGCCTTTTGCAAGAATTACAGCCCGCTTTATAACATTCTCAAGCTCTCTAATGTTGCCTGGCCAAGTGTGCTCAATTAGCTTATTAAGGGCTTCGGGCTGAATGGTTAATACCTCACCTTTTGGGTTCCTCGAGTGTTTTTGCAAAAAATGGTTTACAAGAATGGGGATATCGTCCTTCCTCATTCGTAATGGTGGTAGTGATATGGTTATCACCTTTAGCCGGTAGTACAAATCCTCCCTAAAAGATTTTGTTGAAATATCTTTCTCTAGATTTCTATTTGTAGCCGCAACAATTCTAACATCAACTTTAACGGGCTTGGAGCTCCCTAATCTTTCAATGGTTCCCTCCTGAAGTACTCTGAGCAATTTTGACTGGATAGGTAAACTCATGTCTCCAATTTCATCAAGGAATAGGGTTCCCCCATTAGCATCTTCAAATTTACCGGGTTTGTACTTATCGGCTCCGGTAAAAGCCCCCTTTTCGTAGCCAAAGAGTTCGCTCTCTAAAAGTGTTTCGGGGATGGCAGCACAGTTTATGGCTATAAATGGTTTCGATAATCTGTCGCTATACTTATGTATTGCCTTAGCAACGAGTTCTTTGCCAGTTCCGCTCTCGCCCACAACTAGAATATTTGCATCACTAGTTGCCACCTTGCCAATTAATTTAAAAACGTCTTTAATCGCAGGGCTTTCTCCCACCATTATATTTTTATCATCTACATTTTTTTGATAAATCTTCTTTAAGTCTGATGCAGGAATTGATTTCGATTTTTTAGACGTTGAGATTGCATCCTCAATAATGGCCTTTAAACGAGGAATATCAAAGGGTTTCTCAATATAATCAAACGCTCCATATTTCATTGCATTTATCACCCTATCACCAGTGCCATATGCAGTTATAATAATAATGGGAATTTGAGGCGAAATTTGTTTCAACTCTCTTAATACTTGGATTCCGTCTTTACCTGGCATTTCAATATCAAGAATTACCAAATCGGGATTCTCCAATTTAAAACCCCCTATTGCCTCTTCAGCGCTGCTAGCCTCTTTCACATTGTACATGGTTGAACCAAAAACCTTTTTGAAAGAGTACCTTACACTTTGCTCATCGTCAACGATTAAAAGTTTATGCATAGTTTTAATCCATTATGGTGGGGAGAAATACTTTAAAAACGGCTCCACTCAAAAGGGAACTATTTTCTGCAGCTATCCATCCACCGTGAGAATTTGCGATGCTTTGTGATATTGAAAGACCGATACCAACACCCTGATCAGAACCCTTAATAAATGGCTCAAACAGATTATTTAATATGGCAAGCGGAATACCATTTCCACTATCCTGAATATCAATCCTCATAAACTCTTTGGCTGTATCATTCAATACCGGATTTAATGCTGTTGTAATTTCAGCATTAATTGTCAATGTCCCCCCATTCGGCATAGCATCAATAGCATTTAAAATTATATTCAAAAAAATTTGCTTTAGTTGGCCTGAATCAGCCAAAACCGAATAAGTTAACTTAGGGGTGTTTTCAATAAGGATTATATTGCTCTTCTTAAACCGGGGTTTCAGAAGATGTATTACCTCCGACAGGGCAATTGTTGGGTTGACTTGGGTAAAGACAGGATCAGCAGGTTTAGCGAAGCGTAAAAAGTCTTTTGTAAAGTTTTCCATTCTTACGATCTCACTTGAAATAATATTCAAATCGTCCTTAACTGACTCTGAAACGCTGTTATCTTCACCAATAGAGTATACTAGCATTTTAATTGCGGCAAGGGGATTACGAATCTCATGAGCAATTGTTGGAGCAATTTTACCCAATGCAGCATATTTATTCGAGTATTGCAGTAACTCTTTATTTTTAGATAAATCCTCGTTTGCTTTATTAATTTTAGCTATTAACTCTTTTACCCTATCTCCAATCTCGCTGAGCTCGTTGCCAGAAGAAAGTCTAAGTTTTTCGAGAACCGTTTCTCCTGATGCTCCTCTAACAGTTAAAACCAATTGATTTATAGGACCAAAGAGTAATCTTGAAATTAGCCACCCAAAAAGTAAACCAACTACAATCCCTCCAATACCAAGGGATATGAGTATTTTTGAAATTACACTATTAGTGATAGACTGTTCCCTTTCGAGTTCTTCTTCAGTCTGTTGGTTTATTTTAATAAATTCGTTGCTTTTTCTTTGTATGGTTCCCAAAAGGTCCTGGGCAGAGTGAAGCAATAGCGCATTTGCTGTGGTTCTGTCATTATTTTTGTCCCTCTCAATTGCAATTAATATATTTTGCTCATAGTTGGAAAATAATGCTGAAACTTGTTGAATCAAGAGTTTTTCCTCCTGTGTATTAGCCCTTAATCTTGCCCTTTCAAGATGAATAATGAAATTAGAATCATGATGCTCCAGCGAGTCAAGCCACACACTTGATTTGTTCACAATGTAAGTATAGGTTAGACCCTTAATGGCTTTTAGCTCATTCTCCATCTCTTTGGCTTCAGTCACCGATACTCGAGCAGATTCAATATGATATTCAGTAGTTTTTTGAAGATTATAGGTATGGGCAATAATTAGGAATACGGCACCCATTAAGACCGCTAATCCTAAAAGCATCCAGATGAAGACACGATAGTTAAAAAAAGGTTTCAATAACACCAAATTGGATTTTAAAATGTTGCTTTTACTGGAGGTAAACCGATGATGAAATCATGTTTTCTTTTTGACAGTATGGTTTTCACTGAAAGAGGACCTCAAGTAATATTAGAAGAATTTTTATTTATCTAGTTTATAGCTATAAACACATTTATCGTCCCCAATATCATAAAAGTCCTTAAAAACTGCCTCTAATTTGTACCCGTAGTTCTCATAAAGCTTACGGGTTGGTACATACTGCTCTTTCGAGGATGTTTCGATATAGATAACCCTACCGCCAAGATTCTTAACTTGCTCCTGAACTCCATCCATTAGCTGTTTACCAATCCCTTTGCGTTGGTAATCGATATGGGTTGCCATCCAGTAGAAATCGTAACTTCCCTTTGTGCATGCAATTTCACCAAAACAGGCGTATGCAATTGTTTCTCCATCAATTTCAGCAAAAATAAAAAGGTACCCCGACTCTAAACCTTTCGCCAAACGCTCCTCAACAAGTTCAACGGCAACGGGAATCTCGTGATCCTGAAAAAAGGATGTCGATACAACAATTCTTCTGATATTCTCAATATCCTCTGGAATAGGCTCAGTTCTAAAAACGATATGGTTGCTCATAATTAATGAATTAGATTTTGAACTTTAGCGCTGGTGTATTATTCACAATCCTTCTTACTGCCTCGCGAAACGGAATACCTGCTTGCTCGCAAGCAGCATAGAACCCTGAATCGGGCGAAATGCAAGGGTTTACATTTATCTCAAGAACATAAGGATTTCCGTTATTATCTACCCTAAAATCGACCCTTGCATACCCATTCAAATCAAAAGTATGCCAGCATTTTCTTGCTAATTCCTTTAATTTCATTAGCAGGGCATCATCTGATGTTGGAAATTCAAAAGTCCGATTCGTGTTCTTATACTCAAAGCTATCCTCTTTCCACTTTGCCGAAAATCCTACTACCCTGCATTTTCCCTCGGGATAATTTGAGAAAATAATCTCAGCTGGGGGTAATACTTCTGGCCCGCTCTCACTGGCAAGGACTGAAAGATTAAACTCTCGACCATCAATAAACTCCTCCACAAAAAAACTTTTGGGACTAAGTGTAGATAACCTTTTTGTAAACTCTAAGTCACTCCCCTCGTAAACACAATCCTCATCCAAACCCAACGAACCCTCTTCCCATATTGGTTTGATGATATATTTTTTATTTGGTTCTAACCTGGGAATTGTGTTTGGGTAAAACCATGGAGAAGTAGGAATTCCATTTCTCTCCATCTTTTCCTTAGCAAGTGGTTTGGATGTTGTAATAAACATTGATTCAACGCTACCCCCTGAAAAAGGGATATTCAAAGAGTCCAAAAGGGCTGGGGCAAAATAGATTAAACTCCCTTTGTTATTCAATGATTCAACTAGGTTGAAAACGAAGTTGGGTTTTGCCTTTAACAAATCCTCCTCAACGCTATCGAGCCTACTAGAAAATGGGATCTCCTCAACATCAACCTTAAGTTCTGTAAGCAACTCATGAACAAGTTTTACCTGCTCTAGTACATCCGCCTCATCGGGTCCAGCGTTTTCCGACAGCTGATTGTATAGAATAACGGCTTTAGCGTACTGTTGCATAACTCTTAACCAGGTTCAAATTAGCATTAATTTTAACTCTGCTCATTGCCGAATTCATAATCATCCTTATCAATTGCTTATAAGGTATGCCATTCTTGCGTGCCAGCATGGGTAAATCGCTATGGTCGGGGTTTATTCCTGCTAATGGATTAACCTCTATAAAATTTGGAACGCAATTACTGTCCATTTTTAAATCGATTCTACCCCCATCTCTACAACCAAGAACCCTCCATGCACTTAGAGCAACTTTAGAGCAAGCTTCAAGATCTCGTCCTGTTGCCAAAGAGTATTCAACCACTCCGTGCCAATTCTCTTTGGTAGTATAGGAGTATACCGCTTCGGGTGCCTTTGCTGTTACCACAATTTCCATAACCCCAACTACTCTTGCCTTACTTCCGGTTCCAACAATACCCACCGTAAACTCTCTGCCTGGCAAATATGTTTCTACCAAAACGGGTTGGTTGTATTTATTTAAAAGATTTTCGCATGCCTCAAAAAGTTGAAAAGGTAGCATTACCTTCGATTTTGCATCTATACCTTTTCCCGTGCCCTCTGCCACAGGTTTCACAAAAAGTGGATAGGGTAGATTTACCTTTTTTACATCCTCAATTGTTTCAATAACTGCAAAATCTGCAGTTGGGATACCATAATCCCTAATTACCCGTTTAGTGTGCCCTTTGTGAAGGGTTAATGCCATCACCAATGGATCGGAAAAAACATAGGGAATTTTATACGCATCTAGTAATGCAGGAACCTGAGCCTCTCGGCCTATTCCGTACATTCCTTCAGTAATATTAAAGACTAAATCCCAACGCTTGCCAGTTGCAATTGAGTTCACTAATAACTTAATGTTTCCAATCCTTTCGGTTGGGTAACGCAATTCGTTTAGCGTTTTCTCAATGGCATCAATGGTAACTTCGGCATCAAACTCGGCTGTTTCTTCCTCAGAATACCCTTGCTTAAGGTAATCGCTTCTAAGGTCGTAAGTTAGTCCAATTCGCATTTTATTTTTTGTTTTTTATTGATGAATGGTTAATATTATTTGCTGTTAGTGAATTCAAATCTTGATAAAAGTTTCTCCAAAGCCCTTTAAAAAAAGCTGCTGAATTAACCCCTATGTTTCGGGTATTATACCCGCCCTCTTGAACAACAACTGTGGGGATTTTTAAAGAGCCTATTAAACTTCCGTTTCTTCCAAAATCTGCTGCCTTTAAAAGCCATGTGCCTGTTGGGTCGCCTTTAGCGGTATCGAGTCCCAAAAGCACCACTAAATAATCTGGTTCAAATTTCTTAATGACCTTTACTGCTTTTAATAGGGCAGCATCGTAATCGCTTACCTCAATGTTTTCGGGTAAGGGGATGTTTTTATTGTATCCCAACCCTTCGCCTTCACCTTTCTCATCTACATATCCACTAAAATAAGGATAGGCAAATGAGGGGTGACCATGAATTGAAACGGTAAGCACGTCTTTTCTATCATAAAAAATATCTTGCTGCCCGTTACCATGGTGAAAATCAATATCGAGCATGGCTACCTTGCCGTACTTTGAAAGCATATTTGCAGCTATAGCCGCCGAATTAAAGTAGCAAAACCCGCCAAAAACCTTCTTTTCTGCATGATGCCCCGGTGGCCTTACCAGAGCATAGGCTAAAGTTTTGTTCTCGATTATATAGTTGGCTGCAGTTAGGGTACAGTCCACTGCTCTTCTGGCTGCTTTATAGGAATTAGAGGTTAAGGGCGTAAATGTATCAATGCAATAATATCCTGCTGCTACGCTTCTGTCCTTTGGTGCCTTAGATGCATTTCGAACAGGAAATATGTAGGGATAAATGGCTTTATCGGGCCTAAGACCTTCACAAACAACCTTTAGGTAGTTTACAAATTGCTTATCATGGGTTTCCAGAATATACTTATCGGAAAAGGTCTCTGTTTCAATGGCCTGAAAAAACGACTGCTTATTAAGTTCCTTAAGAATTACAGGAATTCTAACTGGGGCTTCAACATAGCCTCGTGCCCTAACATGATGTACAGAGTGTTCCTGATTAACCACCAAGCCAATTTTACCATTGTGCTCTTCTGCTATCCTCTCGCTTATTGGTTTAGATTTAAAATACTTTGGGCCACGCAGTCTTACCGGATTATCCTGAAATGATTTCACAACCATATCAATGTAACTGGGTGGGCAATAGTCGCCATACTTTCGTTCAAGTATAGCCCTAATAATTTTCTGGGTTGCTCCCGTTTCAAGTGCCTCTTCGCGCCCCAAATCATCAAAAACTAAGTAAGGGGCACAAGTATCTCCCTCCTTCACTGGAGTCTCATACTTTGTTCCAATAATTGGGTAAGCACCAAAGCTTTCGTAAAACTTAAGCCTAGCTTGGTTCTGCTTTAACAATGAGAGATCGGTACACAAATCCTTATCGTCCGGTAGGCATTCATAAAAAATTCCAATGGCATTAAGCGAAATGGCTTTCTCTCTAGCCCTTTGGTAAAGGGCGCCACCAATACCTCTTGAGTTGATTTCCTTGTTAGAAGCAATATAGTCGAGATAGCAAAACTTTAGATCAGGTGCATGGTATAGGAGTGCTGCACCCTTAACGTTTCCGTTTAGGTCATCAGCAACCAGAATAATTAGCTGAAACTTATACTTAAAAGGATTACTGAGCACCTCGGGTATTTCATCAAACTTTGCTACATCAGCAAGGGGAAAATGAGATTTCATCAGGCTAACCACCTGTTGAATTGCACCTCTATCCATTATTGAGATGCTATTGGAAACCTGTCGTATCCTAAACATTTTGCATCATAATAGCTGGTTTAGCGTAAATGGTTGCTTGCCCGTTTTTGATAGACGCCATTATTTGCCCTAAACCCTGTTTTGGATTATTAGCCGACAGTCGGCTAGAGTAGCAAGGAGCAATCCCTTGGTAGAAGGATGTTTTAAACTCGGCAAGGAGTTTAAAACTCTCGATTAGGAGATTAACCATTGGGCCAAATTGTTCATGGGTTTTAAACCCACTCTCAATATGCCATTGCCAACTGCTCCAATCTTTATCGGTTGCCCGAGGAAAATGTTTTGCGAGGAAAGCTATTGAGCGATCATTTGAATTGATTCGCTCTTTTACGGTTTTTGCCTCAACTTTTCTGAGGCTAAATGTGACCTCTGAGTCGTCATCGGTGACGTTTACTATACTCGGAGGTTCATCGTCGTCGATTACCTCACTAAAGAGGTACACCAACTTTTCGTGCTGTGCGTTTTCCATGTAAGGAAAAAAGTAGTTATTTATTTGTTAATTAGCACTTTGTATATATTTTACGTTACCGTAACCTAATACAAATTAAACGACAAAATCAATCCGTTGTTCTTCTTTTTGGGTTTATTTTCAATTTATCTTAAAATAAACATATATTACTGTTTATGTGGCACTTACAAAGAGTCAGCATTTATTATAGATTCCAGTAATTTCAACGTATTCCGAATAACATTAAGCCTTGTATATCTGCACTTTATGGCCTACCAAAGGTGATATTGAAAGGGAGTGTCTTTTTTTTACTCTAATATTCTTTAAAAATTCAAACCTTTTAGCATAAAAACAATCCAAAAAAGGTATTGTTGCAAACGTGCTATTCAATCAAAAAATATTATATGAAAAAGTTTATTCTATTTCTCCTAATTTCAATGGGTGTTGCTACCCTAGCAATAGGCCAAAAAAGAGAGTTAAGCATTAGTGATTTTGCTTTGTGGAACCGCATTGAGAATCAAAATATCGACCTGAAGGGAAATTACATTTCTTACGAGTTGAACCCAAACAAGGGTGATGGTAGGCTAATTGTTTACAGCATAGCAAATGCAACAAATGATACTATAGCCCTTGGCTATGGTGCAAAGTTTGACGTTTTTTCTGAGTTCATTGCGTTTAGCATAAAGCCCACTGAGGACACTCTCCGAAAACTGAAACTCGCCAAAACCAAAAGTGAATTATTGCCAAAAGATAGCTTGGGGATTATGAACCTTAGCACTAAACAGATTATTAAATACAAGAACGTAAGCAGCTTTAAGTTACCTGATGAGGGAAGTTCTTGGATAGCATTCCTATCTGACCCCGAAAAGCCCAAAGATGATTCCACTGCGACTAAAAAGGAGAAACCAAAGAAACTTCCTAAAAAGAATGGAAAGGCTAAAGAGTTTAAAGACCTAACAATTGTAAAGCCATTTACCGACAAATCATTCACTTTTAGAAGGGTCGATCTGTACACCATTGCCCCCAAAGGTGATTTAGTAGCGTTCTCAACAAAATTAACCGACACAACCAATACCTTCGGCATAGTATTGTTTAACACTCTAAACCAAAAGGTTGACACTATATTCCGCGAATCTGAATCTATAAAACAAATTACCCTTGATGAGCAGGGGAAACAACTTGCCTTTCTTGCAAGCATGGATACCTCTGAAGTAAAGGGATACAGCTTATACTATTCTCAGCTTGGAAAATCGGGTGTATCGAAAATTGTTGATACGCTAAGTATAGCAATTCCTAAGGGGTGGGCGCCAAGTGACAATGGTAGCGTATTCTTTTCAAACGACGGCTCAAAATTATTTTTTGGAACTTCAAAAGTACCTTCAAAAATTAAGAAGGATAAAATACTTGATGAGGAAATTCCTAAACTGGATATATGGAGTTGGACTGATGGTGAGATTCAACCCATGCAGCTAAAAAGGGTTGAGAGGGAAAAGAAAAGAACCTATTCTGCAGTTTTCAGAACGAAAGAAAAGAAAACCATTCAACTTGCCGACACCCTAATTAGCGAAATTAAATTAGTAAATAAAAACAATACCGATTTTGCCTTAGGAACTAACTCTCAACCCTACCTTAAAGAAAGAAATTGGGGCAGTTATGTTTCTGACTACTATTTAATTAATCTAAAAACGGGGGAGAAAAACCTTGTGTTAAAAGCCAACTCAAGTGCCTCCCTTTCCCCTACAGCAAAATATATTGTTTGGTACAATGATTTGGATAGTACCTACTACTCAATGAATAATGCAAATCGGAAAATCACTGCATTAACCAAAAGTATTCCTGTGGCTCTTTACGATGAAGAAAACGATATGCCAAATAATCCAGACCCATACGGAGTAATGGGCTGGACAGAAAACGATGAGTTTTTGCTGATTTATGATCGATACGATATTTGGCGAGTAGATCCATTGGGGAAAAAAGAACCCGTAAATGAAACAAAAGGGCTTGGGCGAGAGAAAAAAACAAGGTTTCGATACCAAAAGCTGGATGATGAGCAGGTGTTTATTCCAACTAAACAAGAACTGTTGCTTTCCGCTTTTAATGAAGAAAATATGCAGCAAGGTTTCTGGAGATTAGCATTAGCTAAGTCAGGTTCTTTGCAAGAACTGTTAATGGGAAACCAAGTTTTGGGAACTATAAATAAAGCCAAAGATGGTAACAGGCTAATGTGGACTAGGCAAACAACAAAAGAGTTTCCGAATATCAACTTAAGTAATATGCAGCTGGGTCAAACCAAAACTATTTCTGATGCTAACCCTCAGCAGGAAGATTTTGTTTGGCCTACTGTTGAACTTGTTAGCTGGGTTTCGTTTGCTGGCGACTCATTGCGAGGACTCCTATACAAACCAGATAATTTCGACCCAAATAAGAAATACCCCATGATATCGTATTTCTACGAGCGCAGTTCTCAATCGCTCCATCGATATCACACGCCACAACCCAGTCGATCAACAATCAACGTAAGCTTCTATGCAAGCAATGGTTACATCGTTTTTATACCCGATATTGTTTACCGTACTGGATACCCCGGGCAAAGTGCATACGACGCCATTGTTAGTGGAGTTCAATATCTTGCCAATACGAGACCTTTCATCGATGCTAAGCGCATGGGTTTACAAGGGCAAAGTTGGGGCGGATATCAGATAGCCTACCTAATAACCCAAACCGATATTTTTGCTGCTGCAATGGCAGGTGCTCCCGTAAGCAACATGACCAGTGCTTACGGCGGAATTCGTTGGGGATCTGGAATGAGTAGAATGTATCAGTATGAAAAAACCCAAAGCAGAATGGGCGGGACCCTATGGGATAAACCAATGCTATACCTAGAGAACTCACCCGTATTTATGGCTCCTAAAGTGAATACTCCTTTGCTAATTATGCATAACGATAACGATGGTGCAGTTCCATGGTACCAAGGAATAGAGTACTTTATGGCATTGTACCGTTTAAATAAGCCTGTTTGGATGCTTTCCTACAATGGTATGGAACACAACTTAGAATCAAAGTACTGGGCTAATCGCATTGACCTAAGTACAAGGATGTTTCAATTCTTTAATCATTACTTAAAAGATGAAACAGCCCCTGCATGGATGAACAAGGGCGTTCCAGCAATTGAAAAAGGAGAGAATTTGGGTTACTAATACTTAACTCCAGCAGTAGAAGCAGAGAAGTACTTTATGTCTTCGCCAATAATATCCGACAACAAATTGTCGGCTAGTCTGCTGGCACCCAATCGTAGCCACTTATTGTTAAGCCATTTCTCGCCTAAAACCGCCTCAACGATGGAATAGAAGTATACAGCATCAAATGAGTTTACCATGCCTCCGGCAGGTTTAATTCCAACCATCCGGCCAGTTGCCTCGTAATACTCCTTGGCTGCTTGGCACATTACGTAAAGCGCTTCGGGGGTTGCTGCAACATCTATTTTACCAGTTGATGTTTTAATAAAATCAGCACCTGCTTCCATCGCTAAAAAGGAAGCTAATCGAATTTCCTCCATACTAGGCAGCGCTCCAGTTTCAAGAATAACCTTAACCCGTGCATCGCCAGCCACCTCTTTTATTTGCTGCAACTCACTAAATACCGTAAAGTAATCTCCCTCTAAAAAATAACCCAATGACATTACCACATCCAACTCATCGGCACCCATCTCAAGGCACATAAGGCATTCCGATAACTTAATATCGATAAATGTTTGAGAAGCAGGAAAACCAGCAGCCACCGATGCTATTTTAACATCTTTAGCAGTAAGCGTTTGCTTTACCGCCGATACCAAACTGGGGTAAACGCAAATTGCGGCCACGTTGGGTAACTGTGGAAAACTCTTTATTAAGCCATTAACCCTTTCCGCAAAGAGTTCTCCTCTCTCAATACTATCGGTTGAATTTAGGGTGGTTAAATCGATTAGACTTAAGCATTTTTTAAGCAATTCCTTATCACTCTTTGCTCGGGCTTCTGCTTTGTACTTTAGGTTTGCTACTGCTGCCAAAACGGCTTTATTGTCAACCTTAATGTCGAATTTTCCTTCAATGGGATTTGTCATTTCCAAAAGTTTTATTTGCTATAAAATTACGAAAATTACCAACAATATGCTTACTGCTGCTTTAGTTTAGGGTTATTTAAATGCCTGTGGGCATCGCGGGTATTTCGTTTGTGCATGGCTTTTTGCATAGCTTGAGTTAAATCAACTCCTGTTTGATTGGCAATACAAACCAGCACAAATAGAACATCAGCTAGCTCCTCTTCCAAATTATTGGTCTGCTCTCCTTCCTTAAACGACTGATCACCATAAGTTCTGGTAATAATACGGGCCAACTCTCCAACCTCCTCAATAAGAACTCCTAGATTTGTGAGTTCACTAAAGTATCTAACTCCTTTTTGCTTTATCCACTGGTCAACTTCTGTTTGAAGTTGCTTTATGCTGATATCAGGCATCATTCCTTATTTTTGGTATCTATAAAAATAGTGACAGGACCATCATTCTCTAACTTAACAAGCATATTCGCACCAAAAACACCCACTTCCACTCTTCGTCCCGATTCACTCTTAAGCCTTTGCACAAAGCTATTGTAAAGCGGAATGGCAATATCTGGATGTGCTGCCTTTATATACGATGGTCTATTACCCTTTTTGGTTTTTGCATGAAGCGTAAACTGGCTAACTATCAAAAACTGTCCATCTACATCTTGAATCGATAGGTTCATTATACCATCAGCATCATCGAATAGACGTAAACGAGAGAGCTTAGCAGCCATCCAATTGATGTCGTCATCGTCGTCACCCTCCTCAAAGCCAACAAGGACCATAAGGCCGACTCCAATACTCCCAATTAGTTCAGTATCCACAGCAACTGAAGCACTTTTAACCCTTTGCACTACTACTCTCATATAAATATATTGTATGTGCGAATAGTGTCATCTTGAATTAAAACTATATCAGTTCGCACATTGTTTTCATGTGTGTAAAAAATAAAACTTCCATATGGTACTTTGCAAATGTAGTAATAAGAGAAAAAACCTTTATTATATTTGCCAATTAAAACTTCAATTCTTACAGTTCAGGATAGATGATTGCAAATAGCAAAAGTGGAAACAACATATTTTTGGGAGAGTACACCCTTTCACTGTTGTCACAGCAGCAAGACACACTGACTGTAAAAGACAACATTCGCATATCTGTTCAACCAAGCGACACGCTTAAAACCCCAAGGGATCTAAATTCTTTATTCCTTGAAATTGAGCGTAAAAGCATTGAAATAAAAGAGCAGAAATTAAAAGATACAAGGCTCAGGCTTTCAACCCATAGTCTTCATAATACAAAGCCTGACACAACCTGCTTCATTTGTCCAAAGGGTAACTCTGTGCCCTTTTATAGCCTTCTTGAGCAAAAGCAAATTTCAAGCGCCCAATTTGTGGGTATTACGCTTTATGATAGAGAATACTATAAGAATCTTATTGGAGTCAAAGGCCCTGTATTTATCCAAACCGAGAGGACCCCGCAAAAAACATTTACCGAGAGTATTACCATTAAGCCTAAGCCACAAAAAGCCACAAGCCAAGATTGGGCAATTTATCCAACTGTAGGGATACTACTCTTGCTAGCATATATTAAAATTTTCTATTCAAAAAATATCACGTCGCTTTTCCGTGGTGGAATCTTCTACTTCATTGCAGGTAGGCTTACCCAAGAAAATTCATTGCTCTGGAATCGGTTGTTCCTTCTACTCGATTCATTATTCTTCATAGTTATTCCCTTTGGATTTAGTTTGGCAATGCAGCACTTGGAATTTATACCGAAGGGCTACACCACATTTCATGTTTTCCTGTTTTCCTTTGCAATCCTTTTAATATTTAGAATATTCCGATATATCTCCATAAAAGCTATTGGGCTTATTAGCAATAGGTTTAAAGATTTGAACCATTTGTACTTTAACATCCTCCTTTACACTAGAATTGCGAGTATTTTACTAGCACCCGTTGTTGTTCTTTTGGCATACGCCAATAAGTCATTAACCTTTACATTGCTAGTTTTTTCTGCAGTTGTATTAGGTTTGGCAATAGTATACAGAACATTAAGAACCCTCCAAGTATTTATTGGTAAAGGATTTTCGTTGTTCTATTTAATTTTGTATCTTTGTGCCCTCGAAATAATTCCTATTTTAATTTTGGCAAAAGTTTTTGAGTAGCTGGATTAAGTGATGTAGAACAAAACCAACAAGGCCTTGAAAATCAAAAAGATTATTGTTTCGCAACCCGAACCCCTAAGCGAAAAATCTCCATACCTTGAGCTAATCCAAAAGCACAATCTTAAGATTGATTTTAGACCATTTATTCATGTTGAGGGTATTTCATCAAAAGAGTTTCGTCAGCAGCGAATAGATATTCTTCAGCATACAGCCGTAATTTTCACGAGCCGTACAGCCATTGACCATTTCTTTAGAATTTGCGAAGAGGTTAGAGTAACCGTGCCCGAGACATTGAAGTATTTTTGCATTACTGAGTCTGTTGCACTGTATCTTCAGAAGTATATCGTTTATCGCAAAAGAAAAATATTCTTTGGGCAAGGAACATTTTCAATGCTAATGGATGTTATAAATAAGCATAAAACCGAAAAATTCCTCGTTTCCCTTTCGGATGTTCATAAGGCTGAAATTCCAAAATCGCTTGAAAAAGCAAAGATCAAATTCACTAAAGCCATCCTTTATCGCACTGTTAGCAGTGATTTGTCTGACCTAAACGGAATGGACTACGACCTTTTAGTATTCTATAGCCCAAGCGGAATAAAATCGTTGTTCAAAAATTTCCCCGACTTTGAACAGGGTAATATTAAAATTGCTGCATTTGGTCCTACTACAACAAAAGCAGTAAAAGATCATAAACTTAGGCTCGATATTCAGGCACCAACACCTACCTGTCCTAGTATGACCCAGGCATTGGATGAATATATTAAAAAGTTCAACAAGGATAACAAATAGTGCCATCAATGGATTTTGCTGATTAATTGAATGGCATAACAAAACACTCCCCTATAAGATGAAGCCATTTGGCTTTCCTAAGCAAGAAAAACTGTGCTCCAAAAGGAGTACTGATGTAATTTTTTCAACTGGTACTAATCTTTTCTGCTATCCCTATAAGGTGCTCTATTTATCCTCGCCCATAGATGATGAGGTTGCTTTTGCACAGGTTATGTTTGTTGTGCAAAAAAAAAGATTTAAAAGAGCAGTTGACCGAAATGCTATTAGGCGCAGAATGAGAGAAGCCTATAGGCTAAACAAGCATTTGCTAAAAGATTGGTGCGAAAAGAACAATACCCACATTAAACTTGTTGTTATTTACGTTGCCTCACAACCAGTAGACCTCAGTGTTCACCAAAAGGCTATTCAATGCGTATTTTCATCAATTATCAAAACTTAAACCATGGGGATTATTCGTACAATTGCCATATTTATACTAACAATTCCTATTAAGTTCTACCAGTTGGCCATCAGCCCCTTTTTTCCCCCAAGCTGCAGATATACTCCAACATGCTCAACATATTGCTTAGAGGCTCTTAAAAAGCATGGCCCAATAAAAGGACTATGGCTCTGCACTAAGAGAGTCCTCAGCTGCAATCCATGGGGAGGGCACGGGCACGATCCTGTTCCATAGTTTATCTCTTTATCAGATTTTACCCTTTTTAGCTTTAAAAAAATCCACAGCAAAACTTCTTGGACTAATATTTGCTTACTTTGCTTCTTGCATAACCTAATTCTTTATCTAAAAAAAGCAGAATGGCACGATTTAAAAATAAGATACATCTAGTTTGGATCCCCATCATTGGGTTGCTCGTAGTTTTCTTTTCGTTTAAATCTATCGACTTTAAAACATCAAAAAGTCTAGACATTTTCTTTTCGTTCTTTCGTGAACTTAGCATTTTTTACGTTGATGATATTGATCCTGAAAAATTAATATACACGGGCATTGATGCAATGCTTAATTCTCTCGATCCCTATAACGACTTTATACCCGAAGAGAACAAAGAAACCTTTGAGTTTCAAACAACCGGGGAGTATGGTGGAATGGGTGCACTAATTAGGCATGGTGTTGAATTCGCAATTATTGCTGAGGTTTACGAAGGAAGCCCCGCACATAAAGCCGGTTTAATGGCTGGTGATGAAATTAGGCGTATCGACGGAGTTTCAACAAAAGAATTACCCGTTGATAAGGTAAGTAGTATGCTAAAAGGGCCATCAAACACAATGCTTAAACTGATTGTTAAAAGATATGGCGTAAAGGACTCCCTGGAGTTTAATTTTAATCGTGAAAAAATACATATTCCTAGCGTTCCATATTACGGAATGGTTAACAATGATTTGGGTTATATTAGGTTATCGAACTTTACCGCAAATTGCGAAAGTGAGGTAAAAGAAGCCCTAAAAAGTTTAAAAAAACAAAAGGCAAAGGGGCTTATTCTTGATCTCAGAAGTAACCCTGGTGGGTTGCTTTACGAAGCAGTTAAAATTGTAAATCTATTTGTGGAAAAAGATCAGCTTGTTGTTTACACCAAAGGGCAAATTAAGGAATTCGATCAGGAGTATAAAACCCCCTCCAAGCCATTCGATATAGAAATACCTCTTGTGGTAATTGTTGATAGAATTTCCGCTTCCGCATCTGAAATTGTAGCGGGAGCGCTGCAGGATCTAGACCGAGCCATTATTATTGGCGAAAGAACTTTTGGGAAAGGCCTTGTTCAGGCTACACGCCCGCTACCCCACAACGCCCAACTTAAAATTACAACTGCGAAGTATTATATCCCAAGTGGCAGATGTATTCAGGCTGTTGACTTTGCCAAAAGGGATGAAGAGGGCAGAATTCATTCTATCCCCGATTCACTCATCTCAAAGTTTGAGACTAAGAATGGCAGAGCAGTATACGACGGAGGAGGTATTGCCCCCGATATTGAGCAATCGGTTACATTCTTTAGTCGTCTATCGGCCAGCCTTTATGCTCAGAATATGCTATTTAATTTTGCCACTCAATTTCGCAATACGCATAGCAAAATTGCACCACCAGCCAAGTTTGAATTAACTGAGGATGACTTTAGTGGTTTTATTTCTTTCTTGGATTCTGTTGGTTTCGAATATGAAAGTCAAACAAGTATACTGCTCAAAGAACTTAAAGAATCGGCCAAAACTGAGAATTACTATACTGCAAGCCAATCCCTATTTGATAGTCTTGAAGTGGCCATTGAAAGGAAGGGGTTTGCTGAATTTGATTTATATAAAGAGGAGATAGCAAAACTGATTGAGGAGGAAATTGTTGGCCGTTACTACCTACAAAAGGGGAAAGCAGAATACAGCCTGAATAAGGATGAGGTTATAGAGAAATGCATTGAGGTATTAACAAACCCGAATCTATCAACCCAAGTTCTCTCTGGTAATAATAAAAAAGTAACACACTCGCTCAAAAGTCAAACCACAAGAGTAAAGGGTACTGAATCAAAATATGTTGATAAGTTAACAGCACAAAAGGGTATAAAAAGAATGCCCTCCTAATTAGGGCTTCTTTTTTAGTACAATCCTAAAGGTTGTTCCTTTATCAAGTTCCGAATGGTTAATGAAAAGTTTTCCACCATGATTCTCTTCAATAATCCTTTTCGAGAGCGATAGTCCCAGCCCCCAACCACGCGTTTTGGTTGTGAATCCTGGTTGAAAAACCGATTTAAAGTGTGAACGCGGAATCCCTTTCCCGTTATCTGAGATATCGATAAAAACTACTTGAGTGCTATCGCTGATTGATACGCTTACTTTTCCAGAACCATTCACTGCATCTACTGCGTTCTTTACTAGGTTCTCAATTACCCACTCAAACAAAGTCTCGTTTAGTGGTAAAACAATGGGCTCTAACTCATCATATTGCTTATCAATTTCAATCTTATTCGATAGGCGATTTCGCAGATAATCAATTGTATCACAAACAACTAAGGTAAGGTTTGTGTCTGTAAGTATGGGGCTAGAGCCTATTTTTGAAAATCGGTCAACAATCTTTTCAAGCCTTCCAACATCCTTCTCAAAGTTTTCAACTAGGTTTGGGCTTAGATTTGACTCTTTTAAAATTTCTAACCAAGCCAGTAACGACGATGTAGGAGTACCCAGCTGATGAGCAGTTTCTTTAGCCATCCCTACCCAAACCCTATTCTGCTCTGTACGGCGCGAATAGCTAAAAGCATAGTACGACACAAGAATAAAAAACACAATGACAATTAGCTGAATATAGGGGTAGTAAGTTAATCTGGTTAACGTGGTACTATCTTCATAGTAAACATAGTTCTTAACTCCATCTAGCAAATCGACCTCAATGGGATCGCGCCCTTTTTTCATATGATTTAACACCTCTTCAATTCCACCAGCTTTATTAACGCGGCGGGGTGATATGTTTGCATATGATGCTATGTTGCCATCCCCATCAGTAAGAATTACCGGAACCGTTGTGTTATTCTGAAGAATCTCAATAATAATAATAAAACTTTGTGTAGAATCCGATAGGTTGGTATCCCGCGAGAGTTCTCGAATGGCTAGTGCCCACAGCTCTATTTTTTTTCGCTCTTCATGCGAAAGTTCCTTTACCAAAGAATTGGTTATAAACAGCGATGCAAAACCAATTGCAATTGCTACAAATAGGAGTACTAGCTTCCAGCGTTGCTTTACAGCTGATGATTTCAAGTAAATATTTTTAAAGAAGTTAATATTATTAGGTTTAGGATTTGAATAGTATTTACACCTATTTGTCGTCCCACTCTATTGTAAACTTTGGTTTCTTCTTCTTATTGTTTAACGTATCTGCCCCATGAGTATTTAAAGTGTCTTTGGCTGTAAAGTTAACAGAATCAGACCTTCGCTTAAGAAAACTAAATTCATCCTGTAAAATACCCTTTAAGGTTTTGCCCTCTTTTTGCAAATTCTCTCGGAAAACTTCACGAGCCTTAACTCTATCGTATGAAACATTGTTTGTGGTCATGTCCCCTTCAATCTTAAGGTACACTATTACCCCATCTTCGTCCTGCTCAACAACCCCAAATTGATTATTTTGTAATAATGATTTTTTGAAAAGAATATCGGACAATTTTATCTGAGTTTGATATAGGTACTCACCATTAAACTTATGTTTCCCCGAAACAAATAGGTTAAGTGCGGATGAAGTAATCTCCATTTGGGGTATAAACACCGTTTCGTCACTTACTGTAATTGTGTTTTTCAGCGTTCTAAAATAGATATCCTGTAGCTCTTGCAGCTCAATAAATTTTGAAAGACTCTCAAGCTGCTTAACGTTCTTCAATCTTCCGTCAGATAGTCGAAGGCTTGATGCCACCTCAACATTTTTCTTGCTAATTGTCCCGTCTTTAACAGTAGAGCTAAACACAGCGTTTCCATCAAGTATCCCCGAAATATTGTGGTTAGTGATTATATTCTGATCAAAATTATTGAAAGCCACAAAAAGACTAGATACGTCTATTCCATCAAAATCAACATCAACATTCAGCGCATATCCATTACCCTCATTTATACTCCCATCAATTCGTCCGGTTATTATACCATCGCATGATCGACATAAAAAACTATTGCAAATTAATTGATCCTCATTTAGGTAAAATGATGCACTAAGAGGTTTAGCTCTAAAATTATTGTGAATAAACTCATCAATAAAAACATCACCAGATATTGACTGTATTCTACTCCAGGTTGAAGTTCCTTTTGCAGAAACAGTATCAGGATTTGGAGCCATAAGCCATTTTGAGTTAATGGAATCAACAACAATGCTTGCCTGAACTTCTGCTTTACTATTATCAAAAAGAATCGCTCCTGCGTTGGTAACCCTAAATTCTGCTTCAAAGCCAGCATTATAAAGAAGTCCCTTTAGCTTTGCCTTTGTAATATCCTGATTGACAATGGAAAAATCACCTGAAATACCCTTAAGTTCGGGGATTCTACCTACCGTCTCAAGGTCGAGGTTCTTTAATGTTGTACTAGCAATAAATTTAGAGTTCTCAAACGAAGCAAGTGTAACCTGGTTTATGTTTTCAAGTATCCCTAGGGCTTCAAAAGTCCCGTAAACCTCACCTCGGGTTACCGGAATATTTACACCCCATTGCTTTAAAATTCCAATATCAATGCCGTGCTTAACTTTTAGGTGATATAAAGGAGTATTTATGTTCTTAACCTTAAGGGAGCCTTCAACAAATGAATTGAGTGTTTCCACCCTAAATTTTGAGATATCAATGCCAGATGATTCCGCTTTGCCCAAATCACCGTTTGTAAAAGTTCCTAAAACATCTATTAAATGCACCTCGGGCTTATCGGGTAGTGATAGGGTTATCCTTTGGGTAAAATAGTTAAGGTTAATTTTAAATGGTTTATCAATGCGACTTAATCCATCTATTGAAAGTTTAAATGTAAAGTAGCCCTTGGTTTTGGTTTTTGCAGGTAATGAAAGGTTAAACTGCGACATGAGGAGTACAAGGTTATTTACACTCAGATTGTCGCCTGAAACCGAAAGTGCGACAGGAGCGCCCATCCCTCTTCCAATAGTTCCGTCAACTGTAAGTTTTGAGCCGCCCACTTTAGCGAAGCCATTATCTACAAAAATTGAACTATCTGTTAACTCAAAAGTAGTGCTTAGCTCTAGGCGCTCATTACGAATATATTGGAAACCACCTTGCCGAAGAGTTCCAACAATCCCATTCATCTTTATGCCAAGCGAAATATTGTTGGCATTCAGGTTTCCCTTCAGTTCGCCCTTATCAACATAACCTTTACATACCCATCCCGTTCTAGGATCAATATAGCTGATGTTAATATTATCGAGTTGTAGTTTATCAATATCTAATATCCAGCTAGAACCACTACTTTTAGAGGTATCAAAAACCTCAAAGTTACCCTTGCCCAAATTGTTAAAATACAGGTTTATCCAACCATCCTTTAGTAACAACTTTTCAATACTATAGTTACCCGAGAAAATGCCAATCAGGCTAATCTTAACGATTACTTCATCAAAGGATAGTAGGCCAGTTTCAAACTCTTTGGGGGTGTCGAGGCTACCCTCCACAATTTCAACATGCTTAAGGGTTACACCTGCGTAGGGAAAGTTACTAATGAGAGAAGCCTTAACCTCTTTTACCTTTAGGGTTACTGTTAACCTTTGATTAAGCTGATTGATGGTATATTGAACTATTCGATCCTCAAGAAAATAACCAGCAATAGCAAGCCCCACAATAAAAGCAATTAGCGTACTTACTATTATTAGAATAACCCTCTGAAGCCTTCCCATTTATCAGCTTATTAAAAACCTCAAAAACAATACTGCAAATATACTATTGCTTATGCTATAATGCTTACAATTTTATACCGCAAACTTAAAATAAAAACTTAAGCCATAAAAGTGTTACATACCAGAAAATGCTACCATGCTATATAAACAATCCAAAATAATGCAAAAAACATAATTTTCATATCTTTACATTAAAATATACCGATTGATGTATAAACTATTACATAGAATAACCATAACCATTGCCTTACTAGCGGCGGTTGTGCAATTACATGGCAATGAAAAACTTGACAGCCTAAAGGCTAGGATAGCCATTGAAAAAAACGACTCTATTAAGGTTGAACTACTAATTGACATGTCGCGTTTTTTCAATAAGGATATTAAAAACATGGCCCTGTGTGAGGAGATACTCTCACAAGCCTTAGTTATAGCAAAAAAAGACTCTGCCTATTGGGCGCTTTCAAAGGTTCACAATAGTTACGGTACGTTTTACCGTAATATTGCAGAATATAGCAAGGCACTTGAGCACAATTACCTCTCGTTACGCTATGCTGAAAAATCTGGAAATCAACATTTGATTTCAAGTGCCTACAACAGTATTGGTGTTGTTTACCGACGAATGGATAATCATCCGGAAGCAGCACAGAATCACCTTTGGGGGCTAAAAGCGGCTGAGGTCGCAAAAGATACATTCAATATTGCTGTCTCGTTAAACAGCCTTGGGAATATTTATTCGGTTAATAGTCAATACCAAGAGGCCTTCTCTTTTTTTAAAAGAGCTCTGGCAATTTCCACAAGCATGAACAACACACTCGGTAAAGCTATTAACTACAACAACATAGGTGAGGTATACGAATTTATGGGGGTTTATGATAGTGCAATGGTTTACTATACCCAATCGCTTAAGGTAAACCAGCAGATCAACAGCCTAAAAGGTATTGCTATTTCATATAATGCCATAGGTAAAATTCACTTATATCAGGGTAGACCAAAAGATGCTCTCAATCTTTTTCAGCAAGCATTGAAAATTGATTTGGGGCTAGGCGACAAAAAATTTATAGCCGATAGTTACGTGAATTTAGCCAAGGCTTACAGTGAACTCAATATGCTAGAAAAGGCAGAAGAGTACTCGCAAAAAAGTCTCGAGATGGCACAGAGCATTGGCTCTATTATGCATACTCAATCGGCTTACGAAACGCTCAGTAAAATATACGAAAAGAGAAAAATTCCGTCAAAATCACTTCACTATTATAAAAAATCGAACGTTTTTAAGGATAGTATCATAAACGAAAAGAACTCCCGGGCAATTGCTATGATGGATGTAATGTACAATATTGACAAAAAAGAACAAGAAATACAGATCCTAAAGCAGGTCCAAGAGATAAACCAGAAAGAGTTAGCTAGGCAAGCTATTATCCGAAACTTTTACTTAGCCGGTTTTGTATTTGCCCTTTTAGTTGTTGCCATTACCCTCTTTGCTTTTGATATTAAACGCAAAGCAAATCGTTTGCTCCAGAAACAAAAGGCTGAAATTGAAGAAAACAACAAAAAGCTCAATCAACAACAAGACGAAATTCTAACCCAAAACGAAGAGATTCGGAAGCATCAAGGGAACATTGAGCAAAAAAACAAATACCTTGAAGATGCCTACAAAGTTATTGAAGGGTACATTAGAAAAATCACCGATAGTATTCGCTACGCTGAGCGTATTCAAAAAGCCATTTTACCTCCTTTAAGCATCGCTTCTTCATACTTTACTGATTCCTTTACCCTCTATAAACCAAAAGATTTTGTTAGCGGCGATTTCTACTGGCTTGTAATCAAGGAACAAACTCTTTACTTAGCTGTTGCCGATTGCACAGGGCATGGAGTTCCTGGAGCCTTTATGAGTATTATTGGTATGGATTTACTTAACCAAGCAGTTACTCTTCAGAACATTAAAGAGCCAGCAGCCATTCTTGATTTCCTAAATATTGAGCTTAGAAACAAACTTAGAAAAGAGGATGATGACGAGCTTGTTCTTAAGGATAGCATGGATATCGCAATAATAAAATACACGCTAGGCAGCAACCTCATTGATTATAGCGGTGCTCTAGTTCCGCTAACCATTGTGAGGGATAAAAAGATAATAGAGATTAAGCCAAACTTCTCGTCCATTGGTATGTCAACCCGCTTATTTAATAAGCCTTTCAAACAAAAACAAATAGAACTTTTACCTGGTGATTGGGTTTACTTATACTCCGATGGCTATATGGATCAATTTGGAGGCGAAAAGAACAAAAAATTCATGCGAAATCGATTCTTGTCCACACTTTTAGAGGTTAGCATCGGGACAGGTTCAGGCCAAAAATCTGAACTCAATAGAATTTTTAAAAGTTGGCAGGGTAATAGTGAGCAAATTGACGATGTCATTGTTCTAGGATTTAAGGTTTAACTTTTATGCGTTTCTATTTCAGGTTATCTACATTGTTTCTAGTGCTTATATATTCCGCATTAGTATCGGCACAAATTGTTAAAGTTGATTTGCCAAAGGGATTGTATGCTTTTAACATTGCTGAGGATAAGCAGGGAAATATTTGGATTGGACTGAGCGATGGCAATACAGGAGGTGCACTTGCTCTGGTTCAAAACGACACCCTTGTACTAAAAAGTGGAAGCAACGGTATTCCTTCTGGTTCGTACCACACATCCGTTAGCCTACCCGATGGTGGTTTGATGTTTGGCGGAAACCTTTTATCGGAAGGTAAACCCTATTTGGTGTGGATAACAAACTACGGCATCGACACAATCCAAATACCCATATCCTTATCGAGCCCGTTCATAAACACAATTAGCTTGGTTAACAATCGCGATATCTGGCTCGGCACAGCAAGCGGTGTACTGATAAACAGTTACGGGAAGTGGTCAATTTACACCGTCAACAATGGCCTCCCTCACAACTTCATCAATGCCATTCAGCAAGATTTTAGGGGTGTGGTTTGGATTGGAACCGAACTTGGGTTGGCCTATTACATCGATAAAACATTCAGCGCCCTTGAGCAAACTAGCAGAGCAATAGCTAACGTAACCCAATTTTATAATGACAACAAAGGTTACCTTTGGTGTGGATCCAGGTTTTCTTCAGACGGAATAAGCGTATTCAACGGTAAGGAGTGGGAAACTTTTTCAGTTCGACATGGTCTCGAGGACAGCTCTTCGAGCATTTTTTTCCAAGACTCAAGGGGAACACTTTGGGTGGGGAGTTGTTATAATCGTTCGCGGGGTGGATTATCTGCATTTGATGGAAAAAAATGGACAGCATACCCATCTCCTGAATTTCTAACTAAACCTTGTGTTGATGCTATCGCCGAGGATAAAAACGGGCACATTTGGGTTGGAGGTTCACTCTCTTCGCGAAAAGAGAAAGGCATTACAGTATTTGATGGCAAAAAATGGAAAAAAATTGGAAACAGCACCGAACTCCCTGCCGATAGAGTAATTACCCTTTTTAGCGACTCTAAAGGTGGAATGTGGGTTTCGTCACTGGAAGGGCTATTTGTAGTAAGATGAGGAAACGTAATATGGCAAAACTTAATCTATACCTGATTTGAGCAGCATTGAGAGCAAAATAGTAAAGCACAGCTTTTTATTACCTCTGATTTTTATAGGCTTGCTGTGGCTAGTAGCCATAGTTGAACATACGCTTGGCGTCAGTTTTAGCGCTTTGGGTGTTTATCCTCGAACAGTTAAAGGCCTTCCCGGTATTCTGTTAATGCCTTTTATACACGCTAACTTTCAACATCTTTTATCTAACTCTGTTCCTCTTTTGGTGATGGGTGCAGGTGTGCTGTATTTTTACAGATCGCTAAGCTATCGGGTTTTTATAATTATTTGGATTGTTACAGGTGTAAGTGTTTGGTTGGGCGGACGAGCAAGCTATCACATAGGTGCAAGCGGAATTGTATACGGGCTTGCTACATTCCTTTTTCTGAGTGGTGCCATACGTCGAAACCCTAGGCTTGCAGCCATATCGCTTGTTGTTGTTTTTTTATACGGCGGACTTATTTGGGGTGTATTACCCATATGGCCAGCCATTTCGTGGGAAGGTCATCTATTTGGTGGAATTGCAGGTATTGCCTGTGCAATTTTATACCGAGACCAAGGACCTCAACGAAAAATTTACTCATGGGAAATAGATGAGACACCAGATGAAAACTTTGATGACAAATTGGAAGAAAACACGACATCCGACGATACTCAGAATAAAGAATACTATTTATCAGAAAACTCAAACTCGACTGATTAAGCTAAGATGTGTGAAAAAAACAGCTAAAAGTACCAACCCTTGATATCATTTTCCTATTTTTGCTTTTTCTTAACAACCACATAATATAAAAAACTGTGCAGCATGGCAAAGTATAATGAGAACGAAAACACCTCCAATAACATTAACCTAATTGGTTATGGTACCGAAATTCATGGTGATATTACCTGTGGAGGCGATTTAAGAATTGACGGAACCCTTGTGGGCAACATTTCAGCAAAGGGCAAGGTTGTCATTGGTGAAACAGGGCGAATTAAGGGCGAAATAACCTGCAAGAACACCGATATTTCAGGAGCGGTTGATGGTAAGATCATCGTAACAGAACTTCTATCCTTAAAATCAACATCAAAGGTAGTTGGTGACATGAGTACAAATCGCCTGGCAATAGAGCCAGGAAGTAGGTTTACAGGCTATTGCGACATGAAAGCGGAAGGGGTTGAAACTTCAGATCCAAAGCCCTTTAGCCCAATTAAGGATATTGACAAAAAGGATTAGCATAACCAGAAGTTAGTCGCTATGCTTGAACGCAAGGTTATTAATCGGTACATAAAAAGGCTTACTTTTCAGTATCTGATAATTGGAGCAATTAGTGCTGCTGTATTCTTATACCTAATTCCGCAGCACTATTTTAGCTTGCTCCCTTTGGTTTTTATTTACTTCTATCTGCTTAATTACTTTGCCTATTTTATTCTGATTAAAACGCACAAATTACCAACCATAAGGTTCTCCAAATACTTTATGCTACTAACGTTTATAAAATTTTTTGGCTCGCTGATATTCGTGGTATTATACATAATTTTTGCCCGTAACACGCTTATTCCGTTTCTGGTGATTTTTATCATTCTTTACTTTCACTCTCTATTTCAGCTTGTTCGTGAGTTTCAGCATTTCCTTTCCGAAAAAAACTCTAAATAGGAATTGTTTTACGCAATAAAGTGTCTATTTTTGATTAGGTGTAAAATATCTGCAGAATGATAAAGGGTTTTTTATACACAACTCTCTTAACAATAGGATTATTCACTGTCTCTTCAGTAAAAGCTGAGGATAGTATAAATAATGCAATTGATTCTCTTCAAGATACAACCCATATCACCCCCAAAGCAGAGTTTAATGCAGGGGACTTTATTTTCGACCATGTTGGCGATGCCCACGACTGGCACATAATGACCGTTGGAGACTATAACATATCAATACCCTTACCCATATTTTTATACAGCAAAACCAGAGGGAAGTTTTATGCCTTTTTCTCCTCAAAATTCCATCACGGTCACTCTTCCTTCAAAGATTTTAAACTTATTACCGAAGGCGAACTTAAAGGAAAAATTGCAGAGATTGATAGCCAAGGCGATGTAATTACAGCCTCATTACCCATTGACCTATCGTTGAAGAAAAATGGTGCAGCCATAATCTTCTCGTGTATTCTGCTTTCCGTTCTTTTTATTTCTGTAGCAAACAGCTATAAAAAACGCCCCGAAAGTGCTCCCAAAGGTTTTCAAAATCTTATTGAAAGTTTTGTTCTTTTTGTTCGCGATGATATTGCAAAGCCCTCAATTGGTGAAAAGCACTACAATCGGTTTATGCCCTTTTTGCTAACTATCTTTTTCTTTATTTGGATTAACAATATGATTGGCTTAATTCCAATCTTCCCTGGTGGCGCGAATATCACTGGTAACATTGCGGTAACTATGGTATTGGCTTTTTTTACGATGGTTGTAATTTTCATTAATGGAAACAAACATTTTTGGAAGCATATATTCAATTCACCAGGCGTTCCAGTATTTCTCAAGCTACCTATACCCGTAATGCCAGTAGTGGAATTGGCTAGTTGGATCATAAAACCTGCGGTTTTAATGATTCGTCTCTTTGCCAACATGCTTGCCGGACATATGATTGCAATGGTACTATTTGGGTTAATCTTTATATTTGGAGCTGTTAATATCTATTTTGGCTTCACAATTTCTATAGTAAGTATCCTATTAGCAGTTTTTATGTCGATACTTGAACTATTGGTCGCTTTTATTCAGGCATTTGTATTTACCATGCTTAGTGCCCTATTTTTGGGGATGGCTGTAACTGAACATAATTAATTACTAACATTAAAATTACTCAAAATGACAACATTATTTATTATTTTGGAAGTTGCTGGAATGGCATTAGCTAAAATTGGTGCTGCAATTGGCTCAAGCATAATTGTACTTGGTGCATCCTACGGTATTAGTAAAATTGGTGCCACCGCACTTGAATCAATGGCTCGCCAACCAGAGTCAGCTGGCGATATCCGTAGTAGCATGGTTATATCTGCTGCTCTTATTGAAGGAGTATCGTTTTTTGCTATTATCATTTGTGCTCTAGTAATTCTGCTCTAACAATTCGCATTGGAATAGTAACTAAAATACTTTAGCTATGGGTTTAATTACTCCCGATTATGGTTTAATTTTTTGGATGGCTCTATCGTTCGGCATACTTCTTTTCATCCTTAGGAAGTTTGCATGGAAAACCATAATCCATAGCATTAAGGATCGTGAAGAACTTATTGCAAAATCTCTTCGCGATGCTGAACTTGCACGCAACGAATTGGCAAACCTTGAAAATCGGAATGCCGAACTTTTGGCTAAAGCACACGCAGAAAAAACGGTTATCATTGCACAGGCGAATAAAACAAAAGAAAAAATTGTTCAGCAAGCACAACAAGCGGCGCAAGATGAGTCAAAAAAGATTTTAGATCAGACCCGTGAAGTTGTTAAACGCGAGAAAGAGAGTGCTAAAATTGAAATTAAAGCATACGCTACTCAAATTGTAATGCAAGCAACTGAGCGAATCCTGCGGAAAGAGCTAAAGGATAAAGTTGCTTATGAAGAACAAATAAACTCTATTATTCAAGAAATTTCATCTCAAAATTAACATGGATCAAGGTAGGATAACACTAAGTTATGCACGTGCACTCCTGCAATGGTCTAGCGACAAAGGGGTTGAACACGAGGTATATACACAATCAAATAGTGTAATTAGCCTCGTGAAAAACAATTCTGATTTTATTTTGCTGCTTCAATCGACAATGATTACTGCGAGCAAAAAACTTAGAACTACTCAGCTGGTTATGGAAAAAACTGCACCATTGCTATCAAATTTTGTGGCTTTGGCGGTAAAGAATGGCAGAGAAAATCAGCTAAAAGGGATAATGTTAAACTACCAGAAACTTTACCGCGATAAGCATGGTATTATACTTGCAGGTGTTGAGAGTCCTGCCGATATGAACAGTAAGAATAAAGAGGGAATTAAGAAGTTTTTGAGTAATGCTTTCAACCAAAAGATTGAAATTGAGTTTGCAATTAACCCTTCGCTTATTGGTGGGTTTGTTCTTACCATTGATGACAAATTACTCGATAAAAGCGTTAAGGGAGAACTGAACAAACTGCAGAAAAAACTAATGGGAATTGTGCAATAGATTATACTACCGCTATGACAGATATTAAGGCATCAGAAGTTTCCGATATAATTAAAAAAGAACTCGAGGGTATTGATCTTAAATCGGGGTTTGAGGAGATTGGAACAGTACTTCAAGTTGGTGATGGCATTGCCCGTGTGTTTGGCTTAACCAATGTTCGCTCAAACGAACTAGTTGAGTTCGAGTCGGGGGTAATGGGCATAGTACTTAACCTTGAGGCAGACAATGTTGGAATTGTTCTGCTTGGCTCATCGGAAAAAGTTAAAGAAGGTTTCCGTGTGAAAAGAACGAATCAAATCGCCTCAATACAAGTTGGGGATGGTTTGCTTGGCAGAGTAGTAAATACAGTGGGAAAGCCAATTGATGGTCTGGGACCTATTACTGGCGAAACCTTTGAGATGCCTCTTGAGCGCAAAGCTCCTGGGGTAATATACAGACAACCCGTTAGTGAGCCACTACAAACTGGTATTAAGGCTATTGATGCCATGATTCCGATTGGCAGAGGACAACGCGAACTGATTATTGGTGATAGACAAACTGGTAAAACAGCAATTGCAATAGATACAATCCTAAATCAGAAAAAATTTTACGATAAGGGTGAACCAGTTTACTGTATTTATGTGGCTATTGGACAAAAAGGATCAAACGTTGCCAACATAGCTAAAACCCTTGAAAAACATGGGGCTCATGCCTATACCGTAATCGTTTCGGCAAACGCCTCCGATCCAGCTGCACTTCAATTCTATGCACCCTTTGCTGGAGCTGCAATTGGAGAGTTTTATAGGGATACAGGCAGGCATGCTCTTGTAATATTCGATGACCTTTCAAAACAAGCGGTTTCATATAGAGAAGTTTCTCTACTATTGCGTAGGCCTCCTGGAAGAGAAGCTTACCCTGGCGACGTTTTCTATCTTCATAGCCGCTTACTCGAGAGAGCTGCTAAGATCATCAAGTCCGACGAGATAGCTGCGCAAATGAACGATTTGCCCCTGTCTATTAAACCCTTGGTAAAGGGCGGTGGCTCATTAACTGCACTCCCCATTATCGAAACTCAAGCTGGCGACGTATCGGCATACATCCCTACCAACGTAATTTCAATTACCGATGGTCAAATATTTTTAGAATCGAACCTATTCAATAGTGGAATTCGTCCTGCCATTAACGTAGGTATCTCTGTGTCGAGGGTTGGAGGTAAAGCCCAAATTAAATCGATGAAAAAGGTAGCTGGTACCCTTAAACTAGACCAAGCACAGTATAGAGAACTTGAGGCTTTCTCGAAATTTGGATCTGACTTGGACACCGCCACCCTAAATATTCTGGATAGAGGATCTAAAAACGTTGAAATCCTTAAGCAAAACGAGAATAGCCCTTTCCCCATTGAGGAACAGATCGCTATTATTTTCTGTGGAACTTCTGGGTTACTCAAAACTGTACCATTAGATAAAATTAAAACTTTTGAAATTGAGTTTCTGCAAGAGCTTAGGGACAGTAATACAGAACTTTTGGTAAAAATAGCCGACGGTATCTTTACCGATGAAATGGCGGATACACTAACTCAAATAGCAGCAATTATATCAAACAAACTTAGCAAATAGACATGTCCGGCTTAAAAGAAATACGCAACAGGATAAGTTCCATCACATCGACGCAGAAAATTACTAGCGCCATGAAGATGGTATCTGCTGCTAAGTTTCACAAGGCGCATGAATCATTGCTTAGATACAAAACATACTCCAATAAAGTTCTCGATATACTCCATCAGGTAGCTCCAACCATTAACGAAAACGACCCAAGCCTAAGGAAATGGTTTGCAGAGCCTTCGGCTCTTAACAGTGTTGCATTGGTGGTTCTCACATCAAACTCAAGTATGTGCGCTGGGTTTAACCAAAACTTAGCAAAAACAATTATAGAAAACGCACCCACTGAATTTGGTGAAAACTGGAAAGCTAATACTAAGTTTTATTGCCTTGGGAAAAAGGGTGTGGATTTTTTCAAAAAAAGAGGGTTTACTCTACTCTCCGAAAATACAGAAATGGTTATTAAGCCAGAATATAACAGCTCTAGTGAATTCATGCAAACGCTAACACAAGAATATCTTGCACAGAAATACGATGCTGTTTATGTTGCCTTTAACGAGTTTAAAAATCCTGCTTTTCAGGTACCTACCATTAAAAGAATCCTACCTTTTAGTACCCCTAAGAGTACTGAAAACAAGTACGTTGCACCCAACCTTATTTTTGAGCCAACAAAGGATTATATCATAGAAGTGCTAATACCTCTAGCTGTCAAAACTTTTTTCTACGAAATGTTACTCGAAAACGCTGTTGGTGAACATGGGGCAAGAATGACCTCAATGCATCAGGCTACAGAAAATGCCACTGAGCTTAACAAGGCCCTGAAATTGAAATACAATAAGGCCCGACAAGCAGCAATTACCAATGAAATATTGGAAATAGTATCGGGAGCTGAAGCGCTAAAAGGTTAATATCAGATTGCTACAACTGATGCCTTAGCACTGCTTTCTTTACTGGCTTATTAATCTCTGCAATAGCCTCAGAAACGTTGATAATGTAATCGCCCAACTTCTCTGCTTCGGAGTATAAATCGTTGTACATTACGCCAGCCTGATATTTATACTTTACCTCCTCAACATTCTTTATGTGCTCCTTCTTAAGTTTATTTCTAAACTGGTTTATCTTCTCTTCAGCCTCATAAGCTGGTCCAAGGTTGATGTTTGTGTACCCAACCTCAAGGTTTTCGAGCATTACTCGGAAAGCATCATCAACCAAAGTAAACATATAGTTTAGATTATCGCGAACCTCTTGGTTAAACCAAATATTGGCCTTGCGCTTTCGATTAAGGGTTTTGGCAAGATTGTAATTGCTATCCGATACGCTCTCGATATCATTAATAATGTTTAGCATTGCCTGCAAGCGCCTTGAGCTTTCCTCGCTCAAATCATGGGTTGAAACCTTTGTTAAATACGTGGCAATTTCAACCTCCACCCTATCGCTAATTTCTTCGTACTTCTCAATGCGTTCGTATATATTCTTAAAGTTCTTTTCGTTTGTCTCAGTAAACAGCTCCTTAAAAAAACCATACATTTTATAGCTCCGCTTTCCATAGTTAATAATCTCTTTTTTGGCTTGCAATAATGAAAGTTCTCCTGTAGAAAGCAACCCAATGCCAATGTGTTGTAATCTAAACTCCTCGTCCTCCGAACTACGTGCTGGAACCATTCGGGTTACCAACTTAACAATAAGCGGTACAAAGGATACCTGCAATAAAACGTTAACAATATTGAAAGTGGAGTGATATATGGAAAGGGCAATAGGCACTCCCGCAGGGTTCTCAAATGGGTTTTGACCGCCGAATTTAATGGCAAGATCTGCACAAAGGCCAATAAAAGTTTTAAAAACCAGAATCATCCAAAAAGCACCAATAATATTGAAGACAAGGTGTGCCCTAGCTGTTCGCTTTGCTTGTACGTTTGCTATGGCCGCTGCAATATTTGCTGTAATGGTGGTTCCAACATTCTCACCTAAAACCATTGCTGCTGCTAACTCGTAGGAAATCCACCCACTATTACACATTACAAGAGTAAGTGCCATGGTAGCACTAGACGATTGAATAACAACTGTTAGTATTGTGCCTATACCAACAAAAAGCAACACAGAGAAAAGCCCTTGATCCGTATAGTTTGATAAAAAGGCAAGAACATCAGGGCTCCCGCTTATGTCAGGAACTGAATTTTTAAGAAAATCTAAGCCTAAAAACAGAAGAGAAAACCCTACTAGAAGTTCTCCCCATGATTTACGGGTGTTGTTTTTGCTAAAGACGAGTGGAAAACCTAGTCCAATTATAGGAAGTGCTATTAAACTTATGGAAAACTTAAAACCTAAAAGCGAAATCAACCAAGCGGTTACTGTGGTTCCAATATTAGCTCCCATTATTACCCCAATGGACTGGGTAAGAGAAATTAACCCTGCGTTTACAAAACTAACCAGCATAACGGTTGTTGCAGAACTTGACTGTACTACAGCAGTTACGATTAGTCCCGTTAATATCCCTTTAAAACGGTTTGAGGTCATGGATGCCAAAATATTTCGCATTCTATCACCAGCAACCTTTTGTAAGGATTCACTAAGCATCTTCATCCCGAACAGGAAGAGTCCCAAAGAACCTACAAGTTGCAAAAACTGCATCACGCCATAATTCATAGTGGTAACGATTAAAATTCGCTGTAAAAGTATGTCTATTTGGCTGTTTCAGAAACCACCCAATGTTATTTTAAAGCTAATTTTTAAATAACCCTGTTTTTTGTTATATAAATGTAATGTAAGGCTTAATTGGTCAATATTTTTCAAGAATGAATTTAAGCATATAGTACCCTTAAATCTTATTTGCTAACTTTGCTGCATCAATTTTTTAAGAAAAAATAAATATGATTTTTCAGCATATAGCAAGGATTATCCTTCGAAATAGGTTGTTCATTTTAATCTCTGTAGGGTTAATAACCATTTTTATGGGTTATCAAATTTCCTCATTAAAGTTTTTCTTTGAACCTACCCCTCTTCTTCCTAAAAACGATAGTCTTTTAATTCAGCATAAAGAGTTTACCAAAATTTTTGGTAAGGGTGAAAACCTGATGATAATTGGAGTAGAGGATAAAAAATTTTTTCAATCCGATAGATTCGAACAGTGGATTGCCCTTGCAGACACAATTAGAGCAATTGATGGGATAGAGCACGTTTTTTCCATCTCCGATATATTCACAATTGGAAAGGATACAGAAAATAAGGTATTTACCTTCAATAAACTCTTTAACAATAAGGTAAACTCACAGTCTGCTCTTGATTCCTTACAAGACTTAGCCTATACATTGCCATTCTATAATAGGCTAATTTACAATAAAGAAGAAGGTGTATACTTGATGATGGTATCGATAAAGTATGAGGTAATTAGCCAGAAGAGCAGGGTTGAATTTATGTCGAAACTTATTGATAAAACTAAGCATTATCAAGAAAGCACGGGCAATAACCTAAGATACTCGGGACTGCCATACATTCGAACAACTGTTGGTGGAATGATAGAGGGCGAAATGTACATGTTCATCGCATTGGCAGTTCTTATGACTGCGATTATTATCTTCGTCCTTTTCCGATCTTTTAGAATAGTTCTTTTCTCTATGCTTGTGGTGGCTGTATCGGTAATTTGGGGACTAGGTATAATGGCCCTTTTAGATTTTCAAATTACGCTACTTACTGCTGTTTTACCTCCGCTAATAATTGTTATTGGGGTGCCCAATTGCGTGTACCTCATAAATAAGTATCATCATGAGTATAGTGTACATGGGAATAAGGTAAAGGCACTACAAAGAGTTATACAAAAAATAGGCAGTGCTACATTCCTAACAAATCTTACAACAGCTGCTGGTTTTGGTACATTTATGTTTACGGGTATTCAAATTCTGGTTGAGTTTGGACTAATTGCTGCTATTGATATAGTTGGGGTTTTTCTTATTTCGATTCTGCTAATCCCCTCTATTTTTAGTTTTCTCCCTGCTCCCGAACCTAAACACCTTCAGCACCTCGAGAGTTTAAGGCTTAAAGGATTAAAAACCAGAATTGTTACAACTGTTCTTTACAAACGTAAGGTAGTATTTAGCGTAACAATTGCACTAATCCTATTGGGCGCAATTGGGCTTTTTAGGATTGAGAGCAAGGGCTATATGGTAGATGATATTCCAAAAAACCATCCAGTATATGTGGATCTTAAATTCTTTGAAAAAAACTTTTCGGGAGTAATGCCCCTTGAAATAGTAGTGAATACAGAAAAACCTCGTGGGGTTATTCAGGAAGGAACCCTTAAGCGTATAAATATGCTGCAAGAGAAGCTTAAGGATTATAAAGAATTATCGCGCCCGCTGTCAATTGCTGAGGCTGCTAAATTTGCAAGACAGGGTTACTATAATGGAAACCAAAGTCACTATAAATTACCCTCGGGGCTCGAAAGAGGCTTTATAATGTCATATCTACCTAAGAAAATGGGGAATAACGATTTATTGGGCAGATTTGTTGATAGCACAGCAAGCGTTACCCGAATCATATACAATGTTGCCGATATTGGCTCCATTAAAATTAACGAATTAAAGGGTGTTATTAAAGCTGATGTTGACACTATTTTTGGCGATCAGGCAAGCACGGTTTCAATAACTGGTGGCAGCATTATTGCAGCTAAAGGCAACGACTACCTTGTTTGGAGTCTTTTTACCAGCCTTTTAGCAGCAATCGGAATTATCTCGGTTTTAATGGCCTTGCTATTTAAAAAACCGAGAATGGTAATCCTCTCAATAATTCCAAATCTTATTCCGTTGCTTCTAACTGCAGCAGCAATGGGATATTGGGGAATTTCTTTAAAACCAAGTACGGTAATTGTTTTTAGTATTGCATATGGAATATCGGTGGATAACTCCATTCATTTTCTAACAAAATACCGACAAGAGCTTATCAGAACAAATAACAACACAAAGGCCTCTGTTGTTTGTGCAATAAAAGAGACAGGAGTAAGTATGATGTACACATTTCTAGTGCTTTTCTTTGGATTTGGGATATTTGTTGCTTCAAAATTTGGAGGAACCGTTTCGCTTGGATTACTCGTTTCGCTTACCCTTCTGGTAGCAATTTTCAATAATCTAATACTATTACCCTCATTGCTTTTGACATTAGGAAGAGGCAATGAGCCTAAATTGAAGCATTTTGATAATTCTTTTACTAAATAATAATCCCATTAGGCTTAAATTTACAATAATATCAACCCCTTAAATAGAAACTAATGTACAGCCTTGAAAGCCTTAGCGAAATTGTTGATAAAGGGATAATGAACCTTTCGATACCCAAGGAGCCCAAACGTCTTTACGAGCCCATCAACTATACATTGGCGACTGGTGGTAAACGAATTCGCCCTGTTCTGGTATTGGCTGCCTGTAATGCTTTTTCAGAATCCATCGAGAAGGCCCTTAACCCTGCCCTTGCCATTGAACTTTTCCATAACTTCACGCTTATCCACGATGACATTATGGATAATGCACCCATTAGACGAAACAATCCAACAGTTTTTGCTAAGTGGAATTCAGATATAGCCATTCTCTCTGGCGATGCGCTTAGTATTTTAGCTTATCAACTTCTTTCCAAAACCGACAAAGAGTTTCTTATCCCTGTGCTCAACGTTTTTAACTCACTTGCCCTTGGCGTATGTGATGGCCAGCAAATGGATATGGATTTTGAAACCAATCAGTATGTTACACAGGACGAATACCTTACCATGATTGAGTTAAAAACATCTATCCTACTTAAAGGTGCCTTACAGATTGGTGCAATAATAGGCGGAGCCTCACAATCGGATATTACGCAAATTGGAGAATTTGGCAAAAACCTTGGACTGGCCTTTCAGCTACAGGATGATTTGCTAGACAGCTACGGAGACGTAAACTCTTTTGGCAAAAAGATTGGCGGTGATATTTTGGCAAATAAGAAAACGTTCCTAACCATCAAGGCATATAGTCTTGCTAAAGGCAATTCATTTGAACTGCTAAACAGCTACTTTAAAGCCGAAAATATTGACCCCCAGCAAAAGATTGAGGGCGTGCTAAAGATATATAACGAGATTGGTGTTAAGGAAATTACTAAAACTAAAATTGACGAGTATAGCCAAAACGCAATGGCTGCGCTAAACAAGATTAGCATTTACCCTGAACGAAAAGATATTCTTTCTTGTCTGGCTGAAAAGATAATGAGCAGAAATAGCTAACTGGCATGATTCTGATCAGTTATTGAGTTGTAACCCATATCTCTCAACTTAACCTTTTAAAAATGAACTACCTTACTAAGGAAAAATTGTTCTCAAAGCAATGGTTTCAAGTCTGGAGCTTAATTGTGATCGGCGCTTTTATCCTTGCATCGGGTTTTGTATTCTTTATTGACCCTCACCGAATTGCACCAGGAGGTGTTTATGGTATCGGTATCGTTTTGCACTACCTGACTGAGGGGCTTTTTAGCTGGGCACCGGAGGGTCTTCCTATTGGTGCGGTTGGATTAGCCCTGAACATTCCACTTACCATTATAGGCATAAAACTACTTGGCCCCCGTTTTGGTATAAAAACGGTTATTGGTTTTATCCTTACCTCATTCTTTATTGATGCACAACACTGGCTTTTTGGATACAATCCGCTTGTTGATGATGTACTGCTATCAGCAGTTTTTGGTGGTGTGTTAATTGGCTTTGGCCTTGGCTTAATTTTTAAAGCAAAGGCAACTAGTGGCGGATCCGATATAATTGCAATGATTATAGCAAAGTACACCCGTCTCCCTCTTGGGCAATTGATGATTTATGTTGATTCCGCAATTGTACTAATAGCGCTTGTGGCCTTTAAGGATTGGAAAATCCCACTATACTCATGGATTGTAATCTATATCACCGGGAAGGTAATTGACATGACTATTCAGGGGGTTAGCTACGATAAAACTCTTTTTATCATCTCTAACAAGTACGAGGAAATAGGGGAGATGCTTATTAACGACATTGAACGTGGAGGCACTTTAATTAGCGGTATTGGCATGTACAAAGGTCAGGAAAAGAAAATTATATTCACAAATGTTAGCCGTAGGGAAGTATATATGATTAGGGATTTTATTGTTAAGGTTGACCCCGATGCGTTTATCACAGTTATTGATGCAAACGAAATACTGGGAAACGGATTCAAGCCCATTCAGGAAGGATAGTAAATTCTCAAAAACAAAATTCAAAGCGAGGCTAAAAACAACGTATTTTTGCCTCGCTTTTTTATTTGACGCCAATCTATGGCTATTGAGTAAAAAACCCTAATTTTGTGCCTCTAAAACACCAACAAAGTAAAATGCAGGGCAGGGTACTTAAATCAACGGGCAGTTTTTACACCGTTTTAACTAATGATGGGAATAAATTTCAATGCAAGGTTAGGGGAAAGCTTAGGCTTAAGACAATAAAAACCACTAACCCAATCACTGTGGGCGATATTGTTGACTTTGACCCAGAGAACGATAACACCACGGGAAACATTACAGCTGTTGTACCCCGAAAGAACTATATAATCCGTAAATCAACCAACCTTTCGCGAGAGGCACATATTATAGCTGCCAACATTGATCAGGCTATGCTAGTGGTTACCGTTGATTTTCCGGAAACAAACCTTATCTTCATCGATAGGTATTTGGCAACAGCCGAGGCCTACCAAATTCCTGCAGTCCTAATTTTTAACAAGATTGATTTATTCGACGGTGAGTTTGCTGACAAACTAAACCACTACCTTTCCATATACTCTCCCCTTTATCCATGCTATAAAACCTCGGCCAATACTGGAGAGGGTATTGAAACTATAGCCTCGGTTTTAAAAGGAAAAATTAGCCTTATCTCTGGTAACTCTGGCGTAGGTAAAAGCAGCTTAATCAATCGGATTGAACCAACACTCAACCTAAAAACATCTGATATATCTCATTACCACTTAAAAGGGAAACATACAACCACATTTAGTGAAATGTTTCCTTTATCTAACGGCGGTTTTATTATTGATACACCGGGCATTAAGGGGTTTGGGTTAGTTGACATGGATAAGCGGGAAATCTTTCATTTCTTCCCCGAAATATTTAAGGTATCCGCAAGTTGCCAGTACAAAAACTGCACCCACGAACATGAGCCAGGATGCGCAGTAAAAAAGGCCGTAGAAAACGGCCTTATAGATTCTTCGCGATACTATAGTTACCTAAGTATTTTAGGTGACGAAGAGAACAAATACAGAATTTAAACCATAGCTGGATTAACGCACATTACAGGAATTTTAGCATTATTTGCAATTATATATTGCTCCTGTGCTCCAAAAATATAATCAGTAAAATCGAGGTTTGGAGTTGTCATTGTCAATATTAAATCTGCCTCAATATCTACTGCAAGCTTAATTATCTCATCGGCATAACTTCCTCCCTTAGCTGCACTATGCACTTCAAAACTCAAATTATGCACCTCAAAATGTTTCTTAGCAAAAGATAGATTGTAATTTATCTTTTTTTGGATACCCATATCGGTTGCATAGGGCAAGAAGGCGTGGATTCTTGAGTCAAACTGAGTTGCAGTTTTAATAGCCCAGCGCAAGCGCTCTTTTTCGTTAACCCGGTAATCGAGGGGGAAAACAATGTTTTCAAATATTCTTTCCGTTGCAGGTGCATCCTGAATAACCAGATAGGGAACATTTGATCCTGCAATAACTTTTAGGGCTCTGCTACCTGTTAATTTCTGAACCCCTACAATACCGTGAGTACCCATAATTACCAGACTTGCCTCAGTATCGAATGCGTGCTCACTTATGGTATGGAAAATACTTCCCTCCTGAACAATGGCTCTCACCTCTACATCATACTGCTCTTTGATTCTAGCTGCATCAGCCTTTAATTTTTCGCTCGCCTCTTTCTCTGTAAGTTTCCCTTTCGAAAAAATTCCGCCAGTTTCCACAACGTTTATTAGATCTATGGAAAATTGATCTGAAAACTGTCCGATTTTTAGAGCATAAAGCAAGGCGTTCTCTGATACGGGAGTAAAATCCCATGGGACTATTAATTTTTGCGACTGTAGTTCCATGATATTAAGGGTATTAGGTGTGTTATGACTTTATTTTCAGTATATAAATTTATGAAAGTTTGTTTAATTATAACTATAGATTGATGAAATTGTTAATATCGTCCTATAATATACTCAAAAATAGCTACATCTAACTGCTTAAAATTAAATATTATTCAAGAACTTTAATTGCTTTAACGGGGCAAATTGATTCTGACTGCTTAACTATAGCCCTTGAGCCCTTTTCTATAAATACATTTACAATATCGTCGTCTGCATCGGGGTGGTTAATGTGTGTCACCTTACCATCATGTACTGATAACATCCAAATATCAGGAACAAGAGATACGCAGTAACCACATGCAATACAACGCCTACGGTATAACACAACTTGGAAAGACATTGGGCTATATTTGCCTTCCATTCTTTATTATAGCATCAATAACCGTGAATATACAAACATATTTAAACATTTACAGCAAAAAGCTATACATCCAATATTTTCAATACTCTCTGCGAAATATCACTGGGTTCAATCCAATTCAAGCAGGCATAATCACCCCTGTAACAGGGCTTATTTCCATATACAGAACATGGCCTACAATACAAATCGACTTGAATAGCATTGTTGGGATCCTGTTGCCATCCATAAAACCCTGCAAATGGATGGGTTGCTCCCCATACGCTAATCACAGGAATACCTGAAAGGGTTGCTAGATGCATGTTGGCAGAATCCATGGTTATCATAAGGTCGAGATTGGACATAACTTCCAACTCCTGATCCAACTTAAGAACTCCAGCAACTGAGTAGATGTTCTTCTTGCCCTTTGCTAGTTGTTCTAGTTTATCCTGCTCCTCTCCTCTTCCCCCAAACAATAAAATAACAACTGAATCGAGGGATGCTAAATCATCAATTACCTTTTGCATCAAATGAATTGGATACATTTTCCCTTTATGCTTTGCAAAAGGAGCAATTCCTATCCAATGCCCATTTTTGGGTGAAGGAATTATATCAGAATATTTTAGGAGATCTGGGTTTACCAGAAGATTTGGCTTATATTTCTCTACCCCATTTAAAGGGTAGCCTAAAGATTTAAAAACATCGCTATACCTAATCACGGAATGCTTAAGGGGAACTAATTTTTTGTTCCTTTTCCGAGTTAACGCTTTTTTGCCTTTCCTGCCTTTATCTATTACAGATACCTTAGAACCAGAAATAGAAAATAGGCAGCGTACGATTTTGGATCGAAGTACATCGTGCAAATCGGCGATGCCATCCCAACTGCCCAAGCGTTTTAAATCGGCGTAAAGTCTAAGAATACCTATAAATCCTGAATGTCTGCCTTTGTCATCAACCCTAAAGAAGGTTACGTTATGTAAATCCTTAACCAAAGGTCCAGCGAAACCTTTTGACACAAAAGTAATTGAAACATCAGGGTACTCCTTAGACATTGCCCAAAGAACGGGAACAGTCATAGCCACATCGCCAAGTGCACTTAACCGAAAAGCAAGAATTTTTTTATTGCTCACGTTTAAACTGGTCTATTTCTTTGCGTAAAGAACTGGATTTAGCGCAGGGTCGTTGTACATCTTCATTTGCTTATAAACCTTCATGCGAACATCACCAGACTCTATATTCCTAATTAGTTGATCGATGGCGGTTGAAAGGTCAACTCTTTGTTCGAGTAAAACATTTAGTTTTAGTTGACAGTTTTCTTTGTGATCCTTAGTAACGTCGGTTCTGACAACCTCTTGTTCCATATGATAGATTTTTAGTGCCAAAATTGACAACCTATCAATTGCCCAAGCGGGGCTTTCGGAATTAATGGTAGCTGTTGCCTTTGGGGTAACATTTTTATACTTATCAAAGAAATAGCTATCTATCATCTCAACCAAGTCTGTTCTATCCTGGTTTGATAAATCAATTCTACGTTTTAAAGCAAGAGCAGCAACTGGGTTGATGTTTGGATCGCGGATAATATCCTCAAAATGCCATTGAACAGCATCAATCCAGTTTTTCTGGAACAATCTCGCTTCTATTGTACCCGCTTTGTAGGGGTTGGTTGGAACTGCATCCACATTATCCATGGTATGGTAATAGTTAGTGCAGTCGCTAAAAATTTTGTTACACAGCTGGCTAAACTTCATGATTAAAAAAATTTACAGATTATTTAATAAAATAATTATGCCTGTAAAGATACTGCTTTATTCTATAAGAATTGCCTCCGGGGAATAATACAACTTGTATATGAATGGATGAACTAAAAACCTTCCTTTACTGGAGTTGAGAAGTATATTCGCTTATTTATCTTGATTTGATACAACCCGATAAAGTCTGTCATTCCGTCTAACCAAATCAGGGGTAGCCAATGAGCACTTAACACCTTTTTCGCATTTTTCTGACGACTTATTATCCACCCAAACATCTTGAGCTGTAAGTTCAATTACTCCAGTTGTTGGGCCGATAATCAATAGCTTATCATTTTTATAAAGTTCACTGGCTTCAACTTTAATCTCTGCTACACCCAAATTCGAGAAATAGTTTGTAATTTTCCCTACATAAACCTTTTTCTCCGTTGCAACACTCCCATATTGATGGCTCCATTCGCCCAGCCTTTGGCCTAAATAGTATCCATCCCAAAATCCTCGGTTAAAAACTTTGGATAGTTGATTGACCCATTCGTCAATCTTTTCTTTTCCATATGTTCCGTCTGCTATTGAAGCAACTGCCTCGCGATAGCATTGAGTAACTGTTTTAACATACTCGGGGCTCCTTGCTCTACCCTCAAGTTTAAGCACAGTAACCCCTGAATCAATGATTTTATTTAAAAATCCTATGGTACAAAGATCCTTGGGCGACATTATATACTCGTTTTCTACCACAAGTTGATCGTTGGTTTCATTATCGGTTAGGGTATACGATCGCCGGCAGATCTGTAAACATGCACCCCGGTTGGCAGATGAGTTGGCCTGATGAAGACTCATGTAACATTTGCCGGAAATAGCCATACAAAGCGCACCGTGTGCAAATAGTTCAATTCTAATTGGTTTGCCAGATGGGCCAAGGATATTCTGCTCGTGTATATTCTTTGAAATTTCTGCAACTTGACTCAACGAAAGCTCTCTTGCTAAAACAACTACATCTGCCCATTGAGAGTAAAACTTTAAAGATTGAGTGTTGCTTATATTTAGCTGAGTTGATAGGTGAACCTCTACTCCTTTTTCGCGCGCATAAAATATTGCTGCCTGATCGCTTGCAATAATTGCAGATATCCCCACTTTGGCAGCCATATCAATGGTCTGCTGCATGGGTTTCATATCATGGTCGTATAATACCGTATTAACCGTAAGGTAAGTTTTTACATTATGGCTATTGCAAATGCTTACAATTTCAGGCAAATCGTTAACTGTAAAGTTTACAGTTGATTTTGCTCGCATATTTAGGTGCCCAACCCCAAAGTAAACCGAGTTTGCCCCTCCTTGTATGGCTGCCATAAGCGACTCAAAGCTGCCGGCAGGTGCCATGATCTCAATATCTCTTACAATCATCGCTTTTTATGTTTTTTGCAAAGATACACCTTTGCACATAAACAAAACACGTGCTTAAAAGGTCTCCTTTTCCGATACTAATTATGGGTGAGCCAAAGCAAAGGAGTGTTTGCTATTAAAGTTTAAGTTGGCTAAAAAACTGTGTAAGTACCATCCAATACTCTTTGCTATTAGGGTTACTTGCCCAAAGAGCCTGCACACCATGGGCTCCTTCTCCCTGTGAGGGTTTAAAAAGTGTTAAATGCTTCTTTCTAACATCACGTAAAAGTTCGCTCATCTCGGAATATTCCAGCCGAGTGCTTAGGGCTAAAATTGGAACATAGATATTATTTATAGAATCCTTTACGCTTAAATTCTCATTTAAAAATTCTTTTGGCGAAAATGCCACAACCGCTTTAACCTTGAAGTTTTTTGTTGCCTCAATAAGGGCCAAGGAGGCAGAATAAGAACTCCCTATTAAAATTATTGGTTGCTGTGAACGAGCAGCAACAAAATCAATTGCAGCTTGAATGTCCTTTTGAACGTCAACCATTGAAACAGGAATCGCCTTACTTTGAGCATCGATAAAGGTTTGGTTTTGAACAAAGTTGCTCTCATCACCCATACGCAGATCAATGCTCAAGCAGTTGAACCCTAGGTTTGCTAACTTTGGGGCAATCTCACGATACTCGCCGCGGCTTAATCCCTCCTGATGTAAAAGTATTAAATAGGGTTTTTGTGTTGATATAACGTAGTGATCAGCAGTAATCTCAACTCCATCGGCAGCAGTAAATCTAACGGTTTGCTGTGCCTTTAGATTAAGGCCAAACAGTAATGCAAAACCAAACGTTAAGTATTTGTTCATTGTTATTTAAAATAACCGCTTCTTATTCTATCGTAGAAATAACGGGTGTGCCTCCTCAATAGAAGTTGCAATAATTGTTACATGATTATCGTGCTGCTCAACAATGGCGCTTTCAAAAATCTCAAAGTATCGCTCATTTGTATGCAGCACAATTTTTATTAAACCTGGTTCGAGGGTTGATACTATTGGCAGGTGACCTTTGAGCATAGCAAACGATCCCTTTGAACCGGGCACCCTAACCCAATCAACCTCCTCGCTAAAGAGAATTTTACCCGGGGTAATTATATCTAACTTTATGTTCATAATCTTTTAGCTTCGTGCATCTCTTAGCATCTTTTCGCCTTTCTCAATTGCCTGTTCAATGTTTCCAACTAGGTTAAATGCGGACTCGGGGTATTTGTCAACCTCTCCGTTCATAATCATATTAAACCCTTTAATTGTATCGGCAATATCAACAGTTGCCCCTGCCAAACCGGTAAAAGCTTCGGCCACATAAAAGGGTTGCGATAAGAAACGCTGCACGCGACGTGCTCTGTGAACAACAAGTTTGTCCTCATCACTTAACTCATCCATACCCAGAATTGCAATAATATCCTGTAGCTCTTTGTAGCGCTGTAAAAGTTGCTTAACACGCTGTGCCGTGTCGTAATGCTCCTTACCTACAACTTCGGCAGTTAGAATTCGCGAAGTAGAATCTAACGGGTCAACTGCAGGATAAATGCCGAGTTCAGAAATCTTTCTACTAAGCACCGTAGTTGCATCGAGGTGCGAGAATGTTGTAGCAGGTGCTGGGTCGGTAAGGTCGTCGGCGGGCACGTAAACAGCTTGCACCGAAGTAATTGAGCCTCTTCGGGTTGAAGTAATTCGTTCCTGCATTAATCCCATTTCCGTTGCCAGAGTTGGTTGATATCCTACCGCTGAAGGCATTCTGCCTAACAGAGCAGAAACCTCACTACCGGCTTGTGTAAACCTAAAAATATTATCGATAAAAAACAGAATATCATGTCCTTTGCCATCGCCACCGGCACCATCGCGAAACGATTCGGCTACGGATAGCCCTGTAAGTGCAACAGTGGCTCTTGCTCCTGGTGGTTCGTTCATCTGTCCGAACACGAGGGTTGCCTTCGATTTTTTTAGTTCTTCCTGATCAACCTTAGAAAGATCCCATCCTCCTGCTTCCATGTTCTCTTTAAACTCCTTGCCATAGCGAATAACATCCGACTCAATCATCTCACGGAGTAAGTCGTTTCCTTCGCGAGTACGTTCACCTACACCTGCAAAAACAGACATTCCTTCGTATCGCTTGGCAATATTATTAATAAGCTCCATAATAAGAACTGTTTTGCCAACACCTGCCCCGCCAAAAAGTCCAGTCTTTCCACCTTTTGCATATGGCTCAAGCAAGTCAATTACCTTGATACCTGTAAATAGAACCTCAGATTCTGTACTAAGATCTTCGTATTTTGGGGGATCATTGTGAATTTGGTACTCACCCTCTTCACTAAGTTGACCCATTCCATCAATTGGAGCACCAATTACGTTTAAAAGCCTTCCTTTAATTTGATTGCCAGTGGGAACAGTGATAGACTTTCCTGTTGGAACTACTGCCATTCCTCTGTGTAATCCATCTGTAGAGTCCATGGCAATGGTGCGAATTGTGCTCTCGCCAACATGTTGCTGGCACTCAACTATAAGAGTAGAACCATCCTCACGAGCAATACTCAGGGCCTCATGAATACTTGGGAGTTCTCCAGATTCACTGGGAAAAGACACATCGACTACTGGTCCAATAACTTGGATAATTTCACCAACAATTTTCGACATAATATTTTTTTTACTATTGTTCGTTCTACAAAAATAACCTTATTGCTAAAACATTGGCAATAAAGAATGTTTTTTTGATGATGATATTAGTTACCCTTTTTCAGATAACGTTCTATTTTGCGCTTAAATCGTTCTGCCTATCTATTAGCTTGAAAATAAAGCGACATAAAAGAATTAAGTTTTGGTTCAAGTTGGTTTTTAACCTCTTGCTGTCCGTAACGACTAGAAACATCTACTAGTTCTCTCAATATTTGTGTGTTAAGGCTAATATCATACTCTAACAAACTTTGCTGGTACGGCTTTAAACTATAGTAATACTCCAGATTCTCGATACAATTATTTGCATAGCCGGTTAAAAGATCGTTGGCTTTGGCAGTTTCGTTTGCATTATAATAACTTTCAATGAGGCCAATGGTAAATAAATCGTATGGGAATTTATTAAAGGGTAGTAATTCAACTATCCTATCTACAACATTTATTGCCGAATCGATTTTCCCTTGAGCGATAAGATCCTCGGCCAATCGGTTAAAGTTGCTTCTAAGCCTCAAAACCAATGCGGTTCTCTGAACATTATGGTCAACCATAACATCTGAATTCTCAAGCCCTCCCCACTTAAACTTCTCCATATAGTTAGCATAAAGCTTATCTACGTTCATTCTGCCAACCGACAAATAATCGACTGGTTCAGTTTTGATGGGCACTAGCCGGTATGCAAAACCCTCGAGTTGTAGGTAATCGGACAAACCAACGTCGGAGTCGCCCCCTGATGAAACGAAATATATTGGACGTTCCCAGTTGTTGTTAGCAATAATCTCGAGCACCATCATCTCGTTTTTTTGAATATACTCCTTCTCATTACTAATTGTCCATTGCATCTCATCAACAATAAGATGAGCGTCCTCTGGTTTTACAACGCCCTTTGCCAGAACGAGATCTTTATCAACGGTAATCTTCAGCTTCCTTGTGGGTAAATAATCGATGTATTCGCCGCCTGGTGTTCTGTGACGTTTATCGGGATTATCGCTACCTACAAAATCCATAATCCTCTTTAATTCAAAAGGTATATTTACCTTTTCGATAATGTAAATCACATCGCGTGTTCCCTGCACGAACTTATCAAAATCCATCGTAATTGGCAGTGGATCGGATTCGTATGTTTTCCACTTCATTTGCTCGGTGTACCAATCGGTGCCAAGTAAACTTAAGTTTACAATTCTAATATCTGTCCTAATCCCCTCCACCTCTTGTGCATACCACAATGGAAAAGTGTCGTTATCGCCATTGGTAAAAATAATTGCGTTGGGCTCGCATGTGTTTAGGTAATTATAAGCAAAATCGCGTGCAAAAGTTCGTCCTGAACGGTTGTGATCGTTCCAGTTTTCAGCAACAAGTATTAACGGCACACTAAGCGATAAAATTATTGCCAAACCTGCTGATAGTATGGGCTTAAAATATTTACGTGCAGTTTCGTAAAGTGCCAACACCCCAATCCCTATCCAAATAGAGAATGCATAAAAAGAGCCTACGTAAGAGTAATCGCGCTCACGGGGTTGCAGGGGTGTTTGGTTAAGATACACCACAATGGCCATACCCGTTAGTACGAAAAGAAGAGTAATAACCCAAAAGTTTTTCTTATCGCGTACAAATTGATATACCATTCCAAAAATCCCAAGGATTAATGGCAACATAAAGTAAGAATGCCGCGAAGGATTATTAAGCATTTCGGGTGTTAACTTGTCCTGATTACCAAGCCTAGCTGCATCCAAAGGTTTAATCCCCGTAATCCAATTTCCATTGAGCAAATCTCCATGTCCCTGTACATCATTTTGGCGTCCAACAAAATTCCACATAAAGTAACGCCAATACATATGGCCAATTTGGTAGGTAATAAAAAATTGGATGTTTTCAGAAAATGTTGGCACATATTTTACCTCTGATTCACCCCTTGAGTTCTGGGTTCTGATTGGTCGTCCCTTAACATCTCCCCACCGCTTATACTCAGCTATATGATCATCGCGCCAGCTCCACATCCTTGGGAAAAAGGTTTGAAACTGCTCATCGTGTTTATATACTGTTTTTAGGTATGTTTTTTCGTAACGCCCATTCTTCCGTATATAGGTTTGCTTATCCTTACTGTCAATAACAGGTGCATTATAATACTGCCCTGTTACTAAAGGTCGATCACCATACTGCTCTCTATTTAAGTAGCTTAATAGCGCAAAAACAGTTGACGGGCTGTTCTGATTCATAGGTGGATTGGCCTGTGCCCTAATAACCAATAGGGTGTATGAAGAATATCCTATTGACATAACCGATAGACCAAGAATCAGGGTATGCAAAAGAACTTGCTGTTTTTTTACTGTGTACCATAATCCAAAGGACAACAAGCTAAACGCGAAAACAATAAAGAAAATCACCCCTGAATTGTATGGTAACCTAAATGAGTTTACAAATAGTAATTCGAACTTGGCAGCCAAGGAGATAATACCAGGGATAATAACATACATTACTGCACCAAGCAGTGCTATCGATGCACCAAGTGCTCCAACAAATCCCCATTTGGTTACCTTGTGCTTTTTAAAATAGTAAACAAAAACAATGGCAGGTATTGTTAGCAGGTTAAGTAAGTGAACACCAATTGATAAACCCATAATAAAGGTTATGAGAACTAACCATCTGTTGGCGTGAGGTTTATCGGCAACATTTTCCCACTTTAAAATTGCCCAGAACACAATAGCCGTAAACATTGATGATGTGGCATAGGCTTCGGCCTCTACAGAAATAAACCAAAAACTATCGGTGAAGGCATATGCAAGTGCACCAATGGCACCACTTCCTAAAATAGCTATGGCCTGTCCAAGGCTAGTCTCTTCATCGTCTGAATTTAACATTAACCTTCGCGAAAGGTGCGTTATGGACCAGAACAGGAAAAGTATTGTGAATGCAGATGCTAATGCCGACATGGTGTTCATCATAACCGCAACCTGCGTTACATCGGAACCTGCAAATACGGTAAAGAAATGCCCCATAAGCATAAAGAAAGGTGCTCCTGGAGGATGAGGAACTTCCAGCTTATAGGCTGCTGTAATACGCTCGCTGCAATCCCAAAAACTTGCCGACGATTCCATAGTTGAAAGATAAACCGCTGCGGCAATAAAAAATATCAACCAACCCAAATAAGTGTTGATTTGCTTATAGTTCTTCATTAATGTAGATATTGATTGATAATACTTAATATTATGGAGCTAATTTAAACTATTTTGGTTGAACCCGCACTATTAGATTGATTTTAGCTTATCGCAATTACTTTGATAAATGCACAACATTTGTTTGAGAACTGAATGTCTTTGTATTTTATTTAACTTTGTACAAATTTTTGAACATGAACAGTAATGATTGGAAGGATAAACTGGCGTTTGCCTATTCTACAAACCCCAATTATAATCCGAATAACAACGAGGAGGAAGAGCAAGTTTCCGTTGAGCCCCAAAAACAGGTTTTAAGAGTTAGATTGGAGAAGAAAAATCGGGGAGGGAAAACGGTTTCAATTGTTACTGGATTTGTTGGTAGCGAAGAAGAACTAAAAAACCTTGCTAAACATCTTAAAAGTCGATGTGGTGTTGGTGGTTCTGTTAAGGATGACGAAATTATTATACAGGGCGATTTCCGTGATAAGATATTAAACCTTCTACAAGAATTAGGGTATAAGAATGTGAAGAAGGCTGGAGGATAAAACAAACAAGCCATCACATGGGTATATTCCCCCCTTTTTAATCTTCAGAAATATTACATAATCTACTAAAATGAAAAAGCCTCTTTTTACTATTATTCTAACTTTTTTGCTCTCTGCTAAACTGCTGTTTGCAGGAGATACCATTAGAGTAATGCAGTACAACCTTTTGTACTACGATATGATTACCTCCTTTTGCACAGAATCGAATAATAATCTCAATCAAAAGAACATTAACCTAAACAAGATAATTGAGCATTATAAACCTGACATTTTTACGGTTAACGAACTTAATGGAAGCCCCAATAGTGTTAGTATACTATTAAACAATGCGCTTAACGTTGATGGGGTAACACGCTATCAGAGTGCTACTTTTACAGGTAGTTATCTAATAAATATGCTATATTACAACACCGACAAACTTGTGCTAAAGCATCAATCGTACATACAAACAAGTCCCAGACAAACAGATGTTTACACACTTTATCATAAGTCAAGCAATCTAATTAATGGCGATACAACTTTTCTTACCTGTATTGTTTCGCATTTAAAGGCAGGCAACGGTAGCCAAGACGCAAGCACAAGAGCTACTTCTGCCCTACAGATAATGAACTACATAAAGAACAGAAATCTTCAAGGCAACATAATGCTTATGGGAGATTTTAATGTATACTCTCCTGAGGAGTTGGCTTTTCAGCGATTTTTAGCACAAACATCTACTGGCATAAGGTTTTACGATCCTGCTGATGCTATTGGTGAATGGCACGATAATCCCTTATACTCAAACTACCATACCCAGTCAACCCATATTTCAGGTGACTGCTTTTCGGGCGGTGGTATGGATGACCGGTTTGATTTTATTCTAACCTCCAAATCGTTGCTTGATGGAACAAAGGGCGCTAAGTACGTGGAGGACTCCTATTGGGCATACGGCCAAGATGGCAACCGATTTAATGGCACCCTTATATCACCAATAAACTACTCTTTGCCATCTAACATTATTAATGCACTTTTCAACATGTCTGACCATTTACCCGTTACACTTAAGATTAATGTTGATTACGATTTGTATGCAAATGATAATTCATCCGCATTTGTGCAACCCACAATTAAAGTAGTAAACCCTGTTGTTAATACTATTGATTTCTGGATTGATGGCATATTACCACAAACCGCTTCTGTTAGCATATTCAATAGCCTTGGAGCCTTTGTAATGAAGGATACCCTTTCAGTAAGTAGCGGAAACAAATATTCTTTAAACGCCAATAGACTTGTGCCCGGGATATACATTATGCAGATTAAGGGTAATAACTTTCAAAAGGTTTTAAGAATTACAAAACAATAGGCAAATGAAACGCTTCGGGTTTGCAATACTGCTTGCCTGTTTTTTTTCTCAGGTACACTCGCAGTTTTTCATAAGTGGGCAAGAGCCCGCAAGTACCAAATGGAGGGAGCTAAAAACCGATAGTCTGCACATTCTGTTCCCTGTAAATGCAGAAAGCATTGCTCAAAGGTATGCTCAACACCAAAATTACGCTTGGCGACTTGTAGCCAAAGATTTCAATCAAAAACCCTTTAGACTTCCGGTTATACTCCATAATAGCAGTGTGCTTAGCAATGGTTTTGTTAGCTGGGCACCAAAAAGAATTGAGCTGGTTACCACTCCTGCTATGGACAGCGATCCAGAGCCTTGGCTTCGAACTCTGGCAATCCACGAAACGCGCCACGCTGTTCAGATGAACACACTTAATAAGGGAGTTTTTCGGTTTGGTTCATTTATTCTAGGGCAACAATCGATTGGTATGGCTGCTGGAATGGTTCCCATTTGGTTCCTCGAGGGGGATGCGGTTTACGCTGAGACCCAATATTCTTATGGCGGACGAAGTCGACAAGCCTCTTTTTACAGGCAATACCTTGCTGTACTAGGCGAAAATGGAAACACGTATAGTCATAGCAAATGGTTGTTAGGTTCCTATAAAAATTACATTCCAAATTATTATTGTTTTGGTTATATGATGGTTGCATATACTAACTTGAAGTATAACTCTAATGTTTGGATAAACGCTTTTGATAAGGTTTCAAAACGGCCTTATTACATATTTCCCTTTAGAATTTCAGCTAAACAAGAGCTTAAGCGCTCTTTAGGGAAAATTTTCAATGAATCACTCGCCCATTGCAACTCTATTTGGAGCAAACTCCCTAGTGATGAGGACAATATTATTGCTTTGAGTACAAAGTCGCCAGATGATAAATCGGACTACGTACAGTATCAATACCCTTACCTAACATCCGATTCAACAATAATATCACTCAAAACCTCGCTGGCAAAAAGTCCCTCTTTTGTTCAAATAAACACAACAAGCCTTGATGAAGAGATTCTTTTTAGACCTGGATACCTAACCCATAAACCTTTTGTAAACGATACCCTAATTCTTTGGAGTCAATATCGTGCAGGGTTACGTTGGGAATATCAGAACTACTCAGAAATTTGGACCTACAATATTAAAACACTAAAACGAAAGAGGATAACCAATAAAGCCAAACTCTTTAATCCGGTACTAATAGATTCAAGTCGAATAGCGGCTATTGAGTATACTCCAGAGGGCAAAAGCAATATTATTGTAATTGATCTTCAGGGAAACAGGTTGAAAGCCATTTGTGTTCTTGATGATCTGGAGATTAAAGAAATTGCCAGAGTTGATAAGAATAGTATAATATCGCGAAGTTCGTCTGTAAAAGGGGCCACTGTTTTGCTGCATTCGCTTATAACAAACTCATACGATACTTTACTCGGCCCAATCTTTAGAGATATATCAAACATAGTGTATGCCGATAGTTCTCTATACTTTACAATGACACAAGATTACCGCGAACAGGTGTTTAAGCATCTTGTAAGAAGCGATAGCACATTTAGAGTAACTAGTTCAACATTTGGTGTAAGTAATATATCGTTAAGCTCTACAGACAAAATAGTTGCATCAACATATAACAGTAAAGGTTCGCGCCCCTGCATTATTCATACATCCAATAAACAGGAGTACCATTACATTGAAAAATTTGGCAACCCGCTTTTTTATTCTAAAAACTTCGAATTGAATGAAGACCTTAAGGTACAAGTTAATGAGAATAAAAAACTGAAAAGCCAAAGCATACCTGTCCTAAACCAGTTATTTAACATACACAGTTGGGCACCTTTATACTACAACCCTATAGAACTCGTAAAAGGGAATATTGAGATTTATCCTGGAGCAACCCTTATTTCTCAAAACCTTACCAACACTCTAGTTTCAAGCATTGGTTACTCGTACAATAAAACCCACGGTTTACATAGTCACATTGAGTGGATGGGGTGGTTTCCAAAAATCTCTATTGGATTTGATTACGGGAATAGTTATGCTCAAATTATTGGCGGTCCAATAGCCCCTATTTTTGCAATCTATAGGAGCAAACCTGCTGTAAACGGAAACGTTACAGTCAGGCTTCCCTTTACACTTTCGTCGGGTAATGTAGTAACTGCAATAAATATTGCAACCCAATATTCATATGCCAACATCAAGGTTTGGGACTACAAAAACGAATTATATCAACATGGGATTAATACCATTGAACCTTACTTTAGCCTTTTGAGCTATACGCGTATGGCACATCGAGATATTAGACCTAGGTTTGGTGCTCAACTTTTTGGAAGTGTAAATATGGCTCCAAGTAAAGAAAAAACTTTGGAGGATATAATAAAAGCCAGGGCAACTATTTATCTGCCTGGATTATTATCAAATCACAGTATTATGCTAAAAGGGCAGTTTGAAAGGCACCTTAACGCTCAATACATTAGGCTTACGACGCTTAATCCCATTAGAGGGTTTTCGGATTTTTTTGGCAAACAGTACGAAGTTGTAACCCTAGATTATGCCTTTCCACTTATTTACCCTGATCTAGCCCTTGGCTCCTTGGTTTACCTTAAGAGGATTATTGTAAATACCTTTTACGACAATGCCTGGGGACAAGCCTACTTTTTAAGCGAAAGCGGTATCGGTATTATGAACAGGAACTACTCTTCGGTAGGGATAGAATTTTTGGGTGACCTGCATTTTTTAAGACTTTATAATTCGATTCAGTTAGGCTATAGTGGGGGGTATAATCTGAGCAGTTCGAACTTTTTCCATGAGTTTATTGTTGGTTTTGATATAAGTAAGCTCTACGGCAATAATTTTAACTAGTTATATCTAAACCATTTGTTTATTTATAAATACTTTAAAATCTGATAATATGGAAACTAACGAATTGATAAAAGAGAATAAGGAAGCTCTTAGGAAAGAGATTAAGGTGAAAAAATCGGCCTTTAACAAAGAGAACTATCCTATAGAATCGGATAATGTTTTTGCTCAAATTGAACAATCCCCTGCTTTTAAAGAGGCTAAAACAGTTCTTGCCTACTGGTCGTTGCCCAAAGAGGTGGAAACCCATCGCTTTGTTGATAAGTGGTATAAGCATAAAACAATTATACTTCCCTTGGTAGTTGGTGATATTCTAGAGCTTAGAGTTTATTCTGGTCCTGATTGTATGGTTGTTGGCCCATCGTTCGGAATTCTAGAACCCCAAAAGGGCGAGATTTTCACAGAGCAAAGTATCGACTTTGGAATTATCCCAGGCATGGCATTCGACTTAAAAGGGAACAGAATTGGCCGCGGAAAGGGTTATTATGATAAGTTGCTTAAAACCATTAGCGTGCCAAAGTTTGGTGTTTGCCTATCGTTTCAACTTGTGGATAGTGTACCTGTTGACCACTACGATATAACTATGGATCGTGTTATTTATCCAAAAAATCTTTAGTCAACAAGCAATTAATGATACTGAGTAAAGTAATTGTAGTATTTTGCGCATAAAAGTCGAACAGATGAAAAAAATTATTTTAACCCTGCTCTTAAGCATAACCGTCTTATTGGTATTAGCCCAACCGCCAAGCGGTTACTATAACAATGCTGAAGGCAAGCATGGCGAAGAGCTTATGCAATTGCTTCACACAATCATTAAAGACCATACAGTATTAGAATACAGTGATTTATGGACTACCTTCACATATACTGATAAGAAAGAAGACGGAACGGTGTGGGATATGTACAGCAGCTGTAGCTTTACCTTTGGAGACGATCAGGATAGCGGGAGTGGAGGAACATCTGAGTGCGACAAGTATAACAGGGAGCATTCATTCCCCCAAAGCTGGTTCAATAGCGCGAACCCGATGAGGACAGACATTTTTCATATATATCCTACCGACAAGAAGGTTAATTCAGTTAGAGAAAACTATCCATTTGGCGAAGTAGGCAACTCATCGTACACATCATCTAACGGAAGCAAACTAGGTACTTCCTCATATACAGGCTATTCAGGAACTGTATTTGAACCAATTGATGAATATAAAGGTGACTTTGCCCGGACCTACTTCTATATGGTTACCCGTTACTACGACGTTGTAGAGGAATGGAGTGCCGAGATGCTAAACGGAACACAGTTCCCGGCTTTTAAAGAGTGGGTTGTCAACCTGCTTTTGGAGTGGCACGAGTTTGACCCCGTAAGCCAAAAGGAGATTGATAGGAATAATATAATATATGCCGATTACCAGCATAACCGTAATCCGTTTATTGACAACCCCAACTTTGCCAATGATATTTGGAGGTACACAAATAGCACTGAACCTTTAATTTTTGCTGCTCAAAGGGTAAAGGTTGCGCCCAATCCTGCACAAAACACGGTTAATGTTGAGACAAGCCTAAAAGGGAACGTAACCTTAACAATTTACAATCTGTTGGGTAATAAATTGATATGCCTTGAAAATATACTGGTAAACGAAACAAATCCGATAAGCATTTCCGCTCTCCCAAATGGGGTTTACCTTATTTCTGTTGAATCAACCCAAGGAAAAGCCATTGCCCGATTAATTGTAAATCGTTAAATGAAGAGGTTTATACTGCTTTCAATTTTCTCCTTTTCCTTTTTCACAGGATTCTCCCAAACCAAGGGAGTTGTAATTGACATTGAAACCTTTGAGCCAATTCCCTATGCAAACATCTGTATTAAGGGTAGTAATTTTGGCACAACCTCAAACTCAAAAGGAGAATTCACCATAAATGAGAATCTGGAAAATGCTTCACTAATAGTCTCAACAATTGGATATGAAAAGGAAACTATTGCAGCAAAGGACCAATATATTGAGATATATCTAAAGCCAAAGGTCTATGAGCTTAAGGAGGTTTCAGTTAAACCTAACCGAACGAAAACCAAACTTATAGTAAACAGCCTAAAAAATAAAAAATCGAACCATACTATTGCCTGTAATGGTTACGCGTGGATTTCTGCAAAGCATTTCAAATACCAACCCGAATATAGTTCAGTTCCGTACATTAAAAGCATTAAAATATTGACAAACTCGAGGATTAGTAATGCAAATTTTAATGTAAGGCTTCTTTCCGCTGATGAAAATGGAGAGCCTTCTGCTGAAATATTTGAAAACAACATTATTGTATCGGCCAGATGGGGTAAAAAACCTGTAATTATTGACCTATCAGATAAACATATCCGTTTCCCTGAGAATGGTTTTTTTGTTGCGTTGGAGTGGTTTGTTATTGAAGAAAATGCGCATCATTATAGCTACACATATAAGGGAAGTAGAGAGAAACTTGCAGGCATAAGCTATGAGCCTAAATTTTCTGTTTTTAAAAAGTATGGTGAATCAGAAACCTGGAGCTATATTGGAGGGAAGTGGTATAGAAAGAGTTTGACACCCAACGAGAATGAGTATCTTGACTTAGCCATTGAGTTAACATTGACGAATTAATCGTAGTTTGAAAACAAAGAGCATTAAGTTCTACCCAACAGCAACATCTAAAGATTATTTAACATTAAAGAAACAACAAAATCTAGCAGACGATTATGAAAAAATCATTTTTAGCCCTTGTGCTTCTTTTGTTTTTGAGTTTATGGGGATTATGTCAAACCAATGAAGAAAACGAAAAAGAAGCAGGTTATTTATCGTTTCAAACGGGTTTTATTGTGGACGGATATAATTCTCTTGGAGTTCGGACTTTTTTTGAATACCAAAAGGATTTAAAGAAGAATTGGCAAATGGGTATTTCATATGAGCACTCGCGCCACTTTGGTTTTTTTATGACAGACCAACTTTACGACCTTAATAGTAACTTGAGCCAATTAAGTGTAAATGGATACTATAAACTAAATTTAGTAAAGGACAAGTTGTTTTTTACTAGCGGATTAGGTGTTGGGGTATTGCATGTAAACTGGGACGAGAAGGATAGTTTTGGGGTTTCGGTAAATGCCAGTTTAACGCTAAACATAAGGGTAACAAAAAGAATTTATATTGAAACATCTCCGTTAGTTGTTCTGTTTCCGTTTAACAGGGTTTATTACTCACCAATGAATATAGACCACTTTGATAATTTTTATGCTTTCACATTTTTCCCTTTTGGTATTAAAGTAAAATTATGATTCCTGGTAGTTAAAATTTAGAGGGCAAGATTGAAGTATATAATTAAAACCTAAAAAGATTTGATGTGCAGTAAATTAAGCCATAAACCTGTAACACAACCTATCTGTATAAAATAACCATAAAGACAAAAGCCCGGAGAGCCGGGCTTTTGCTTATTATATATATAATACTTATTGTTTTACCTTATCGCCGTCGTATGCCCACTTAATATAGGTTGCGCCCCATGTAAAACCAGCACCGAAGGTTGCAATTATAACATTATCGCCTTTGCGCAGCTGTGGCTCCCACTCCCAAAGGCAGATGGGTATAGTTGCACTGGTAGTATTACCATAGCGCTCGATGTTGATCATTACCTGCTCCTTCTTAATGCCCATTCTCTTGGCTGTGGCTTCTATAATGCGCATGTTAGCCTGATGTGGCACAAGCCAAGCAAGTTCTTCGGGAGAGATATTGTTTCTCTTCATCACATTAACAGCAGTATCGGCCATATTAGAAACAGCTGCCTTAAATACGGGTTGCCCTTCTTGGTAAATAAAATGCTGACGCTTTTCAATGGTTTCAATTGTTGGTGGATACATAGAGCCACCAGCTACCTGATGAAGGTGCTTCCTACCGGAACCATCAACCTGCATAAGTGAGTCAATAACACCAAAGCCATCGTAATTAGGCTCAAGCATTACAGCGCCCGAACCATCGCCAAATATAGGGCAGGTAGCTCTATCGGTATAATCAGTAATTGAGGACATTTTATCGGCTCCAACCACTACAACCTTTTTATGCGTACCCGATTCAATAAATTTTGATGCAGTAACCAATGCGTAAAGAAAACTGGAACATCCGGCATTCAAATCGTAACCAAAGGCTTTAGTTATTCCGCACTTATCGCTAATGATGTTAGCTGTAGCAGGGAACTGCATATCAGGGGTAACCACACCACAAATAAGCATATCCACCTCATCGGGGTGCGTATTTGTTTTTTTAAGGAGTTGGTTTACGGCATGCATTGCCATATCACTTGTTCCCTTGCCTTCGCCCTTCAGAATTCGTCTTTCTTTAATTCCAATTCGGGTCATTATCCACTCATCGGTGGTATCGACCATTTTGCTAAGCTCTTGGTTTGTGAGGACATAATCAGGCACATAGCCTGCAACTCCCGTAATAGCTGCTGTAATTTTTCCCATTAGCTGAATGCTTCTTTAATTTTATTACACAGATTAGTACTAATTACCGTTCTGGTTTGTAAAATCATGTTCATTATGGCCTTTTCGTTTGAAACTCCATGGCCTATAATAACGGGGGCATTTACACCAATTATAGGAGTACCTCCGTAATTCTCAAAGTTAAACCTTTCAAAGAAGGGGTCAGTTATCTTTCGTTTTTTAAGAAGATGATAAAACGCTTCTGCCTCTTTAAGGATCACGTTACCAACAAATCCGTCGCAAACAATAACATCTGCTTTGTCGTTGTTAAACAGCATGTTCCCCTCAACATTCCCCACAAAGTTGAAATCTGTATTGTCTTTCATTAATTCAAAGGTGCTCTTAGTAACAAGATTCCCTTTTTCTTCCTCTTCACCGATGTTTAGAAGTGCTACCCTTGGATTGCTATTGTTAAAAATAATCTTTGCGTACAACGAACCTAGGATACCATACTGATAAAGTACATCAGGTCGACAATCCGGATTTATACCTACATCTAGCAAAAGATTAAACTTATCCTCCGAAGAGGGTATATAACTTGCTATAGCGGGACGAATTATGCCGGGTACTGATTTTACTGTATACATGGTGCCAACTAGCATAGCACCGGTGTTACCTGCACTCGCAAAACCATCTATTTTATTCTGAGCCAACCATTTAAAACCTACAGTAATGCTAGAATCCTGTTTTTTAGAGAATGCCTTAGCTGGATGTTCACCCATTCCTATCACCTCAGTACAGTGTACTATTTCAAAATCGGTAGCACTACCATTCTGCTTAACAATTTGCTCAACAATTTGTTCTTTATCACCAAACAATACGATTTGTTCGTTGGCTAAAAGTACTTTTTTGGCAAGTATTGCTCCTTTTACTGTCGCTTCTGGGGCAAAATCACCACCCATTGCATCAACTCCAATTCTCATTGTTTTTGGTTTTGGGTGAAAAGGAAAAAAGTTAAAGACATCAACTATGCGGTAACCGTCTTCTCAACTGCAAGTTTACCTCTATAGAATCCACACTCGGGACAAACTCTATGATACTGAACTGTTGTACCACAGTTTGAGCAGGTGGCTAAAGTGGGCAGTTCGGCTTTATAGTGCGTTCTGCGCTTGTTTTTTCTTTGCTTTGAAACTTTACTCTTTGGATGTGCCATTTCTGTATTAATTAAATGTTATACCTACAATAAATCTAATCTTAGTTTTTTAAAAGATCTTTCAGCTTATCCCAGCGTGAGTCATTATCGGATTCCTTTTTATCGTCATCCTTAACTGACATGCTATTTAGCCTTTCCATCATTCCCTTATCGCAATCCTCCTCTGAGGTGCTTAATATTCCGTGATATCTTTGAATTGGCAAGCTTAGACAAATGCTCTCGTAAATATACTGCGCCAATTCAAGTTCTTGCTCGTTGCTATTAATATACCATACATCGTCAACCTTCTCTTCTTCGAGGATACCATCGGAAAGCCTTACAAATAAAACACCGTTGTAGATAATTGGAATAAAAAATCGATCCAAACATCTGTCGCAAGCAACCTCAACCTCACCTTCCATGCTGAAATGCAACTCTAGCATATTGCTATGCCTCTGCATTACTAGGTTAACGCTTACGTCGGCCCTACTTATTTCACTCTCCTTAAACTCAGCAAAAAAGTCATTATCCACATCAAAGTTAAAGATGTGTTCACCTTGTTTAAGTGCCTTAAAATTAACAATATATCTATTTAAAATCGAGCTCACAGTTTCCAAAAAAACATCCCGCAAAGGTAATTATTATTATTAAAATACAAAATGCCCATAAAAAATGCTGTATTGCAAGAGGCACTTAGGCTACTGCTTTTGTTGTCTCTTTCTATCGTGCTCGTTTAACTGCACCTTCCTTATACGCATTGCTTTGGGCGTAACCTCAACGTACTCATCGTTTTGGATATACTCCAGAGCTTCCTCTAAGCTAAATTTTATTGGTGGAGCAAGAATAGTTTTATCGTCGGTACCCGATGCACGCATATTGGTAAGCTTCTTCGATTTGGTTACGTTAACCACCATATCGCCAGCTCTAGAGGCCTCCCCTACTACCTCTCCTGCATAAACCTCTTCGTGCGAGTCGATAAAAAACCGTCCTCTATCCTGCAGTTTATGCATTGCATAAGCATAGGCAGTACCGCCCTCCATTGCAATGAGCGAACCATTCTGTCTGGTATCCATTTCGCCCCTATGGGTTTCAAATGCCTTAAAGCGATGAGCAATAACTGCTTCGCCTGCTGTTGCTGTTAATAGAATAGTACGTAAACCAATAATGCCTCGAGAAGGCATCTCAAACTCAAGGTGAACCCTATCAACCTTTCTCTCCATAATGAGCAAATTACCCTTACGCTGGGTTACCAATTCAATGGCACGCCCCGCAACATCATCGGGTAAATCTATGGTTAGCACCTCAATTGGTTCGCATCTTTCGCCACCCACTAATTTTATAATAACTTGGGGTTGACCTACCTGTAACTCATATCCCTCGCGCCTCATGGTTTCAATAAGAATTGAAAGGTGAAGCACGCCCCTTCCAAAAACGTTAAACGCATCGGCAGATTGGGTGGGTTGAACCCTTAGTGCAAGGTTTTTTTCAAGTTCTTTATCTAGTCTATCCTTTAAGTGCCTTGATGTAACAAACTTACCGTCGCGACCAAAAAAAGGAGAATCATTAATAGTAAAAAGCATACTCATGGTTGGCTCGTCAACATCGATTGTTGGGAGAGCCTCAGGATTATCAATATCGGTTATAGTATCGCCAATATCAAATCCTTCAATACCAACCAAGGCGCAAATATCACCCGCCACAACTAATTCAGTCTTTTGCTTTCCTAGTCCCTCAAAAACGAGTAGCTCTTTAATCTTGGTTTTTATAACTCTTTTATCGCGCTTAATGAGCGCAACATTTTGTCCAACCTTTAACTCGCCTCTGTGGAGTTTGCCAATGGCTATTCGACCAACATACGCTGAATAGTCGAGTGAGGTTATAAGGAGCTGTGGATTACCTGTGTTAATCTTAGGAGCTGGAATAAATTCAACAATTGCATCGAGCAAAGGTGTGATATCTTCAGAAGGATTTCGCCAATCGGTTGACATCCAACCATTTTTTGCGCTTCCATAGATTGTTGGGAAATTGAGTTGATCCTCAGTACCATCGAGATTGAACATCAGATCGAACACTTGCTCTTGAACCTCTTCGGGTCTGCAATTTGGTTTATCAACCTTATTGATAACAACTATGGGTTTAAGCCCTAAGACTAGTGCCTTTTGGAGCACAAATCGGGTTTGGGGCATGGTGCCTTCAAACGCATCAACAAGCAGAAGAACACCATCTGCCATGTTCAGAACCCTTTCTACCTCGCCTCCAAAATCGGCGTGCCCTGGGGTGTCAATAATATTAATCTTTACGCCCTTGTACGTAACTGATACGTTTTTGGCTAATATGGTAATACCTCTCTCGCGCTCTAGGTCGTTGCTATCTAAAATTAGCTCACCTGAAATTTCGTGGTTTTTATAAAGTTTACTCTGAATGATCATCTTGTCAACCAGCGTTGTTTTACCGTGGTCAACGTGGGCAATGATGGCAATGTTCCTTATGTTTAACATCAACTATTTAATTTGGGCTGCAAAGGTAATGCTAATTTTGCTTTTTTATCATCCTTAACGCATTAAGTGTAAATTTTCTTTGCTATGAACCAGAGATTTAATGCAAATATGCTATTGAACGGAAGCAAATCAAACTTGGGAGGAGTAGTTACATAAACCCAATGCATAAATTGTAAAGGCATTTTACCCTATAACCAACACACTAGAAATGTATGCGACATTGTGAATTTACCAACTAAGAAATTTGAAAAGAAATAATAAAAGATGGTTATATGCATACAAAAAAACGTGCAGCATTAGATATATCCTATTGCCAATGCAAAACTGTACACCTAGTACTTAAAGCAAAATGCGCCTGGAATAATCCCCACCTTAAATTTTGTTATTAAAGTACCATCAGATTTGTAGCGATACACAACCCCTCTCTGTACCTTGTCAATTGCATCAGCAATATAAACCTCAGAGGTGTAGGGGTCAACTTCTAGTCCATAATAACCTCCGGAGTATGATCCAGTATAGGGGCTCTGAATGAACAGTTCGGGTTTGTTGTTTGAGTATACTGCATGGCGGTATATATGCTTGTTGATGAAGTATAGTGTGTCGCCAGTACCGTTCAACTTTACTTCCGATGGAAAATCGCCCAATTCGAACCGAAATGTTTTTTCTATCTTCCTTGTCTTTGCATCAATGCGAATTAAACCTGGGGCTTCGTTTCCGTATGGACTTCCGTAAAAGCCCCCATCGGTAATGGTCCAAATTTTATCGTATTTGTCAATAACTAGCGAAGTGGGTTGCTTTAGTATCTCAATGGAATCAACCACTTGGTCAGTTTCACTATCTATTACCAATATCTTATTATCATAGCTCCAGCAGTTGGTAAATACATATTTATCATACTGAACCATTTGCTCTGTTGGGTGCTGATAGAACTGTGTTTCGTGATTATTAACGTTTATTGCTCCGGTTACCTCAAAGGTTGTTGGGTTAACAATTGCTATTGATTTAGCATACAAATCGGTTACATACGCTTTTGTATCGCTTAAAAAATGAATGTATCGGGGGGAGGTTAAGCCAGTAATTTTGCCCACATACTCAAACGTATTTATATTGATGACATAAATTTTCCCACTGTTATTTACAATAATATAGCCTAAGCTATCGCGAATTGCCATTGATTGTGCCACATCGCCCAAAGGAAGCGCATTAAATTCGTAAAACACATCGTTAAGCACCTCTCCTGTTTCCATATCGTAGTATGAAAGGGATGCATTCCCGTACATAAAATTGCCCTCGTTGATAATAAACAAACCTTGTGCCGGTATACTAATGTTTGGCCTCTTAAAATTCCACAATTCGTCATCTTTCATGCACGATGAAAGTACAATGAGCAAAACAACTATGGTATATTTTAATATGCTTCTCATCCTAAATATTGAACATTAATAAAAACATATAATTACGCCCTGGCATTGGCCTGTAAAGTATAGAGTGATAAGTTTCGTTGAATAGATTATATATTTTAAATTCTGCTGATAGGTGTATATTGCTAATATGAAAATCTTTTCCCAGTATTAAATCATTCATAAAATATGGATACAGCCAATCGCGACGAGTAAAATCATTACTCGAAGTAGTAAACCTCTCTCCATAATGATTAAATTGATAGGTTGCAAAAAAGCCCAGATACGAGAGGCTTACCATTATATTGTTCGATTGAAGCGGTACATAAACCAGCTGTTTGCCATACGACAAATCGCCCCAAACCGAGGGATCTCCATAATTTAATGATGGGGTAAAGGCAAAATTTCCTGCAAGTTTGTATTTCAACCTATTTATTCTTCCGTCCAGAGAAACCTTGAACTCTATCCCTTGAGTTAAAACCCTTTTTATATTCCTCGGCTCCCAGAATCCTTTATAGCTGGGTATCCAGATAATCCAATCGTTAATATCTGATCGATAAGCAGTAAGTTCAGATTTTAGCAGATGTCCTTGGTAAGTTTTTTGATATTCTAATCCCAGTTCGCCACTAATTCCCTCTTCGGGCAATAAATCAGGATTACCTCCGGGTTGCCAATATAAATCGTTTAGCGATGGGTGATGGTAGTTACGGGCAATATTCCCTTTTAAGAGTAAATCCTTGCCTTTGATAATCCTGAAATCGAACCCAAGAAAGGGTATAATTGGTGCAAATGAATTGTCTATTCTTTCCTGGCGCACCATTAGGTTTAAGTTCAGTCTATCGTTGTAACTTTTCCTAACTGCAAAAAATACTGAAACCTCGAAACGTTGCTTTTTGTAGCCCGTTCTTTTAACTGCTTCATGGGTGTCAACATCATGGTAATTCACATCAAGACTACTTTCAATAGAAAGAGTTTTATTAATATTCAACGTGTAATTAGCTGAATTGTATAAGCTTTTGGCAAAACTTTTTGAGTCAATAGCCAATACTTGCCCGCTTCCAAGGACATAATTTTTTAAAGTATAATCAAGTTGCTTTTGCGAATAACCTGTACGCACAGAGAAGTTGGAATTACTACTATAATGTTTCCAGTCGGCCACAACTTTATGATCATTATCAATTTGATTGTTCAAATTTGAATTGTCTGGTCCTTCGTAGCTCGTTGCCCTTGGTATGGTACGGTCTGCCCATTGCCCCCAATACTTAGCGGAAAAAACTTCCTTTTCGCCTGCCCTAAAATACAACTCCTGTAATATTCCGTACTTTGTGTAGTTAGCGTTGTCGTTAGTATCAAGCGGGTTGGTTACAACTCCTGTTTCAGGATTAATATTGCCAACCCCTCTATTGATAAAAGTATAATCGTTTTTTGAGTAGTTATGGTAAAGCCTTGTTTTAAACTGAATTCTTTTGTTTCCAAAGCCCACAGACAATAACTCATCGAAACTGGCATAGCTACCAAAACCCTGCATGTATTTCACGCTATATTTCTTGTCCCAATCTACCTTATTGTTGATTTCTATAGATCCTCCCAAACCACCACTATTGTCGGCAATTGATGCTCCACCATGTTTTAAGTTCATGTCGTCTATCACATAAACGGGGATTAGGGAAAAATCGACCATACCCGTCATCGGGCTGTTTATATTAATACCGTTCCATTTCACTTGCACATGCGAGGCGGCAGTTCCTCGGAATGATGCTGTTGCCAAAGCACCCCGGCCGTGACTTTTTATGAATACTGGTGTGTTTTCAGATAGTAGTTCGGATAAGGATAAGTTCGCCTTTTGGAGTAGAACCAACGTATCGACCCAGGTCTCCTTCATTCCTCCTTTTTCCTTTCTAAAATTTCGTTCGGCTACTATTTCAACCTCTTTAATCTGAAAGGTGGAATCCTGAATGCCCTGCGAAAAGGAAATTAAGGTAAATAGAGTAAAAAAAGCGACTATGCCTATTCTCTTGGCCATACTATTTTTTTATAAATCGAACGGCTTTACTAAGGTTCTGTGCCTGAACTTTTATAATGTAAACTCCATTTGCTAAATTGGCGATTGATAATGGCTGATTATCGGAGTAGTCTAATTTTTGTAATATCCTATTCCCGGTAATGCTGTATATTTCAATACTTGCATGTTCTGCTCCTTTTATAAAAATATGGTCAGAAGCCGGATTAGGATAAAGTGTAATGTTAGACCTTTGGCTACCAAGTATAGAAGAGGAGTTGCCATTATGGACGAGTACAGTTGAAGCAGTTGCCATAATTTCAGGCATATCTGCAATAGAGGCGGTTAACGCTATTTCACCAGAGGTTGTGTATGTAAGCAAGTTGTCACTGTTTACCCATGCCCCTTCGAGGTTGGTTGTCCAGACAATAGTTTTGTCTAAATCCCTTCGGCCCTTATGAAAAGCAAAGGCTTCGAGCTGGAAACTCTCGCCCTTTATTGTATCAGGTAAGCTTTTTATTACAACCATATCAACTACCCCGGTTATAGGGATGTTTGGAGTTACGGCCACAGCGCCGGTAATTTCTGTTGATATTTCGCCTAACCAGCCTGCATCGGCAAGCACGGCAGTATGTACCTTTACAAAATGGATAACATCTAAATCAACATACTCACCATACTCATTAACTGCCCAGCTAATATCAAAAGCATCTCCCCCAGAATTTTCAGCTTCGGGGGTATATGGATTATCGGGTACGGTATAAGGAGCTGTTCCCCGTATTTGATTATCAGCATAGCCAAAAGCCTTACGGTACGAGTCGAAATTGGATGCTGTGGTTTGCATTACCTCATCGGCAACAAGTGTTCCCGAAAGAGTGTACTCTGTGGAGTTTACATCGGGAAACAAATCTGCCAATGGGTAATAGGGCTGATCATGAAAGCTATTTGCCAAAACAAAGCCTGAATTTCCATAGTTATCAGCCCACGGAACATTGGCAGCTGTAGTTTGGTTTGGATTGATGTATGTTACTTCATAGCCTTTTATTGTGGATGAAAAAAAATAGTCGCTCCCAGCCAGCTCATACCAAGTATCATCGGGTAACCCATTCCCATTTTCATCCTTCATTACGGAAACGATACCCTGTTCAGCAAAATTATTTAACGGGTTTCCAAAAATGGTAAAATCAACCCCAAAAGGATTTTCAGGGTGATTCTCCACTGGATTTTCAAATTTAAATATAACATAGCCCCCAAAGGCACCCAAGCACATGGAGCCAGTAATGACGCCAACTATAGAATTTGCTGAATTAGGAATCCCCCATGGGGCTGAATTAGTAAGCTGCCCAGGTGCTGGTTTATACTCCAGAACCTCGGAAATATATTGTGCTTTCACTAAATTAGCTATAAGCAATACAATAGTAAGTGCTAAAAATCTAGTTTTCATACTTCAAAAACAAATTAAAAAAAGGGGGAAGGATTCTTTCACCCCCTTTTTATTGGCCTAATAAACTATAATTGATTTAGTATGGCTTATGTGTGTTGTACTGATTTTAACAAAGTAGTTGCCTTTTGCCTGTTTGCTAATATCAATTAGATCATTATTTTGATAACTCACGTTCTTGTAAACCAATATTCCATTGATATTATAAATGCTTATCACAAGATTTTCGTTGGAATTTGTTCTAATCCTAAATGCTCCATTCGACGGATTTGGATAGATAACAAAATCATCTATGACCAACGGATCGAAACTAAACCCTGAAGGTGCATTTGGAACGATATAAACATTATCAATATTGAAGTATGTGGGAGTATTTATTCCATAATCACCTACGTCGGTTGATGAAAGGTTAAACATTAATGAATCTACCTTTCCAAGCGAACTTAGCTCAATCCATTGCCATGTTTTAACAATGTAATCTTTGGTATTATCGTTGAACCTATAATCGGCCAGATAGAACTCAATGGATTCTGTTTCAATGCCATCTTTTAAGCCCCAAACTGTGAGTTTTAAATAATCTGGGTCGTTTCCACTTTCGCCTCCAAATTTTTTAGTGAAATCATCTCCATACTCTATAGATAGGGCTGCATAGGTACTATTAGTCACATAGAATCCTTTTACCTGATGAGCTGTGTTGTCGCTAAAAGTTAAGGGTAAGGGTATGGTTTCATTTGTTCCCCAATCGGTAGAAACGAAGGCAACACCATAGTTCTTGCCATCAGATGCTAGGGTATCAAAACCTGCTCCTGTAATTGCGCTATACTGATTAGTATATCCAGGGGTAACAATATCGGATGTGTTTGAGTATGACCAACCAATCCAACCATATTCTGAATAACTATTCTCAAATTGTGCCAATCCGCTAATAAAACAACCCGAACCATCCTGGCCATTCCAATAACTTTCCTCTTCTAGGGTTAAGTCTTCGAAATTACTAATTGTATAGTCACCAATAATTTCAGGATAAACGCCTACAATTAATCTATCCGTTACAGATTGACCATTAGAGGTAGCTTTAACAACAATAGAAGTTTGTCCGGCCTCAATAAAATCAATAGACAGAATTGCCTCGTTAATACTTGCTAACGCAACGTTATCGAAAGAATTTGAAACGATTTCGTATGTAAGTGTTTCTGTATTATCAGGGTCACCAAAGTGGTTGTTTAGGGCTATCTCCAAATTATTATCATCCTCATAGGCCGAAATTATTCCCAGGGGCTCAATAACTACTGGGGGCTTGCTTCGCATTACCTTTGCTACCGGTCTCCCCCACGAAAGCACATACGCACCAGTATTATCGGTTGGCTCAAGTACGTTTCCGCAGGATTTAACCATTGTAAGCCAATCCATTCCATCGGTGGCTACTGCCAGGGTATCAAAATTGTAGCCATTGCCAAGGGTTTTGTTCCAAACGGCCAATACCTTATCCGACGAAAAATCATTAAAGTTAAACAGCAAATTTCCTCCCGCATCAACTTCACAGTCATAAGCTCCACTAGGGATATCTGTAAGTTTTGTAGCATCCGTCAGAGTTAAGGATGTTGCTTCTGGATTATTAATTACAGCATTAACATCTGCACTGCTCCATCGATATACTGCATTTGCTGTACCGTCAAAAAAACTCGAAGTATAGTATATGTTTCCATCCGAATCGATTGCAAGTCCTGCGGAATTCCCTCCTATTTCAATTATTTTTGTGTGATTATTTGCTCCCTCTGTATCTAAAACGAAAATAGATGTGGGGTACGACCAGTTTGTACTATTTAGACCAGAAACAAGAACTTTGTCATTCAGAAAATCTAAATCATAATTACTTGGCATGAGCGCCTTCAAAACCCAGACACCAGTTTCTACATTAATGCTATAAATTCGATCATCGGTATTACCCGAATTCGTAAAGCCTGCCCATATCTCAGTTCCACCGGGCGAGATTGAAACAAAACTTGGCCAACATGCATAATCAGAAGGCTTACCATATTTGTTAATTTCCACTCCTGTTTCCATGTTAAAGCAGCGTATGGTATCGCCATCGTTAGCATATAGCAAACCATCGTAAACATCAAAGGAGGAAAACATGTCGTAATTAGGCAATACATCAATTGCATTAAACCCTTCGGAAGGGGTTAGGTAACTTTGTGCCGATACTATAAAACTGCTAACAACCAGGACAGTAAGCACTGTAAGTTTCTTTGTATAAGAGAAGTAATTATTTTTTTTTGAAAGTCGCCTAAATGTTAATAAAACGAGTTCAATTTTTTGAACAAAAAAATTAGTAGTTGCGCCATTGCTTACTGCAATTGTTCTGAATCCAAGTTCACCATTCATCTCTTAATAGATTAAAAAATTAATAAATGGTAACTCGCGGGACAATAAAGAAAACTGTAGGGGAGGGTTTATTAAACACACTCGCCTTTCACCCGAAAGCTACGAATATTTGTTGTTCGGCAGGTCTTCTGACTTGTTCCAGTTTTATCGCCTTCCCGTCGGTATTATAGTGGACAGTGGCATTTTTGATAAAACCTTAAAGGAACTTACAGCTACGGGGATAGTTCCTGACTTTAACAGGATTCCCTTTTAATCAATATGAACCGAATTCAACTACAAAGTAAGCATTTATTTTCCAACTTAAGGATTAGATAAATCAATTTCTGCGAAATTGATTTCGAAAAACAGGCTTTAAGCCCGAGTTTTCTATGGATTAATGTTTTTGTATTATCTTCGCAGGCTTTTAAACAAAAAAAGATGAAAATGGAGAAGAAAATTGGGAATCCTGCAGTAGTAGGCCTTGCTGGCTTCGGCTTAACTACTCTTTTGTTGCAATTCCATAACATTGGAATCATGGGTTTGGGGCCTGTAGTTGCCATGGGTTTTATTTTTGGTGGTATTGCTCAAATGATAGCAGGTTTTCAGGAGCAAAAGATGGGAAATAATTTTGGGTACAGTGCATTCACTGCCTACGGGAGTTTCTGGATAGGTCTTGGGGTAATTTGGATGCTTAATCACTTTAATATTTACCAATCAAGTACCACAGATGTAGGCTTCTATTTGCTTGCCTGGGCTCTCTATACAACAATAATGTTCATAGCTTCGCTTAGGGTACATAAGGCAATGACTATTACTTTCGGCTTATTGCTTGTTGGATTTATCCTCCTTGTTTTGGGCCATTTTGGTTATCCTATTCTCAACAAGGTTGCAGGGTACGAACTTATATTCTGTGCGCTTGCAGCATGGTACATGATGGCAGCCATAATAATAAACGACTTAGCAGGAAAAACAGTACTGCCCTTTGGCAAGCCGCTGTTGTAATTACAACATCTTTGCATTTAGATTAAATGGCACTTGGGGATAAGGGTTGCAACTCATTTTTAAAAGAATTGTAATCTCCTCTGCGCCTTCTTTTAATACATCTAAATGTATTTAGCCCACAAGTGTGCTCTTATAGTAGCTGTTAGGCTTAATTATTACAGTCAAACACTTTAATAGTTTACTGATTTCTAAAATCAATTTTTGGCCCTTGCGCATAAAAAAAGCCGCTTTTAGGCGGCTTAAACTTATTATTCTATAAACTATTCGAAAAGGAAATCAAAATCATCCCCTACTTTATATTCATGAGGTGCACTTCCTTGCTTGAAAATGCGTGCTGATTTAGGGCCAATAAGATTAATAATCCCATCGTCGACCAAAATCATAGAGCCCTCACGTAAACCAACAACATAAGAAAAAGGATCCATCGCTATATACTCTTCTATTCGCTGTTCGCGTGTTTCTCCTGCATGTCCATCGGGATGAGCATCGAGATAGTGGGGATTAATCTGAAAGCGTACAAGATTAAATGCGCTAAAGGAATCGGGTTCAACAATGGGCATATCGTTGGTGGTACAAATGGTTGGGCAAGCCACATTGGCACCTGCACTCCAACCAACAAATGGTGTTCCATCCAAAACTTTAAACCTAACCGTTTCGATGATATCAAGCTGCTGAATCATCTTTAATAGTTTAAAAGTATTACCTCCTCCAACTACTATTGCTTCCGCATCTCTAATGGCTTTTTTTGGATCTCTTTGCCTGTGTAGCGACTCCACCTCGATGCCCATCTCGCTAAAGCGCTTCTGAACTTTTTTCTCATAATCATCAAAGGAAAACGTTACTGCAGCATAGGGGAGAAATAAAACTTTTTTAATCCCTTTTAAAAAAAGTTCAATTTGCTCTTTGGGGTGTTGCAAGTACTCTTCGCCTGCATTGGTTGAATTCGAAATGAGTAGTAGTTTCATAGAACACTGTATTGATGAATAAAAAAAGATATTTGGTCTTCAGTAAAATCATGTATTTACAAATATACCTTAATAACGCTCAGAAATTGCGAGCACCCAACGGTTTTTGATTAACTAATTAATAAGTAGTGCTAACGTAAACCTTAAATTGTTAAACAGAAATTAGTTTTGGTTACTACTCCACTTTAGTTCTAGAAAAGAGAACCTCACACGCTTCGGAAACCGAGTTACACCAAATTTCTATTGTGTTACGAATGATCTCGCTTTGAGTGTCTTCGCTTTTACTAACTATGAGTTTTAAAGATTTATCAATTAAACTAATCAATGATATAAAGCTTTGATTGGTTTTGCTTAGGGTTGATGTCAATAAAAATAGCTGTGAAACACTTTTTTGATCAATCTTGTTTTGTAAAACAGTGCTTTGATCAATAAATCTTATTTTGTTATCCATGATTACCCAAGCAACTGCACTATTCTTTAATTCAATTTTCAATCCTTCAGACTGAATAATTGAGCACATTGATGCCTGTTTATCTGATATATAAAGATTTTTACTTAAATCATTTAATGAGCAATTAATTATGGTATCTACTTCTTGTTCTGTAATTGTATTGTAGCTCTCAAAATGGCTATCAATAGAGTTTTTAATTAGGTGCATCAAGTAGTTAAGTGGGAGTTTTATTGAGGCGACTGTTAATACTCCTTTTGTTCCGCGATAATTATATTCAATAAACTTTATGCTATTTAGCTCCCTCTTTGGGGGTGGCCATAGGATTACCAATTCACCTGAGTTGGATGAAGAATAATGGGAGGCCATCCTGTCCAACTCAATACTGTTTGCTTTAATTGCTTGGGTATAGCTTTGTATGCTATATTTTCTTTTATTGATTACCCTAATAATAATAACGCCCACAGATATAAAAAGTACCGTAAGCAAGAATAGAATTAATATAAACGTTCGATGTTGCTCAACTTTTCCAGACAGGTATGTTAATTCGCTTAAATGTTTGTCTGCCTCTTGCTTCAGCTCCATCTGCTTTAAATTTTCTTTTACCTCAACGCTGTAAAGCGAGTCCTTTAGCTGTGTATACAGTTTATGATATCTTAATGCTTGCGAAGATTTTTGGGTAGCTTCAAATACTTGACTTAAATTATAATAGATCTCCTTAAGCGTTTCCTGTTGATTAAGTTCTTCAGCTATTTTCTGTCCCTTTAAAAGGTGTTGTACGCATTTAGTGTAATTGTTTAACTTGAAGTATGTATAACCAATATTATTAAGCGCATATGCTAATCTAGATTTATTGCCAATATTCTCAAATACCTGCATTGCATCTATATGATACTTCAGTGCACCCTCGAAATCTTTGTTTTTGGCCAATAGTAACCCAATGTTATCGTTAATAATGGCTACACCAATTTCTATTTTCAACGAATCGTATATGATTGCGGCCTCTTTGTAATATCTAATGGCCTTTTCGTGATCGTTTAGTTCTACATAAGAAGCAGCGAGATTATTTGCTGCACCTGCGGTTGAATATTCTGTGCCAACGCTTTTGCTGGTCTCGTAGTGAATTGTAAAGTAATCAATGGCCTTCTTAAAATCCTCTTGATAAAAAAATATTTGTCCAATATTGTTGGATGCCATTCCAATCCCTGCCCTATAACCTATTCGTTCAAAATCATTAAGTGCTAAAAAAAAATGTTCGAGAGCTTTGGTGTATCTACCCCAGGTTTTATATAAAACCCCAATACTGTTGTTCACGTGTCCTATGCCTTTGGCATCATTGTGAACAATGTATACCGAAAGGGCATTCTGATTTTCAAAAAGTGATTTATTAAATTCGCCCTGATTAAAGTAAATCATTGCAATATGATGATGAATATCTGCAACTTGCTCCCAGGCATCTCTCTTTTTTGATATTTCGAGAGCCTTCTCAAAGTAGTGGATGCTTTTAGTATAAGCACTGTCGTAATATGCTTGGCCTAAATCGTATAGTGCGCTGTATCTTGTCAGCTCATCCTTAGCTGCTGCTTCAACTCGCATTAAGCTATCGATATAAGGATTTCCTAGTGTATTAAAAAAGAATCCCAGAAGTATGAATACACTAACGAGTAATTTCCTTTCCATAGCATCAGTTTTATGCCGCTAAAATACGAATATATTGGCTGCATAATAAAATAGCCACGAGAAAACTCGTGGCTATTGCTCTAAAATGTTATTCTATACTACCTAAAACTCAATAAAATTAGGCCAACGGAGAAAGGATTCACCTCAGTTCCTTTACCTTTTTCGAATAGTGGGGTTGGATAGTAGTTTGCAAAAAGCTTTAACCCTCTGTACCCAATGCGTGCGGTTAAACCATAGCGGAAAGTAGATAGGTTATAATCACTCCTTCCCTTATCCTTCCCCTTGCTCACTCCATCGAAAACTATTTTGGTATGCGACTCTATCTTTACTCCGCCAATTACTCCTGCAGATATAAAGACTCTATGATCTCTAGAACCAGCAGGAATTTGAAACTCCATGAGCAGCGGTACTGTAAAATGAATTGTTGAAAGTTTTGTTTTAGTCACATTCTTATTGGGGTCTAAAAAGTAACTGCTATCGGCAACCGTAATACCATCAACTACCTTTAGGGTAATTGGATTTCGAAAGTGGTAATCGTTAAACTCAAAACCCAAGCCAGTAACTAACCCTATTTTGTCGGATACAATACCTAAGCTATACTGCATAAAATTTAGGTTAATGTTCCATGAGCGCCCTTGGCGCAACTCGAGGAATTTATACTCATCTGTCATATTAATTGAATGATCGGGTGTCATAAAACCATTGAATCCCCACTCTAAACCTGCCCAGTGACCCTTAAATCGAGGTTTACTTTTATAGTTGAAATCCCTATCCTCATCGCTGTCAAAGGTGAACTTATTGTTATCCCCTGGTATTTCTATGGATGTTGATCCGTCTTTCTCAATAATCACAATTCTTTTTTTGCCAAACCGGATACTTGTGGTATCTGACTTCCTCTGATCACTAATATCAATTTCTTGTGCTTGCTTCAAAAAATCGTCATAATATTGTTTATCCGCATCCCTATTATTAGTTGTGGAATCTCGCTGTTCAACAATCTTAAGATTTAATTCTACCTTCTCTGTCTTTTCTTCCTGAGCAATGGTTGAGCTGGTAAAAAGTAGAATTAGGGATGAAACTGTTATTAATGTTTTCATAATATAATTTTTTTCGGTTTGTTAATACGACGTTTTGCTATACCAAAAAGTTACAGCATGCTTTAAATGATCTTATTCCTTTCTGTTAACTGGCAGGGATAGGGCGAATAAACCTGTTTCAATTTGAACTCGCTTTAATTCCCCTGTTTCGTCTTTTTCGCCAAGTAAGCTAAGCCTTGCTCCTGTTGCATTGGCGAGCCGAGTTATACCTAGTTGAGCAAGTTCAAATAGTCCTATTGTTGTATTTGTTACTTGTTGTATTTGTTTTGCACTACCCAATAACTCTTTGCTTGGTAAATAGGCATAGAGTGAATATGCAGTGTTAGATAAATCATTGTCAACTTTAATGGTATGCGCTGCTATTGGTTTTAGATAGGATAAGCTGAAATCTTGCCCACTGACATCCGGTTCAATTTTAGCAATTATATCCATTATTATCTCTTCTTTATGTTCTTTGACTCTTGTAATAACCTCCTTTTTATGAGACCTATTCTGACTACTTAAATTTTGCACCTCAGAGTTTCCGTTTGTATCGTTGGATGCATCTATAGATTCTGCTGCTGGCATCACAATACCCTGAACAAAGGGTTGGTTCTGCTCAACCTGTGATAGATTTATATTATAATTAAAAAGTGTAACCAATAACAGAGCAATAGCGACAGCAGAAGAAAAGGCAATGATTTGCTTTTGGCTATATTCAATTAGCGTAACCCTTTTTAATTTAGATTTTTGCTGATATACAATAGTCTTATTGGGTAAAAGCTTAGTGTTGATAAAGCTACGATAATCCTTTTCTCTGCTTTTACTACTATTTATAATCGATTGTAGTTTGGCTTCTTCCTCTTCAGTGATATCGTCTTCGAGGCTGGCAATACAGAGATAATCAAATTCATTCTCAACATCAGCGGCTGAATAATCTGTCCTTTTTAGAATTGCTTTATTCTTATATGTCTGTTCTTCTGGTAATAAAACATGATTACTTAAACTTTCAAATTCAGTTTTAATGTCAGGGTTTAGTAATAAAAAAGCCTCAACCGCTTTTAACTGGTTCGCGGTTAAACTCCCATCGATGTAATCGATGAGAAAATGCTCGTAATTATTCCTATTTATATCCATGATTAAATAACAGTTTCAAGTTTTCCGATGTACTGCTTTAGCGCTAAGCGTGCTCTGTAAATGTAAACCTTTACTTGCGATTCGTTAAGTCCTGTTATGTCCTCTATTTCGCTATAACTATAGCCTTCATAATCTCTCAACAGAATAACCGACCTTTGAATCTCAGGTAAAGTACTCAGGGCAATATGCAATACCTCTTGTAAATCGGTGTATTGATTATCCGTTGACACCTCAGGACTTTCATCAATGTGACCAACCTTTTTATCGCTTCTAATGGTATCAATACAAGCATGGTAGGCGGTGGTAAACAAGTACGACTTAGCCTTTGAGTAATCAACACTGCTTCGCTTTACCCAAAGCCGCTCAAAGGAATCTTGTACAACATCGTTGGCCTTATCGCTATCGGACAAGGTTTTTTGGGCAAAACGGAAAATTCCGTCTGCAAAAGAGTCAACGCAATTGTTATACTCGTTTACGGTCATAGTCAATCAAAATTCTATTATATGACGGCTAAGTAATCCAAAAGTTACAGGTTGGAACGATCTTCTTGTAAATTCTATGTTTTTCTAACTTCCTCATTCCAAATTTCGTGCCCCAGAATCAGCAGCAATATGATCAATTACCAAAAATATTGTTTCTTTGTTAAACAGATTGATTATTCACAAAAACAGAACCGATATGAAAAAAGTATTCAGAATTTTACTCCCCATTGCGCTTTTACTTGTAGGGTGCAGCACAGCCGATAAAAACGATGATCTCTCGCAAGAGCACTTGGTTTATTCAACTGTTTGGTTCCAAAAATCACCCGAGGCTAAGGCACTATTCTACCAAGCATTTAATATTGCCAAGGAGAGAGTCGTTGAACTGAGCAAAGTGAAAGGAGAAAAGCCCAAGGCTGTTGTTGTTGATCTAGATGAGACCATGATTGATAACAGCCCATTCCAAGGCAAAATGATTTTAAAAGGTAAACCATTCTCCTCCGATTTTTGGGAAGAATGGTCGGAACTTAGCCGGGCAAAAGCCACTCCTGGGGCAAAAGATTTTACGCTCTTCTGCGATTCTATTGGAGTTGAAGTTATTTACCTTAGCAACAGGGGAACTAATGAACTTGAGTGGACAATGAGAAACCTTGATTCACTAGGTTTTGCGTTTGTTAAACCTCAAAATTTTCTTCTAAAAGACAGTACGAGTGGTAAAGAACCACGAAGGGTAAAAACTGCTGAGCAATATGATATTATTCTTCTTCTGGGCGATAATCTGAACGATTTTACTGAGGTATTCGAGCACAGAGGCGACGATTGGGGTGTATCGATAGTTGAGAAAAACAGAAACGAATTTGGTAAACGTTTCATAATCTTCCCAAACCCGATGTATGGTGATTGGGAAAAAAGTGTTTACAAGTATGGAAAGGAATTAAATGAAAAAGAGAAATTTAAATTGAGAAGAGAAGCAGTTAGTGCTTTCTAGGCAAACAGTGTAGTTTAAAAAAGGCTGCTCAATGTTGAGCAGCCTTTTTTAGTTTTGTATATACTCGTTTATTGCCTCAAGCATTGCATTAACCGGAATGGGTTTATTTAAAAATTTATCCATACCGCTCTCAATACCTGCTCTATGGTGCTCCGGACTTGGATAGGCTGTTTGGCAAATCACCTTAATGTCTCCCTTTATCTGCTTTATTTGTTTGGTTGCCTCAAAACCATCAACTTCTGGCATAACAATGTCCATTAAAACAACATCCACATCCCTTGACTTCACCATATCTACAGCCTCTTGCCCATTTCGAGCCCAGATTATGTTTGCTCCCGTTGGCTTTACAATAGTTTGTATAAATTTAAAATTCGAGTCAATATCATCAGCAACCATAATCGTTTTATTCTTCCAATTATATGCCTCCATCTTAAGGGGCGGTATAAACTCATCAAACTTTGCTCTAACTGGTATATAGGGCAATGTAAAGAAGAATGTAGAACCTTCGTTCTTGGTGCTGTTTACCCAAATTTTTCCACCTAATCGCTCAACGATATTTTTGCATATTGATAAGCCCAAACCTAGCCCACTATATCCACGTGTAGTTGTTTCGTCGGCTTGCCTAAAGGTATTAAAAATAATCTCTTGCTCTTTTTCATTGAGCCCAACCCCAGTGTCAATCACATAAAACAGAAGTGTACTCGGATCCTTGAAGATATACCCAAACTCTATAAAGCCCTCACTTGTAAACTTATGTGCATTTGATAAAAGATGTTTAACCACTTGCGATAAACGATCAGGATCGGTTAAAATGGTGAAATTCTCTTCAGAAACGCCAAGTTTGATATAGGTTTTAAGTCGTATTGCTTTGTTCTGGTCAAGAAAGTCTTTAAAGATATTTTCGAGTGTTTGATTGAGTTTACACTCTCGCTTTTTTATAGTAAGCTGATTTGTTTCAATTGCAGATATATCTATCAGATCGTTGATAATATCTAACAGTTCGTTGGAGTGTCTTAGCAATTGACTTGGTATTTCAAACTTATCTTCAAGCGATATTGTTGAATTATTTAGCAAAGAAGAAAAACCAAGTATGGCGTTCAATGGAGTTCTTATCTCGTGTGATAAATTTGATAAAAAAGCTGTTTTTAATCTGTCTGATTCCTCTGCCCTTGTTTTGGCAATTAACATCTCCTTTTCATTCTCTTTGCGCTCGGTAATATTTGTAAAAGCAAAAATTAAGTGCGCAACTTCACCTGATCTGTTGAAAACAGGCGATACTGAAAACTCAAACCATTGAGTTAATCCGCTGTAGATAGAAAACAAACTTTCACCCTGAAAAACAGTACCTAAAAGGGCAATATCTATAGCATTAGATAAGGATGGAAAATTATCTTCTTGTTTAAAGCCAGGGAATTGAGACCCGAGGATTAAATCGGCTGGTTGGTTGGCTATTCTTTCTATCTCTGGATTACAGGATTCAACTATCCCCATGGGAGAGGTAATAACAACCCCTATGGGTATATTGTTAATTGCCTTGGTTAAAACATAGGCATTGTGCTCTGCTAGTTTTCGTTTGGTTATATCTATAGAAACAACTCCTATTAAAGGCTGATTTTTTGCTCCAATAAATTTAAACTTATGCGTTACATAAGTACGTTCAATTCTATTCTTATCAATTAGTTGCTCTTCAACAATAACTAACCCATTCTTATCAACAAACTTATCCTCTTCAAAAAACCTATTTACTTGTGATGTTGGAAATACATATTTAATGTTTTTTTTCTCGTAATTAAAAAGACCAAAGGCTTTATCGGAATAACTGTTCTGATAAGAAACATTTCCTTCAAAATCGCGAATAAAAACTCCAACTGGCATGGAATTAAGAAGAGCCTCAAATTGTTTTTGGCTATCCTTACGATCCTCTTCTGATGCTGTTAGCTCTGTTATGTCCTTAAAATCCTCTATTATCCCAAGAAATTCTCCATTCTTCCCCTCAAAACGCTCTGCCTTATAATTACAAACAACTTTTTGCCCCATACTTGAGAATCTAACCTCTCTGTTTGACACTGTATGCACTCCTTCCTTCAACTGCCCTAAAGGACAATTGTCGGTATGGCACTTTGTGCTTGGAAAAATATTATAGCATTTCCTATTTATTGCTTGTTCTGCAGACACCCCGGATATTCTACAAAAAGAATCATTAACCTTTATAATATTAAAATCGGAGTCGATAATTCTTATGCCATTAACCGTAGAGTTAAAAATCTGATTAAACTGCTCATTCTTATCAATGATCTCCCTTGTGCGTTCCCTTAATTTTTCTTCAAGTCCTCTTTTTAAATAAAGGGCAGTAAGCATTATTCTGTTTTTAAAAATAAAAAGACCGATAATAATCAAAGCAAAAATAAATACTGCAATAATAACTAAACGATAAATTTGATTCGCAAAATCTTTATATATATGCGTTATATCAATGCTGTAAAAAGTGCTTGCTTTAACTTTTTGGGTTTTATCCACCAAGTCTAACATTTTTATCACGCAAAACCGGTTCTCTCCAATATTAATTTCTTGTCGATCTTTTTGATGTTCAACATGATTAGGGCTATTAAGCACTACTTTATTGCCAAACCCAACAGCTATGAAGTCCTCAGGTTTTTGTGCTAAAATGTATTGTTTGTTTACTATCGACTTATCAATAAGTGTAAATAGAGTGTTTTGTGCTGGGATTAAACCCTTTAGCAAAACTGTATCACTTACTGCAATACAAATGCTGTAGTCCTTATTGTTATTTATGGTTGATATAAGTAATAGATCGACGCCCGAATCAGTTAAAACAAAACATTCTTTAACATCTGAATCAACGCTATCATTAATAAAAAAAAGTTCAGATTGCTTAGATAAAATCCCCTTTGTTTGAAATAAAGGGATTCCGTTTTTATGGATAAAAAGCTGTGCGTTGTGGGGTAATAATATAGTGCTATTGATTTCAGAGACAATATGCTCTATTGCGCCAATATTTACATTATCAATTGCATCAACAAACTGTTGATTACTCTTAAGTGTCTGAATGGTTTGAGAAAAATACTTTATAAATGAATTATATTCAGCATAAAGTAAAGTTGTCTCTTTCTCGGAAATACCGCTAATCCTTAGTTCCTTATTCTTATTGATATAATGAACAGCATTTAGGACAAAAAAAGAAGAAATAATGATATATAGAATAACAACCGAGAGGTATAAATTACGGTATATTATTTTATTAAAAACTGAGAAGATTTTCACAAAAAAGGCTTTTACGTTTGGACCCTGTGGTCAAAAGTACACTATTTTTATTGCTACGCAATATCGTTAAAAAGAGAAGAGGTGAAAAATCACCTCTTCTCTAATATTGTTATTCAGAATTTTATTGTTTCACAACCTTAATCAGCGACTGCATCCCATGCTCTCCGGTCAGGCGAATCATG
>DHQB01000014.1:6261-6773 GCA_002410065.1 Bacteroidales bacterium UBA5349 | reverse complement strand
TCCTGGTGGCACCACCACACCCCGAGGAAAATCCCTCGGGGTGTTCTTTTTTATAGTGTTTCCCGATATTACCCAAAGTGAAAAAATAGGCTGTTCAGGTGCATTGTAGCTACAAAAACGATACAACATATTATGCCCAAGGTAAAGGTTTATATTAGAGACAAATACGTTAAAAAGGATGGTACATGTGCCGTTTACTGCATGTTTTACATTGCCCGGGAGCGCATAATCATTCCTACAGGGGTGTCGGTGAGTGCCGAGGATTGGGACGATGCCAAGGGTAGGGTTAAGGGATCTTCTTTGGTGGCCAAGGATGCTAACCTGATTATTCAGAATGTGAGGGCGAAAATAAACGATATTTTTGTGAGGTTTCGGTTGGAAGATAGGATCCAAACCAAGGCTAACTTTATGAAAGAGCTGAACGATGGTGGTTCGTATATCGATTTTTGGGATTTTATGAACAGTGAACTCACCAAGCGCAAAGGAATGATTGCAGAGAACACCTTCAGGGC
>DHQB01000014.1:0-5988 GCA_002410065.1 Bacteroidales bacterium UBA5349 | reverse complement strand
AAGAAAACTGATTGAAAGCAACCCGTTTGAAATAGAGAAGATAAGGCGAGGTAAATCGAATCAGGTTTGGCTTACCGAGGTTGAGTTAAAAAAGTTGGTTGATGCTTACAATAAGAAAATCTTTGGAAAAAACCTTCATATTGTTCTGCAATACTTCCTTTTTGCTTCCTTTACTGGCATGCGATTAAGCGATGTGAAGGGTTTTGAAATGGACCAGGTGAAGGGTGATTTTATTATTCTTAATCCGGTTAAAACCAAACGAACCAGCAATGAGATGGTAACCATCCCCATAACCAAGCCCATTAAACGCATTTTAAAGGACGTTGCAAAGCACCGATTGCACGGTAGGGTATTTGAGTGCTTTGCCGATCCTGTGACCAACCGTATGCTTAAAAGCATTGCTGAAGGGGCGGGAATTAACAAACAAATATCCTTCCATAGTGCCAGGCATACATTTGCAAGTATTTTTTTGGATAAAACCGACGATTTGGCCAGTTTACAAAAACTGCTAGGCCATAGCAGCATTCAACAAACAATGATATACGTTCACCTGAACGAAAGGAAAAAGGTTGAGCAGATGAAAAAGTGTTGGGATAGCCTGTTTAGCTAATCTGGGGTTTTAAGGCATAGCCCTCAATGGAGTTTATGGCTACGTTATCATCAATAATACTCAAATCAACATTATTTAAAACAACCTTCACTCCATCAACAAGCAAAACTTCATGTATTTTTTTCGATAGGAATTCTTGCTTATCAATGTTGGTAATGCTTAATCGTGCGGTTTGGTTGTTGTAAAAAATCTCGGTGCCTTTATAAAAATTATCGTAGAGGTTGTGATCTCCGTTAAATCTAAATGCAATGTTGGCTGTAGCAATCTTGGCGCCAGCCTTATCGTAAACATCTGTCGATCCCCAGGGTAAATCGAAACTATTGATATCAAAAAGGGTTACAGGAAAGGAAATCGGAACTATTCTACCGCGATTAAAAGCAAAAACTATTGGCGCATCCTCTTCATTATCGCCTAATATGCCATCTTCATTGGAGAATAACCAATCCCACTCACCAAGGAAGGGCACAATAAGGGTAAAATCGAAGTAAGCATTATTTTCGCCACTCTTATAAAATTGCCTGCACGTTACTGGCACCATTGGAGCGAAGTGCATTTCGTGATCAACTTTTTTTGATTCTAGTAGCGGATTTATTTTCCTTTCGTACAGGTTGCAATGCATGCAACTCGCCTTATATTCCCAATTCCCTGATCCTTGAGTCCACTCAAAGCGAAAATAGGCCTGTAAAGCCACGCTAAATACAAATTTATTTGGATGCGTAGTATAGTTAGGCGAAGAGGCTGAGTGATATATTTTTCCATCAATAATAGGGGCATCTTGGGTATCAAAAGTAAAGAAAAAGTTATCAATTGCCCTTTTATTTACTGATGCGTAAGGAGAACTCACCTGTTTAGCAGCAAACTCTAATGTTTTAGCACTCTCCAATTCAACAACAGATAAATTACCGTGTATTTTAACCGGCGAACTCAATAGGTTTAATTGGCGCGATATTATATTTATGGTTTTTGATTTTGAATCAACCATAAGCCTGCAATTGAAAGCCGTTTCGGTTGTGGTAATAAAATCCATAACCGTAACCTTTGGCAGTAAATTATCAGGATTTATGAGAAAACCACCAATAACATCTGTATTATAAGCCCTATTTAGAAGTACAGAACTTTTCAACTCGTCGGTTGAGCCTAAATAGTTCTCGCCAACTATATGGCCGAAACTATTAGCAATCCATTGCAATACAGCGTTAACATAAACAAAAGGGGAAAGCCTCGATGTTCTATCGGAATCGTTACGGTACAAATCGCCAGGATTATTCCACAAAACATAGTCGGAAATACATAGTTTCCTGTCGGACCATAAGTTATAATTTGCCGTTTCCGTATAATTATCGAGCGATATAAAATTGCTGGCTAATGGTATAAATGCAAAGTCAACCGCTGGCCAAACGTTATTAAAGTAATTATTTTTGATTGTTTGAAAACCAGCCATGGTCAGGTCTAATGGATCGTGTGGAATGGTTATATCTCTCAATTGAGTATTTTTAGCCCAATCCCAAAAAGCACCCTCGCGGGTTTTAATGCATAGCTCTACAGGATTACCTTCAGCGATATCAACAACCTCAATAACCCCAGTTGTTTTTAACGATCCAGCCTCTAAACTTCCCAAAATGTTTCTACTAACCTTTTTTGCGTTGGTTGGCCTATGTGGGTTACCCAATGTTTTTAAGTTATGATCGTTATAAGGCACCGAAAAAGGCAAAGAGTGGCTCCCTTGCTCCTCAAACATAGGATTGGTTAGCGTTAATGATATTTCGGTATCATCGTTAACCACAAGGGTGCCGGCTGGGGTTGTTATTTTCATGGGTTATTTTGGCTCTGTTTCGGTTGCTTTAGCAATAAATATATCTTGAAGGGCTACAAATTGAGAAGACTTTATTGCCTTTGCTTCCAAAGCGCTTTTAGCCTCCTCTACAGAAAACTTTAAGTTGTTTTTAAGGCTAATCTCCTCATCGAGGATTGCATTAACGGCTTTTTCGAAAGCAGTATAGTCCTTAACCGACATATTGCCATCCTCATCGGTAGTGGGCAAAAGGTTTTTCCTTTTTTCCTCAAAGAGTTCAACCACATTTTTGATCTCTTTGTAAGCTGGAGATAGATCTATTACGCGAGCAAACTTATGAATGCTGTCGTAAATTCCAGTAATGCCAGGGAAAAGTGTGTTTAGGGTGCGAAGTTTGATTTTCATAAAAATATTTTTATTTAAAAAGCAGTACGATTAAAAAAAATATACATGACATTGTCTTGAATTAGATCTCTTTTACTGAGGGAGAATGTAATAGTTCCACTTGTTGATATTTCTTCATCTATAGTAGTTATTGCTGTACTTCCACTACCGTCGCTATTAGGGCTCCAATAAACTTCAATACTATCGCCCAATCCTCCCGAAGATATTGCCTGTCCATTCCAATCAGTTAATTGATAAAAAAGACTGATTTGTATGTCAAAACCAGTATCCACTTGATTGGTAAGCCTAACTATTAAGTCTCTGTTATTTGGAGCTGAATTAAATGCCCCTAATCCTCTAAATAAATACGCCCACCTTTTTCTTAAATTGATAGTAAACTCATTATGAATCTCGGTAGGCATAACCCATTTAAATATTGTAGTACCCTCTCCTCCAAAATTTTGAGAATCTATTTCATGCCCAAACCAAACGCTAAATATAAATGGATTGCTTAAAGTATAAGGATTGTAAGAAGAACCTGAATCATCAACATAGCGAGTAATGCCTTGTCCTGGGTTAGAGTACCCAAAATTTGGGATTACCGTATCTATATTATAAACTTTTGCTACCGGAGTTGTTATTACAGAAGCAATATATCTGCTAATAAAATCCATTTCGCTATCAAACCAATTTGTATCTCTAATCAAATGCATAAAAGCACAATTCGGAAGAAAATCTTTTGGCCCTATATCACCTATTCTGAAAGTTGCACTAACAGTATTTTCAGAAACAGAGTATCTAGTTTCTGAAATAGGGTTTATAAGCATTGGAGCGACTGCCAAATGATTATACCCTGCAAAATCTCCCATTCTAAAACCATCTTGCGCTGTGGCAGGGTGTCTCAATAATGTCATTGAAGGTATATCATACTCATACCCATAAGTATTAGCTTTAGTAGATAAACATGGCCTGAATGCTGCCCACTTGTTTATTCCACTAAAAAGGCATAATTCATTAAGTTTGTAAGTTGGTGCGCCGATAACATTTTTTATCTGGCTAATAAGAATATCAGACACATCATAGGTTTTGCCTGACACTAATGAAGCATTGCCAATTTCAGATAGGTCTGAAATTACCATATCTGTAGGTAATGTTATCTGTTTTCCCATCAATTCGCTTTCTTTAATCTATTATTCAATTCCTTTATTGCTCCTATAAGAATAGGGATTAATTGAACGTAATCTACTCCAAGGTAATCATTGTAAATGTCTCCAACCAATTCGGGCATAATGGCTTTTAGTTCCTGTGCTATTACCCCGTAAGCAATTTGGCTTGATTTGCTTGGGTTTAATTCTTTGGCCTTACTGTTCCAATTGAATGAGACAGGGTTAATTTTCTCAAGCATTTCAAGAGAAGAGAGTATTGGATTAATGTTCTCCTTTAGTCTGCAGTCAGAAGAAGAGTACCCTGTTACTTCACCTGTGGCGATAAAATTACCTGCTACTCTAACATTTCCATTAACATCCAAAACAAAACCCGTGGTTACAGTGGTTTGCTTAATAGCCACACCCCCGCCCGGAGTCAATACTAGATTAGTTGTACCTCCTGTGGAAATTGTTTTATTACCTGTAGTGCTCGAAAAATTAAGTGTAGCCGTGGCAGCAGAAAGTACAGGATTAGCCGAAAAGGTTTTTATTGCGCTTATAGTTTCAGCTTGATTTATAAACGAAAATGTTCTATTGCCGGCTACGTTAGGAATGGTTAATGTTCTAGCGGTGTTGGTGGCATAGGTTATAGTAACCTTATTGGCTTGCGTTCCTATTACCAAAGATCCTGTTATAGTTTGAGTTGCAGCCCAAGAATTTGCTGAAGCCAATAAACCATACCTACCATCGCCTTCTACTTTTGTGTATGCATCGGTTATGCCGTAGCCGTTCAATGTGGTGGGTTTTAATCCTATTTCGCTAAATGCTGGAATTGCTGTATCAAAGCGTTTCAGGGTGCTATTCCACTTAGCGTAGTAATTGTTTGTAGGAACATCTTCCCTTGTGGCTACTGTTTGCATCGCCCCAACTTTCCCAACTTGGAAAAAGCCCGGAACCTCGGTAAAACCAAAGAGGAAATCATCAGCAGTTCCTCTGTCAATTTGCCATCCAGCAAAACCCGCTGTAATTCCGTTGCCTACCTCACCGTAATTGATTATGGCGAGATTATCTTTAATCTCAACAATTTCGGTGTTGGAAATAAACCGAGTTCCGTTAACTGTAAAATCGCCTGTAACCGTTAGGTTTTTAGATATAATTTGGTTTTCTGTCCAGGTGTTAGCAAAACCTAATCTTCCATACCTATTATCTGAATCGGTTTTGGTGTAGTAATCGTTAAGCGCAGAACTGCCCAAAAACATGGCATCGAGAACCGATTTTGGTAGTCGAACGTTTTTGAACATGCCTGGCTCGGTTTGTTGAATAGCCGACAAAAAATCGTTCGCACCGAACAATTCAGCTACATCAAATTGGGATATTTTTGTTGGTTCTGCCATTTTAACCTTCTAGTATAATGTATAGCCCATTTTCTTGCAATAATTCTCCGCCAGCTTCTGTAAGTATAATTGGTTGGGGTGGCGGCGGTACGTTTGGGAAAAAGAGATTCCTTAGCCTACGAAAAAAAAAAACATAAAGGGCGAACCCAGTACGGCCTCTATCTCTATCTTGCCAGGGGGCAAATCGGTTTGACTTGGAAACTCGCCTTGCCGTAGCGTTACCCTTATCAATTTGCCTATATCTTCCAAGAACTTCTCTTCACTCAAAAAGAACTCTTCCAGCCAACTTAATTCATCGTTAGTAAAATAACCTAGCGATCCTCTATACACGCTTTTAGCCGTGCGCCTCTCCTGTACTGGCTTTAACCACTTACGCACGCTGCCAGTCATGGCAATATACCCGCTTACCGTTTCACCCTCGAGGGTTAGGTTTCGAGAGCCAACGCTTAACAGCGAATCGAATCCACCTAATGAGTTTTGAAAAAAAAAGCAGCGGGGATTGGTTGCAGGAAACTCCAAAGGCTTATAGGTTACGGACTCGGAATATTGTTCGTAAACAACCTCTTCTACTTTTAAATTGCGTATTTGAATGTTGGAAGCATTTTTTACCGACATGTGAAATCCAAATTCAATTAATTCAGATCCCAATAGCGTAGCATAGGC